>CAWJPF010000011.1:0-271614 GCA_963844625.1 uncultured Actinomycetota bacterium | reverse complement strand
GCGTTTCCAAGAATTGGATCATCTGCACGCAGAACTTGCGTTCCTGTTACTGGCGTAGCCGCGCCGGGGCGCTTCGGAGCCCTGGCCGGATTGCGGCCCGCCAGCCCGAGAAGAGCAAACATGAAGGACACGATGGCAAGAAACACCCAGCCGGTGCCGAAACCCGTATGGGCCACGAGGTGCCCGAAGATAATCGGGATGAAGAAGCCGCCTACGGCGGCCAGCGTGAGCATCAGGCCGGTTGCCGTGCCGATGTACTGGTGCTCGATGTCGCAGACTCGGGCAGGTACCGCCAGCCAGGCTGCGAAGCCGAAGATGAGGAAGAAACCGATTCCGATCCCGAGTACCCAGAGCGCTTCGGCCGGTACCGCGGGGATGAGGGCCAGCAGTGCGGCGACGGCAATGAGCGGTCCGACGATGAACATCCGCAGGTTCCTGCTGCGGTCGGCGCAGTACCCGCCGAGCAGGCTGCCCGGAATGCCGGAGAGCGCGATGAGCGCGGACAGCAGTCCGCCGGCGGCTGGGTCGAAATGCCGTTGCGCCGTCACGTACTCGCTGAACAGTTGCGAGGTGGTGAAGTACGCGCCATATCCGCCGAACAGCGCGACACCGTAGATCCACAGATCTCTGCTCGCGAGCGTGGCACGCAGTGCGGCCCGGTCGAACCTAGTACCGCCGAGCGACTGCTCGCCTGCTGGGACCCGGAAGGCCACCATGGTCACGAGCATCACGAGAAGCTCGAAGACACCGGCCAGGATCAGTGAGGTGTGCCAGCTTGTCGCGTGCTGCACGTAGAGCCAGCCATAGAGCGCGAGGGCGGCCCCCGCGCTGAAGACGGCGCCGCCGGTTATGCCGAGCGCGAGCGTGACGTCTTTTTCGCGGAACCAGACGACTACCGCGGCGGTCCCGACCGCGATGAATACTGACCCGCCGACGCCGCTGACGACTCGGAAGAAGGCGAGTTCGGTGTAGTGATATGACAGCCCGGACATGATTCCGGCCAGTCCCTGCACCAGCAGCCCGAGCACGAGAGTCTTCTTCATGCCGATTGCCGTGGCGAGCATGCCGCCGGGAATATGGGTGAGCCCGTAGCCCACGATGTAGAGCGAGATGAGGTAGCTCAGCGGCCCGAGACCCACCTTGAATTCCGCGCCGATGGAAGGGAATGCCGTGGCGACGTCGAACCAGTTCAGCGTGAGCGCGATGATACCCAGGCTGATGACGCCGAGCATGCCCCATCGGGCTGAGCCCTGCTCGGCGCCGTGGACGGAGGCCATCGTAGTCCCATATCGGGAGCGCCGCCCGGTTGCGGCCGGGTCAGGCCTGGCCTGACCTGGCCCATAGACGCTGGCAGCGAGCCCGGAGGACTACTGTATCGTTACGATAACACGAGCGGCTATTAACCGTAGTAGTGGCGACGCGCGATCTTCTGGGCGCCGGCAGATACCCCTCTGACGAGATGGTCAATGACGGCTACGAATATTTTCCCCGGCGTCAATCGCGGGCGGCCGCCGTCCGCGATGCTTCCTGCCGCGCCAGTCACGCATTCAGTTTGATGAGCACCTCTGCCGGTTTCGTGGGACGGCAGAGCGAACTGCGCATCCTCGGTGAACTGCTTTCCGCCGCTGAAATGGGCCATCCGCAGGTCGTCTACGTGGAGGGCGAGGCTGGCGGAGGTAAGTCGACTCTGCTGTCCCGGTTCCTCGGTTCGCTGCCGAACGCCGTCATTCTCCAGGTTGGCGGGGACGAGGCAGAAACGTTGCTCTCGTACGGAATCGTCGATCAGCTGCAGCCGGGGACCGTGACGGAGCCGGGGACGGATCCGATGGCCGTTGGCGCTCGGCTGCTGGATCTGCTCGACCGGCTGCAAGCCGACGGTCAGGTCGTCGTGCTCGCCATCGACGATCTGCAGTGGGCCGACCGGCCGTCGTCGCGTGCGGTGTTGTTCGCTTTGCGGCGGCTGCGTGCCGACAAGGTGCTGGCGATCGTGTCGGCGCGGGCCGGTGAGCGGGTCGATCCCGGCTGGGGGCGGTTCGCGGGTGGTGATTCGCGCGTCACCCGTGTCCGCTTGGGCGGGCTCAGTCCAGGCGACCTCACCGAGCTTGCGGGCGCGCTGGGGCTGGGCGTGCTGTCGCAGCGCGGCGCGTCTCGGCTGGCTGCTCATACCGGCGGCAACGCGCTCTACTGCCGGGCGCTGCTCGACGAGATCGGCATCGCCGCGCTGAGCGCGGCGGGGGACCGCGGACTGCCGGCGCCACGGGAGCTTTCCGCGGTGATCCTCGCCCGGGTGGCAGGGCTCCCGGCGGCAGCTCAGTCATTCCTGGCGGCAGCTTCGGTGCTGGGGCAGCACGCACCGATCGCGGCGACCGTGTCGGTCGCCCGGTTGCCCGATGCGCGGAACGAGGTGGATGCGGCGGTCGCGGCGGGACTGTTGACCGAAGCTGACTCGGCGCTGGAGCTGGCCTTTACCCATCCGCTGTTCCGGGCGGCGATCTACGCCGATCTCAGTCCGGCGAGTCGCCGCGAACTGCATGTGCGGGCGGCCGAGGTCGTGGCCGGCCGAGGGCGGCTGGCCCATCTGGCCGCGGCGGCGCTGGGTCCTGATGAGGCGCTGGCCGATGAGCTCGAAGCGTCTGCCCGGGCCGCTGCGGCCGCCGGTGACGCAGACGCCTCGGCCTGGGCGCTGGAACAGGCAGCTGCCCTTTCGCCGGCCGGCCAGGCCAGGGAGACCCGGTTGCTTGACGCCGCCGTGGTCCTCCTCAATACCGCGGATACACCCGCGGCGGCACGAGTTCTGGCATCCTGCCAGGCTTCCGGTGCTCGCCGCGACGCCCTGACCGGACTTCTAGGGGTGTTCACCGGATCGCCAAGTGCCGAGGGCCGCCTGCTCGCCGCGTGGCAGGCTCACGATCCGGCGGCCGAGCGTGAAATCGGAGCGCGGGCCGCGACATCCCTGACCAACTGGATGGTCCTGTCCGGCCGCCCCGACGAGGCGCTGACCTGGGCCGACCGGGCGGTAGGCGGTACTGATCCCGGTTCGGTGCTGCAGGCCATGGCGCGTACGGCGCAGGCATATGCCTTCACCGCGGCCGGCCGTACTCCCGAGGGGCTGGCCGTGCTCGGCTTCCTGCCGGTATCGGGGAACGAAGTACCGATGGCTGAGACCGACGCGCTCATCATGCGAGGCATGCTGAAGGTCTACGCCGATGACCTGCCCGGGGCCATCGCCGACCTCGGCGTCGCGGCTGCCCGGCTGCGAACAGGCCTGCCGGCGACCTACCCGGGTCCGTGTCTCGCTCACCTCAGCGATGCCCACTTCCGCCGGGGCGACTGGGACGCGGCAGTCGCGCACGCTCAGCTGGCGACCTCACTGGCACAAGACACGGACCGTCCGCTCGACCTCGCGCGGGCGCACGCACGGATCGCCCAGGTCCTGGCCTTCCGCGGCCAGTGGCCTGCCGCGCAGGCGCACGTCAGCGCGGCCCGGGCCGCGGCCGAGCGGTTTCCGGTGGTCCTGGCGGTAGCCACCGCCGCGATGGCTAGCGCCTCACTCGCCTTCGCGCGCGGCGACCTGCCCGGGGTACTTCTCGCGACAGAACCGGTGCGCGCAACCGGACTCCTCGATGTTGGGGGCCGCCCGGGCATCTTCAACTGGAGAGGCCTCGAGGCGGACGCGCTGATTGGCTTGGGCCGGCTCGACGACGCCGAAACCGCGCTCGGCCATTTCGAGGACGCCATTCCTGCCGCCGGCCTTGCGTCGGCAGCTCTCATGCTTGCTCGCTGTCGTGGCAATCTGGCCATGGCCAGAGGCCAGGTGACCCAGGCGGAAGCGGCGTTCACACAAGCCCACTTGATCGAGGCGCAGGTGCCGATGCCGTTCGAACGCGCCCTGCTGAGCCTCGACGACGGCCGCCGCTTGCGCGCGGCCGAGAACCAGCCGGCGGCTGTGACACAGCTCGAAAGGGCCCATCGTCTCTTCTCCGGCCTGGGCGCAGATCCATACGTGCAGGCCTGCGCCACGGAACTAGCCACCCTGAAGGTCAAGGCCGCGGCCGGCAGTCCCGCCGCCCTGCTCGGACTCAGCCGGGCAGAACTAGCAGTGGCTCGACTGGTCGCTACCGGACTGACCAACCGGGAGGTGGCCAGCCAGCTGTACGTGTCAGTGAAGACAGTGGAGTACCACCTCCGCAACAGCTACATCAAGCTCGACATCACCTCCCGCCGAGCGCTAGCCGCTCTTGTGAACTGACCCCCAAAACACAGGGTCGAACCTAGGGTCGCACCCTGGGGACAATACCGTGCTATCCGCGTTGACTACGAGCTATGGACGCCTCACCAAAGCCGAGGCAAGCGATTCGCCTCCTGCTTGATATCAACCGAACTTCAGATGGACGGCTCGAGGGACGAATACGTGCCGACGGCACCGACGCCTGGAAGCCTTTCTCCGGGGTGCTTGAGCTGCTCAAAGCGCTTGAGGATATATCCGCCGCCATCGGCTGAGCCATTTCTGCTACCTGGGAATTTATTGCTGCTGTTGTGAGAAAGGATCGTCATGAGTGAGAACCCATCCATACTCGAGAGGTGGGGCCGCACTGTTTATCGACGCAGGCGGCTGATCCTGGTGATCGCCCTGCTCGTCGCGGGGCTCGGCGTCCTGTGGGGAACCAGCATCTTCGCCAGGGTGCAGACCGCCGGCGGGTTCGACGCCCCGAACAGCCAGAGTCAGCACGAGGCCAACCTGGCCACGCAGGCATTCGGCCGCGATGCCGGGGACGTGGTCGTGCTGTACTCCAGCAAGACCCTCACCGCGGCATCCCCGACGTTCCGGTCCGCGGTAACCAGCACCCTGGCCGCGCTGCCACCCAGCAAGGTCGAGTCGTACGCCAGCTACTGGTCGACGGGATCTCGGCAGTTCGTCAGCGCCAGCGGTCATCAGGCCTATGCCGTTATCGAGCTGTCCGGCTCCGGCGACACCGCCCGCCAGGACAGCTATGACGCGATCAAAGCCCAGCTCAGCGCGCCCGGCCTGCAGACACAGCTCGGCGGGGTGGTCCCGACCGACGAAACGATCGACCAGCTGACCACCGCCAGCATCACGCGGGCCGAAGCGCTGTCCTTCCCCATCCTGCTGATCCTGCTGCTGGTGATCTTCGGGAGCCTGACCGCGGCGAGCCTGCCGCTGGCGATCGGCGCACTGGGAATCCTGGGCTCGTTCACCGCGCTGCGGCTGCTGACCCTGGTCACCGGCGTTTCGGTCTTCTCCCTGAACATCACCACCATCCTCGGCCTCGGCCTGGGCATCGATTACGGGCTGTTCCTGGTCACGAGGTTCCGGGAGGAGCTGCATAAACAAGGCACGGTCGAGGAAGCGGTCGCCCGCACCGTGACCACCGCGGGCCGGACGGTCCTGGTGTCCGGCGTCACCGTCGCCATCGTGCTGGCCAGCCTGATGCTGTTCCCCGAAACCATCCTGCGGTCCATCGGCTACGGCGGGGTGGCCACCGTGCTGGTCGACATGGTCGCCGCGCTGACCGTGCTGCCCGCGTTGCTGGCCGTCCTGGGGCCGAAGGTGAACTCGCTGCGGATCCGCCGCTCCGTGCAGCGGCCGCCGGCCGCCGAGGCCAGCGGCGGCTGGTACCGGCTCGCGCACAGCGTCATGCGCCGCCCACTGCTCTACGCGGTGCCGATCGTGGTGCTGCTGCTCGGCCTCGGCTCGCCGTTCCTGCACGTCGTGTGGGGCGGCGTCGACGCCACCGCATTGCCCTCCAGCGCCGCGCCCCGCATCGTCACCGAGGCGCTGAACCGCGACTTCCCGGGGAACCCGACCGCACCCATCGAGGCCATCGTCCAGTTCCGCGGTCCAGTCGCCGGCTCGCCTGCCCACGTCGCCGGCCTCGCGTCGTACACCAGCCGCCTGGATCGCGTTCCCGGCGTCATCGCCGCGCAGGTGACCGGCATCCGCGGGGATGTCGCCCGAATCGATCTCAGCTACGGTCCCGGCCCCTATACGCCGCAGGCTCGGGCCATCGCCGGGGACGTCCGCGATGTCGCCGCGCCCTCCGGTGCCACCGTGCAGGTCGGCGGGCAGACCGCCGCGCTGGCCGACGAGCTTTCCAGCATCGGCGACACCCTGCCATGGATGGCGCTGGCCGTCGTGCTGGCCACGTTCGTGCTGCTGTTCCTCGCGTTCGGCTCGCTCGTGCTGCCGGTGGAGGCGATCGCGGCGAACCTCTTGTCGCTGTCGGCGATGTACGGGGTGGTGACGTGGATTTTCCAGGACGGGCACCTGTCCGGGCTGCTGGGCTTCACGCCGAACGGGACGATCAGCCCCACCATCCCGGTCCTGATGTTCGCGATCATGTTCGGGCTGTCGATGGATTACGAGGTCTTCCTCCTCTCGCGGATCCGCGAGAGCTATGTCGCGACCGGTGACAACACCGCCGCGATCGCTAGCGGCCTGCAGCGCACCGGCGGCGTCATCACGAGCGCCGCGCTGCTACTGGTCGTCGTGATCGGGATGTTCTCCCTCTCCAGCATCGCCTTCATCAAGCTGCTGGGGGTCGGCATGATCGTGGCCCTTATCCTCGACGCGACCCTGGTGCGGGTGCTGCTCGTGCCCGCGACGATGCGGCTGCTGGGCGACGCGAACTGGTGGGCGCCCGCGCCGATGCGCCGCCTCTACGCGCGGTACGGCATCCGCGAGGACGAGGTCCCCGGCCCAGGCGCCGAACCCGAACCCGAACCCGAACCCGAACCTCAGCCGGCCCGTACCTAACGGCGCTCGCCAAGCCAGCAGACAACCGACATGCATGGAAGGAACAAAGAGATGAACGCAGCAGACCCAATTCGGCGGGTGTCGGTCGTGAGCACCGGCCAGGTTCAGATCCGCCCCGACCACGAGGCGTCGAACTGGCGCCCGATGGCCTGGTGGCTGCTCGCCTCCCGGCGCTGGACCGGACCCCGGCCCATCAACGCGTACGTGATCGAGCATCGCGACGGCCTGGTGCTGTTCGACTCCGGGCAGGACCGGGCCTCGGTCACCGACCCCGGCTATTTCCCCGGCGGCGTCACCGGAGTGCTGTACGGCCGCCTGGCCCGATTCGAGATCGGCCCGCAGGAGACATTGAGCGCCGGACTTGACCGGCTCGGCTATGCCGCCGGCGACGTCAGGACCGCGGTCCTCTCCCATCTTCACCAGGACCACATCGGGGGACTAGCGGAGCTTCCAGACGCCGACATCGTGGTGAGCCAGGCCGAATGGGACACGCTCTCCAGCCCGCTGCCCGAGATGCGCGGACTGATGCGCCGCCACATTGACCTGCCTGGCCTGCGCTGGCACCGGATCAAGACGGCACCCACCGATGACGCCGGCCTCGCGCCATTCCAGTCATGTCACGACCTGTTCGGGGACGGCAGCCTTGTCCTGCTGCCCACCCCGGGGCACACACCCGGCTCCATGTCGTTGCTCGTCCGCCGACCGGGCCTGCCGCCGCTCATGATGGTCGGCGACCTGACCTACGACGCGCACCTGCTCGAAGCTGGCCATGTACCGGGGGTCGGCAGCCCGCGCCACCTGCGGGAAGCGACCGCCATGGTCAACAAGATGCGCCAGCAGTATCCGGGCCTGGTGATCCTGCCCGCCCATGACCCGGGTGCGGCCGACCGCCTGGCCCGGGTCACGCTCACGACAGCGCGGTTATGTCAGCCACACGATATTCACGGTGAGGGAAGCCAGATGAGGATCGACACGCTCGAGTCAGTCCAGAGCAGCGGCGCCACCCAGTGGATCCGCGTGCGCGGAGCGGACGCTGCTAACCCGGTGCTCCTGCTGATCCAGCAAGGCCCCGGCCTGCCGATGATCAGCGAAGCGCGCCGCTTCGAACGAGTCCTCGGCCTGGAACAGGCATTTACGGTCGTGTACTGGGACCAGCGCGGTTGCGGCCGGTCGCTGCGCAGACGGGAGGACCGCGTTGGCATCAGCCGGGAACGGCTCGTGGACCGACACCGTGTCGCTCCTCGACCTCCTGCACGACCGATTCGGCGCGAAGACGTACGTCGCCGGGTTCTCTTTCGGAGCGACGCTCGGAGCGTACGCGGCGGCACAGCGCCCGGACCTGGTCGCGACGTTGGTGGCGACGGGAATGGATATCGACGGTGCCGCCGCCGGAACCTGCGCCTACGACTTCGCGCTCGCCGCAGCCCGCCAGCGAGGCCGCCGGCGCGCGATCCGGCAGCTAGAGGCCATCGGCCCGCCCCCGCACCTGGCCACGAAACAGTTCGCTACCAGGGTCCGCTGGGCCACCAACTTCGGCGGGGTCACCAGCAACGAAACCTACGCCACCCTGGTTCGCGGGCTGCTCGCCAGCCTGGTGCGCTCGCCGGACTACTCGGCCGCGGACATTTTCAGGACCGTCCGCGGTATCAGCGCGACACAGGCCGCGCTGCTGCCCGAGCTCGCCAGCATGGACCTGGCTGCCACCCTGCCGCGGATCGACGTGCCGGTCGTCCTGGTACAGGGCCGCCATGACCAGGTGGCGCCAGGCGCGGCGGCCCAGCGGTATGCCGACCTCCTGCAGGCACCGGACAAGCAACTGGTGTGGTTCGAGAACTCGGCGCACACGCCGCATCTTGAGGAACCCGGCAAGTTCCGGGACCAGCTCCTAAGGGTCCGGGACAGCCAGCTCGCGAAGACATGACCCTACAGAAGGAGCTAGCCATGAGCAGGTCACAGACTTGGATGCTTTACGGCGCGGCCGGCTATACCGGCACCCTGATCGCGCAACACGCGCATGAGCGCGGTCATCGGCCGCTGCTCGCAGGCCGGAACCGGTCAGCCCTCGCCGCGCTGGCCGAGCGCCTGGATATGCCGCACCGGGTTCTGGCCCTGGATGATCCGGCCGCACTGCGCAGCGCGCTGGCCGAGGTGGACCTGGTCCTGAACGCCGCCGGCCCGTTCCTGCACACCGCGGCTCCGCTCGCCGCGGCCTGCCTGGACGCAGGTGTGCATTACATCGACATCGGCAACGAGCTACAGGTGTTCCGCACCTTGTATGACCTGGATCAGCGCGCGCGGCGAGCCGGCGTCGCCGTCATCCCCGGTACCGGGTTCGGTGTCGTTGCCACCAACTGCCTGGCCCGTTACGTCAGCGACGCGGTCGGCGGCGCGCGGTCTCTCGAAGTCGCTGCCCGGGCTGCCACCGCCCGGCCTGGCCCCGGCATCGCGGCATCCGTCCGGGAGAACCTTCCCTACGGGGGTTGGACCCGCCGGGCGGGGAGCCTGCACCCTCAGCCGCTCGGCTCAGGAATCACGACGATCACCCTCCCCGACGGGCCCTGCCACGTCATGCCTTTCCCCACAGGCGACCTGGAAGCCGCCTTCCAGGCCACCGGCGCCCCCGACATCACCGCGTACTCGCCCGTACCAGCCGGCCCCGGATCCCCGGCGGGTGCCGAACCTGAGTCCTACCGGTCGTTCGGGTGGGCACAAGCCACCGGCCCGGACGGTGCCATCGCGCAGGCGGTGCTTCAAACCGGCGAGTCCTACGCCTTCACCGCCGCCGCCAGCATCCGCGCCGTAGAGGAAACTCTCATCCGGTCCCCGCGCGGAGCGCTCAGCCCGGCCACGGCGTTCGGCTCCGACTTCACCCTCACCATCCCTGACACTGCCCCGATCGAGATCGTCCCCGCGTCAGCGCCGCTAGCGCCTGTCCCGTAGGTCTTGGCGGGCCGGCACCGGCTGCCCGTATCATCCGCTGCGGGTGAGGCAGGCGTAGGAGGCTGCCCGGCTACCACCCGGACCGCGAATCCCCCGTTCGGGATGAGGTACGGGGACCCGGGGAGGCGGATTGTGGGGAATGCCCGGCCTTTCCGGTGATCTTTGGAGATACGCAGCGATGGCCTTGTACTACGAGATCCGCATAGCAGGGGTCGTCCCGCCCGGGGCCCTTGCTGACTTCGAGCACCTCAGAGCCTATGACCAGCCGGTCAAGACCGTCGTGCACGGCCCGATTGAGGATCTGGCCGCCCTCCGCCGGTTCCTTGACCGGCTCGAGATATTCGGCGTGCGGGTCCTGGAAGTGCGCCGTTGTGTGATCAGGGACCGCCGGGCGAACAGTGCGCCTTCGGCGGGGAACCAATAGCGCGGGGCCGGTGCGGAAATAGACCGGGCTGAGTGACCAGGACCCGGCTCGACCTTACGCGGTCTCAGATCCTGGCGTTCCGGCGACGGGCCGGCGCGCTCGACGAACGGCTCCCGCGCGGACAGCGCTCGCTTCGCCGTGCGGCCTGGGCAGGGCTGCAGGACAGCATGCCCCGAGCCGCGCTCCTATCGACCCACGCGCGCGTCGAGGGGACCGAATCGTCCGCGTGGCAGGACCCTTCGCTCGGGCAACTCTGGGGGCCACGGTCTGGCTGCCATCCTCGGCGGCGAGCGGATGACCTACGCAGCGGCCGCTTTGTCAATAAAGTCTATTGACTTTATAGACAATTGATCTAGGGTAGTGCCATGGGTCACCTCGAGCCTCTCGTAGCGCGGCGCTACACCGATTTCGCCAGGCAGTCCAGTGCGACCTGTCAAACCTCTCACACCGCTCAGCGCTGAGCGCCCTCACCCGGTCCGCTCGATCTGACCTGCGCGCTGTCGGCGTCCCGTGACTGCTGGTTCATCACAAGAGAGGCTGCTCGTGTCCACACCCTCCCATGTCACGTCCGCCGGACGCGCTGACCCGCCGGAATCCGCCGGCGGTCCCGTACTCGCCGCCGGCCCGGGCCGGCGGCATCGCCGCCCGCGGCCGGGCCCGCGGCCGCGCCCGGGGGCCGGTATCCGGGTCTCCGTCTCCCGCCCTGCGCTGGGTGCGGCGGCTCAGCCTGGTCGCTTTCGTCGGCCTGTGGCAGGTGGCCAGCAGCACCGGGATCTTGCCGGCGAGCAAGCTGGCCTCGCCCGCCTCGATCGTGCACACCGCCTACAACCTGGTCGTCGCCGACTCGCCCACCTACGGAACGCTGCAGGCCTCGCTGCTGGCTTCCTGCCAGCGCTGGGCGATCGGATTCGCGCTCGGCGTCGCCATCGGCGTGCTGCTCGCGGTCATCACCGGACTCAGCCGGATGGGCGAGGCGGTCGCCGACCCGCTCCTGCAGGCGCTGCGCAGCATCCCGCTGCTCGGGCTGATCCCGCTGTTCATCGTCTGGTTCGGCATCGGCGAGCTCCCGAAGGTGCTATTCGTCCTGCTGTCGGCGCTGTTCCCGACGTACCTCAACACGTTCGCCGGCATCCGCTCGGTGGACAGCAAGCTCGGCGAGCTCGGCCATGTCCTGGGCCTGCGCCGGAGCGAGATGATCCGGCACATCGTGCTGCCCGGCGCGCTGCCCCAGGCGCTGACCGGGCTGCAGCTGAGCGTGGTCTCCTCCTTGCTCGCGCTCGTCGTCGGTGAGCAGATCAACGCGACCAGCGGCCTCGGCTTCATGATCACCCAGGCCCAGCAGTTCCTGGACAACAGCGTGATCATGGTGGCGCTCATCGTCTACGCGATCCTCGGCCTGCTCCTCAACGGCGGGGTGCGCCTGCTGGAAAGGAAGGCACTGGCGTGGCGCCGCGACTTCACCGGCTAGATCAAGGGCATTTTTCCGAACGGGCCTTGGTGCCTGCCCCGGATCCCGCGCCCGCCGGCCCGGCGGCGTCGGTCCGCGGGCTCAGCCGCAGCTTCGGCGGCCGTGCCGTGCTGGCCGGCCTGGACCTGGACATCGCGCCCGGGGAGTTCGTCGCGCTGATCGGGCGCAGCGGCTCGGGCAAGTCGACGCTGCTGCGCGCGCTGGCCGGGCTCGATCAGGAGGTGAGCGGCCAGATCTCGGTGCCGGGCGCGGTGTCGGTCGCGTTCCAGGAACCCCGCCTCGTGCCGTGGAAGAAGGTGCTGGCCAACGTGGCGCTCGGGCTGCGGGGCGCCGACCCGCAGGCCGCGGCCCTTACCGCGCTTGCGGAAGTCGGGCTGGCCGAGCACGCTTCGGCCTGGCCGGTCACGCTGTCCGGCGGCGAGGCGCAGCGGGCCTCGCTCGCGCGGGCCCTGGTCCGCGAGCCGCGCCTGCTCCTGCTCGACGAGCCCTTCAGCGCACTCGACGCGCTGACCAGGATGGCCATGCACCGGCTGGTACTCAGCCTGTGGGCCCGGCACCGGCCCGCGGTGCTCCTGGTCACCCACGACGTGGATGAGGCCCTGGCGCTCGCCGATCGGGTCCTCGTCCTCGGCGAGGGGCGGATCGCCCACTCCTCGTCCATTACCCTGCCGCGGCCGCGGGACCGCGACCAGCCGCAGCTGGTCGCGCTGCGGCTGCGGCTGCTGACCGAACTCGGCGTTCCCGCCGGGGAAACTGACTGATCACCTTAGGGAAACACATGATTAAGAGACCGGGATTTCATGCTGCCGTGGCGCTCGCGCTGGCCGGGCTGGCCGCGGCGGGCTGCTCGTCATCGTCGTCGTCCAGCACGGGCAGTTCCGCCGCGAGCACAGCCAGCCCGTCGGCGACCGCGGTGAACCTGTCCGCGGTGACGCTGAACATCGGCGACCAGAAGGGGACCGGGGCCGAGGCGGTGCTGTCGGCGGCCGGCCTGCTGAATACCCTGCCGTTCCACGTCACCTGGTCCGACTTCACCTCAGGACCGCCGATGCTGGAGGCCATGGCCTCGGGCTCGGTCGACATCGGCGGCGTCGGGGACGCACCGCCGGTCTTCGCCGCGTCCGGCGGCGAGCCCGTCGAGATCGTCGGCGCCCGGACGACCGCCGGGGACCAGGACGCGGTGGTCGTGCCGAAGAACTCGCCGATCACGTCCATCCAGCAGCTCAAGGGCAAGAAGATCGCCTACGGTTCGGGCAGCTCGGGCAACTACAACCTGCTGACCGTGCTCACCAAGGCTGACCTGACCAAAAAGGACGTCACGCTGGTGAACCTGCAGCCGGCCGAGGCCCTGGCCGCGTTCACCTCGGGTTCGGTGGACGCCTGGGACATCTGGCCGCCCTATGTCCAGCAGGTGGTCGCGCAGGACGGCGCCCGCGTGCTGGCTAGCGGATCCGGCTACGGCAGCCCTTACTCCTTCGAGGTGGCAGCCAAGGCCGCCGTGGCTGACCCGGCCAAGGCCGCCGCGATCAAGGCCTACCTGGTCACGCTGGACAAGGCCTACGTCTGGGCTGCGACGCACCCCTCCGCCTGGGCCGTCGCCTGGGGAAAGGCGGCCGGGCTGCCCGCCAGCGTCATGAATGTGGCCGCGAAGGTGGACGCCACCACCCCGGTCCCGGTCACGAGTGCGATCGTCGCCTCGGAGCAGAACCTGGTAAACCAGTTCTACGCGGCCGGCCTCGTCCCGGCTAAGGTTGATATTTCCAACTACATAACCTTGGAATTCAACGGCACGGTGAGCGGATCGTCGTGATCCTCGGCCCCGGCTCACGCCCGTTCCCCTCGAGCGCGCGTGAGCCCGGGGCGAGCGGGTAGGTGTCCCGCCGGGCGGCGCGCACGCGGCGCCAGGCCTGCACCGTGGCGCTGCGCACCGGCCCCGGACGGGCGAATCACCCGGACATTTCCGGGGCAAGAGGGCCAGCCGCGCACCGTGACTACCGGGGTAGCTGCCGAATGCTCGACTACTCGAAGCGAACTTCCGCGAGCACTGTTCAAGCTGCGCAGAAAGCCAAGCTCAAGCCCTGGACCGGCAGATCCTCGTGGCCGGTCGTGCGGCGGCGTCTCGATCGGCGTGAGCGTGCCGGCGGCCGGCTATATAGACTAAAACAATCGGAAATATCGGATATGACTGGCAATGGGAGGCCCGCGTGGCGCCGTCGCTGCGATTTCACTGGTTCCTGCCGACCAACGGTGATGGAAGAGACATTGTTGGCGGTGGGCATGGCGTTGCCACCGGCGCGGCCGGGGCTATCCGGCCTGCCTCGGTCAAGTACCTAGGTCAGATCGCGCGCAGCGCCGAGCAGCTCGGGTTCGAGGCGGCGCTGACGCCCACCGGCGTGTGGTGCGAGGACGCCTGGCTGACCACCGCGATGCTGGTGGAAGTCACCGAACGGCTGAAGTTCCTGGTCGCGTTCCGGCCCGGTCTCATCTCACCGACGCTGGCCGCGCAGATGGCCGCCACGTTCCAGCGGCACTCCGGCGGGCGGCTGCTGCTCAACGTGGTGACCGGCGGCGAGGCGGCGGAGCAGCAGGCCCACGGCGACTTCCTGTCCAAGGACCAGCGCTACGAACGATGCGGCGAGTTCCTGGACATCGCGACACGGCTGTGGCGGGGTTCGACCGTCACGGTTTCCGGCACCCACCTGCGGGTCGAGGGCGCCCGGCTGTCACGGCTGCCCGATCCGGTGCCGCCGCTGTACTTCGGCGGCTCGTCGGCGGCGGCCGGACCGGTGGCCGCCCGCTACAGCGACGTGTACCTGACCTGGGGTGAGCCGCCAGCCGCGGTAGACGCGAAGCTGCGCTGGATCGACGGGCTTGCGGGGAGCCTCGGCCGGTCGCTGCGGTACGGGATCCGGTTGCACGTGATCAGCCGCGACACCGCGGACGAGGCGTGGCGGCAGGCCGGCCGCCTGATAGAAGGCATCGACGAGGCGATGATCCGGTCGGTCCAGGAGGGCCTGGCGCACAGCGAATCGGAGGGGCAGCGCCGGATGCTCTCGCTTCATGGCGGCAGCACGGACCGGCTAGAAGTGTCCCCGAACCTGTGGGCAGGCGTCGGCCTGCTCCGCGGTGGGGCGGGCACGGCGCTCGTCGGCAGCCACACCGAGGTCGCCGACCGCCTCGAGGAGTATGCGAGTCTGGGCATCTCCGAGTTCATCCTGTCGGGATACCCGCACCTGGAGGAGGCATACTGGTTCGGCGAGGGGGTGCTGCCGATCCTGCGCCAGCGAGGGCTGTGGCAGCCGCCGTTCGCCGCGGCGGAGCAGGATGGCACCGTTAACGAGACTCCGTTCGCGCCGACGTCCGGTCCCGTTCGTTCCGCCGCGTCGTAACCGGGAGGTTCGGAAACCATGCGGATCGCCGTAGTCACCGGCAACCCCAAGCCCGCGTCCCGCACGCACGGCGTCGCGCTGGCGGTCGCCGGCGCGCTGGCGACGGCGCTGACCGATCCGCCCGTCCCGCCGCATGTGGTGGTGGACCTGGCCGAGCACGCGCCGAGCCTGTTCGACTGGTCCGCGCCGGAGCTGTCCCGGCTGACCGGCGAGGTCGCCGCCGCCGACGTGGCGATCTTCGCGTCGCCCACCTACAAGGCGGCGTACACCGGGATGCTCAAGGCCTTCCTGGACCGCTACGGCAATAACGGCCTGGCCGGCACGATCGCGGTGCCGGTCATGACCGGCGGCTGGGCCGGGCACATGCTCGCGGTCGAGGTGCACCTGCGCCCGGTGCTCGTGGAGCTCGGCGCCACGGTGCCCGCCCGCGGGCTGTACGTCACCGAACCCGAGCTGGGCAACCTAGACGCCGCCGTGTCGAAGTGGGCGCAGAACGCCATCCCGCTGATCCGCCGCGCCCTGGCCCGGTAGGGACCGGCCGGAGGCGCGCGCGCCGCGCCCGCAGCCCGCCCCGCGCCGTCAGCCTGCGTTAAGAGGCGAGTTCGGCGTAGCTGCCGCGGAAATAGAGCAGCGGCGCGACGGGGGCGGGGTTGGTTTCGATATGCCGGACGCGGCCGACGATGATCTCGTGGTCGCCGCCGGGGAGGGCGTGCTCCACCGTGCACTCCAGGACCGCCAGCACGTCTTCCAAGCGCGGGCTGCCGGTCGGGCCGCGGCGGTGGCGGACCCCATCCCAGGCGGCCGCGAGACCGCGGCGAGCGAAGTTCGCCGACAGGTGCTGCTGGGGCGCGGCGAGCACGTTCACCACGAACGCCCCGTGACCCCGGACCGCCTGCAGCGTCTGGCTGCCCAGATCGAAGCAGACCAGCACGAGCGGCGGGTCGAGCGACAATGACGTGACCGCGTTCGCGGTGGTGCCTACCGGTTCCCCGTCCTCCCCGACGGAGGTGACGACGGTGACGCCGGTGACGAAGTGGCTCATCGCGTGGCGGAACTCGACGGCGGTGACCTCGGCCATGGTCAGATCTGCCCGTGGTTCGGCGGCAATTCCCCGTTGAGCAGGTAGCTGCCGACGTGGTGGTATTTCCAGGTGACCGGGTTGCGGCTGGCGTGCGTGCGGGCGCTGCGCCCGTGCCTGCTCAAGTCGTAGCGCTCATCGGCCACGCTGGCGCCGGCCAGTGAGAACAACGCGCTGGCCGCTGGCTCGATCGAGGCCCCGGAGTCCCGCGCCACCCCTATCGTCTCGCTGGACGAGGTGACCACCGGGACTGCCGTGGTCGCGATCATGGCTGTCACATCTCCATCGTGCGGTCAGGCCAGGCCTATAGTCAAGTATTACGATCGAGTTAGTAGCTTTTTAGGAGGCCCTAGCGGCCGGGCCGCCCCGGAAGATCGCATACGCGCAGGAAAGGCCGCAGTCCGGAAGCGCCGTTGCCTTAGGAATAAGGCCGGGAATGCCTCCGTTATGCCCATTATTCCGACCTTAATGACCGACTTTGGCCGGGGCTCGGCCGGTGGCGGCCGGGAGGCTAGAGCAGATTCCGTTTTCTCGATAACGCACTGTGGTTCCCCTGGCGGTCTTCCTCGGCGCCAGCGCCACCGAGGCATCCGATCGCAAAGCCCGGATGGACGAGCGTGCGGGCTAGGTCTACACGAGCGGCGCGACGGTGTTCACCGGTACCCCGCGCAGCTCGCCGACGTGCTATAGGCGGTGGTGTCCTCGTCGACCTCGGCCAGGACCACGCCCTCATCACCGCAGTGCGCTTGTACCCAGTCGGCATCTACCAGCACGTCAGCTCGGCTCACGCGTCAGGTCTCCTTGTCAGCGGTGACCGGCACCAGGGCCTGGCGGCCGGGCCGGATACGTCGGATGAGCAGGTACATCTCGCAGCCGAGGCAGAACCCGAACACTCCGTTCAGGAACGCCGCGACCAGGGCGGCCGCGGTCGCGGCCGCGCCAAGCCAGGTCACGCCCGCCGCGTAACCCGCCACTCCGACGACCGCGAAGACCAGGCCGACCGCCTGGGCGAACCGCGGCGGCGCCTCGGCCTCGAGCTCACGAGGCGGGCCAAGCCGCGGCCGGATCAGCCGCCGGTAAAGGAACCCGTAGGGCGCGTAGCGCAGGCCGAAGACGGCCCCGACGGCGAAGACCAGTGCCTGGGCCGCCAGCAGCCAGCCGCTGCCGGTGATCAGGACCACAGCGAGCACGACGGTGGTGATCAGGGCGCCGGCACGCGGACCCCGCGGATCGATCTCCATGTGCGGCCGCCTTCCCGTCAACCCCCAGCCTTCGGGGTCAACTTAACCTATTAGTTAAGTAGGAAAAAATCCACAGTCACCACGCGGCGGACTCTCCGTCGAGCGCGCTGATTGGCTCGTCCGGCGTTCTGGCCGCCGCGTACTGATCTCGGAACCAGATCGGTGGTGATCGCGATTCGTCATTGGACTTCAGGTGCGTTCTCGACCACTCTTGTAGACATGGTTCGGAGGGTGACCACCAGCTCTCATTGGGGCACCTACGATGTACTCGTCGCCGATGACGGTGACGTGAGCACGATCGCCGGAGTCCAGGCGCGGCCCGATGACCCCGCTGCGGCGCCGATTATCGGTAACGTGCCGGGCGCGCAGCACCACAAAAGCCGCATCCACTACCCTGCGGTGCGCCGCGGCTGGCTCGAGAACGGCCCCGGAGCCGACGAGCGGCGGGGCCGCGACGAATTCGTCCGGGTCTCCTGGCCGTTGCTCGCTGACCTCCTCGCCGGTGAACTGGGCCGGGTGCGCTCCCGGTACGGGAACGAAGCTATCTTCGGCGGCTCGTACGGCTGGGGGAGCGCCGGCCGGTTCCACCACCCGCAGAGCCAGCTGCACCGGTTCCTGAACTGCATCGGGGGCTACGTCGGCTCGGTCGGCACCTACAGCAACGCCGCGTCCACGCTGACCTTGCCGTACCTTATTGGCGCCCCCGGTGGGAACGACCTCCGCCAGCGCGCTGTCTCCTGGGAGGCGATCGCCGAGCACGCCGACCTCGTGGTCAGCTTCGGCGGTCTGCGCCAGTCCAATACCTGGGTGACCGGCGGCGGCCGGGCCCGGCAGACCGCGGCCCCGGCCATGGCGGCCGCGGCCGGCCGCGGAGTCCGTTTCGTATCGGTCAGCCCGATCCGCACTGACACGGACACCGCCCTGGGGGCGGAGTGGCTAGCCCTGCGGCCCGGCACCGACGTGGCCGTCATGCTGGCGCTGCTACACGTGCTGATCACCGAGGATCTCTGCGACTCCGACTTCCTGCAACGCTGCACGGTCGGCGCCGACCGGGTTCGGGCCTACGTGCTGGGCGAGACCGACGCTCAGCCCAAGACGCCGCGATGGGCGGCCGACATCGCCGACGTGCCGGCGCAAGAGATCAGCCGGCTGGCGCGCCACATGGCCGCCGGCCGCACCCTGGTCAACACGGGCTGGTCGCTGCAACGGACCCAGTTCGGCGAACAGACCGTCTGGGCCGGGCTCACACTGGCCGCCTTTCTCGGCCAGATCGGCCTGCCGGGCGTCGGATTCGGTCATGGCTACGGCTCGATGGGCGACTACGGTGGCGGCGGTAATCCCCTCGGCCTGCCCGTCCTGAGTCAGGGCCGCAACCCGGTCGGCCGTGCCATCCCGGTGGCTCGCATCGCCGATGCCCTGCTGCACCCCGGCGAGTCGTTTGCATTCCTCGGACGGCTCGACCGCTACCCGCACCTTCGCTTGGCCTACTGGTCGGGCGGAAATCCGTTCCACCACCACCAGAACCTCACCCGTCTGCAGCGGGCGCTGCGCCAGCTTGACACGCTGGTGGTGCACGAGACCCACTGGACGCAGACTGCCCGGCACGCCGACCTGGTCGTCCCGGCGACGACCACGCTGGAGCGTGACGACATCGGCGCCGGGCAGGGTGACCTGACGATGCGCGTGATGCCCAAGGTAGTAGAGCCGCCTGGGCAGGCACGCGATGAGTACGTTACCTTCTGTGAGCTAGCGGCCCGTCTCGGCGTCGGCGCGGAGTTCAGCGAGCATCGTGACGTGCACGGCTGGCTCGTGCACATCTACACCGAATGGCAGCAGCGAGCCGGCCTGGAGCTGCCGGATTTCCAGGAGTTCTGGACGGCCGGGGAGCTGTCGCTACCGCGACACCAATCCCCGACCGGGCTCCTGGAGGCCTTTCGCGCCGATCCCCAGGGGCATCCGCTGGCCACGCCCAGCGGGAAGATTGAGCTCTTCTCGGCCACGGTCGCCGGGTTCGGCTACCCGGACTGCCCGGGCCACGCCGCGTGGCTGGACCCGGAAGAGCGCCTCGGAGCTCCGCGCTCCGCGCGGTTCCCGTTGCATCTGATCGCCAACCAGCCGCGTACCCGGCTACACAGCCAGCAGGACATGGGCGAGCACAGCCAGCAGTCCAAGATCCACCGTCGCGAGCCGCTCTGCATGCATCCGGGCGACGCCGCGGCCCGCGGCATCCGCGACGGGGACCTCGTCCGGGTCAGCAACGATATCGGCAGCCTGCTGGCTGGGGTGATGGTTACGGACAGCCTCCGCCCCGGGGTCGTGCAGCTATCCACCGGCGCCTGGTTCGATCCGTCCGCTCCGGAGGTGGCGACCTGTGTGCACGGAAATCCGAACGCCCTGACCCGCGATCGCGGCTCCTCGGCGTTGGCCCAGGGCTGCACCGGCCAGCACGTCCTGGTCGAGATCACCCGCTACGGCGGGCCGCCTCCGCCGATACGGACCTACGATCCGCCGGTGTACTGAGCGGCCCTAACGTACTGGTGAACTCGCTGCCGCCGGTGATTAACGTCATCGGCGTTCAGTCCGCCGTGGTGCTGGGCGGCTCGGTGATCACCGAGAGCCTGTTCTCCTGGCCCGGGGTCGGGTAGCTGACCATTTCCTGCATCAACAGCGAGGACTACCCGGTGGTGATCGCCTCCGTGATGGTCATCGCGATCGGCTTCGTGGTGATCAACCTGGTGGTTGACCTGCTCTCGGCGGCGCTCGACCCGCGGAGCCGCCGATGACCGCCACCTTGTCGGCGCTCGGCACCGACTCAAGCCCCGGCCCGGCCGGGGCGTCGCCGCAGGAGACCAGCCGCCACGGCGTCACCTGGCGCGGTGCGCTGGCCGGCTTGGTCGGCATCGCCATCTTGACCGTCACCGCGGTGGTGACGATCTTCGCGCTGGCCCTGGTCGAAGCCCCGGAGTTCGTCATCGGCACGACCGATCACGCGGCCGACCACTTGCTCCCCCCGGTCGTCTCGGCGCTCGGCGAGTCATTCCCGACCTGCAGGTCAAGTTCCGTTTCGACCGGACCACCCCGCTCAACGACGCACTCGACCGGGGCAGCATCGACCTCGCGGTCTACATCACCGAGGCCAGCTCGCAGCCGGGCAAGCTCGTCGGTTCGCTTCGGCTGGTCTGGTGCTCGTCGGCCGGCTGGACGCCGCCGCCGCCGGATCAGCCCTGGCCGCTGATCGCGATCGAAGAACCCTGCGCGATCCGCGGCAGGGCCCTCGCCGTCCTGGGCCAGCACGGCATCCGGGTCAAGGTGGTCGGCGACGCGGCCTACCTGGCCGGCGTCCTCAACGCTGCGCGCGCGGGACTTGGCGTCACCCTGCTGGCCCTGGCCGGCCCGCCGCCCGAGGGCCTGGTCGAGCGGCATGACCTGCCCGCGGCGCCGCCGGTAAGCCTCACCGCACGAGCCCGTCCCGGCGCCGACCCCGTGGTCAGCAGGATCGCGTTCCGCGCGCTGCGCAGCACCCTCGCGCTTCCTCAATCTCCCTGAGACACCACCCGCGCCAGGCCGGCCAGGGAAACGAGATCGCGCTGCGATTGTGCCGCCAGCAGGCCGCACGGCGGCATACGGTGGAGCACGGTCCCAGACGCAGCGATCTGGGCGCTAGCTCAACTACGCGAACGCGTCAGTAATCTTGTAAACGGCAGGTCGGCGGTTCGGAACCGCTCACAGGCTCCACATCAGCTCCGTAACGGCAAACGCGTGACGCCAGGCGGGAGGGCGAGGGTTGGACCAGCGCACGCTCTTCGGCCTCGCGAAGGCCTTCAGGCGGGACCGAACCACCTTTCAGCAGACCATCGATCCGCAGAAGGCCTGCCGTCTGGGCGCCTCGCTCGGGCAGGCCGGCGACGTCGAAGGAGCGCGATCGGCCTATCAGCAGGCGATGGACTCCGGGGACGCCGAGCACGCCCCGGCGGCGGGATTCCAGCTCGGCCTCCTGCTGGGCCAGCATGACGACATAGACGGCGCCAAGGAGGCCTACCGGCTGGCGGCTAACTCCGGCCATCCCGAGTACGGGCCGACGGCGGCACGCAACCTCGGGCATCTGTACAAGCGGCAGGGCCGGTACCGTCAAGCGATCGCGGCCTACCAGATAGCGGCCGAATCCGGTCACCCGGAGGCGGCCCCGTGGGCGATGCTCTACCTCGGGAACCTATTCCATTTCCTCGGGAACCTGGCCTCCGCGCAAGCCAGCTATCAACAGGCCGTTGATTCCGGTCACCCCAAAGCCGGCCCGCGAGCCGCCCGGCGCCTGGCCGATATGCCCTGAACACCCGCGTCGCACCCCCGGCGGATACCGCGCTGGTCAGCTGAGGGGCTGCTCCGGCGCCGTCGTTGGGTGAGGGGCCTCCCCGTGCCGTTGCCCTGGTAGCGAAACTGACGCTCGCGCGCGGCCATCCGCTCGTACGCTGAACTATGGCCGAGCGTGCGAACGTGTACCCGTTGCGGCGAGAACCCCCGCCGGAACCATCCCCTCGGGAGTCCTCATCTCAGGAGCCGCTCTGGCGGGAGGTGCTCGGTCAGCGTCTGCGCGCCCTCCGCCTGCGCCAGCGGGAAACGCTGGCTCAGACCGCGGGCCGGGCCGGGCTGTCGCCGCAGTACCTTTCCGAGGTCGAGCGTGGCTGCAAGGAACCGTCGAGTGAGATGATCGCGGCCCTCGCAGGCGCGCTGGGGACCACGCTGGCCGGACTGACCGAGCAGGTGGCCGATGATCTGCGCCGTGCCTCCTCCCGTCCATCCGGTCCGGTCATGCTGTCCGTCGCGGCGTGATGCCGACCGGATCAGGCGGCTGAAGAGCCGGCCCGCTGGCGTCAGGAAAACGCTGCCCGAGCACCTGGTCGACAATCCCGTAGGCCAGCGCCGCCCGGGCCGTGAGAACCCGATCGCGGTCGGTGTCGGTGCGCAGCGTCTGTACGGACTGGCCCGTATGCACGGACAGGATCGCCTCGATATCGGCCCGCATCCGCACCACCTCATCCGCCTGCAGGATCAGGTCCGGGATCGGTCCCTGGCCGCGTGCCGCCGGCTGATGCAGGACCACCCGGGCATGCGGCAGCAGGGAACGACGGCCGGCCGTTCCGGCCGCGAGCAGCACCGCGCCGACGCCGATCGCCTGGCCCACGCAGGTGGTGGCGACCGGGGCCTGGATGTACTGCATGGTGTCGTACACGGCGAGCATGGGGGGCAGGTCGCCGCCCTCGCAGTTGATGTACAGGTTGATCTCCTGCTCCGGGCTTTCCGCTTCGAGGTGCAGCAACTGAACGATGAGCGCGTTGGCCACGCCGGGATCGATCGCGGTGCCGAGGTAGACGATGCGCTCGGTGAGCAGGTGCGAGTAGACGTCCATGATCCGCTCGCCGCGAGGATGCTGAGCGATCACGTTCGGGATGGTGTAGCTCATTTATTCTCCTCCGCTTGCCTTCGGGCCGCTTTAGGTGCCGCCGCCCGTTGGCTCGCTCATGAGCGGCCTTTCAGGCCGATCGGGTGTTTTCCTGCGGGCATGACCTGGCCGAACGAGCCGACGATCTGGTCGATGAAGCCGTAATCCCTGGCCTCGGCGGCCGTGTACCAGTGGTCGTGCAGGGAGTCGTCGAAGAGGCGCTCGACCGGCTGGCCGGTGTCGTCCGCGATGAGGGCGAGTACGGTATCCACCGTGTGCCGCAGATCGTCGGCCTGGACTTCGATGTCGACGGCGCTGCCGCCGATGCCGGCCGAACCGCGGTGCATGAGGATTCGGGCGTGCGGCAGCGCGAACCGCTTGCCGCTGGCGCCGGCCGAGAGCAGGAACTGCCCGGCACTGCAAGCCAGCCCGAGCGCCAGCGTCGAGACGTCGCATGGCACGAGCCGCATGACATCGCGGATGGCCAGCATGGCGGGCACGGATCCGCCGGGTGAGTGGATCCACAGGGCGATGTCGGCCGCGGGATCCTCGGCGGCGAGCGTGAGTAGCTGCGTCGCGAGCAGCGTGCCGTTGTCGTCGTCGAGCACCCCGTCGAGGACGAGTATGCGCCGGCGAAGCAACTGCTCCCGCACCCGTTCGCTGAATAGAGGGTTCTTCTCTTCCTGAGCCATGTTTCCAGCCTGCGGCATGGCGGCCCCGGAATACCCGGTCCGCTGCCGTGAGCGGATCTGCCCACAGCAGCGTGATCGTTAGGTCATGCCCGGCCCGTGTCCCGTCGGTCACCTGAGGGGCGGCGAAGCCTGACCGGGCTGCGGCCAGCCTCGATCGCGGCTGATCGCGTCACGCCCGAACGGAAACGAGCCGCCAGGATCGACCGGGCGCTCTCTGGTCGTGTGGTGCTCTCAGCGGCCGGGGATGTTATCCCCCAGGCCCCGGGAGATCCTTCCAGCCCCGCGCGCCCCGGTGCTCGCCCTGCTGCCGTCATCGCCGGCCACAACGATGTTCCATCGATGTGGTCAGAGCAACATCGATGCTCCATCGTTGTGGCTGGCAGCGGCCAGCTGGCGGCCGGATCCTCCTCGGTCACTGGGCCCGGTGATCGGCCGAACGCGATCAGGCATGCCGTGCGGGATCTCCTGGGCCGGGTCGTGTGGATCAGGACAGGCCGGGCTGGATCGCCGTGACCTGCCCGGTGAGGGACCGGTCAAGGACGACCAGGACAAACACCGCCGCGACCGCGGCCGGGCCGGCCACCCGCTACGACAACCGCGAGCGCACCCACCAGGACACCACTGACATCGCCTCGATCAGCGATCAGTACCTGGCCACGCGACCCCGCTCAGCACACGCCCTAGTACCTGTCGTGATGCCGCAGATCCGCGTCCTGGCGGCCGAACGGCGTCAGGCCGAGGTAGAGGTCCGTACCGCAGAGCAGGTCGGCGGCCGTGCCGTAGTCGGAGTAAGTGTGCAGGACGCTGGCGCCGTCGCGGACGAAAACGCTGAACCCGCCCTTCTCGCCCGGCCCGGCGAAATACGGCTGGCCCGCGTCGATCAGTTCCTGTTTGGTCTTGAAGTTGTACTCGAAGGGCGCGACCTTCTCATCGTGGGTGACATGAAAGTCGTAGTTGAAGTCGCTGCCCAACGAGGAGTACCACGGGAAGGTCCACCCCATCCGCTGGCGGAACGGCTCGATCTTGCTGACCGGGGCACGGGAGACCGCCGCGAACGTGGTGTCGCAGGCGTGCAGGTGGGCCAACTGCCCCACGCTGTCGGCCGAGTATGAGCAGTACGGGCAGCCTTCGTCCCAGGACGGGTCGAACATGAAGTGCTGGATGATGAGCTGACGGCGCCCCTCGAACAGGTCCAGCAGGCTCGCTTTCCCCGCTGGGCCCTCGAAGACGTAGTCCTTGTCGATCCGCACGGCCGGCAGGTCCCGGCGCTGGTCCCTGGCCTGTTCCAGGGCGCGGGCGGCCTGCGTCTCCGCCTCGAGCAGTTCCTTACGGGCCGCCAGCCATTCGCTCGCGGAGACAACCTGCGGAAAACTCATTGCTCTCCTCGTTTCTGATGTGCAGCCGATGACGTCATCCCCACGACGAACGAGCCGGGCCCGCCTGGACACCCGGCTCGGTGCCGCGCGCCAGAAGTACCTTAACTGACCTGTGTTACGCGTAACATAGGTGGTCGTGGCTGATACCCGGAGTTGCGAGCAGTGCGGCGCGTCGTTCACGCCGCGGCGTGAGCACGCCCGGTTCTGCTCGGCTCGCTGCCGGGTCGCATGGAACCGCCAGAATGCGAGCGACCTTCCGGCCGAGACCGGCACCCTGGACTGGTCTATCACCGCGATGCAGGAGACGACCGACCGGCTGCTGCGGGCGACCGGGTGGCACCGGCCGCACGCCTTCGCGGCCATCAGCGAGGCCGTGTGGTGGGTCACCATGGTCGACGCCACCTTGGTCCGCTATCACTCCGATGTCTACCACGGCGTCCTGGCCGGGTATGAAGCCGCCGAGCGCCGCGTGATCGAGGGGACCTTCGGCGGCCTGCGGTTCGTGCGGAACCGGATGGGCTACTACGCGGATCACGCTGACTTCATCCGGCCGTCCCGGGACCATTCCGGTCCTGGCGCTGTCCCTGTCGCGGAATGGACCTGGCGGCCGATGCCCGAGCCCGGGCTCGACGCGCTGCCGGCGCGCGGACAGGAGTGGGAGATGACCCGGTACCGGGCCTACCAGGTCGAACTGGCCGGGCGCCGCCTCGGAGAGACCTTCGAGCGGGCGGCCGCCTTCCTCCAGTGTGCCGCCGACGCCAGCCTCAGCCGGAACTAAGCGCGCGCCTTCCACATCCCGGAGCTGGCCGGTGTCCACGTACTGCTGGAAGCCCGTGATCTTGCCGTCACGTACCCGCCACAGGTGGCACACCTGAGCGTCGAGACTCTAAAAACCCCCCGTGTAGCGTGCCTCGACGACGACCACGTCCCCCGAACTCTCCGGGATGAACGGTAAAGGCGTCCCAGCCTGACGAACAGGTTCTGTTAGGGCGCGGCGTGGTCGGGAGAGAGCCGCGCCGCCTGAGCCGGCGTCACGCCGTCCGCGCCGCCGAGCTGGCCCAGGAAGCTGGCCGCCCAGTAGGCGACGTCGTGCTCGCGCACCCGCCGCCGCATGGCGCGCATCCGGCGCCTGGCCTCGGCCGGCGTGATCGCCGCCGCCCGCACGATGGTGTCCTTCAGCCCCTCGATGTCGTGGGGGTTCACCAGGAACGCGCCGGCGAGCTCGTCGGCCGCCCCGGTGAATTCGCTGAGCACCAGCGCGCCGGTCTCGTCGGTGCGGCAGGCCACGTACTCCTTGGCCACCAGGTTCATCCCGTCCCGCAGCGGGGTCACCAGCATCACGTCGGCCGCCAGGTAAAGCGCGGCCATTTCCTCCCTGGGATAGGACTGGTGCAGGTAGTGAACCGGCGGGGACCCTACCTCCCCGTGCTGGCCGTTGATCCGGCTCACCATCTGCTCGACGTCATCGCGCAGCTCGCGGTAAGCCTCCACCCGCTCCCGGCTCGGGCTCGCGACCTGAACCAGGACCGTCTGCGCGCCGAGGCGGTCCTCGTTGAGCAGCTCGCCGTAGGCCCGCAGGCGGTGCAGGATCCCCTTGGTGTAGTCGAGCCGGTCGATGCCCAGCATGAGCACCTCCGGCTGGCCCAGGGCCTCCCGGATTTCCTGCGCCCGCTTCCTGACATCCTCCCGCCGCGCGATCTCGCTGAGACCCGCCGCGTCGATCGAGATCGGGAACGCCGCCGCCTGCACCTCGCGCGGGCCGGCCGGGCCGTCGACCCGCACGGTCGGTCCCTTGGTGGTCAGGCCCGCGGCCCGGCGGCACGCGCGCAGGAAGTTCGCCGCGTCGGCCCGGCGCTGGAACCCGACCAGATCCGCGCCGAGCAGGCCCTCGACCACCTGCCGGCGCCACGGAAGCTGGGCGAAGATCTCATAGCCGGGGAACGGGATGTGGTTGAAAAAGCCGATCCGCAGGTCGCCGCGCAGCTCGCGGAGCATTCGCGGTACCAGCTGGAGCTGGTAGTCGTGAACCCATACCGTCGCCCCTTCGGCGGCTTGCTCCGCCGCCGCCTCGGCGAAGCGCCGGTTGACCGCCACGTACGCGTCCCACCAGCTGCGATGGAACTGGGGCGGGGCGATGACGTCGTGATAGAGCGGCCACAGCGTCGCGTTGGCGAACCCCTCGTAGAACCTCCTGACCTCGGTCTCGGATAGTCCTATCCCGACCAGGTGCAGGCCGTCGGCGTCGAACGGTCCCGGGCCGGCCCCGCGTCGCCCGACCAGCCGATCCACACGCCGCCCGCCTCGCGCATGACCGGTTCAAGCGCGGTTACCAGCCCGCCCGGACTGGGCCGCCAGGTTGCCTGGCCGTCTGGGTCCTCGACCCGGTCGACCGGCAGCCGGCTGGCCACTACGACGAAACTATGGGCGCGCGTCATCCGTTAAACCTTAGCCTGAACGGGAGATGCGGCTGATCGTGGTGGGTTCCGGGGTCGTCGGCGCCGCCTGCGCGTACACCGCCAGCGGCCTGGGCGCGCAGGTCACGCTGGTCGACGCGGCCCGGCCCGGACAGGCGACCGCCGCGGGCGCGGGGATCATCTGCCCGTGGACCGCCGCGGTCGATGACCCGTCCTGGTACGGCTTCGCCTGCGCCGCGGCGCGCCAGTACCCGGCGCTGATCGCGGCCCTGGCCGAACTCGGCGAGGCTGACGTCTCCTACCGCCAGGTCGGGGCGCTCCTGCTGGCCGGCGACGACGATCAGCTCGAGCAGGCCCGGCAACGGCTCGCCGCCCGGCGGCCCGAGGCGCCCGAGATCGGCGAGATCCAGACCGTGGACAGCGTCCAGGCGCGGAGCATGTTCCCGCCGCTGCGCCCCGGAGCGGCGGCCGTGTATATCCCGGGCGCGGCCCGGGTCGATGGCCGGCGGCTCGCAGGTGCCCTGGTGCGGGCGGCGTCCCGGCGCGGCGCCGCGACGCGAGCCGGCGAGGCGCGGCTGGTGCGCGACGGGGACCGGGTCAAGGGCGTGACCGTGGCCGGGGAACTGATCGAGGCGGACGCCGTAGTGGCCGCCGCGGGCGCGTGGACGGCCGCGTTCGCCGAGCCGGCTGGCGTCACGGTCCGGGTCGTCCCGCAGCGCGGCCAGATCGTGCACATCGGCCTGGGTTCCGCCGACACCAGCCGCTGGCCGGTGATCCTGCCCTCGGCCACCGGGCATTACCTGCTGGCCTTCGAAGGGTCGCGGGTGGTCGCGGGCGCGACCAGGGAGACCGGCTCCGGTTTCGACGTCCGGGTCACGCCGGGCGGCCTGGCCGAGGTCCTGGCCAACGCCCTGGCCGTGGCGCCCGGGCTCAGCTCGGGCACGTACCTCGAGACCCGGGTGGGCCTGCGCCCGGCCGGCCCGGATGTCCGCCCGCTGCTCGGCCCGGTGGCAGGCGTCGACGGCCTGGTCGTGGCCACCGGCCTCGGCGCAACCGGGCTGACCATGGGTCCGCTAGCCGGCGCCGTCGCCGCCCGCATCGCCCTGGGCCTGCCGCCGAACCCGCCGAACCCGCCAGACCTCGACCTCGCACCGTTCGACCCGCTGCGATCGTGAATATCGTAAAACTTCGCCGCCGCCGCGGAAGTAGCCACCGCCGCCTGGTGATAACGGCCCGCGGCTACAGTGGCGAGCGTGACCGCTGACCAGACCCAGGCCCCCCGGCTGACGTCACTGTCGCCCGGCGCGGGCTGCGCGTGCAAGCTGCCGCTGGCCAAGCTCGAGGCCCTGTTCGCCACCATGGACACCGTCCCGGCGGCCGGCGACCTGCTCATCGGCGCGCTCGAAGGCGACGACGCGGCCGTGCTGCGCCTAGACGACGAGCGCGCGCTGGTGCTGACCACCGACTTCTTCACCCCGATCGTCGACGACCCGTTCGACTGGGGCGCCATCGCGGCCGCGAACGCGCTGTCCGACGTGTACGCGATGGGCGGCCGGCCGCTGTTCGCGGTCAACCTGGCCGCCTGGCCGGGCGACGGGCTCGACCTCGCCCTCCTCGGCCAGGTGCTGCGCGGCGGCGCGCAGGTGGCGGCGCAGGCCGGCTGCTTCGTCGCGGGCGGGCACACGATCGATGACCCGGTGCCCAAGTACGGCCTGGCCGTGGTGGGCCTGGCCCACCCGGACCGGCTCATGACCATCGACCGCGCGGCGCCGGGGGACCAGCTGATCCTCACCAAGGCCGTCGGCACCGGCGTGGTCGCCACCGCGCTCAAGCGCGGCGCGGCCCCCGACCAGGTGCTAGCCGCCGCGGTCGCCGCCATGATCCTGCTCAACGCGGGCGCCAGCCAGGCCGCCCTGGCCGCGGGGGTCCGGGCCGCTACCGACGTGACCGGGTTCGGGCTGCTCGGCCACCTGCACCGGATGCTGGCCGCCAGCGGCGTGGCGGCCCGGCTAGCGGCGAGGTCGGTCCCGCTGCTCCCCGGCGCCGCCGAACTGGCCGCGGCCGGCTACGTCTCCGGCGGGACCAGGGCGAACACCGACCGCATGCGCCGCGCCACCACCCTGGACGCGGCCATCCCGGCCGAACTCGCCGTCCTGCTGCACGACGCCCAGACCTCGGGCGGCCTGCTGCTGGCCACCCCGCCGGCCGCGGCGCCCGCCCTGCTGGGCGAACTGCGGGCCCAGGGGCTGCCCGCCGCGCTGATCGGCGAGGTCCTGGCGGGCGAGACCGGGCACATCGAGGTGCACGACGTCTCGTTCTGAATAAAAGGCTTTTCCCGGATACCGTGGGCGAATGCGCATGAGGCCAGTCGTGCTGCGGGCGGCGCTTTTGGCCTGCCTGCTCGCGGCCGTGTCCGCAGTCTGGGCCGCCAGCCCGGCCCGCGCCGCGACACCGGCGTCGCCGCCGGCGCGGCACGTCGTCGTGGTCGGCCTGTCCGGGCTGCGGTGGAGCGAGGTCTCACCGGCCGCGACGCCCACGTTGTGGCGGCTGGCCGGGCAGGGTTCGGTGGGGTCGCTGGTGGACCACGCGCTGCAGCCGCTCACCTGCCCGGCTGACGGCTGGCTCATGCTGAACGCGGGCGCCCGCGTGCAGTCCGATCACACCAACGCCGCCTGCGGGACGTTCCCGGCCGTGGTGCCGGCCGGGGGCGGCGCCGAGGTCCCCGGCCTGGGCCCGCTGGAGTCCTACAACCAGCGGTTCCGCAACGACCCCGACTGGGGCCTGCTGGCGAGCGCCGCGGGCTGCGCCACCGCCGTCGGCCCGGGCGCCGCGCTGGCGCTGGCCGACCGGGCCGGGCACGTCGCCTCCTACCTGCCCTCGGTGGCGGGCCTCACCGCGGGGGTGCTGTCCCGCTGCCCGCTGACCGTTGTGGACCTGGGAAATATCGGATATACCGAACGGGCATCGGCACTCGCCTCGGCAGACTCCCAACTCGCCCGCGTGGTGGCCGAACTACCCGCCGGCACCACGTTGCTGGTCACCGCGCCCGGCGCGACGACCAAGCCGCCGCACCTGCAGCTGGCTCTGGTCAGCGGGCCCGGTTACCGGGCGGGCCTGCTCGACGCCAGCTCGACGCGGCAGCCCGGCCTGGTCGTGCTCACCGACGTGACCCCGACCGTCCTGCACTGGCTCGGCCGGCCCGCGCCCGCGGCCTGGCCGGCGCGGAGCTCACCCGGGCCGGCCGGGGCGCACTGGCCCCGGCGATCAGGTCCTTGACCGGCCGGGATACGGCCGAGCAGGTCTGGCGGTCGACGCACAGCGAGTTCTACTGGGCCTACGTGCTGGCCGACGTGCTCGTGCTGGCCGCGATCGGGCTGGCGTGCTGGGGCGCCGCACCGGAACGGCGCAGGCAGCGGGCCCGGTGGTGGCGGGTGGCCGGGGTGTTCGCCGCTGCGGTGCCGGTGGGCACGTTCCTGGCCAGCCTGGTGCCGTGGTGGCTGTTCGCCCATCCGGCGGCGTGGCTGTACGGGATGGCCGCGGCCTGGGCGCTGGTCATCGGCGCGGCCGCGCTGGCGGGACCGTGGCGTCGTGATCCGCTCGGGCCGTTCGGCGTGATCTCCCTGTTCACCCTGGTCGTGCTGGGCATCGACGTGATGACCGGGTCCCGGCTGCAGCTGGAGACGCCGTTCGGGCTCTCGGTGATCGAAGGCGGCCGGTTCTACGGCATCGGCAACGAGGCGCTGGGCATCTACGGCAGCACCGCGCTGGTGGCCGCGGCGTGGCTGGCTCTGCTGGCGCGGCGGCGCTATCCGTCGTCCCGGCGGCCGGCGCTGCTGGCGGTGGCCGTGATCGGCGTGTTCGCGGTGTTCGCCTCCGGCTGGCCCGGGTTCGGCGGCAAGGTCGGCGGCACGATCGCGATGGTGCCCTGTTTCCTGCTGCTGGCCGCGGCGGTGGCCGGGGTCAGGCTCAGCTGGCGCCTGGTGCTGCTTGTCGCGGTCAGCGGGCTCGCCCTGTTCGCGGTGTTCGCGCTGATCAGCTACTTGACGCCGGTCACCGGCCCGTCCGACATCGGCTCGTTCGGCGGTAGCACGCTGCACGGGCACTCGGGCGACCTGCTGCAGCGGAAGATCAGCTCCAACCTCGGCTCGCTCTCGGTTGGCGCGTTCAGCCCGCTGGTCCCGGTCGTGGTCGCGGTGACCGGGCTGATGCTATGGCGGCCCGCGTGGTTCCGGCTGAAGACCATCCCGCTGGCCTACGCGGCCCAGCCGTTGCTGCGCGTGGTCCTGGCGCTGCTGTGGCTGCTGCCGGTGCTGGGCTGGCTGGCCGACGACTCGGGGGTCATCGTGCCGGCCGCCGTGCTGCCGCTGGCGCTGCCGCTGGGCATCGGGATCGCCGCGGCCACCGCCGGGCAAGATCGCCAGGCGCGCTATCTTGGTACCACCGTCGCCGGATCTTCTGACTCACGACCCGCTGGCCAGCCCGCGTAAGCAGAAAGTGACCCGTGCAATACCAGCTATCGCGCATCGTCGCCGGCCCGTTCCTGCATACGATCTGGCGCCCGAAGGTGACCGGCGCCGAGCACGTGCCCGCCTCGGGCGGCGCGATCCTCGCGGCTAACCACCAGTCGGTCGTCGACTCCATCTTCCTGCCGCTGATGCTCGACCGGCCGGTGACGTTCTCGGCCAAGGCCGAGTATTTCACCGCCACCGGGCCCCGGGCCCGGCTGTGGGCCGCGTACCTGAAGGCCACGAACCAGCTGCAGATGGACCGGGACGGGCCGCGCGCCGCCCAGGACACGCTGGCGGCGGCGCTGACCCTGCTGCAGGACGGGAACCTGTTCGCCATCTACCCGGAAGGCACCAGGTCCCCCGACGGACGCCTGTACCGCGGCCGGCCGGGCGTCGGCTGGCTCGCCCTGAAGTCCGGCCTCCCGGTCCTGCCGGTCGCGATCATCGGCACCCGGCGGGTACTGCCCCCCGGCCGTATGGTCCCGCGGCCCGGCCGGATCGAGGTCAGGATCGGCGCGCCGCTCACGTTTGCCCCGGAGATCACCGCGGGGCCGCCCGGCAAGGCCAGGCGGCTGATCGCCGAGCAGGTGATCAGCGCGATCCAGCAGCTCTCCGGCCAGGAGTACGTCCACATGTTCGCCTCCGACCGCAAGGCCGAGCTGGCCGCGGCGAACGGGTCCTAGACCCCCTTGGGACCCTTGAACTCCGCGCACTGCGGGCACAGGCCGAACAGCTCGACCGTGTGACCCACGTCGGTGAAGCCGGCCTCGGCGGCGACCCGTTCCGCCCACTGCTCCACCGCCCGGCCCTCCACCTCCACGCTGCGCCCGCAGTTGCGGCAGGTCAGGTGGTGATGGTGCACGCTCGTTTCGCACTGGCGGTAGAGGATCTCGCCGCTGTCGTCGCGGATCGCGTCGATGCGGCCCTGCTCGCTGAGTGCCTGCAGGTGCCGGTAGACGGTGGTGAGCCCGACGTGCTCGCCCTTACGGCGCAGCTCCGCGTGGATCTCCTGGGCACTGCAGAAGCCGGGCAGGCTGTCCAGGGCCGTGGCCAGGGCTTGCGCCTGCCTGGTTCCGCGCGCCCGGGTGCCCTTTACCCGCATCTGCTCCTCTGGCTGCGGCGTCGTCACAGTCGCACGGTACAACCTCGGTCCGCTTCCGCCCAACGCGTGCGCGCCTCCGTCCCTTGATCGTGTGCCCGCGGGCATCGTTTCCGCGTCGTTCCGCGTCGTTTACCGCGTCCGCCGGCACACGATCATGCTAAGCCGCCACCGTGTTGCAAACGAAATTGGGAATCATTATCATTATCGCGAAGGCAGGCCCCTTCCCGAGCTACGAGCCTTCCCCGAACGAGGAGTGCCGGTCATGCGGAGTCGCCGCAGGTTCCTGTTTGCCGTCCTGCCGCTCGCCGCGGCGCTGCTGGCGAGCGGCTGCTCCTCCTCGCTCGCGCTGCGCGCGGGCGGCTCGGGCTCGGGCGGCTCGGGCGGCCGCATCGTCGCGGTGGGCGCCGAGAACGAGTACGCGGACGTCATCCAGCAGGTCGGCGGGAAGTACGTCCAGGTCAGCGCGATCCTGAGCAACCCGAACACCGACCCGCACACGTTCGAGGCGAGTGCCTCGGTGGCCCGCCTGCTGGACTCGGCCCAGCTCGTGGTGCAGAACGGCGTCGGCTACGACACCTTTATGAACACGATCGAGAGCGCGGTGCCGAATTCCGCCCGCAAGGTGGTCGTGGTGCAGCATCTCCTCGGTCTTCCTGACAGCACGCCGAACCCGCACCTGTGGTACAAGCCAAGCACCATGCCGGCCGTGGCGAACGCGATCGCCGCTGACCTGAGCACCTTGCAGCCCGCGCACGCGTCGTACTTCAAGGCCAGCGCGGCCGCCTTCACCAGCTCGCTGACCGCGTGGGACAAGGCCATCGCCGCGTTCAAGGCGAAGTACCCGAACACGCCGGTGGCGACCACCGAGCCGGTGGCCGACTACATGCTGCAGGCGGCCGGGGCCGACAACCTGACGCCGTGGGCGTTCCAGGCCGACATCATGAACGGCACCGACCCGTCCGCGCAGGACGTCGCGGTGCAGCGGAGCCTGTTCACGCAGCACAAGGTGACGGTGTTTCTCTACAACCAGCAGGTGACGGACTCGCTGACCGAATCGTTCATCGCGCTGGCCCGGGCGAACGGCATTCCCGTCGTGGGGGTTTACGAGACGATGCCGGAGCCCGGTTTTAACTACCAGTCGTGGATGCTGGCCGAGGTCCAGGATCTGCAGAAGGCTGTGGCCAGCAAGATCTCGACCGAGCACCTGTGATGACGGCCGAACTCCTCCGGCTGGACGGGGTCGGGGTCAGTCTCGGCGGCCGGGAGATCCTCCGGGACGTCTCGTTCACCATCCGCCCGGGCGAGTTCACCGGCCTCATCGGGCCGAACGGCGCGGGCAAGACCACCTTGCTCCGGGTCATCCTCGGCTTGCAGCCGGTCACCCGCGGCTCGGTGCTCATCGACGGTGCGCCGCGGGCGGCCCGCGATGCCTCGATCGGGTACGTACCGCAGAAGCTGGCCATCGAGCCGGATATGCCGCTACGGGTCAGGGACGTGGTCTCACTCGGGGTCGACGGGCACAGGTTCGGCATCCGGCTCCCGTCCCGGGCCCGCCGCGAGCTGGTCGCCGACATGCTGACCGCCGTCGGCGCGCAGCGGTACGCCGACGCGCGGGTTGGCGAGCTATCCGGCGGTGAGCAGCAGCGGGTCATGATCGCGCACGCGCTGATCAGCCGGCCGAGGCTGCTGCTGCTCGACGAGCCGCTGGCCAACCTCGACATCTCCAGCGAGCAGGGGATCGTCTCGGTACTGGCCCGGCTGGCCCGGGCCGAAGGGATCGCCGTGCTCATCTCGGCGCACGACATGAACCCGCTGATGCCGGTGATGGACCGGATCGTTTACGCGGCGGCGGGCCGGGTGGCGGTCGGCCGTACCGACGAGGTGGTCTCACCCGAGGTCCTGTCCCGCCTGTACGGCCAGCACGTCGACGTGATCAGGGTGCACGGGCGGGTCCTGGTGGTGGCCGCCCCGGAAGGGCTCGACGACGCGGCGGCCGCGGCCGAGGACGTCCACGTGGTGCGGTGACCGTGCTCAGGTACCTCTTCGAGCCGGGCTTCTTCGGCAGCGGGCCGGTGCACATCGCGCTGGCCGTCGGGACCGTCATCGCCATCACCTCGGCGGTGGTCGGCGTGTTCACGGTGACCCGCGGCCAGTCGTTCGCCGGTCATTCCCTCGCCGACATCTCCGTCACCGGGGGGTCCGGCGCCTTCCTGATCGGCGTCAACCAGTTCTGGGGATATCTGGCCTTCGGCGCGGGCGCGGCCGCGTTCATGGAGATGATCGGCATCCAGCGCCGCCGCGGCCGGGACGTGGCGACCGGAGTGGTGCTCGGCGCCGCCCTCGGCCTGGCCGCGCTGTTCCTCTACCTGGGCACCCAGTACAGCTCCACGACGGGCGCGTCGTTCACCATCTTGTTCGGCTCCATTTTCGTCCTGACCTCCTCCACCATTCCCGCCCTGATCGTGTCCGCGCTGCTCGCGCTGGGCACCGTCGTGGTGCTGGCCCGGGTGCTGCTGCTGAGCTCGCTCAGCCCCGACATCGCGGCCGCGCGCGGCGTGCCGGTACGCGCCGTGGGCACGGCCTTCCTGATGGCGCTGGCCGTGTCGGTGGCGCTCTCCGCCGTGATCATCGGCTCGGTGCTGAGCACCGCGCTGCTGATCGGGCCGGCCGCGACCGCGCTGCGGATCTCGAAGGGCCCGGTCCGGGCGATGGCCGTGGCGGCGGGCATCGGGGTGGCGGCCATCTGGCTCGGCATCGTGCTCGCGTACGACAGCTTCTACTGGTGGCCCACAGGCCGGGGCTGGCCGGTGAGCTTCTTCGTGGTGACGCTGATCGTGGGCAGCTACCTGGTCACCTACCTGCGCCGGCCAGACCGCGGACGGGCGGTCCAGGACAGCCCTGATACGGAGCAGGTATGTTCACCGGCCTGATGCTGAACACCTGGATCGCGGCCACGGTGGTGGCGGTGATCGCCGGGGTGACGGGGTTCTTCGCCGTGCTGCGCGGGTCGACGTTCGCGGCGCACGCCATCCCCAACGGCGCCTTCGCCGGCGCGGCCGGGGCCAGCCTGCTCGGACTCAACCCGTTCGTGGGCCTGGCCACCTTCTCCGTGGCGGGAGCGCTCGGCATCGCCGGGCTCAGCCGCCGCGCCCGGCCGGACGTGGCCACCGCGATGACATTCGTGCTGATGCTCGGGGTGGGGGCGCTGTTCGTCAGCTGGAGCACCGAGTACGCGCAGGAGGCGTACTCGCTGCTGTTCGGCGAGGTGTTCGGGGTCAGCCAGGGCGAAGTGCTGCCCATCGTCGTGCTCGGCGCGGTGTCGATCGCGGCGATCATCGTGATGTTCCGCCCGCTGCTGCTGTCCTCGGCCATGCCCGAGGTCGCCGAGGCACGGGGGGTGTCACCCCGCCGGATGGACCTCGCGTTCCTGCTGGTCATGGCCCTGGCCACCAGCATGACGGTGCCGGTGGTGGGCGCCCTGCTGATGTTCAGCCTGATGATCGGCCCGGCCGCCGCGGCCAGGTCGCTCACGGCGAGGCCGATCCTCGCGATGACCCTTTCCGTCGGCATCGCGCTGGTCACGGTGTGGATCGGCATCGCGGCCTCCTACCAGACCAACTGGCCGCTCGGCTTCTTCGTCGGCGTCCTAGGCGCCGCCTTTTTCCTGTTCGGCCAGGCCTATCGCGCAGTCGCCCGCCGTCACCCCGCCGGTACGGCGAGGATCGCGGCGTAAGCCGCCATCACGCGGCCCGCGAGGCCCCCTCCGGCCGGGCGATACTACGGCGAGCACCGCAGCCGCGCAGCGCGGAGCGCACCGGGAGGTTGTCCTCCGGGCCAGCACGGGGTCGTCCCTCCGGGCCAGCACAGGTCCCCCCGGGCCAGCCCAGTACCGTAGTTCTGGTGAACCGGCTGCGGAATTCGACGAGTCCCTACCTGCTCCAGCATGCGGACAACCCGGTCGACTGGTGGCCCTGGGGTGACGAGGCGTTCGGCGAGGCTTCCCGGCGCGACGTCCCGGTCATGCTCTCGGTCGGCTACGCCGCCTGCCACTGGTGCCACGTCATGGCCCACGAATCTTTCGAGGATCCGCAGACCGCGGCGCTGCTCAACGAGCACGTGGTCGCGGTCAAGGTGGACCGGGAGGAACGTCCCGACGTGGACGCGGTCTACATGACCGCTACGCAGGCCATGACGGGCCAGGGCGGCTGGCCGATGACGGTGTTCATGACCCCGGCAGGCGAGCCGTTCTTCTGCGGTACCTACTTCCCGCGCGACAATTTCCGGCAGCTGGTCCTGAACGTCTCGCGGGCCTGGCGGAGCCAGCGCGGCGACGTGACGGACCGGGCCAAGCAGATCGCCGCCGCCCTGGCCGAGAACGCGTCCGCTACCGCCCAGGCCCTCCGCGGCCGGGACGGTGATCAGGAGCTGAGATTCCGCGAGGTGACGGACGCGGCGGTGGCGGAGCTTGACCGCGGGTACGACGCTGCCGCGGGCGGGTTCGGCGGCGCGCCCAAGTTCCCGCCGTCGATGGTGCTGGAGTTCCTGCTCCGCCATCACCAGCGGACCGCTGACCCCGTCGCGCTGCGGATGGCCGATCGCACCTGCGAGGCCATGGCCCGCGGTGGCATGTACGACCAGCTGGGCGGCGGGTTCGCCCGGTACTCGGTGGACGCCGGCTGGGTCGTGCCGCACTTCGAGAAGATGCTCTACGACAACGCGCTGCTCGCCCGCGTCTACCTGGACCTCTGGCGTCGCACCGGGTCAGAGCTGGCCCGCCGGGTAGCGGAAGAGACCCTCGACTGGATGCTGCGCGAGCTGCACACGGACGAGGGCGGCTTCGCGGCCTCGCTGGACGCCGACAGCGAGGGCGAAGAGGGAAAGTTCTACGTCTGGCGCCCCGCGGAACTGCGCGCGATCCTCGGACCCGAGGACGGTGAGTTCGCGGCGCGGGCCTTCGGCGTCACCGAGGCGGGTACGTTCGAGCACGGCGCCTCGGTGCTGCAACGGCGCACGGAGCCTGCGGACGCCGCCCGGCTGGCCCGCGTCGCGGCCGCGCTGCTGGCGGCCCGCGCCCGCCGGGTCCGGCCGGCCCGCGATGACAAGGTGGTGGCCGCGTGGAACGGCCTGGCCATCTCCGCGTTCGCCGAAGGCGGGCTGCTGCTGCGCCGGCCGGACCTCATCGCGGCCGCGCGCGACGCCGCCGCGCTGCTGGCCGCCGTGCACCTGGCCGGCGGCAGGCTCATCCGCACCTCGCGCGACGGGACCGCGGGGACCACGGCGGGTGCGCTCGAGGATTATGCCTGCGTGGCGGCGGGATTCCTCACCCTGTCCGGCGTGACAGGACAGGCCCGCTGGCTGACCCTGGCCGGCCAGCTGCTAGAAGTCGCGCTGGCCGCCTTCGGCGACGGGGCGGGCGGCTTCTACGACACCGCCGCGGACGGCGAGACGCTGATCTTCCGCCCGGCCGATCCCGCCGACAACGCCACCCCTTCTGGTGCCTTCGCGGTGGCCGACGCGCTGCTCAGCTACTCCGCCCTGACGGGCTCGGCCCCGCACCGGGCCGCCGCGGCGGCGGCGCTCGGCGTGCTGCCCGCCATCGCGGCCAGGTACCCGCGGGCGGCGGGCACGGGCCTGGCCGTCGCCGAGGCCTGGCTGGCCGGGCCGGCCGAGATCGCGGTGGTGGGCGACCCCGAAGATGAGCGGACCCGGGTCCTGCACGAGACCGCGCTGCTCGCGGCCCCGCCCGGCGCCGTGCTCGCCCTCGGCGACGGCGCCGGGGCCGGCGGGTCCGACCCCGGGGCGGCGGTGCCGCTGCTTACCGGGCGGGGGCTGGTGCACGGGGGCCCGGCCGCCTACGTCTGCCGCCAGTTCACCTGCCTGGCTCCTGTCACCACCCCGGAGCAACTCAGGACGGCGCTCGCCGTCCCGTCCTAGCGGTTCTGGCCGTTTTGGCCTTTTGGCCGTCCTGGCTCTGGCCAGGACGGGGGGTCGGGGACATATCGTGGAGGCAATGCGTCTGCGACGACCGATCATGAACGGGCGACCCGGGGGGTCCCCGGTCGCCCGGCATCCGGTTCCCGTGGTGATCAGCCTGCTGGCGGTCATCGGGCTTGTCGTGGGCGCGGTGCTGGTCACCGCGGGCGGCAAGCCGGCCCAGGTAAGCGGATCCGCCGCCGTGCTGCCGGCGGCCAGGCCGGCTCCTGCGAACGCGACGGGGCCGGTGGTGCCGGCACTCGGCGGGAACGCAGATGGCGGCGGCAAGCCGATGATGGTGCCGGTCGCCAGTACTACCGTGCCTATGGCCACCGCTTCCGCTTCCGCCGCGCCGGGCGCCGGGCCGTCCCGGCCGGCGCCGGTCGCCCCGTTGCGCGGGCTGCGACAGGCGGATCTGCTGGTCGTCGCGCCGTTCTCGCTGTCCGCACAGGTCCTGGCCGCGGTGTCACGGCAGCCCGATGTCACCAGCGCCGATCGGATCGAAGCCGCCAAGATAAAGATCAACGGGACGTACACGGCCGTGCTCGGCGTCGACCCGTCCACCTTCCGCGATTATGCCCCGCGCCCCACGGCGGCCTCCAACCCGCTGTGGCAAGGAGTAGCTGACGGCGGCGTCGCGGTGTCCTACACCATGGGCACCCTGGACCGGCTCTCCCTGGGCCACGATGTCACCGTGGCGGGGCACCGGCTGGAACAGCTGCCGGTAGTCGCGTTCGGCACCGTCGGGATCGGCGGGGTCGATGCCGTGGTGTCCGACGCGACCGCCAGGTCGCTAGGAGTGCCGGCCGGCAACGCCATCGTCATCAGCGCGCGGCCCTCGAGCGTGGCCTCGCTCGTCGGGCAGATCAAACGGGTCCTACCGTCCGGGGCGGCGGTCGAGCCGCTGGTTGCGGAGGTGACCAGGACGTCTGCGGGCATGATCCCGGCCGGTTCCGCCCCGGCCGGCTCCGCCACGGCGGCCGGTTCCGCCACGGCGGGCGGCGCGGCCATGACCACGGCCCAGCTCCTCGTAGCCCTGCGCGCCGCCGAGAGCGCGCGCGGCCGGCCCTACGTGTGGGGCGCCGCCGGCCCGGCGTCGTTCGACTGCTCGGGCCTGGTTCAGTGGGCCTTCGCCCAGGCAGGCGTCAGCATGCCCCGGGTGGCCGCCGACCAGGCCAGGACCGGCCCGGCCGTGCCGGTCAGCCAGCTGGCGCCCGGCGACCTGCTCTTCTACCACACCGACCCGACCGACCCCGGCTACATCTCGCACGTCGCCATCTACCTGGGCAACGGCTGGATGATCCAGGCGCCGCAGCCCGGCATGGACGTTCAGGTGGTCCCGGTGAGTTTCGGCTCCCAGTTCGCCGGCGCCATCCGCGTCTACCCCCGGATCGCCGCCAGCCTAGCCTCCGGCCTGGCCTGACGTCCCCCGTGTGGCCGGAGATAGCTGCGGAGCTACCCGCACCTGGCCGCTTACCGAAGGGTCGTGGTGCTGGTGTGAGCCGTGATACCCCAGACTCCGCCGTCGCGGCCTAGCCCGGTAAATATCGTGGAGGATCTGGCTTATGCGGAAGATCCGGTACCTGATAGGGGCCATTTTCCTCCACTGAAGCCGAATCCTCCGCGATAATCTTCGCTGATCTCGTACAGGTGAGCGAAAACAGGGCGGATGGGGCCGACGGGACTGGTCTGGCAGCATCGTCGCGGCCGACGCGCATCCTAGACGCGCCGCGCGGCGGGTAGCTGAAAAATCAGCAGCGACTGGCTCTCGCCTACGACGTGGAGGCGTTCTGCGCGCCGCAACCACGCGGTACGCCCCTGATCCGTGGCCTCGTCCGCTGACCTACATCGCGCGGTCCGGCCGCCAAGGGTCCCGGCTGTGCCCGGAACTGAGCTGGAGGGCGATTGACGCGTTGATCATGAGGAGTAATCATAATTACATGAATACACAGCAAGCAGGTTCCGGGGCAGCAGATGACGCGGCCGGGACGGGTGACGACACGAACGCTAGTAGCGAGGCGACCAGCGGCCACGGCAGCAAAACCGGCGAGACCGGCGAGACCGGCGAGACCGGCGAGACCGGCGAGACCGGCGAGCCGGGCGCGTCCGGCCGGGCGAGCACCGCAGCGGAAGTACGCGGCTGGTTTACCGGCCGCCTTCCCGGCGACTGGTTCACCGCCGCGCCTGACATCAAGGTGGACCGCGAGGAGATCACGGTTGTCGGGACCCTGGCCGCGCCCGAGGCGGCCGGCGCGGCCGGCGCGTCCGGCGCGTCCGGCGCGTCCGACGCCGAGCGGGCCGCCGCGGCCGAGGGCAGGATCCGCAGGTTCCGCGAGGAGACCCGGTTGCGCCGGATCGAGATCGCGCGTGAGGCCGAGCACAAGTTCCGGCGCAAGGTGTCCTGGGGCGTCAGCTGCGCCGACGTGACTGAGATGTTCACCACACTCTCGATCCCGGTCATGACCAGGCTGCGCCAGCCCGAGCGCCGGGTGCTCGACACGCTGGTCGACGCGGGCGTGGCGCGCAGCCGGAGTGACGCGCTGGCCTGGTGCGTACGGCTGACCGGGGAGAACGCGGACGCCTGGCTGGACCGGCTGCGTGCGGCCCTGCGACACGTCGAGGAAGTGCGGGACCAGGGGCCGGGAAACGCGTGAACTTGAGTATGAGAATCCAGGTCACCGGCCCGCACCGATGACCTTCCAGGTTCCAAGACGGTAACGATTCCCCGCTCCTCCGGGGAAGCGAAAGGGGTCCCGCACCCTCGTCATGTGCCGCGGCTGATTCGTCCCATCCGGCCCGGAACCATAGTCGCCGACCGAACCGTTCCATTCGTTGGATACGTTTCTGCTAGATCTTCACGGCGATGAGGAAGGCCGCCGCATGGGACTTCGTGATCTGGTTTACCGGCTCTACGAGCACAGGATCGAGCTTTCCCTTACGCCGGAGGCCATCCCGCGCCACGTCGGGGTGATGTGCGACGGTAACCGGCGGTGGGCCAGGTCAGCCGGATTCCGGGACGTCAGCAGCGGTCACCGCAAGGGCGCGGACAAGATCTTCGAGCTGCTCGAGTGGTGCCGCGAGACCGGCGTCGAGGTGGTGACCCTATGGCTGCTTTCCACCGACAACCTGGCCCGGCCGGCGGCCGAGCTGGTGCCGCTGCTGAAGATTATCGAGGACACCGTGCAGGGCCTGGTCGCCGAGCACTGGCACGTGAATCCGGTGGGCGCGCTCGACCTGCTGCCCGGCAACACGGTCCGGGTCCTGAAGGACGCCGCCGAGGTGACCGCCCATTATCCCGGCCTCCTGGTCAACGTCGCGGTCGGCTACGGCGGCCGGCGCGAGATCGCCGATGCGGTACGTTCCCTGCTGCAGGACCACGCGACCAGGGGCACCACGATCGAGGAACTGGCCGAGGCGCTCGACGTGGAGCACATCGCCGAGCACCTGTACACGGCGGGCCAGCCGGACCCCGATCTCGTCATCCGTACCTCGGGTGAGCAGCGGCTCGGCGGCTTTCTGCTCTGGCAGAGCACCCACTCGGAGTTTTACTTCTGTGACGCCTACTGGCCTGCGTTCCGCAAGGTCGACTTCCTGCGGGCCCTACGCTCCTACGCGGCACGTAATCGGCGGTTCGGCTCGTAACGCCCGGTCCGCATCGCCGGTAAGCCCTGGCCGGCAATGCCTGCGGCCCGCCCCGCAATGCCTGCGGCCCAGGCCGGCCAGGGCTGCCGCCACAGGCCAGGCCTGGCCGGCCAGGCCTGCGGCCCGATCCGGCGCGCAACCCAGGTGCGTTACGTTACCGCTGGTTAAGCACAGGATTGTTACTTGGTAACGTGGCGGTGCTTTTGCCGTAACACGATCACGGGTACCTTCGGTAGTGGTGGACGGCGTGGTGCCGTTCCCGGGAGGGCCCTCGAATCTCTCAGCTTCGCGCTCTGCGCGCAGACGGGATGACAGAAGGGCCGGCACGGCCCTTTGGGGGCCAGGCCCGGCCCATCCGACACGTCTGTGTCCTGTCTTGGCGCCGGGCCTGCCCCGGCGCCCAGGGGAGTCTGCGTGGTCAATCCTCAAGGTCGCCGTACGTTTGTACTCGACACCAGTGTCCTGCTGGCTGATCCGGCCGCGATCACCCGTTTCGATGAGCACGGGGTGGTCCTGCCGGTCGTCGTCATCACCGAACTGGAGGCCAAACGGCACCATCCCGAACTGGGCTACTTCGCCCGCCAGGCCCTGCGTCATCTCGATGACCTGCGCATCGAGCACGGCAGGCTGGACGCGGAACTGCCGGTCGGCGAGCTCGGCGGCACGGTCAGGGTCGAACTCAACCATTCCGACCCGACGGTCCTGCCGGCCGGGTTCCGGCTGGGGGACAACGACTCGCGCATCCTTTCCGTGGCCTGCAGCCTGGCGGCCGAGGGCGAAGACGTCATTCTCGTCAGCAAGGACCTGCCGCTGCGCGTCAAGGCGGCCGCGGTCGGGCTGGCGGCTCAGGAGTACCGCGCTGAGCTGCCGGTCGATTCAGGCTGGACCGGGATGACGGAGCTTGAGGTCGGCAGTGGCGACATCGAGGAACTATACGAATCAGGCACCTTGGACTGCGAGGCGGCCCGCGAGATTCCCTGCCACACCGGCCTCGTTCTCACCTCGCCGAACGGCAGCGCGCTCGGCCGGGTCAAGCCGGACAAGTCCGTGCAGCTGGTACGGGGCGACCGGGAAGCGTTCGGGCTCCGGGGCCGGAGCGCGGAGCAGCGCGTCGCGCTTGACCTCCTGCTTGACCCGGAGGTCGGCATCGTGTCGCTCGGCGGCCGGGCGGGCACCGGCAAGTCCGCGCTGGCCTTGTGCGCCGGGCTCGAGGCGGTCATGGAACGGCGGCAGCACCGCAAGGTCATCGTGTTCCGGCCGCTCTACGCGGTCGGCGGTCAGGACCTCGGTTACCTGCCCGGATCCGAAGCGGACAAGATGGGTCCCTGGGCCCAGGCCGTTTACGACACCCTGTCGGCCGTCACCACCCAGGACGTCATCGACGAGGTCCTGGCCAGGGACATGTTCGAGGTGCTGCCCCTGACCCACATCCGGGGCCGGTCACTGCACGACGCGTTCGTGATCGTGGATGAGGCCCAGTCCCTCGAGCGCGGCGTCCTGCTGACCGTGCTGTCCAGGATCGGCTCAGGATCGCGGGTGGTACTCACCCACGACATCGCCCAGCGCGACAACCTGCGGGTCGGCCGGCACGACGGCGTGATCGCGGTGATCGAGAAGCTCAAGGGTCATCCGCTGTTCGCGCACGTCACGCTGGTCCGGTCCGAACGCTCCCAGATCGCCGCCCTGGTCACGGAGATGCTGGAGGACTCCGGCCTGTAACGCAGAACGCGGGCGCTGGCTGCGGTACCGTGACCAGCGTTATGGAATTCCCACCTGTTTCCGTCGTGATGCCGGTCAGGAACGAGGAGCGGTATCTCGCGGAGTCCGTGCGGCACGTGCTCGGGCAGGATTACCCGGGCCAGCTCGAGCTCGTGCTCGCGGTCGGGCCGTCAACCGACCGGACCGAGCAGATAGCCGCGGGACTGGCCGCCGCCGAACCGCGGGTCACGGTTGTCGCCAACCCGACCGGGAAGATCCCCGCGGCCCTCAACGCCGCCGTCCGCACGGCGCGGCACGAGGTGATCGCCCGGATCGACGGGCACGCCCTGCTGCCGCCTGGCTACCTGAAGACCGCGGTCGCGACGCTGGCCGAGACCGGCGCGGCCGACGTCGGCGGGGTGATGGCGGCCGAGGGCGAGACCTCGTTCCAGCGGGCCGTGGCGTGGGGGATGACCTCGAAGGCCGGAGTGGGCTCGGCGGCGTTCCATACCGGCGGCGGAGCCGGGCCCACGCTCAGCGTCTACCTCGGCGTCTACCGCCGGGCGGCGATCGAGCAGGCCGGCGGCTGGGACGAGGGGATGCTCCGCGCGGAGGACTGGGACCTGAACTACCGCATCAGGGCCCAGGGCGGCGTGATCTGGTTCACCCCCGAATTGCGTGTGACCTACCGGCCGCGCGCCAGCGTCCGCGCCCTCGGCGCGCAGTACTACCACTACGGCCGCTGGCGGCGGGTCATCGTCCGTGACCATCCGGAAACGGCCAGCTTCCGCTACCTGGCCCCGCCGGGCGCGGCGGCCCTGGTCGCGGTCGGCCTGGCGACCGGCCTGGCCGGGCTGGCGGGCCTAGCGGCCGGCGCACCGGCGGGCATCCAATGGCTCACCGCCGGGTTCGTGATCCCCGTGACCTACCTAGCCGGGATCACGGTCGCCGGCACCGCGCTCGCCCGGCGCGTGCCCGCCGGAGTCCGGCTCCGGGTGCCGCTCGTGCTCGGCGTCATGCACCTGTCCTGGGGCAGCGGCTTTCTCACCAGCCCGGGGAAACTGCGCCGCGAACCCGACGCTCGTGTCGGGCAACCGGCGGCAGCCGGGGAACGAGAGGCCGTGGCCGGGAGAGAATGAAGCATGGACTTTGACCTCCCGGGACTGCTCGCGGCCCATCGCGGCGACGGCTATGAGCTTTACGGCCGGTACCTGAACCCCCAGCAGCCGAAGGTGCTGCACACCATCGGCTTCGACAAGGTCTACGAGCGGGCCGAGGGAGCGTACCTGTACGACTCAGAAGGCCACCAGTACGCCGACTTCCTGGCCGGCTTCGGCGTGTTCGCGGCCGGGCGTAACCACCCGGTGATCCGCCAGGCGCTGCACGACGCGCTCGACGCCCAGCTGGCCGACTGGACCCAGTTCGACTGCGGGCCGCTGCCGGGACTGCTCGCGGAGCGGCTGCTGGCCCAGGCGCCCGGCCTGGACCGGGTGTTCTTCTGCAACAGCGGCACCGAAGCGGTGGAGTCCGCGCTGAAGTTCGCCAGGTACGCCACCGGGCGGAGCCGCGTCATCTACTGTGACCACGCGTTCCACGGCCTCACCACCGGGTCGCTTTCCGTGAACGGCTCGGCCGAGTTCCGGCAGGGCTTCGCCCCGCTGCTGCCTGACACCTCCATCCCGCTCGGCGACCTGGACGCACTGGAAGCAGAACTGCGCCGCGGCGACGTCGCCGCGCTCATCATCGAGCCCATCCAGGGCAAGGGCGTGCACATGCCGCCCGACGGCTTCCTGACCGCCGCGGCCGCGCTGCTGCACGAGCACGGCGCGCTGCTGATCTGCGATGAGGTACAGAGCGGGTTCGGCCGCACCGGCAAGTTCTTCGCCTACCAGTACGAGGACGTCGTGCCGGATATCGTGACCGTGGCCAAGGCGCTGTCCGGCGGGTTCGTGCCGGTGGGCGCGATGCTGGCCAAGGGATGGATCTTCGACAAGGTCTTCTCCTCGATGGACCGGGTCATGGTGCACAGCACCACGTTCAAGGGCGGCGTGCTGGCCATGGCCGCCGGCCTGGCCTCGCTGGCGGTGCTGGAGGATGAGGGCCTCACCGAGAACGCCGCACGGACCGGCTCGGCTCTGCGCATGGCACTGACCAATCTGGCCGAACGGTACGACGTGCTTGCCGACGTAAGAGGCCGGGGGCTGATGATCGGGCTCGAGTTCGATAAGCCTTCCTCGCTGCGCGCCCGGACCAGCTGGAACATGCTGCAGAAGGCGCGGGTCGGGCTGTTCGCCCAGATGGTCGTGGTCGCGCTGTTCCAGCGGCACCGGATCCTCACCCAGGTGTCGGGCGATCACATGGAGGTGATCAAGCTCATCCCGCCGCTGATGATCGGCGACACCGAGGTGAAGCTGTTCACCGAGGCGTTCGGCGAGGTGCTTGACGACGCCAGCCGCGGCAGCGGGCTCATGTGGGAGTTCGGCCGCACCCTGGTCAAGCAGGCGGTGCGCAGCTAACAGGCGGTGCGCAGCTAATAAGCCCCGCTGGCCGGAGAGGAGCGCCTCGGCGACGGCGAGATCCTGCGCGTAGGTGATCTTGATGTTGGCCTCGCTGCCCGGGACGACATGCACGTCGACGCCGGGTAGGTAACGGAGCACGACGCCGCAGTCGTCGGTGGGGGCGAAGTCCGGGTCGGCGGCGGCGAGCTGGTGGGCGCGCGTGATCACGGACAGCCGGAAGCACTGAGGGGTCTGGCAGCGCAACAGCCGTTCCCGGCTCGGCATCGACTGCATCACGCCGTTATCGGTGATGACCATGGTGTCGGAGGCCGGCACCGCGACCCCGGCCGCGTCATGGACCCGCAGCGAGGCGACGCAGTCCGCGATGATCCGCTGATCCACGAGCGGGCGGGCGGCGTCGTGCAGCAGCACGCCGCAGTCGCCCGACAGGCCGGCCGCGATGGCGGCCAGCGCCACCCGGGTCGAGTCCGGCCGGGTCTGCCCGCCCTCGATGACGTCCGTGACCTTGCGGTAGCCGCCGTCGGCGAGCATGGCCTTGACCTGGCCGGTGTACCCGCGCGCCATCACCACGAGGATCTCGTCGACACCCGGGGCCGCCTCAAAGGCGGCCACGCAACGCTCGATCAGCGTCCGGCCGCCCAGGGTGAGCAGCTGCTTCGGCATCCCCGCGCCGAGTCGCTGACCGACGCCGCCGCCGAGCACCACCGCGACCATCCGCATGAGCGGGACTCTACCTGTCCCGCGCTCCGGGTCCGCCTGGTCCCGGTGTCGTTTCCGCGGTGGCCCAGGTGGGTATGCGCTGGACAGCGTGGTCGGTGACAATGTGTGAGGCGGGCGCCTCGCTGACGGTAAACGGCGTGTCTCTCCCAGTCGCTGGCGCGATCGCCGGCTGAGATTTTCATAGCGCTCACGCGCGAGTCGCGGCGGCCTCTGCCGCGGGGAGGGCAGGCATGACTGTTGCGCTGGTCCTCGCGGGCGACGCCGGCGCGGGGTTGTGCGGCCAGCTCGCCGCCCTGGGCGTGCGCCGGGTGGACGTGGCGGACCGGACCGGGCCCGGCCTGCTGACCGTCGCGGCCGCGGCGCGGGGCGCCGGGGAGCGCGTCCTGATCTGCGTCGGCGAAGACGCCGTCACCGAGGAGATCCTGGCCCGGCTGCTCGGCGCGGGCGGCACCGCGGCCTTCACCGGGGTCAACGCCGACGCGGGCGGCGCGCTCGTGGTGGACCCACCCGATCTGGACGCGCTCGCCCTGGCCGCGGAGTCGCTCGCGGCGACCGACGCGGCGCCCGCCGCGGCCAGCGCGCTGGTCAGCGAGCTCACTCGCCGCGGCGTCTCGGTCCGGGTGCTCGACGCCGGACCGAACAGCGAAGGCGCCGTCACCCAGCTCATCGTGGACCCGGCCGCCCGCGACGTGGCCCGGTGGGCGGCCGGGCGCAAGCTCAGGCCGGCCGCGCTCTACGGGATCTCGCTTGGCCTCGGGGTGATCGCCGCGGTGTGGTTCTCCGAGCTGGCGTGGCAGGCGAAGCTGCTGGCCTCTGTGGCCCTGATCGCCTCGTTCATCGCCGGCCGGCCGGCGCCCTGCTGGCGGCCACCAGCCGCGAGGGCCGGGCCAGGCCCGCCGTGGACTGGCTCGGCGCCGCGTCGGGGCTGCTGACCGAGTTCGGGGTTTACGCGGCCCTGGCCGTCAGCTCCGCCCTGGCCAGCCCGCGTCCCGGCATCCCCGCCGGGCTGGACGGGACCTTCGGCCCGGCGCTGCGGAACACCTTTGTCGCCGGCTGGGGCGGCCCCGGGCCGGCCGGCGTGTGGCGGCTGGCCATCGCGGCCATGACGGTCCTGGCCATCCGCAGGATGGCCGAGCTTGGCTTCGAGCACACGGCCCGGGCGCCGTGGAACCTGTTCCACCGGGCGGTGCCGCGCACGGTCGAGCAAGCCGCGACCCTGCCGACCGGCGAACGATACGTGGTGATCGTGCTGACCGCCATCTTCTTCGGGCCGCGGGTGACGTTCTCGCTGCTGCTGGCCTGGGGCATGGTGGCCGCGGGATACGTCATCGCCGGGCAGCTGGCCCGCTCGGCGACCTGGACTCCGGCGGCCAGCGAACCCGCGCCGGGCCGCGGACCCGCGCCGGGCAGCGAGCTGGCGGCCTACCGCGACGACGGCGTCGTGGCCCGCTGGCTCGGCGGCCTGGTGCAGGGCCGGTTCCCCCGCTGCCGCCCGTGCTGGTGGGCCTGTTCGTCACGTGCGTGCTGGCCGCGCTCGGACTGGGAAACCTGCCGGGCATCCTGGTGCTCACCCCGGTCGAGGCGATGCTGCTCGCGGCGCTCGGCGCCCGCCATCCGCACGACGGCCGGCTGGACTGGCTGGTGCCTGCGTTGCTGCTGGCGGCCGAGTGCGTGTTCCTCGCCGCCCTCGGCTTCTCCCACCGCGTCCCGGCGGCCGTGGTCTTCGCCCTGCTGGCCGCCGTGATCATGCGCCACGTCGACGTGGCCTACCGCGCCAGGTGCGGGCGGGGGCTGGCCGCCGACCGGTTCGGCTTCGGCTGGGACGGGCGGATGCTGCTGGCCGGCCTGGCCGCCGTCTTCGGGATCGCTCCGGTCGCGTACGCCATCATTTCGGGCTACCTTTGGTTGCTGTTCGGCTGGGATTACCTCAGCGGATGGCTTCTACCCGTGGTTGGAGACAGTTGATCGGGATGGTCCTGGCGGCCGGCGCGGGCCGTCGGCTGCGGCCTGACACCGAAGCGCTGCCGAAGGCCCTGCTACCGGTGGACGGTCAGGTCACCATCCTCGACATCGCCTTGCGCAACCTGGCCGCGGTGGGGTTGCGTGACGTCGTGATCGTGGTCGGCTACGCCGCGGACGCGGTTCGCGAACAGGCCGGCCGCCTGGAGCGGGATCACGGGGTGCGGCTCACGCTGGTGGACAACGACCGGGCCGAGGACTGGAACAACGCCTACTCGCTCTGGCTGGCCCGCGAGCATTTCGCGGCGGGCGCGCTGCTGGTCAACGGGGACACCGTGCATCCGGTCTCGGTGGAAAAGACGCTGCTCTCCGCCGCGGCGGCCGGCAACGGCCAGGGCAGCGCCGGCCTCATCCTGGCCGTCGATGACATCAAGCACCTCGCCGATGAGGAGATGAAGGTCGTGGTCGGCGCGGACGGCCTGATCACCCGGATCACCAAGCTGATGGACCCCGCGCAGGCCGACGGTGAGTACATCGGCGCGACCCTCATCGCGGCGTCCGCCGCGGCGCCGCTCGCGGCGGCCCTAGCCGCCACCTGGCGCCGTGACCCCTCGCTATATTACGAGGACGGCTTCCAGGAACTGGCCGACCGGGGCGGCGCGATCGCCGTCGCGCCGATCGGGGACGTCGAGTGGGTCGAGGTCGACAACCATGACGACCTGCGCCGGGCGCGGGAGATCGCGGCTCGCTGCTTATATCCTTGGGGCCGTTCGTTACCCGGTAGTCTCCCGGTTAACCGACGTTGGCCTTGACCAACCAGATGTTTGCCGCACCTCGCCAGAAAGGATGCCCGTGCCCCTGCTGGCCCGCATGCTCACCGCGCCGCTGGTCGTCGACGTGCGGCGCGGCGCGGTCGCGGATCTCGGGGCGCTGCTGGCTGACCGGCGGATCGCGACGGAGGGCCGGGTCGCGGTCGCGGTCGGCCCCGGGCAAGGCGACGGGATAGTGGCCGACCTCGACCTGGCCGCCGCGGAGGTCTTCCGCGTCGAGGACGGCAGCGTCGACGCGGCGATCATGCTGGGCAAGCAGTTGCGGGCGGAGGCCTACGAGGCGGTCGCTGGCATCGGCGGCGGCAAGATCATCGACGTGACCAAGTTCGCCGCGCACATGGCCGGGATCCCGATGGTCGCGGTGGCCACCAACCTGGCCCACGACGGCATCGCCTCGCCGGTCAGCTCGCTGGAGCACGAGTCGGGCAAGGGCTCCTACGGGGTCGTCCCGCCGGTGGCCGTAATGGTCGACCTGGACCGGGTTCCGGACCGGGCCGCCGCGGATGGTCCGGGCCGGGATCGGCGACGTGGTGAACAACCTGTCGGCCATCGCGGACTGGGAACTGGCCGCCGCCGACCGCGGTGAGCCGGTGGACGGGCTGGCCGTCACGCTGGCCCGGACAGCGGCGCAGGCGGTCCTGCACCAGCCGGGCACGGTCGAGGACGACGATTTCCTCACCGTGCTGGCCGAATCGCTGATCCTGTCCGGGATGGCCATGACGGTGGCGGGTTCCTCCCGGCCGGGCAGCGGTGGCGACCACGAGATCCTGCACGCCATCGATCAGCTGTTCCCCGGCGCGGGCACCCATGGTGAGCTGGCCGGCGTCGGCGCGCTCTTCTGCACGCACCTGCGCGGGGACGGGCGCCTGTTTACGCTGATGTCCGCCTGCCTGGCCCGGCACGGGCTGCCGCGTACTCCGGCCGACCTGCGGCTCAGCCCGGCCGAGTTCACCCAGGCGGTGCTGCGCGCCCCCGCGACCAGGCCGGGCCGGTACACCATCTTGGAGCGGCTCGAGCTCGACGAGAGCTCCGCCGCCAAGCAGGTGGCGGACTTCGCCGCGGCCGTAGCGGGCGGGGCATGATGTCCGGGCCATCGCTGGCGGAGGTGCGCGCCAAAGGACAGCCGCCCGAGGTGCTGGCGCGGCTCAACGATGAGCACTGGTTCGGCCGGCTCTACATGCGCCGGCTGTCCCCCTACGCCACCATCGCGTTCGCTCGGCTCGGCTGGTCTCCGAACGCGGTCACCGTCTGCTTCATGATCGCCGGGGCCGCCGCGGGCGTGCTTACCGCCGTGCCCGGGCTGCCCGCGGCGATCGGCGTCGCCCTGCTGATACAGCTGTATCTGCTGTTCGACTGCTCCGACGGGGAGCTGGCCCGGTTCACCGGGCGGTTCTCCGCGACCGGCATCTACCTGGACCGGATGGGGCACTACATCGCCGAGGCGCTGCTGCTGGCCGGCCTCGGCGTCCGCGCCCAGGGTCATTTCTCGCTGGCCGGCGGCTACGTGAGCGCGGGCCTGGCCGCCGCGATCTGCGCCACCCTGATCAAGGCGGAGACCGACACCGTGGTGGTGGCCCGGGCCTCGTCCGGGCTGGACGGCCGGCACGACGATCAGGCGCTGGCGCCGCGGGCGCAGGGCCTGGCGCTGGCCCGGCGGCTGGCCTCGGCGCTGCGCGTGCACCGGATCATCCAGGCCGTCGAGCTGTCCGTCCTCATCCTGGTCGCGGCGATCGCGGACGCGGCCACCGGCACCCTGACGGCCACCCGGGTGCTGGTCGTGGTGGCGCTGGCGGTGGGCGCGGTCGTGGCGGTGGCGCACCTAGTGGCCATCGTGGCGTCCCGGCGCCTGCGGTGAGAAAGGAACAGACGCGCGTGGTGAGCGAAACCAGGACCGGCGAACGAGCCAGCCGGGCGCCAGCGCAGGCACTTACGCTGTCGTGCGTCATCCTCACGATGGGAGATCGCCCGGCCGAGGTCAACCGGGCCATCGACAGCGTGCTGGCCCAGCGTGGCCCCGAGGTAGAGCTGGTGGTGGTCGGCAACGGCACCGAGGTGACCGGCCTGCCCGCCGACGTGCGGACCGTCTCGCTGCCGGAGAACGTCGGCGTCGCGGCCGGCCGCAACGCCGGAGTCGAGGCGTGCGGCGGTGACGTGGTGCTGTTCCTCGATGACGACGGCTGGTACCCGGACGCCGGGCTCGCCTCCCACGTCGCGGCCAGGTTCGCCGCGGACCCGGTGCTCGCGGTGCTGTCCATGCAGGTCGTCGACCCCGATGGCGGTCCCGGGGCCCGCTGGCACGTGCCGCGGCTGCGGGCCGGGGACCCGGAGCGGTCGTCGGTGGTGACTACGTTCCTCGGCGGCGCGTCCGCGATCAGGCGCCTGGCCTTCGCCGAGGCCGGCGGCTACCCGGATGCGTTCTTCTACGGCCACGAGGAGACCGACCTGGCCTGGCGGCTGCTGGACCGCGGCTACCGGCTGGAATACGACGCCGCCGCCCGGATGTGCCACCACACGCTGCCGAACGTCAGGTACGACACGTTCCGCCGCCGCGACGGCCGGAACCGGGTCCTGCTGGCCCGGCGGAACCTGCCGTGGCCGTTCGCGGTCACCTACCTGGCCGACTGGACGGCGCTCACCATCGCCCGCGAGCGCGGCCGGCCCGGGAACCTGCGACCCTGGTTCGCCGGCTTCGCCGACGGCTGGCGCACCGACCCGGGCCTGCGCCGCCCGATCTCGCTGGGTACCGCCTGGCGGATGACCCGGGCCGGCCGTCCCCCGGTCATCTGAGCGGGCCCGGCCGCGTCGGCTACCGAGTGCGTCATCCGCGCGGGTGACGCATGATAGCCCGCGCGGGTGACGAGCGCCCGGCCGGGCGGCGCGTAAGATATGTCGCGTGACCGGACGCGATACTCGCCTGATCGCGCCTACGACGGGGCCGGGGGGCACGGGGGAAGCGGCCCCATCCGGGTGGCAATCGGTGACCACCATGCCCTGGGTCTGGCTGTTCGCCGGGCTGGTCGGCTGCGCGCTGTTCGCGGGCGCGGTTCACCTGTTCAGCACGGACTCGCTGCACCGGCTGTGGGGCCTGTCCGGCGCCTGCGCGTACGCGCTGGCCGCCCTGGCCGTGCTGGCCTGGCGGTCACGGGGGACCATCGGGGTCGACATCGCGCTCGGCGTCACCATCGGCGGGGCCATCCTGTTCCCCCTGCTCTGGATGGTCGCCCACGGCCACGGGGAGCCCGAGGTCGGCGTCGTGGCCACCTCGGCCAAGACGCTCATCACCCACGGCACCCCGTACCGGAGCTCCCAGGTCCTGGCCACCACCACCGACCCCAACCAGTACAACCCCTACCTGCCGCTGATGGCGGTGTTCGGCGTGCCGCAGGCGGTGTTCGGCCACAGCCTGCTGACCGATCCCCGGGTGTGGTTCGGCCTGGTGTTCGTGGTCGTGTTCGCCTTCGCGCTGAACATCGCCGGGGCCAGGGACTGCGTCCGCTGGTCGCTGCTGATCACGGCGTCGCCGATCATCGCGTTCGAGCTGTGCGTCGGCGGCACCGACGTGCCCATGGTCGCGTTCATGTGCCTTGGCTTCGCCCTGCTCTGGCGGCCGGCCGGTACGAACCTGGTCGCCGCCGGCCTGGCCCTCGGCGTCGCCTCCTCGATGAAGGCGACCGCCTGGCCGGCCCTCGCGGTGGCGTTCGCGCTGCTCTACGTGCGGGACGGCCACCGCGCGGCCTGGCGGTTCACGGCGGTGGCGGTCGCCGTCGTCGCGGTCATCGTCGGCCCGTTCGCGGCGCTGCGGCCCGATGCGCTGATCCGGAACACGATCTTGTTCCCGCTCGGCCTGGCCAGCGTCAAATCGCAGGCGGCTAGCCCGCTGCTCGGTCACGTGCTGGCGCAGACCGGGCCGGTCGGCCACACCATCGTGGTCGTCCTGCTGATCGGGTCCGGGCTCGCCATCGCGGTGTCGCTGGTCGTCCGCCCGCCCCGGGATGTGCCCGCCGCCACCGTGCGGCTGGTGATCGGGCTCTCGGCCATGTTCCTGCTGGCGCCCTCGACCAGGTTCGGCTACTTCATCTACCCGGCCGCGCTGGTGCTCTGGCTGCTCGCCGCGAAGGCCGGCCGCGTGGCCGCCGAGCCGGACGAGGAAGGGCCCGCCCCGGGGATCGTGACCGCGGCCGACTAGCCCAGGTCGGCGAAATCCCGCTGCCACGCGGCGTACCACCGGGCGAACCACGGATCCGCGGCCGCCAGCGGAACGATATGGGTGACGGTCTGCGCGAAGTAGTACCGCTGCCGGTCCGGCGCGAGGTTGCGCAGCGTCTGCACGTTGCTGGCCCGGTCGGCCAGCTTGACCAGGCGCGCCCGCGCCGGAGCGTGCCGCAGCCCGCGCAGGTAAGCCTCCTTCACCTCGGCCTTGACCTGCCCAGGGCCCACCTCGGGGATCGTCACCCAGCCCACCAGCTCGGCCACAGCAGGCCCGAACGCGGCGCTGACCTCCGCCAGGGTGCACGGCGTATCCTCGACCACATCGTGCAGCACCGCCGCGCACAGCACGTCGCAGTCCAAGATGCCCGCGCCCCGCACCAGTACCTCGAGCGCCTCGAGCAGGTGATCCAGGTAAGGCGCCCCCGTCGGCCGCCGCTGGTCCCCGTGCCACGTGGTGGCGAACCTGACCGCCCCGGCTACCTTCGCCGCCGTCTCGGCCGGCACCGCCCGCCCGAACTCTGGCTCGGCCCGCGACCAGTCATGCCAGCCTACGAACAGCTCCACCCGCCCATTCTGCCCCAGCCCGCTCCGCCACCGTCCGCCCTGCCCCCGCCTGCTCTGCCCCAGCCCGTCCCGGCTCCCACGCCATCCGCCCTCCCCGACCTAATCCGTGTACTGAAAGCGGCACCCTACACACTCTTATGTGCAGGGTGCTGCTTTCATGCATATACCGGCCACCCGATGCTGGGGTGCAGGAGCACGGTTGGGTCTCACGGTTCTCGTGGTGCGCGTCGACGGGGACCTCGGGCTCAGGAAACGCTTAGGGACAGCGCCTAAAGTTGGTCCGTGCGTCTTGGACCGCGCGCCTCTGGGAACACCGGGATCCCTGATACGAACGGTGCTCAGGCAGACGATTCTGCGGTGCCGGCTCCCGTGCCCCAACCGGGCCCGGGACGGCTGTCCGGGTGGCTGTTCGGCGCCATCACGGTTGTGCCCGCGATGCTGGCGGCCGCCTGGCTGCTGCCCGGATTCCCGCTGCTGCTCGCGGGCCGGTTCGAGGTCCTGCCGATGGTCCTCATGTTCGCCCCGCTGGCGGCCGGGCTCTGCTACCTCGCGGTCCGGCGACGGCCCGCGACCTGGCCCGCCGACCGCGTCGACCGCGCCGACCCCGGCGACCCGGCCGGCCGCGCGGCGCGCCGCACCTCCGTGCCGTGGTGGACCTTGGTGGCCACCGTGGCGGTGGCGGTGGTGTTCGCGGCCTGGCAGATCGGGGTGCGGACCGAGCAGATCATCTTCCTGCGTGACCCCGTCACCTACCTGCAGGTGGGGTACTGGATCGCGCACCACGGCACGCTGCCTATCCCGGACTCCCTCGCCGCATTCGGCGGCCCGCACCCGGGCCTCGGCTTCGCCAGCGCCGGCTACTATCCGCGCGGCGCTTCGATCGTGCCGCCGTTCATGACCGGGATGCCCCTGGTCATCGCGGCGGCGGTCTGGGCGGGCGGTATCCCGGCCGCGCTGGTGATCACGCCGCTGATCGGCGGGTGCGCGGTGCTCTCGTTCGGCGGCCTGGCGGCCCGGCTGGCCGGGCCGGGGTGGGCGCCCGCGGCGGCGGCCGTGCTGGCGCTGAGCCTGCCCGAGCAGTACACCAGCCGCAGCACGTTCAGCGAGCCGCTGACGCAGGTGCTGCTTTTCGGCGGATTGTGCCTGCTCGCCGATTCCCTGGTGATCAGGCACAGAAGTGACTCGCCCGGCGAGGGCGGCCAGGACCAGATGCTGGCCGCCCTGGCCGGGCTGGCCCTCGGGCTGACCAGCCTGATCCGCATCGACGGCCTGAGCGACATCCTCCCGGCCGTCGCGTTTCTCGGCGTGCTGCTGGTGGCGCGGCGCCGCCAGGCCGTCCCGTTCGGCACCGGCCTGTTCATCGGGGTGTGGTACGGCCTCGCCGACGGTTACCTGCTGTCCCGTCCCTACCTGGACGGCCAGGCCCCGTCGCTGCGTCCGCTGGCCCTGATCGCCGCGGTGGTCGTCCTGCTCACCCTGGCCGCGGCGGCCCTGACCGCCAGCCCGGCCGCCCGGGCCAGAATAGCCCGCTCGCTGACGCCGAAAATAGTCCGCTGGCTGCCCGTCCTGGCCGCGGCGCTCATCATCGCCCTCTTCATCGGCTTCGCCGTCCGGCCGCTGGCCGGGCGTAACCACTACTACCAGGACAGCCTGTACTGGATGATCTGGTACCTCGGGCTGCCGGCCGTCCTGCTCGGCGCGTTCGGCCTGGCCGTGCTGGCCCGGCGAGGCCTGGGCGCCCTCCTCACCTGGCGGGACCCGGGCGCGGCGGCCCGCGTCTGGGCGCTGCCGATGATGATCGCGGTCTGGGTGATCCTGACCGTGCTATGGCGGCCTGATGTCTCGCCCGAACAGCCGTGGGCGAGCGCCCGGCTGGTACCGTTCGCGGCGCCCGGGCTGATCCTCGGCGCCATCTACGCGTCGGCGTGGCTGAAGGAAAAGGCCGGGCAGGCCCGGCTCACCTCGGCGGCGGTGGCCTGCTGCTGCGTGGCCTCGCTGCTCATCCCCGCCGTCCTGACCAGCTTCGATTTCGGCGTCACGTCAGCTCAGAACCGCCATCTCACAGCGCGCGGGCTGGCGTTCCGCCGGATCGGCGCCGGCGAGCTATCCGCGGTCAGCCACCTCTGCGCCGCCATCGGCCCGAACGCCTCCGTACTCATCCTGGACCAGCTCACCGCCGACCGCTTTGCCCAGGTCATCCGGGGCATCTGCGGAACGCCCGCGGCGGTGCTGACCAAGGTCACCCCGGCCGCGGTCAGCGCGGTGGTGACCGGCATCGAGGGGACCGGCCGGCGCCCGGTGCTGCTGGCCCGGCAGGCGGCCGAGCTCGCCGGCTACGGCGGCCCGCCCCGCGCGGTGGTCAACCTGCTGACCACCCAGGATGCGGCCAACCCGACCTCGCCCCCGACGGGCACCCGGCTCATCTACTACACCGTCTGGCTGTCCCGGCCCGCGACCTAAAAAAATCATTTGGGCCGAACGAGCATCGGTACCCGCACCCGGCACCTCTCACCTGTCCCGGCGCGACCGCTGGCAAGATCTCGCACCTGACCGGCAAGGCTGCCACTCATCCGCCGAAGGCCCTGGTGTCAGGCTCGGAAATCATGAGCAACCGGAACGAGCCGGTGGTTCACGTCCCGGCCGGGCGGCGCGCGGGGGACGAGCCGGAAGCAGGCCGGATCGTTCGGGATCAAGAAAAGGCAGAACCGGTGCGGCGGGTCAGCCTGGTCGCGTGGGGGAGTACGTACCTGGCCATCAAGGTGGGCATCGAGACGATCCCGCCGCCGTTGACCGCGAGCTCCGGGCGGGCGAACAATGCAAGGGTGCCTTTCCAGATCTGCGCCAGGTGCGGCGTAGACCACTTCACCCAGCGTCCCGTCCGCCGCCGGGGCTGAGAGCCGGAGGTCACAACGCATGCGAGTCATCGGGGAAGCCGGGAGGTACACGCCGCCCGACGGCGCCGGCCCCAACGACTGGATCGTCCACCTGACCAGCGCTGACCTGAGCCTGGGCACGTACTCGATTCCCGCTGGCGGCCTTGATGACCAGAGCCCGCACACCGAGGACGAGGTCTACGTAGTGCAGGCGGGCCGCGCGACGCTGGTGACGCCCTCCGGGACGGCGCCGGTCGGCCCGGGCAGCGTGGTGTTCGTCCCGGCCGGGGAGGCGCATACGTTCACCGAGATCACCGACGACCTGGCCATGGTCGTGGTCTTCGCGCCGCCATACGGGTCGCGGGCTATCCCGGACGGACCGCGCTGACCGTTTCCTCGATACCGCGCCTGGCCAGCTCGTCGGCGCGCTCGTTGCCCGGATCGCCCGCGTGCCCCTTGACCCAGATCCAGGTGACCTCGTGGCGGCTCATCGCCTCGGTCAGGCGGCGCCACAGATCCGCGTTCTTCACCGGCTGCCGGGCCGAGGTCCGCCAGCCGTTGCGCTGCCAGCCGCTGATCCACTTGGTGATCCCGTCGAGCAGGTACTTGCTGTCGGTGTGCAGGTTCACCTTCGCGGGCCGCTGCAGCGACTCGAGCGCCTGGATGGCCGCCATCAGCTCCATCCGGTTGTTCGTGGTCTGCGGGTCGCCGCCGTACAGCTCCTTTTCCGTGCCCTTCCAGCGAAGCACGGCCCCCCAGCCGCCCGGTCCGGGGTTCCCGCTGCAGGCGCCGTCTGTGTAGATCACGACCTCGGTCATGGCCGAAGGTTACGCCCTGCCGGGACGTGGTGACGAAGCCCGCCGCCCGCCCGCGTTGATTTGCTTTGCCCGTAGGGAGTCCATAGAGTAAAGACACACCGACGCGGGGTGGAGCAGTTCGGTAGCTCGCTGGGCTCATAACCCAGAGGTCGCGGGTTCAAATCCCGCCCCCGCTACCAAAGCCAGAGGCCCTTTCTCGAACAGAGAAGGGGCCCTCTGCTCGTCTCGTGGTAACGGATTTGCGTACGGTAGCCGCCGAAGCTCCCTTCGGCACTGCCCAGATTTTTTGGTCATACTTTTGACTATGACCGTGCTTCCGCTGGGCGACGTCAAGTCCCATCTGCCGGAACTCGTCGGTCGTGTTCATGACCATCACGAGCGGGTGACCGTGATCGTGCATGGCAGGCCTTCGGCCGTTCTCATCGCTCCGGAGGATCTGGAAGCGCTGGAGGAAACCCTGGAGGTCATGCGCGACGCCACGACGATGAAACGCCTGGCCGAGTCCGACGCGGAGCTAGCCCGCGGCGAGTATGTGTCCGCGGATGAGCTTGCTGAAGCGATGAGGCGGCGCCAGGGGCAGTGAGCGGCGCGCCTGCGGAAGAAGATTCCTCTGAGCTGCGGACGACGTCCACTGTCCGCCGTGCGCTGAGCGAGACTCTCCCGGAGGCTGTTGCGGCGGCTGCCTACGAGTTCATCACGGGACCTCTGCTTACCGAGCCCTACCGGATTGGCAAGAGGCTGCTTCCGCCCACGGATGACAGGTTCAGCGCGCGTCGCGGCACCTACAGGGTCATCTATCGGATCGACGATAAAGCCCGGGTCGTGACAGTGGTAGACGTGGCCCACCGCAGAGATGCCTACCGCACCTGAGAATCGCGCGGCTTCCGCGTGCCGAATTATTCTTTGCACTTCTATCAAGCGGCGCCGCTCCGCGGCGCCGCGCCCGGCGTCAGTGCCGGGCTCTGCCGTGAGCGGCCCGCCCGGCGCACGCCGGGCCACAGTCGCACGGCGGCATGGATCAACTCAGCTCAATGCCGGGCGGCCCGGAGCTGCCGATAGCCGTCGTCCCCGGCGCCCATCGTCCAGCTCGCAGGTGCCGTGTCAATGCCGATCGCCCGGCCCGATCCACACCGACACGTGAGTCGGCTCAAGAGCGGTATGGATTACGCCGGTGAGGTCGGCGCGGACCGCGTTGGGGTCTACCGCGTCCTGGAGCCGAGCCGCGAACGCCGTCACCATCCGCTCGGCGTGGTAGCGGGCCCGGTTGAACCGGCGATCCACAGCGTGCTGCACCCGCCGGCGCACCGGATTGAACAGCGCTGCCGCCACCAGGGTGGACGCGGCCACCGCCACCGTGCTGTGGAACTTGAACACCTGGGTGGACAGCAGGACCAGCCCGGCGTACACCCCGACCAGCAGCCCGGTGACGATCGCGTAGGCCAGGGTCCGGGAGATGAGCCGGTCGATCTCGTACAGCCGGTATTTCAGGATGCCCACTCCGATCGACACCGGCAGCGCAGCGACCCCGAACCAGGCCAGGCCGATCACGGCGAGCAGCGCCTTCGGGCCGCCTGAAGTGCTGAAGGACCCCGCCAGGAACAGGCAGATGATCGTGACGGCGGCCCCGCTGGCCAGCCACTTCAGCTGCTGGCGCCGGTCCCCGCTGCTGCGCCGCCAGCTCAGCGCCTGCCGGGCGATGAAGGCCAGCGACAGCCCGAGGATCACGACCATGAGCGGGCCCTGGACGACCTTGAACCAGCCGGCCGGGTCATCAACCGCGGCCAGGCCGCCCGAGGTGTCCACCCGGATCGGGTGCGCGGCCAGGGCGCCCGCGATCGCCACGCAGGTCGCGAGGACCAGCAGCGCGAAGGCCGCGACGTAGATCCGCAGGGCCGACCGCCACCAGCGCGAGGCCAGCCTGCCGTCGGGGAACAGCAGGACGTCGGCTCCGAGCAGCACCAGGCTGAGACCCCAGAACTGGGACAGGGCCGATCCCGCCGCGCCCAGGGGAAGGTGGTGCCCGAGCCGGTAGACGTAATACCCGTAGTCTCCGCCAGCCGTGCCCAAGAACATGAAGACGCCGGTCACCAGGAACAGCCAGCCGATCGGGTTCCCCGCCTGGCGCCGGGTCACCAGCCAGCCCACCACCGCGCAGGGAACGCCGATCGCCGCCGCGACCAGGGCGTCAAAAATCTGACCCGACAGCACGGTCAGCGGGACCGCGGCGGCGAAGGACGCCACGACCAGGACGCCGAGCACTACTCTCCAGGTCCTCGCTGGCCCCAGGCGGACGCTCACGAACCGAACCCTACGCGCGGACCGTTCCGCAAACGTTACGGCTCATAGCGCCAAGTGCAAGTCCTGGCTGGGCTCAGATCCGGGAATGGTCCGCGGAGTGTCCGTGTCCGCCCCTCCAGCATCAAGCGTGACTGTGACCGCAGGGCAACGAGCACAGCACAAGGCGCCCGCTGAACGCACACGCGAAGTCACCCTTGACACTGGCGGCCTCTGCGGACACTCCGGTCAGAAGCCAAGGGCCAGGCCGGAGCCTGCCCGGACCGGACGCGGGCCATCCCCTGCACCGTGCAGGCGGTCACGGGCAGTTTCATGATCCGGAATATACGCGGAATGATCTCGGCGGCCCATGCGATGAGCGATCGAGTCCAAGCAGGCAGGATGCATAAATTCGCTAGACTGGACGGCCGGACTCCGGAGCCGTGAACGTGCATCCCTGGGAGCCACGCTGGGAGCCACACGGACGAACGACCTTCCGGTTTTCCGGACTGACATGAACGCCGGGCAGGGACGCACCCCGAGGTCACGGACTGATCTGAACGGCTACGGACGCCCGCGCGGGTATCTATCTACGGATCAGCCCTTGGTACCGCTGGCGCGGCGCCGTACCGGCGTGTAAATGCCACGTCAGCCTCAACAGCATCAGCGTTACCTATTTACGGGTTAGGAGGCTGTGGGTTCAGATCCCTTGCCTCATCGGTGCGGCCTGCCGCCTGGTAGTCGACGGCGAGGTTGCTGCGCGTGGCCAAGGTGTCGGGGTGGTCGGGGCCTAGGATGCGTTCCCGGGCGGCCAGGGGCAGCTCATCCAGAGTAATCGCCTCGTTGATGCGGCCTGCCTCCTGGTAAGCGACGGCGAGGTTGTGGCGCGAGGCCAGGTGGTGACCATAGTCGACGTCGCTCACCGCCGCGATGTCTACCGAACCTGACCAGCGTATGGTTTCGCTTTGCCGAATAGCCCTTTTGTACTTCTATCAAGGCGGCTTCGCTGCGCTCTCGCCGCGCCCGGCACCGCTGCGGCCCTTGGGGCCGACCCACCGCGGCGGGCCGGGCATCCGGGCGCCGATCCGCAGATCGGGTGGGCTCATCAGCAGCACTCAGCTCACGCCCAGCTATTGAGCCGTCTTCTCGGTAAGCCAGTCAACAAGAACCTGACGCCGGGTGTCTGCTGCGGACGCAGCTTGCAGTGCGGTCTGCTCCGAGTAGCCGGGGATGACATTGATGTCGGCGCCCCGAGCCAGCAGATACTCGGCCATCCGCCGCTGGCCACCATGGCAAGCCTGCCAGAAGGCTTCATCAATATCGTGAGCGGACGGCGGCGGGTCAACGGCCAGGAACTCATCCACCGCAGCCTGCTCTCCCAGCCCGGCCGCCTCCCACAGGCTGCCGATGCTCGCGCCCCGGGCAACCAGCAGCCGGGCCACATGCCAGCATCCGTAACCGACAGCGTTGGCCAGCGGGGTGCCAATCGATCCGCCAGGAACGTTCATGTCCGCGCCGCCATCGATCAGGGCGGCGGCCACGTCCACGTCGTCGCTGCTAGCCGCCCAGTGCAGCGGCGTCTCATCACACCGGGTGGCATGCCGGAAGCTCGGATTGGCCCCAGAGTCGATCAGCAGACGCACGATCTGCGGGCCGTTAGGAAAATAACCGGGCCAGTCAGTCGCCACGTGCAGCAAGGTCCGCAGACCGCCCTTGCGGTCAGTGATCCCAGCGGGCCAGCCGGGGATCAGCGATTAGCAGCCGCCGGATCGCCTCGGCATCACCACCGCGAACAGCGACCACAAGTTCGATCGCCCGTGGGTCATCCGGCGGAATCTCCATCGCGAGCCTGTCATCGCTCACAGACACCATCATCGCAGAAGCTAGCCGCCAGGGAAGGCACGCTACGCAGGTCAAGTTCGGGCCTCACCCGGACCGAAATCGTATTACGCCGTCCACTCCGGTCAAGCAGCGACAAAACGCATGATCCTTTTGGCCTGGCCCCTCCACACGAGCACACCCCGCTCGCGCGGAGCCTCTACCAGTCCAAAGCATCAAGCAGCCGCAACTTGACCTCCACTCCCGGCTCCACAACCTCGGCACCTATCGGGTGAAGGCCCCAAGCCGTGACCCCTCTGGTGGCCGGTGCGAAAGGAGCAGGCAGATGACTCCCCTTATGGCAGACCATGCATGTGGTGGAGTCGAGTCCGGCAGGCAGTCGAGCGTCAAGGCCAGGTTGTCACCAAACAGGCGACGGCGGGCGGTGGAGAACGACGAGTACGCCCGGTCCGTCCGACGCGTTATACGGGCTTACGCGAGGAGAGTTGCGAGCGGCGACGTTGACGCCCTAGCCGACATGACCGGTCTCGCCACCGAGCTGGACGAGGCGATCAGCCAGGCCGTCATCGGGCTGCGGACGCTGGGTACTCGTGGGCCGAGATCGCAGCCCGGCTCGGCGTCACTCGGCAGGCAGCACAGCAGCGATGGGGCCGCTCGTAGAGACCAACGCACTTCAGGCGCGTGTCCCCGAGATGTCCCCGAACCACCGTCACCAGCCAACGACCGCCATCGGCAGTGACCTGCGAACATGAAGCTAGCGCGGGAATCGAACCCGTGAGCAACGCACCCGTGACACCCTCGTAATGCGTAGGTCGCTGAGTGGTGATGGGGACCAGGGTGCCGAGGTGCAACTGTCGTGCGCGACCGCAGACGACGTGCCCGTTGCGTCCGATCGGCTGGTCAACGTCGCGGACTTACGGTCACGCCCGGACAACCCGATACACCGGCTCACGTGCCCAAAGGCAGGCTAACCTGCTGCGCGAACCGAACGCGTGCGACGTCAGTGCCCGCGCCGGAGCGGCTCGACGCTGATCCCGGGCGGGAGCCACACGGAGATGTGAGCGGGCTGGAAGGCTTGATGGACCGTAGCGACTAGATCGTCCTGCGCAGTGCCGGGGTCGATGGTCTGGCGAAGCCGGGCGGTGAAGGCGGCCACGACCGTCTCGGCGTTGAAGCCGGTCCGGTTGAACCGCCGGTCGACGGCCCGTTGCACCCGGCGGCGCAGCGGGTTGAACAGCGCCGCGGCGGTCAGCGTGGAGGCCGCTACCGCTACCGGCGCCTTGAACGGGAGCACATCGGTGGCCAGGAGCACCAGCCCGGCGAACACACCGGCGAGCACGGCCGTGATGATGGCGTAGGAGATCACCCGGCTGATGATGCGGTCGATCGCGTACAGCCGGTACCTCAGCACCGCCACGCCGATGCAGACCGGCAGGGCCGCCGCCCCGAGGTTGAACAGATCGTTGACCACAGGCGGCCCAGATCCGGCGCCATCCCCCAGGGCCAGCGGGACAATGAAGATGGCAAGCAGCACGGAGACCAGGAAAACGGTGCTGCCGCTGTAGAGCCACTTGAGCTGCTGGCGGCGCTGATCGGCCGATCGCCGGTAGCTGGGTACCTGCACGACAAGCCAGGCGAGCAAGGCCGCTATGGTCCCGACGGCTACTGCGATTTGGAGAACCGCCCAGGCCCCACCCTGCTCGGTGGTGAGGCTGCCGTTGGCGCCGATGCGGATATCGTGCCCGGCGACGGCCACAGCGCCAGGAGCCGAGGCTGCCAGCCCGAGTAGCACCCCGGTAGTGACCAGAGCCACGGCCATACGGTGCCAGCGTCCCGGCGGCAGTCGTCCGTCCGGGAACAGCCACAGGAGGGTGGCGATGAGGGGCAGGAACAGCGGCCAGCCGTCTCCGAGCACCACCACTGCCCAGCCCAGGGGCAGTGTCCCGTGATGCATCCGGTAGTCCAGGACGGCGTACTGGTTGGTGGGGCTGACGCCGAGGAGAAGGATCGCGAGCAGGACCCATCCGATCGGATTGCGGGGGCGGCGGGCGGCGAGCAGGGTGCCCACTGCCACCGCGGGGACCACGACCGCGGCCGTGCTCAGCCCGTCGGCCACCGGCCCGCCGGGCCCGGTCTGATGCGTAAGGATGTCGAGCGGCACAACGGCTAGATCCAGGCCGAGCGTGAGCACGCCGAACGCGACCGCCGCGACCGGTGCCGCCCACCAGATGGTCAAGATCTTGCTCGTCATACTGCCCTTTAACCGAGGGGACTGGAATGAGCCAACCCTACGCGCGGAGCGTTCCGGGACCGTTACGGCTTTAAGGCGCTCATCGCTCCGCGCCAACACCGCAGCGGGCGCCGCCAAAGGTGGGACCTCTCACAACTGACCGGACGGTACGAGACGATGGCGTCTATGCCGGACACTGGGCAGGACGCTGACCTGCTGATTCGGATTCCGGGCACACTGGCCGGACACTTTCCATTGATCTACGGATCAAATGGTCGACGGCTCTAGCCGACAGACAAGATTCCGAACCGCATGGGATATGTGTGGGACGACTCTGGTTTCGCGGCACCCGAGCTACATCATCCAGCCAAGTCAAGATAACCACGCTGATTCGAGCTGTGACGGTCTGTAGAACCGCCGGTTCTGGCCCGCCCCATGCGCGAGCGGTCGACGGTGACCGGATGAACCGACAGGCCGGAGCGCGCGTTCTCATCCGTGGAAGTACAGAAAGCCGCAGGTCGAGAATCCGTTCTGTAAACCGATTTTGTAAACCGGACGCAGCGGGACAGGCTGAGACGGCAGAGGTCCAGCTGGGCGGGGACGACTTCACGCCGCAAGTCGGCCGAGGTCAACGCGGTGACCAGAGACTGCCCGAGACAGCGGGGACGCATGTCGGTCGGCTCATAACCCAGAGGTCGCGGGTTCAAATCCCGCCCCCGTTACCAAGGCCAGAGGCCCTTTCTTGAAGAGAGAAAGGGCCTCTGCTCGTCTCGTGGTAACGGATTTGCGTACGGTAGCCGCCGAAGCTCCCTTCGGCACTGCCCAGATTTTTGGTCATACCTTTGACTATGACCGTGCTTCCGCTGGGCGCCGTCAAGTCCCATCTGCCGGAACTCGTCGGTCGTGTTCATGACCATCACGAGCGGGTGACCGTGACCGTGCATGGCAGGCCTTCGGCCATCCTGATCGCTCCTGAAGATCGGATGCCGCGACGATGAACCGCTTGGCCGAGTCTGATGCGGAGCTAGCTCCTGGCGAGTACGTTTCCGCCGGGGAACTTGCCGAAGCGATGAGGCGGCGCCGCGCGCAGTGAGCGACGATTCTACGGAAGATCCCTGCGAGTTGCGGACGACGTCGACGGTCCGTCGCGCCTTGAGTGAAAGTCTCCCAGCAGCCGTTGCGGTGGCCGCCTATACACGCAAAGCCGTCCTTGACACCTTCCCTCCGGCGGGAGAGATCGGCAGCGGGCAGTCCGATGGGGGAAATGGCGGCGCGACAAGAACCGCGGCCGGGTACCGGGTCGCTGTTTCTGCGGGTGCGGCCCGCTATCATTCGCAGCGGGTGATGCGTCCCGTCAAGATGTGCATGACGGTGTTAGTCGTGGCTGTCCCATGATCTTGGCCGCGAGCGCGCGGGCTCGCCGGGGAGGAGGGATGAACGCATGGACATGACCAGCGGCGCCACCGTGGAGGTCCCGGCTTCGTCGCTGAAGAAGATGCTGGTGCCGCTGGCCTTGGCCCAGTTCATCTGCAGTTTCGCCGGATCGAACATGAACGTCATGATCAACGACATCAGCCACGACCTGCACACCGACGTCCAGGGCGTCCAGGTTTGCATCACCTTGTTCCTGCTGGTGATGGCCGCGCTGATGATCCCGTGCGGCAAGCTGACCGACCGCTATGGCCGCAAACGGCTGTTCCAGCTCGGGCTGCTGGTATACGGGATCGGCGCCATAATCAGCGCCGTCTCACCCGGGCTCGGCGTACTGATCCTGGGCAACTCCATCTTCGAGGGCGTCGGTACCGCCTTGCTGATCCCGCCCGTCTACATCCTCACCACCATACTGTTCCGCGACATCAAATCCCGTGCGCAGGCGTTCGGGCTGATCAGCGGCATGGGCGGCATCGGCGCCGCCACCGGGCCGCTGATCGGCGGCCTGATCACCACGGCCATCAGCTGGCGGGCCGCCTTCGTCTTCCAGGCCCTCGTCATCGTAGTCATCGTGGTGCTCGGCCGCAGCCTCGTCGACCCGGTGCCCGCTGACCCGGGCCGTCCCTTCGATATCGTCGGGGCAGTGCTGTCCGCCGTAGGCCTGGTGGTCCTGGTCGGGGGGATCCTGGCCGCCGATCAGAACCTGGTCCTGATGGCGGTCCTGCTCGTGGCGGGAGCGCTGATCCTGGCCGGGTTCTTCGCCTGGATCCGCCGCCGTGAGCGGGCCGGGAAGGAGGCGCTGCTGTCCACCGGCCTGTTCCGCAACCGCACCTCGAACCTGGCCCTGGTCACCCAGAACGTGCAATGGGCGGTGCTGCTTGGCACGTCGTTCGTCGTGTCCGTCTACCTGCAGACAGTGCGGCACTACAACGCGATCCAGACCGGCGTGATCTTCACCGCCGCCACCGTAGGCATCTTGCTGTCCTCGCTGGCCGCCGGGCGCCTGGTCAGGCGGTACCAGCAGCGGACGCTGATCATGGCCGGGTTCGTGATCACCATCATCGGCATCATCGTGCTGCTAGTCCAGGTGAAAGGCCACCCCGGCGCCTGGTACTTCGCCCCGGGGCTGTTCCTGATCGGCTTGGGCGTCGGCGTCATGCTCACCCCCTCGGTCAACGTGGTGCAATCCGCCTTCCCGGAGAACCTCCAGGGAGAAATCTCCGGCCTGTCCCGCAGCGTGTCCAACCTCGGGTCATCGATCGGCACCGCGATCGCGGGCACCATCCTGGTCGCCGGCCTCGCCGACGCCAACCGGTCCTACGGGATCGCCATGATCGTCCTGGCATTCATCGGCCTGCTCGGCCTAGGAGCAACCGTGATGCTGCCCAAGGCCCAACCCTCCCCGGAAACCGGCACGCTGAGCCCGAGCGCCGGGCAACGCACCTGAAGGAACCAAGGCGGCCAGGTGCAGACGCGTCGCGCAAATGCCAGCAACGGTGACAGCAACAGCAGCAGCCAACGGCTAACAGCAGCGACCGGCGACAGCGCATAACTCCGCACGATCCGTGCCAACTTGGCATATGCCCGGCCCGAAAAACGGACGGTCGTTCGTCGGCGCAGCCCCGCCAAGAACTTTGCCTGCGCACTACGGGCGCGTGCCCCCGAGATGCCCCCGAATAGCCATCAACAGCCAGCGATCGCCACCAGCAGCAACCTGCGAACATGAAGCTAGCGCAGGCTCTGAACCCGCGAGCAACGCACGGGAACACTCTCGTAATGCGTAGTTCAGGTCGGCCAAGTTAGCCGTGCGTTGCCACCAGCTCGGTAAGCAGCTGCTCAACTTGGTGGCTGATGTCGTCGCGTATCGGCCTGATCTGCTCGACGGAGAGTCCAGCCGGGCCGGGGAGGTCCCAGTCGAGGTAGCGCTGGCCAGGATAGACCGGGCAGGCGTCGCCGCAGCCCATGGTGATCACCACGTCAGCGGCCTGCACTTTGTCAGCGGTCAGCGGCTTAGGGAACTCGCGGGAGATGTCGAGGCCGATCTCGGCCATGGCCTGGACCACCGCAGGGTTGAGCTGGGCAGCAGGCTGGGAGCCAGCCGAAGTCACCCGCACGCGCCCGGCGGCCTGGTGGTCGAGCAGCGCCGCGGCCATCTGGGAACGGCCCGCGTTGTGGATGCACACGAACAACACCACGGGGATGTTAGCCATGGGCGTGCCTTTCTGGAGTCAGCCAGCAAGCCGGGCGGGCTCACCGACGCGGACCCGGGCAGAGCGGGCCGGGCAGAGCGGGCCGGGTAGACGGCGACGGCCAGGATCGTACCGATGGCGCCGCCGACGAGCTGGGCGGCGATGAACGCGGGAGCCGACCTCGACCCGCCCATCGGTGAGCTCGGCGCGGTGGGACGGCTCCACGCCGTGACGGCCACGGCCTGGCGGCGCAACAAGCGGCTCCCGGGCGGTTTACGCGCTTGGGCGCACCATGACTCACATGCCCGGACCTGCCACAGTGCCCAGCTATGTCCTGGGCCGCAAGACCGGCGAACTCTGCTCAATCTCGGAAATCGCAAAACGGTACACGCTGCGGGTACCCGCAGCGCGTACCGGGTCGTTGGTCACCTGGCTCGGCGCCGTGCTGCTGCCATGCCGGATCTGGATATCATCGCTGCAGGCATCTCGCTGTTGATCAGCGAACTGCGGCAGCGGCTGCCTTCAGTTGCCGAGCGGGCTGGAGTACCAAGCCCGGTCGTCGTCACGGCGTGCGGACGGTGGCGAGGTAGGTGTTGTTAGTGCCGTTCAGCACGTAGAGTCCCATCACCTGGTTCTGGTATACGGTGTTCCCGGTCACCTGGGTGCAGCCCCCTGAGCACACCCGGCTTGCCGCGACATCGATGGGATACCACGTCGCGGTGCCGAAGGAAGGCCAGTTGCCGCCGGTGGTCGGGACGAACGCCATGGACGACGGCTGAGCCGAGCTGACGGCCACGAGGTTGAAACCGCCCTGCACCTTCGTGATCCCGTCGAAGTGCGTAACCGCCGCCGGGGCGTTGCCGTAACTGTAGAACGTCGGCGCCCCGAAGACGCCGGTCCGTTCGTTGTAGTTCATCAGGAAGCCCCGCTGGGTTCCGAGCGAGGAGCTGTGCGCCGAGGAGCCGCCAGCCAAGGTGTAGTTCGGGCTGCCGGGCCCGCCGTTCTGCCAGATGCCGTACAGCGTGGTCGCGCTGGACATGTTTCCGCCGAGGCGGAGCAGCGTCCACAGATGGGTGGACATGTTGTAGATGAAGGCGTTGGCGGAGATCAGGCCGCCGCGCACGCTGGGATTGAGGTCGTAGTTGCCCACCACAAGGTCGCCCATGGTGCTGTGCGCGATGGTGTTCATCACGAAGCAGCTGGGCCGGGTGATGGGGCAGGCCCGGACGTGCCCGACCGTGTTGTTGCCATCAGCAGGCACGTCGATGCTTGTCCATTGGCCACCCGAACCGCTCACGGGCCCGAGGTAGATCATGCCGTGGTTCATGACACCGGAGTTACCACCGGAGGGCGTCGTCATGGTCTGGTAGCTTCCGACTGCGCGCACCTGGCCTGCCGGAATGGTCTCCGGGTTGTAGTAGGGAGTGTCAGGACCGTAGAACGTCGCTGTCTTGATCCCGCCGGGGAACGGCGGGTGCAGCAGCGTCGTGGCCTTCGCGGCGGGCGTGAGAGGGCCCTGATAGAGGAACGGCATCGCTAGATTGCTGCCCGCGGGCGTCTCCGCACCGGTCAGGATGACGTTTTTTCCGTTCCCAGTGGCCCGGACGCCTGTGACGATATCCCCGGGGTTCAGGATCGTGGAGATAGCCCTGGTCCTGGTCGCGTCATGACCGCTGATCGGGCTGGCCATAGCCGGCACGGCCATAGCCAGAACCGCTGCCGCGACTCCGCCGAGCAGCACCGGGGCATACCGTGCGGTCATCTTCGGCACCGCCGCCAGCGGGAGATGAACAGGCCGACGGCCGATCGCGCGGTCCCCTGCCGGGTTGTGCGAGTGGGCCGCGGCCGGCTGGGGGGCGGGGAGCGCGGCATGGGCTGGTGATGCCTGGTTGCCTGTCACCGGTTGTTCTCCTTTGCGAGGTGCCATGGCCGTGTTCTGACGCCTGCGCCTGTCGCTTTCTGTCACTTTTGTCACTTCCTGTAGCTGGTGGACTGGGTGTGCGGACGGGTGCCAGCCTGCTCGGCCTTCCGGCGGGGGTCCACGGACAAACGTGGACAACGGCCCCGGACAACCTGCCGACCAGTGCCGGATGGACCCGCGCGTATAGCCGTGCTTGGCTGGCGGCGTTAGCATGGTTGGGGCCGGAGGGTGGTTTCCCGGTGAAGGGGCGGGCCGGACAATGGGTGCAGGCCGGGCCGGGCGTGGGCGGCAGGGCCAGGACGCGCCGCCGACCTGCGGGCAGTTGCTGCAGCGCTACCGAGGGCTGGCGGGCCTGACGCAGGAAGAGCTGGCCGAACGGGCCGGGTACAGCGGCAACTACATCGGCAAGCTGGAGCAAGATCAGCGGGAGCTGCCTGCCGCCGCCGCTGATCGGCTGGCCACCGTGCTTGGCCTGGCAGATCAGGACCGGGCGGTGCTGCGAGCCGCGCGGGAACACCGCCGGGGCGGCGGCCGAGGGCTGCCCGCCCGGCTGCTGGCCGGCCGGGACGCCGAGATGGCGCAGATCCGTCAACTCCTCGCCGGGGCCGGGCCGCCGGTGCTGCTGCTGGCCGGCGAGCCAGGCATGGGCAAGACCCGCCTGCTGGAGGAGGCGGCCTCGCGCGGCGCGGGCGGCGGGTGGGGCGTCGCACGGGGCGGCTGCCTGCGGCGGGCTCAGGATGCCTATGCTCCGCTGTCCGGCGCGCTGGACGATGCACTGCAGCGGCTGCCGACCGGTCAGCGTGCCGAGGCGCTGCGGCAGGCCGGCCGGGTGGATCTGTTGCTGCCCGAGCTCGCTCCGCCCGGCGGGCCTGACCCAGGCCAGGGCGGGGCACCCGCGCGAGTCCAGCCGGAGCAGCAGCGGCGGCTGCTGGTCTCCTCGGCCGGGCGGTTGCTACGCGCGGTGGCCGGCCCAGCCGGAACCCTGCTGGTCCTGGATGACCTGCACTGGGCGGGCCCGGATGCGGTCGACCTGCTGGCCGCGCTGCTGGCCGCGGCCGGGGCGCCGCCGCTGCGGGTCATCGGCGCCTACCGTGACTCGGAAACCCCGGCCCGGCTGGATGAATTTGTGGCCGACCTGGCCCGGGCATCGCTGGTGCGGGTGCTGCCGCTGGGGCCGCTGACCGATGCCGACGCCGAACGGCTGCTCCTGCAACTGGCCCCGGAGGGGGAGCGGATGCCGGCGGTACTGCCGGCGATCATGCGACGGGCCGGGGGCGTGCCGTTCTTCCTGGTCAGCTACGCCGAGCAGGTGAGCGACGGCGGCCAGGGTGAGGCGCCGCTAGCGGTGCCGTGGACGGTGGCACAGGTCATCGGCCAGCGGGTGGCCGCCCTGACCGGTCCGGCCAAGGAACTGCTATCGGTCGCCGCGGTGGCGGGCCGGGTAGTGCCGCACACGCTGCTGGCCCAGGTCACCGGCAGTGACGACGACCAGGTGCTACAGGCCGTGGAGACGGCGCTGGAGGCCCGGCTGCTGGCCGAGGACGGGCCGGACAGGTACCGGTTCACCCACGACCTGATCCGGGAGACGGTCGAGAACGGCCTGTCGGCCGCCCGGCGGCGGCGGCTGCATCGCCGCATCGGCCAGGCGCTGGAGCAACAGCCGGGCGCGTCGGCCGAATCGCTGGCGTTCCACTTCTCGCAAAGCGGCGAGGACGGCACGGCGGCCGGCTACCTGGAGCTGGCCGGGGACCGGGCCCAGCAGCGGGTGGCCTACGCCGCCGCCGCGGAGTTCTACGCCGCTGCGGCCGCGCGGCTCGAGGTGGCCGGCGGCCCGCCGAGGTAGTGCCGGTGGCCGAGAAGCAGGGAATGGCCTGGCGTCGGGCCGGGCGCTACGATGCGGCGATCACCGCGCTGGAAGACGCGCTGGCGGGGTACCGGTCGGCGGACGACGCCGAGGGCGTGGCCCGGGTGACCGGTCGGCTGGCCTACGCGCACTACCGGCGCGGCACCAGCCACGATGCCCTCGGTGAGCTGGCCGTCATGGCCGAAGGCGACCCGGCGCCGGCGCCCGGCGCGGCCTCGCCCGGCGCCTTGACCTGGTGGGGAGGGCTGTTGCTGCTGCTGTACGCGCAGGGCTCGTATACCAAGATGGTGACCCTGGGCCGGTCGCTGGCTCGTGCCGGGCGGGCGGCTGACGACAGCAAGATGCAGGCCATCGGCAGCCGGGTCGAGGGCGGCGGGCTGATCTGCCTGGGCCGGATGGCAGAGGGCGCGGCGCTGTTGGCGGCGGCCCTGCCTGCTGATCCGGCAGCCGGTGACGAGGGGGCCGCCGAAGCCGCGTCCCTGCTCAGCTCCGCCTACCTGGCCATGGGCGAGGTGGACCGCTGCGCTGCGCTGAGCGAGCGGATGCTCGCCGCGGCCGAGCGTGTCGGCGATCAGGTCCTCGCCGCGATGCACACCGTATTTCTCGCCGGGGTGTGCTATGTCCGCGGAGACTGGGGCCGCGGCCGCGACTTGGTCGGCCGGGCCCAAGAGCTCTTCGCCGCCACTTCCTCGCCCATGGCCGTGCGGGTTGTCGGCGTGCTGGCCCCGGCCCTGATCTGGCACGGCGCATGGCGGCAGGCCCGGGCGTACCTGGAAGGCTCCCTGCAGGCCGCCCGGTCCCTGCGGATTATCCATGACGAGCGGGTGGCGCTGACCCACCTTGCCAGGCTGGATCTGCTGGACGGTCGTCCCCAGGACGCGGTCATCCGCCTGCACCCGGTGACCGCCGACCGCCCGGTCCCGGCCGCCGAAGACCTGACCTGGGACACCCCCGTCGAGCTCCTGTCGGTGCTGACCGAGGCCCATCTGGAGCTGGGCGACCTGGATCGCGCCCGCGCGTATGCCGGGCGCGCCGTCGACCATGCGCGCCGGATGGGAGCCTGGCTGCAGGGGATCCGCGCGCTGGAAGTGCACGGGATGGTCCTGGCGCGCGACGGCCACCACGACCTGGCCCGGGCCGCCTACCAGGAGGGCCTGGACCGCGCCCGGGCCATGCCCTTCCCCTACGGCCAGGCCCGGCTGCTGCACGCCTACGGCCTGCTCGACCGCCAGCAACAAGACCACGCCGCCGCGCACGCGAAGTTCGCCCAGGCGCTGGCCATCCTCGAACGCCTGGGGGCGGACAACGACGCCGGCCGGCTCCGCCAGGCGATCGCGCACACTCCGCCCAGCGAAAACCCGCCCTACCAGATACGGTGAACCCCTCAAAGGCGACCGCAGGAAACTCCCGCTGGTGCCGTACCAGGCACGCCTGGCCAGCTCTTCTTGCGTGACGCAGCCCGCAAGCGATAGCGCCGGAGCAACGCCGCAGGTAGGCGCCGAGTCCTGCGCATACCGCCCACGCCCGGCCTGCACCTCGCAGCGCCAGGCGGATCCGCCTCGCTGGCAATGCGTGGCCCACGCGGCCTTCCGCTGACCGTTCGCGGTGGCCTCAGCGCTGCCCTACCGGGCGTTTGTCCGGGTCGCTTGTCCGCTCTTGTCCGTGTACAGGCGCCGTCAGGGTGAGCAGGCTGATGCCTGTCCCTACACGCCAGCGCCGGACCGGTGCCTCCGCCGGCCTAACGGAGGAGATTCCCATCGCTTTGTTCGTCGCCCAGCACCGTCACCCCCCCGACCGGTGCCCCGCCTCCTTGGGCAGCGGGCCGCTACTGCTGTCCCGGGTCTCTGCGGCCACCGCGGCCCGTTACGGCGTCACCATCGAGGCCGAGGCGCTCATCGACGGAGAGCATCTGCTGCTGTTGGTGGTGCAGGCGGCCAGCCAGGAGGCGGTGGAGCGCTTCCTGGCGTTCTTGCCCGGCCCGGGCTACCTGCGGGTCTTGCCGGCCTGCAGTGCCGAAGAAGCGGTCAAGCGTGGCGGATGCGGGCCGGCGTCCCCGCCAGCCCTCGGGGCGATCTGGTAACCGGCGCCACCAGCGGCCCCGTCTGTCCAGGTAGTGACAGACAGCGACAGACAGTAACAGATGATCATTGCCCGGAAGGACGACAGATGATAGGCAACCACGCCCGGCGGACCGGAGCGGCACTGCGGACCTTGCAGATGGCCGCGTTCCCCTGTCCCGCAAAGCCCAGCAGGCGATCAGGCGATTCCCCGCTGGCAAGCTCACATCGTACTGGCGGCACTCGGCTGCCCTGCTGCATCTCCACCCCAGGGGCCACGACGAACCACCTGAATCCTACGTCGCTGCGTTCCGTCCCGTCGTGGTGCGTCTGGCCGCTCGCGGGGGCGCTGGCCGGGCGACCCGTCCGGGTGCAGGCTGCGCTCGGCTTGACCGTGCCGGCGGGGACGGCCTGGACGCCGCTGGCACCGCGCGCCGCCACGAAGCGTTCGCGGTCACTCAATGACCAGTTCCAAGTCTGTTCGCAGGAGGCGAGCACGATGGCAATGATCTGCAAGCGACCTCACACCGGTGCCGGTGCTGCCGTCATGGGGCGAGCCGCGGCCAAACACCCGCCCGTCCACCGAGGACCTGGCGGGAACCAGGTCCCGAATGCCGTCGGGGTGGCTGGCTGCCCCATTCGAGTACTTAGGCGGCCGGGGGGTCAGTCATGAACGGGGCACTGGAACGGCTGGGCGGTGTTGCCGCGCGGCGGTGGTGGGTGTTCATCGTTGCCTGGGTGGTCATCCTCGGCGGTCTGCTGGGCGCTAAACATGCCTTCGGCGGCGAGTACGTCAACAACTACACGGTCTCCGGCAGCGGTTCCGCGGCCGGCCTGGACGTGCTGAACAAGACGTTCCCGCAGCAGGGCGGGTACGGCGGGCTGATCGTGTTCCACGCCCGCAGCGGCACGGTCGCGGCGCAGCAGTCGGCTGTCAACCAGTCGGTCAGCAACGTGTCCAAGCTGCCGGACGTGATCAAGGCGGTCAGCCCGTTCGCTTCCTCCGGTACGGGGACGGTGTCCAAGGACGGCACCATCGCGTACGCCAGCATCGGCTGGAACGTGAACCCGGACTCGCTGGATGCCAGCTACCTGGACAGGCTCAGCACTGCCGTAGCGCCGGCCACCAAGGCGGGCCTGCAGGTGGAGTACGGCGCCGGCGCCGGTGAGATCGGCCAGCAGACCCAGGACGTGAAGTCGGAGGTCATCGGCCTGTCGTGCGCGTTGTTGCTGCTGCTGGCCATGTTCGGCTCGCTGGTCGCGGCCGCGATCCCCCTGGTGTCGGCGGTCTTTTCCGTACTGTCCGGGCTCGCGCTGCTCGGGCTGCTCGCGCGGTTGGTCACGTTCCCGACCACCGCGCCGACCATCGCCACCCTGCTCGGGCTCGGCGTCGCGGTGGACTACGGACTGTTCCTGGTGGCCCGGCACCGGGAGCAGTTGGATGCCGGGATGAGCGTAATGGCGTCGGTGCGGCGCGCCGCCGGAACCTCCGGGACCGCGATCGTGGTCGCGGGCACCACCGTCTCCGTCTCGGTGCTGGGCCTGTATATCTCGGGAGTCGGCTTCGTCGGGTCGCTCGGCCTGGCCGCGGCGATCGTCGTGGTGGTCACGATGATCTCGGCGCTGACCCTGGTGCCCGCCTTCATGGGGGCGGCCCGGGAGACCGTGCGGGCGCTGCCTGCCCGGGTACGGGCGCGCAAGGCCGGGCAGACCGTGCAAGAGCAGGCGGCGGCCACCGCCGCGGCCACGCATGAGCGGCACGAGCACAGCGCGTTCGCCCGGTGGGGGCGGATGGTCAGCGGTCGGCCCTGGCCATGGGCGGTGGCCAGCGTCGCGGTGCTCATCGTGCTGGCCATCCCGCTGTTCGCCATCACGCTCGGCCAGCCGGACAACGGGACCAACCCGACAGCCGACAGCAACCGGCGAGCCTACGACCTGATCTCCCAGGGCTTCGGTGTCGGCATGAACGGGCCGCTGACGGTCGTGGTCAAGCTGCCGGACCAGTCCAGCTCGGCGAACAGCTCGCTGCTGTCCGGCATGCAGTCGGACATCGCCAAGACCGCCGGCGTCGCCTCGGTCACGCCGGCCTCGGTAAACTCGGCCGGCACGACCGCTGCGTTCAACGTCATCCCGACCACCCGTCCGCAGGCCCCGCAGACCACGACCCTGGTCAATACCCTGCGCGACACGGTGCTGCCCAAGGAGCACGCGACCAGCTACGTCACAGGCACCACCGCCGGTGCCGCCGACTTCACCCGCCAGATCACCAGCCGGCTGGCCTGGCTGATCCTCGCCGTCGTCGCGATCTCGTTCCTGCTGCTGACCACGGCGTTCCGGTCGGTCGTGATCGCGACCAAGGCCGCGATCCTCAACATCCTGTCGATCGGTGCGGCCTACGGAGTTATCGTGGCGGTCTTCCAGTGGGGCTGGGGGAAGAGCGTGATCGGCCTGCAGTCGACGCTGCCCGTCCCGGCATACGTACCGATGCTGGTGTTCTGCATCGTGTTCGGCCTGTCCATGGATTATGAGGTGTTCCTGCTGTCCCGGGTGCACGAGGCCTGGCTCGCCACCGGCGACGCGCACCGCGCCGTCGCCATCGGGATCGGCGCGACGGCCCGGGTCATCACCACCGCGGCTGCGATCATGATCGTCGTGTTCACCAGCTTCGTGATCAACCCAGACCCGACGGTGAAGATGCTCGCCATCGGGATGGCGTTCGCGGTGCTGATCGACGCCTCGCTGGTCCGGATGTGCCTGGTGCCCTCAATCATGTCGCTGCTCGGGTCGCACGCCTGGTGGATGCCCCACTGGATGGAGCCGATCATCCCGCACCTGCAGCTGGAAGCCAGCCCGGCCGCGGCGGTGGCCGCGCCCGAGCCCGCGCTCACCGGCGTCCACGGCCATCCGGCTGAGCCACCTGCCGGGCCATCCCGGCCGGAACCAGGCCCGGACGACGCACGTCGGCCCTGACCTCAGGGCAAGCCCGAAACAGCCGCCAGGCCGGCCGGATGCCGATGTCGTGGCCGACCTTCGCGCCCGGTACGACATCGAGCAGGTCACCGGCCTCCACTAGATCCGGAGCATGACCGGTCGTTCGCGGACGGGCATCCGGGCGCGAAGTGGGGACCGCTGGACGCGTGGCGTGCGTCCAGTCCAGGCGCCGGTTCTGTACACGTATTTGTACACGAGGAATCGGGAGACCAGGTGGAATAGCTGAGACGCTGACTCATATGGCGACTGACACGCTTGGTATTCGCCGGGTCATTACAGACGCGAGGTACGGTGTGAGACATGTGGGACGTGCGTCGTATGGCTCATAACCCAGAGGTAGCGGGTTCAAATCCCGCCCCCGCTACCAAAGCAGAGGCCCTTTCTCGAACAGAGAAAGGGCCTCTTGCATATGGTTTGTAAACGGGCTTGTACACCAAAATCCAACGCAGCCCGGATTACGCTTCGCGGCGCGACCTCCGGTCTGCGGTGAGGGCGAGTCGGAGGTCGCGGCCACTTATCGTCTACAGCTCAGCTAACGTGCCTCAAACGCGCGCTTTCACATGCGGTCAGATGCCTTTTCGATTATCAGTAGCGTGTCGGCGCGGACGCCATCGGACTTCATGGCGTCCGCCGCCGCCTCGGTCTGCATGAACTTCTGGAAGGCTTCCATGTCGGGGATTTCCACCAGCATCCCGACCCGGTTCGACTTCGCGGGATCGGTGAAGAGCTGGGCCGTGATACCCATGGGCCCGAAGACCTCTTGCCGCTTCGGTGAGTGAAGCCAATGATCGACGTCATCAACCTCGTGAAAAGCGAGAACAGTTGTCATGTATACGCCCCCAGGGCCGCGAATTAGGCCCGAGGCAAGGCCGCACGCGATCGCGGGGTACAAATGCAGTCAATCGGGGACAGGGTCATAAGTCAAGCGGGCACGGCACCTCGGCCTGGCCCGGCCGACGTCGCTGCCTGGCTAGGGTGCGGGTCTGGACAGGGCAGGGCCTGACCTGCTGACAGCAACGGTGACAGCCAACCCCTGCCACGGATCGTCAAGGGACGTCAGGTTCTTTCTCGTGACCGCCGTCAACGGACACACGACAACATCCAGCCACGCTTGGCCGGCATCGATGGTGCATGGCGGCCGCAAAAAATCCGGTGCGTCGCCCGGTGGCGTGCCGGTACGATGCCGCAGTGCCTGAACTGAGTGCAGGTCTTCCTCCCATTCCCGGCCTGCCCTGGGAGTCTCTATCTCATCGCCAGGTCCTGGCCGAGCTAGCCACAGAGGGCTGGGTGCCATGCGGGGTGGGCGACTGGGCGGTTGCGCTGCGGTCCCCGGAGGGAACCCTCGCCGCGAGGGTGTGTCCGTTTGACCCGGCATATTGGGCATTTGTGGACCTGTCCCGCGAGTGCGCCGGCAATCGGTGGCTGCCGGGGATCGAGCTGGCCGCCGGCCTCGAAGGCGGCGGTTCGGTCGTCTTCTTGGAATTCGTCGCTCCCGTGGACCATCCGGTCCACGGGCAGTTCGCCGAGCAATGGCAGGCCAGGGCGGGCGATGCGGAGTTCGAGGAGGTACGCCGGGCAGCGCAGATGATCGATGCGGAGTACCGGAAGTCGACGCCCTGGTGGGGGAGGTGCGACTTGGACGACGCCCACATCTTCAGAGCCGCCGACGGGCGGCCGGTGCTGATTGACGTCTTCTGCATGGCTGGGACGGATCTGTACCGCGCGATCCTCGAAGACGTCGCCGAGGTGCACCACCGGATTCCGCGCGAGCGAATGCGCTACGCACTGGAAATTCCGTATATCGCCCGGGAGAACAGCACCGCCGAGATCCTTGCCCTCAGAAAGGCCTGGCACGCGCTGCCGGATGACCAGAGTTTCCTTACACCCCACGGGGCGCCGAGATCCACGGGGACAGGCCCTAGGGATGGCCCTACAACGGCCCAAGAGCGCTGAGGGCGACGGGGGTAACTGCAGGACACGGCAGGTAGCCTGATGAGCGCCGAGTAGGCGTATGCCTCGGTCACAGCCATAAGGCCACTACAGATCAAGGCAGGTCACGTCGGCGAGGTGTTGCAAGCTGTCTTCCTTGCCGTGACCATTGCCGAGTTCGCGCCCGTCGCAGCAGCGGCGGCTTGTGCCGTCGCGTCGTGCAGACCGGGATAAGTCCGGGCGACGGCTCAGCGATCGCGATCTCGCCCGGTCTTCTTCAGGGATTATCGGTTGTTGGTCTCGGCGTGCCGATCCTCGGAAGGACGTTCTGGTGCCGGGCGCGAGCAAGGTCGGCGGGCTCAGGGACTGGCGGGAGCTTTGGCTGGTTCGTGGTGGGCGACACGGTCGGGGTAGCTCTTGGAGAACTTCAGCATGTACAGGACGATCGCGCCCGGCACGACCAGGCCGAGCAGGATCTCGGGCAGGCGGCGGGTGGTGTGCCCGTTGATGGCCGCGGCGGCGACCCGGGAGAGGCCGATGCCGAAGATGGCCACGCCCCAGCCGGTGCTGAGTACCCGGTTGATTTTCTTGAAGATCGGGGAGGACCATTCGGCCTGCGGGACGGATTCGCGGGCGAACTGCTCGGTGAACGGCATGACCGGGATCAGGGCCAGGATGATCAAGCCCAGGACGAGGCCGATGCCGGCGCCGCCCCAGGTGGCCAGCCAGCGGTCGTCGTTCTTGCCCAGGGTGAAGCCGAGGACGGCAATCAGGGCGAACAGGACGAGCGAGCAGGTGTTGAGGATCTTCGGCGGCCAGATGGGATGGCTGGTCACGATGGCGATCAGGGCGATCACCGCCGCGGCCAGACCGGCGACGCCGATGTAACCGTGCGGCAGGAACCGGGACAGCACTGAGAAGACGACCAGGGGCAGGAAGGCGAGGACGAGAGTGAGGGGTTTCATGTCGTAGAACCTCCGGGCGTCCGGGGCGGGACGAACAATTCACGGCTGCCGGGGGGCAGATGGTCGGCCAGCCAGTCCAGCATCTGGGTGTGCGTCAGCTGGCGCCCCGTAGGCTGGCAGTGGAAGTTCGCGCCTTGGGCCTGGCTGAAACCGATGATCTCCTTTGCCCCTGGCAGCAGGTCATACAGCTGCCGGGGCTGGCCGGGGAAGAACTGCTCGTCGTCGGGGTCTAGGACCAGCAGCGGGGTGGTGATCCGGGCGGCCACATCGCGGACCTGGTACTTCCGCACCTCGGTGAACAGGTCGAACGGGTCGGTCATGCCGTACGGCCTGCTCCGGAACTCCAGTGTCCGGGCGGCTTCCGAGCTGGCGCTGGCTTGGGCCTTGGCCATCGCGGCGTTGAACGCGTCCTTCTGGCCCGAGTTCAGCAGGTCCAGCATGGGCTTAGGCAGGTGCGCGGTCCACCCGGCCGAGACGTCCACCACGCCCGGGTCGGCGACCGCCGCGGTCATCCGCCGCTCGAACGCGACCGCCCGGGTGATCCAGTAGCCCCCCTGGCTGACGCCGTACCCGGTCAGCGCGGACGGGGCCACGTCGGGCCGGGTGACCAAGGCGTCGATGACCGGTGTCAGCACCGCCTCCCAGTCATAGCGGAACGGCACGCCCCGCTCGAACAGCATCGACTGCTGTCCCGGGCCGTCGAATACGAACGCATTCCAGCCCCGGGCCAGCGCCTCGGCGGCGCCGTTGGCGAGCAGCCCGGGCAGCGACTCATCACTTCCGTTCGTCATCACTAGCGTCGGTCGTGCCGCCCCGCTGGCGTCCGGGCGCAGCAGGTAGCCCGGCAGCGTGGTGTCCTCGTAGGGGACCTGCATCCGGACGAAACAGCCCGCCGAGGCATCGATCACTTTCTCCCAGCAGGCCCGGTGCTGGCGGAAGGTCGGCAGCAGCACGGACTGATCGGCCATCCCGTCGACGAAGACCTGCGCCTTGGAGTAATACTCCGCCGCGGCCACAAAAGCCCAGCTCGCGGTGGCCAGGTGCCCGCGCCCCAGCGCCTCATCGCCACGGGCGGCCAGGTCCGCCGCCACCGCGGTCCAGGCGTCAAACCAGCTCTGCGGGTCGCCGTCGGTGATCCGGTCCAAGGCCGCCAGGACCAGCCCGACATCGCCGACCCCCGACGCTACGGCGCCGAGCGCGATGCGAGCCTCGTAATCGAAATCGGCATTCGCGAAAAACCCGCCTGGCGCGGTCAGTCTGCTGCCCATGCCCCCATCACATCCTCCACGATCAGCAGCGAGCCTGATAGTCACCGCGTCACACCGATCATGGATCTCACGGCCCGCAGAAGACATCAGCCATGTGGCCTATTCAAGGCAGAGGCAAGGTCTGCCAGGCCAGCAAGGAGAACTATCCGTAGCCCCTGACTACTCCGAACGAACCAGGCCGTCTGTACAAGACGGCTACGGATCTGAAGCTGTTACTGTCAGTGGAAGGTGATCATCAACCGGTGGTCAGCCCGCAGTGTTCGCGGTTAACAGCACGGACATCCCCGGCCACTGGCCAGCCTATGGACCTGGACCCGATCGCCACCAGCAGCAACCTGCAAACCCGAAACAAGGCGGGCTTTGAACCCGTGAGCAACGAACCGGAACGCCGCGTAATGCGGAGCACCGCCGATACGCGCGACGCCTTACGGTACCTGGACGGGGCTTGCTTCCATTTCATGTCCGCGTGCGTCGTCTCCGCTGGTAGACGTGGCGATAGAGCAGAGCCCAGATCGTGACGGCGCCCTTGAGGGATATGGCCCTGTAGACCAGGATCGCCGTGACGGCGTGAGAACCCTTAAAGGTCCACGTCGAGGCAATGGGCAATCTGGCCTTCGAGGGCGAGGGCGAGGGCGAGGGCTCGGGGACGCCTATGGCAGCCGACACGATCTGCCGCACCGGCTCGATGACGAAGCCGGTTAGTTCCCGGCAACTCGTGCGGGCTGCGGCCGGGAAAGGGACCTGCATTGGCGATGCCAGCTTCCATTCATCTCAGTGATTCCGGCTTGCCGCTCGACCCTGGCCTGCGGAGCGTTCTGGAAGAGTCATTCTCCGTTGACCTGAGCGGAGTTCGGCTGCATGCTGGGCCGCGAACCGACGCTTTCCTGCGCGTGCATGGCTACCCGGCGGCGGCAGCCGGGCACCGCGTGTTCATGCCGACCAGGCGGAGCGGTGACAACGAGCGCTGGCTGCGCGTCCTCGTCCACGAGATCGCACACGCCGTTCAGCAGGCGCAGGGCATCGCACAGGCCTGCGGCTGCTGGGAGCGGCAGGCCGCAGCCGCGGCTGCTGCCATCACCGCCGGCGTGCGTATCCCGACGTGGGCCTCCAGCCGCCGAGGCGGGGGCACGGCGCGGCGGTCTGGGCCGGCTTCAACTCATGGGAACACCGACTCCTCGGCGACGTGCCCGGCGGCGTGCTGGTCAGCATCGCGACCAGGACGCAGGACTGGCAGGACCCCGTCCGGCAGCAGATCAAGCTCATGGGCCTGTGGCAAGACGGCGGCGCCGGGGTCGGCGAACATGCCATCCACGAGATTGACCCTGGCACCGGGGTGGTCACCCTGCCCGGCAGCGGCTGTCTCGCCACCTACGGCGAACTCAACGCGGTGGCCGACTTCGTCGCCAACGTCGACGCTCTGAACACGATGCCGCGGCCCTTCATGTACCCGTTCCTGCAGCAGATTCGCCAGGAGAGTTACAACCGCCTCAGCAGGCTGCTCGGGGATATGCCGGACGTCAGCTTCGCCGGCGCGATCACCTCTTACCTGGGCGGGAAGGACGGCGACGCCGCACTCGAGACCAAGCTCATCGAGAAGTTCTCGATGCCGCTCGGGGTGAACCATTACTTGGGCCTGCTCGCGCGGAACGCCTGCCATTTCGCGCCGTTTGCCTGGCAGCGCTGGCGGCAGGGGCACACCGCCGCCCGCGATCTGGCGCTCCGGGCGTGGGAGGAGCGCTCGAGCTCGGTCGCCGACGCGGCCTGGATCGCCCAGGGCTACGCCGATCACTTCCTCCAGGACTCCTTCGCGGCCGGGCACCTGCCCAACAAGACGCTGGTCATGCAATGGTTCTCCGCCTGGGTGAGCGGTTCTTATCTCATCAAGTCGAACGACCGGGAGGACGTGCGCCGGGTGACTGCGGTAAACCAGCCACAGCTCATGGGAGATCGGCTGTATGACATTTCCTACCCCGGTCCGTCAAACGACCCGCAGGCCGCCGAGGAGCATACCCATTTCACCGAGCGCGTGGCGGCGAGCGGCGTCCATGCCTACGGGAGCGTCAGCCAGGAAGAGGCCTACCACCAGTACCTGACCTTCCTCGCCACGCGCTCCGTCCAGCTATCGTCCAAGCTGGTCCACGATCACTTCAACGCCAGCGGGCTCAACGTGGCGTCGGAAGTTGCCAGCTTCCGCATCTACGGTGATGAGAACATGCTCAGGACCGGAGCCGACATCAGCGTCGTCGCGGAAGCCGTCGCCGCGTCCCGGAAGGCGATCTCAGACATCATCACCTGCGGCCGGAGCAAGACCCAGCAGTGGGAGATCCTGAGGAACGTACCGACCGGGCTCACCGATCCGTCCGGCCAGGTGACACCGCTGCTGGACTGGCACAGAGCTGGTGAATTGAAAACCGGGGCCGAGAAGCTTTTCGAGAGCGCAAGCGCGACGATCGCCGACGCGGCGTCGCCCACCATGGGGATGGTATCGGCCGACAACGATACGGTCGGCCTGATGTAGGTACCCGTGGCAGACCTCGGTCACCGGTGCCTGCGCGGCGGTGAGCGACTGGCCGATGGCAGGGGTCGGTCAGAGATGATGGCGCAGCGGGCATGGCCCCTCAGCGGTGATCTTGCAGGTGCAGGAAGCGCCATGATCACTTCCGGGGCCGTGCCCGCGCTGCTACCGGCCTATATCGGCGCGTCGCAAACTCCCTAGATCACCGTCGGCCCGGACTTGCCGACACCCTGCCTCAGCTCCCCTCGCCCACGGTGCCGGGCCGCTCTCCTCTCTGCCGCCCGGTACGCTCGGTGCTCGTCCCATCGACTGCGTATACGCGTTTACGTGCAGACGCGTGTGCGAGGGACGGGACGAACCAGCAGGACAATCACTCACGGTGACGGCTCGTCGGCACTGCGAGCGCGCCAGTGTCCCGGCTGACCTGGACGCCCGTCCTGCTCGGCGTACTCCCGAAGGTGCCGGTACAGCTTCGTGGGTTTCATTCCGGTAATACGCATGAGTTCGCCTGTTCCTGCCCCTTCTTCGGAAGCTATGCACAGCGCGAGCCATAGCGCGTCTTCGGCCGTAGCGGACTTGCCGGCGGTCGACTGGTCCGCTTCCGGTGAGTTGCTACCGCTGGTGGCGGCTGTTCGAGGTCGAACGGATCGGACCTGCCCAGGGCGACGGGAGCGCCGCCGCCTCCGAAGACTAGGGAGTCTCCCCAGGGTGCTGCGGCCGGGACGGGCACATGATCAGGGCATGAAATTCCCGTTGAGATTTCTGAGGTCCGGAAGTCTCGATCTCGCAAACACGCAAGGCGTATGGCTCGCCGCACTCGGGTATGGCGGACCGCTCGGACAAGGAAAGGCAAGCAGTCATGACTCGTAAGTCGCACTCTACCCAGACCGAGGTCTCCGACCTCTCACAGGACCGGTACGTCAAGGACTTCCAGCCGGTCAACTACGATTACACCGGCTCGCCAGTCAACGTCACCGTTCCGCAGGGTGTGCAGGGTGTCCTCTTCGCTGCGATCGGCGGTTCCGGCGGGAATACCACGACGCGGGGCCTCTTGCCGAACCTCGGCGGTAAGGGCGCCAATGTCGGTGGCTACGCGCTCGTCAAGCAGGGCGATAGCCTGACGATCAACGTCGGGCAGGAAGGGCAGGCGAATAGCTCGACCGGCGGTCAGGGCGGCTGGGGGGCTACGGCGCCCGGCGGTTCGGCCGGCGGCAACAATGGAGGCGGTGGCGGCGGCGCTAGTTCCTTCGCTGTCAATGGATCGACGGTCGCGGTCGCGGGTGGCGGCGGTGGCGCGGGCGCGTGGGGTCAGGGCTCCGGAGTCGACGGACCGTCCGAGCCTGGTGGCAACGGTGGCAACGCCGGCACCAGTGCCTCTAACGGCGGGCAGGGCTCAAACTACGACGCCAAGGGCGGTCCCGTCGGCGGAGCCGGTGGCGGCGCTGGCCAGCCGTCCGGAGCAACCGGCGCGCCTGGCAACACCACCAAGCTGCCCGACGGCGTGAACGGATCCGGCGGCGGCGGTGGCGGCGGCGTTGCCGGCGGAGCCGGCGGAACGTCGGGCCCGGCCAGTAGCAAGGGCAGCGGCGGCGGCGGCGGTGGCGCCGGCACGTCGATGACGGCATCCAGCGTCATCAGCCCGCAGATCTCGACCTTCACCAGCTCAGGCAACGGCATGGTCCAGACCGAGTGGCTGTCCGGGTTCTCGGTTAACCTGACCGCGCCGACCCCAACGACGACCGCCGGCACGATGCCGCTCGACTTCACCGTCAGCGGTTTGGATCCGAACGGTGATCCCATCGGCAATGTCTCCGAGTACGTCACGTTGACCAGCGACTATCCGACCGATGTCATCCACGGCACCAGCGTCGAGATGACCGGAGCGGGCTATCACACCATCACTGCCAGCTGGGACGACGGAAGCTCAGACGTCACCTCGTCCGTGAACGTAATGGTGAATCCGGCCAGCGCGACCCACGTCGTGATCGAGGGCCTGCCGGCGTCGATCCCGGCCGGTACGCCGCTCCCGCTGGGTGCCTCCACTGCGGACGAGTTCGGCAACCTGATCTCGGACGTGACGTCATCGGCAACATTCAGCAGCAACGTGTCCAGCGATGTCTGGCAGGGTGCCACCGTCGTGATGACACGGGTCGGCGAGCACTCGATCTCGCTGACAGTGCCCGGCTACTCCACCAGCGTGAGCACGGTGAACGTCACGCCAACCAACTGATCCGCCGCCGGTAATCCGAACTGAATATACGAACAAGGCTGAACGGCCACATCGGTGGCCGTTCAGCCTTGAGCCGTCGCGATCAGTTCTTCGGCAAGACGACCAGCAACCGCGCCTGCGCTCAGAACGTACCGGTGAGCTGTTCGACTCGATGCGCGTGCAGGTCGATGCGATCGCGGCCCGGACCAGTATGAGCAGCGTGTTCCGGCAGCGATCGGTCGAGGTTCTCCGAGTCGACCGGTGCGGGCTGGTCGAGGGTTCGGTCGGCAGGCTGCGGCGGAGTCCGCTGTCGCGACCCTCGACGGGCTGAGCGTGTTCACCTGCAGGCTCGACGACCGCAGCGAGCTCGGCGATCTCACCCAGACCGCGCTAGAACTGCTCGACGATCTGTTCGGTATCGGCTCCTCGATGCTGCTGATGGCCGACGACGATCTCAAGAGCCTGTTCGTCGTCGCGCACCACGGTTCCGCTCTCGTTCAGACCGCCTCGCCAGTGTGCCCGTCGGCCGTCGCCTCCTGCTCCTCGTCTTAAGAGATCTCGCCAGCAGCGAGCGACCCCGCTGATAATTAGCTTGGCGAACGGGTATTGCGACCCCAGATGGTCGGCTTCTAGCGTCCCGGTCCCGACAGGAGGACTTCAGTGCGGCAGGGCTCCCGGTCGGCGTGATCTTTCCCCGCTGGACCCATCCCAGGTGACATAGTTGCAGGAATACACACAGCTGTGGGGATACCGCTGTGCTCGGGAAGCGAACCAGCGAGGCCAGATGAGCAGCTATGACTATGACTATGTCATCGTTGGCGCGGGGTCGGCCGGCTGCGTGCTGGCCGCCCGGCTCAGCGAGGACCCTGCCATATCGGTGGGGCTGATCGAGGCGGGTGGCCGTGATACGGCCGAGGAGATCCACCTGCCAATCGCGTGGAGCGAGCTGTTCAAGGGCCCCTGCGACTGGGATCTCGACTCCGAGCCGGAGCCAGGGCTTAACGACCGCCGGGTCTACTTGCCTCGCGGGAAGGTGCTCGGCGGGTGCAGCTCGGTGAACGCGATGATCTACATCCGCGGCGCCCGGACTGACTACGCGGGCTGGGCCGCCGGGGGGGCGACCGGATGGGGATACGACGACGTGCTGCCCTACTTCCGGCGTTCTGAAAACAATGAGCGCGGGGCTGACCGCTACCACGGCACGGGCGGCCCGCTGACGGTCAGCAACAGTCGGTCGTTGCACCCGCTGGCGGCCTCGTTCCTGGCCGCGGCGGTCGAGGCCGGTTACCCGCTCAACAACGACTTTAACGGCGAAGACCAGGAGGGAGTCGGCTTCTTTCAGCTGACTCAGCGCGATGGGATGCGCTGCAGCACATCGGTAGCCTTCCTGACCCCCGTCCTGGCACGGCCCAATCTCGCAGTGATCCCCGGGGTACTCGCCCACCGGGTCGTCTTCGAGGGCAGCCGGGCGGTCGGCGTCGAGGTCAGCCAGGACGGCAAGCTGGAGACGATCCGCGCTGAGCGGGAGGTAATCCTCTCGGCAGGTACCTATGAGACGCCCAAGCTCCTCATGCTCTCGGGTGTGGGCCCGGCAGAGGTCCTTGGGTCTTTCGGGCTGGAGGTCCGCGCCGACCTGCCAGCGGGGAAGGGGCTGCAGGACCACCTGCTGGTGCTGGTCAACTACACCACGAACGTCGAATCACTGATGACCGCGCTGACTCCCGAGAGCCTCGAACTCCTGGAGACCGAGGGCCGCGGGCCGCTCACGTCCAACCTTGCGGAGGCGGGCGGCTTCTTCCGCACCAGGGACGGGCTCGTCGCCCCCGACATGCAGCTCCACATGGCCCCGGTGATGTCCTATCAGGAGAATCTGGGGGTGCCCACGGCCCACGCGCTGGCCCTCGGGCCTTGCACCCTGGCTCCGAGCAGCCGGGGCTACGTGACCCTGCGCACGGCGAACCCGGAGTCCGCGCCGCGTATCCAGCACAACTACCTTGATACCCAGGAAGACCGGGCCAGCATCATCGCGGGACTTCGCATTGCTCTCGACATCGCCGCGCAGCCCGCTCTGGCCGACGCCATCACGGGGCCCTTTGAGGTCCCCGAGTCCGGCTCCGACTCGGACCTGCTCGCCTTTGCCAGGCGGACCGGGCTGACGCTCTACCACCCGACGTCGAGCTGTCCCATCGGCTCAGTCGTCGACACCGAACTGCGCGTCCTCGGGATCGAGGGGCTCCGGATCGTCGACGCATCAGTGATGCCAACGATCGTCCGTGGCAACACCAACGCGCCGACCATCATGATCGCCGAACGGGCCGCCGACCTCATCCGCGGCCTCACGTCGGTTACAGAGCCGCCTGACGACGGGCCAATCAAGCGCTAACGCTGGCCGGCCCGGGTCCTGCCGACCTGGGAAACCGCCAGCTAGCGAGCGACACGCCAAGGGGGCATCTCGATTCTGCGCGGGCCACTACACGGCGGCAGCTTGCACGCTTAACATCGCGCAGCTGCCCTTCAGGAGCTCGTTACCGGCCACGCTTTGAGCAATTCGCGAGCGGTGCCGTTGTTGCCCAGGTGATAGACGGCCACACCGGCGGGATGGACGGGTGCGCCGGATGGCTGGTGAAATCTGAGTTACCGCAGCCCGTATGCGGGTGGAAGCAGGGTGGCCCCCGAACCCGCCGTGGGAGTATCCGTGCCTCCCGGAACCCGCCATCAAGCCCCTCTGCGGCCGCAGGACAACTTTCAACCTCGGTAAAGGTGCATGGTTCATGTACACGCCAAGCATTATCGAGCTGGCATCGACTGGTTCATCGCTTCCTATCGGTTCTGGTATGGGTGCCGAGAGGAGGGGACCCGGGCAAGGAGCCGCGATCAGGACATGTGGGTCAGCCCGGAGATTCCGTCGCGCAGGATCGCGGCGGCGAGCAGTATCATGATCGCCGCGGCGATCACCCTCGCGTCGCGGAGCAGCCAGTCCCGGACGCGCTGCAGGAGCCGGGTAGCCCGGTCCGGTGATACCGCCAGCATGATGAGCGCGGCGGCGAGTGGCAGCAGCGACACGACCGAGAAGAACACCCAGTCGACGACGTACCCGGTCGTGCTGGGGTTGGTCTCGGAGATGTCCTTCATCGCGAGCGGGATGAAGCCGCCCGGATTCGCCAGTGCTGCGCCTGCCGCGACGATCGCGATCCACGGTGACGAGGCGATCTTGCTCATCTGGTCGACCATGCCTTGGGCACGCTTCGGGTCCCGCGGCCGGCGAAGGAACCGCACGCTGAAGAACACGAGGAGAACAGCGGCGACGATGTCGATCACCGCGACCCAGGGTTTCGGGTACGACGTGGTCGAGGCGGCCTTGTTGCCGAGCACGAAGGCAGCGAGGACCCCGACCGCGAGCGTGAAGCTAAGAGCCCCGAGGTAGAACCATAGGCCCGTGCGCAAAGGCCGGTCGCCGAGCACGAGCGCGAGCACTGAGAACGAGAGCGTCGTCGGAGACAGCATCGCGGCCACCGCAGTCAACGCCAGCTCGGCGTCGATCCATCCCATTGCGGGTTACCTGGGCTCGCCGGTGCTCACCAGGAGACGGTTCGCCAGCCCGCGACACCAGCAAACGGTGGCCGGCGGATCGGCAGCACAGTCCGGTCAATCTCGTCACTCATGTCGACCTCCGACTCGTCGTCCGCCGGTCACTCCTGGCAACACCCGGCGACCTCGGGCACGACGACGAGCCGCCGCCTGGTGCCGCCCCGGGCGCCTGGCTGGCCGTGCCCGTTGCGTTCCAGTTCGCGCCCACACCCCAGGGATGTCATCACCCACCACGGATGAACGATCCGCCCTCCCCGCTGGCCAGAACTGTGGCCGCGCCACCGATCCTCCAAGCTGGTGGTGCTGTCCTCCTCGCATTAGCGCGGTAACCGGCGGGATGCGCAGGTTGAAAGGCGGAAACCTGCAGTCCAGGAAACTTCGGTCGTGGTCAGGGTGCCGCAGAGGTGCAGAAACCTCGTCCGGCTCAGAGGATCCGGTTGTTGCCGCCATCTATGACGAATTCAGCTCCAGTGATGTAGGCGGCGGCATCCGAGACGAGGAAAGCAACTAGCTGAGCCACTTCGGCCGGAGTGCCTGGGCGCCCGAGGGGTACTCCTCCGATGGTGGCCAGGAGCGTTTCCTCGGCCTCGGCGTGGCTGATTCCGTCTTGGTCCATTATCTGTGTGATTCTGGCCGCTGCCAGGGGAGTCGCGATGTATCCGGGTGTGACCGTGTTCACGCGTATGCCCATGGGGCCGAACTCGCTTGCGAGGACCTTGCTGTAGCTCCTCAGGGCCGCTTTTGCGGGTCCATATGCTGGCGACGATTCGTGCGGCCGCTTCCATTGCAGCGAGGAGACGTGCACAATGGCGCCTGAGCGTTGTTCGACCATGCCTGGGAGGATGGCCCGGTCCAGCCGGACGGCTGAGAGAAGGTTAGTGTTGAGGGCTTGCATCCAATCGTCATCGGTGAGTGCGAGTGCCCCGCCCGGTTTGGCGAACGATGCCCCAACGCAATGGACGACGATATCGAGACCACTGAGAATCTCGATCGCTTGGTGAGCAACGAATTCTGCACCTTCGGGCGAGGTAAGATCCGCTCGGATCAGCCTGGCCGCGGACATGTTGTCTTGATGGCGTGCGGTCACGACAACGCGCGCCTTTTGGATGACGAGCAGTTCGGCGATAGCCGCGCCCATGCCGCGTGTTCCGCCGGTAACAATCACCCTCTTACCCTCGAGGGTGTTCGCTGCGTACTGAAAGCCGGCGGGTTCTGGACTCATTCCCCCGTCAGCATAAGAGCCCCTCGCATGCGATGTACTCATAAGCGATTTCCTCCTGTCTCGGCAGAGACAGCATCAGGTCTCCCTGCGGGGGAAGGTCAAGCGCTCTGGAGCCGGCCAACCCTCCCCCTGGGGGAAGGCTGAGCCGCTCTGCAGGGGAAACGCTGATCAGAGAAGCAGACAGGGAACGCCAGAGACTTCCCAAGCTGGTAGCGAGTCCGTTCTCGTGACCCGTTCACGAGTATTCCCAAGGCCAGCGCGGTGCTGGCCGGTCTTCGCGGGCCCCAACGGTTCAACGGCGCTGCCGTTGACTGGGTTCGCGCTATGCTCCAAGCGGATGAGGCGGATGAGAAGGTGGGCCATGGCAGAGACACCGTTCGTGATGGGGGCCGACGCCAGGTGTGTCGATGGGGTCTGCGGCAAGGTGGTCCGCGTGGTCGTTGACCCGGTTGCGCGGGCGGTCACCGATCTGGTGGTCCAACCGGGGCACTGGGCCGGTCTGGGTCGGCTTGTCCCTCTCGACCTTGTCGAGGCTGCGACACCGGACGAGGTCCGGCTGCGCTGCACTCGGGCAGAGTTCGACGAGCTCGGCTTCGCCGAGGATGCGCATTTCGCGCCGGCGACCGGCCTGGATCAGTACGCAGGCTACAGCACGGAACAGATGCTCATGTTGCCGTACTACAGCCGGGGCGTAAGCGATGATGGGCCCCAGACCCGAGAAGATGAGCCGGCCGGTTCTTACGGCTCCCTGCCCCCGGGCGAGGTCGGCGTGCGCCGCGATAAGCCCGTCTATGCCACTGACGGCGAGATCGGGCGAGTGGAGGGGCTTGTCATCGATCCTGGCAACCACCACGTGAGCCACGTGCTGCTGCAGGAGGGGCATCTGTTTGGCCGCAGGGAAGTGGCTATCCCGATCGGCGCCGTTACCGGGGTCCTGGACGCCGTCCAGCTCAACATCACCAAGCAGCAGGTGGAGAACCTGCCGCCGGTGAACATCGATCACCCCAGCGGATAGCGACCAGGATGCCGAGAAGCGAAACGCCAGCAGAGCCGCGTATCGCCATCGAGGAGCCAGCCACCATGTCTCCCCGCGGGACATTCGCGCGATGAGTCTCAGCCGGAATGGTTGGCTTTCCACGTCATCGCAGCTCGCCGGGCAGCAGGCTATAGATCACGCTGTCGCGGCGGGCTTCCTTGAAAGGCACGTGGGAACGAAGAAGGCCCTCGCGGGAAAACCCGCAACGCTCGGCGACATGCTGCGACGCCTCATTGTCGGGACCGCAAGTCAGCTCCAGCCGGGCCAGTCCCAGCTCGGCGAATGCCCACCGGGCGAGCAGGCGGACCGCATGTGTCGTGGCACCCCGGCCGCGGGCCTCGGGGACGAGCCAATACCCAACCGCCGCGCAGCCCTGATCCAAGCGAACCTCATGCAGCGAGACGCTGCCGAGCGCCATGTCCTGGTCGTGCGGTTCGGCCAGCGCGAAGTTCAGCTCATCGCCACGCAAGCGGGCCTCTTCCTGCTCAGCGAAGTAGTCGCGCGCATCAGTCTCGGTGTACGGAGTAGTACGCCAGGAGAACCGCTGTAGCACCGGATCACTGAACGCCAGCACCATGCCCGGCACGTCGGCCTCGCGCCAAGGGCGCAGCAGCACCACATCACTAGCCAGAGGCGGTACCGGGAACCGAAGCTCGGCCATGTCGAGATGACCTCCCCTGACAGCATGCCAGGCTGGCGGATTCGGACAGCAGAAGTGGCGGCGACGGCGCCACGCACCAGCCCACTAAAGCACGCAGTAGCACCAGTGAGACATGACACCACAGCCCTGCCACCCAGCGGCGGGCGAGCTGATAAGGAAGCGGTCTGCGGGAGATCGATGTGGAAGGACCGCCCGGGCGAGCACCCAAGCTGGTCCTGATCATTCAAGAAGTTGGTGCTGGAGCAAAGACTACGATCCGCTTGCTGAGCGCCGTCCAGTCGATCTTGCGTCCCGTCCAGCGGTGGCATAGCGGCGCATACCCGCCGTCCAGATACCGGCGCCGCTGGCCGGGGATCCCCCGCCGACCTGTTATCAGCCGGTGACCTTCGTCCAGCCGGTGAACTTTAGTCTGCCCGTCCGAAGCGTTCCATGCCTGGCGAGCATGCACGACTCGTGCGCTCAGTGCGGCTCGCTTAGTCCGGAGCGGCTGCGGCCCGCTTCGCGGCGGCTACCTCCGTCCGCTTCGACACGCCGAGCTTAGCCAGTACCGACGAGACGTGGTGGTCGACCGTCTTTGGTGAGATCACCAGCTTGGTGGCAATGCTGGCGTTGGTACGCCCCTCGCAGAGCAATTCGAGCACTTCCTGCTCTCGCTGGGTCAGGCCGAGTGGATTCTCACGCGTCGCGGCTCGCTGCCCGGCCGGGACGGATCGAATGCCAAGCGAGCGCATCTTCTGGCGAATGATCCGCGCCGTCGCGACGGCCCCGAGCGCGTCGCAGATGTCGAGCGCTCGTCGCAGCGCCAGTTCGTCAGGCGCATCGAGCAGCGCGAGCGCCGCGTCGTAGGGGCAACCCAGCGCATCGAACAGTTCGGCTGCCCCGCGATGGTTTCCGGTGAGCTGCAGCCGGTAGGGCTCGGCCGGTTCGCGCTGACTCGTCCTGGGCGATCCGGTGCGTCGCAGCCACACCGCGATCTCGCCGTTGAGCCAGGGATCGGTGGCGTCAGCGCACGCGTCGTCCGCGAGTTCGGCTTCCTGCCGTGCCGCGGTCAGATCGCTCTCGAGCCAGCGGGCCTCGGCCCGGGCCAACCGGACGGCGCCGATGTACATATACCCAGCCGATCCGTCCGCCGCGGTCATCGCGGCATCCAGGTGCGGCCACACATCTGGCTCGCCGCGGCGCGCCGTGACCATGGCCAGGCTCGTCATCGGGATCATGCGATTCACCGGCGAGGCGACGGAGGCAAGGACGGCCTCGGCTATCCGCACCGATTCGTCCCAGCGCCCGAGCCGCTCCAGGGTTGACGTCCGTATGCCGCGCAAGCAGTTGTGGTAGGTACCGAGATCGTGGTCCTCGCAATAGGCGACGCCGTCGTGGAAGTACGGGTCGGCCTTGGCGTAGTCCCGGTTGCCGTAGTGCAGTTCGTGCAGGTTCGTGTACGCGAAGCCGGCTTCGTACTCGATTCCGTTCTCGAGCGCGATCGACAGCGCGCGGCGCAGCACGGGCTCCCAGTCGCCACCCGCCAACCACACGGCCTGCGCCTCCGTCGTCGCCGCCCGGCTCTGCACCGCAGGCACGCCGAATCTGACCGCGAGTTCCTGAGCGCGCCGGGCGAGCGGGACGACGATATCCAGACACCCGGGGCCATTCTGAAACGTGGCGAGGCTGCCGTATGCCGCCGCGAGTTCCTCCGTGGGCCCGAGCGGCTCCAGGATCGCGACGGCGGCCTCGGCAACGGCGAGGATCTCGTCGCCGCGGCACAGCCGCCACAACACCGCGGACATCCGCCGGAGCGTGTCGCCTTCGCCGCGGGGGTCTCCGGCCGCCCGCCAGTTCTCCAGCGCTCGCGTGTAAGCGGTCTCGGCATCGGGCCAGCGATCGATCATCGACAGCTCCGTCGCCAGCTCGATCCAGCGGGCCGCGATGCTGGCCGGCGCCTCGCCGTCCGCGAAACGCAGCGCGCGTTCGAACTGCCCGGCAGCTTCGCGATGAGATGCCAGCGCGCGAGCGCGACGACCCGCCGACGCGGCATGCTCCAAGGCAGCCGGGCCGTCACCGGCCTCTTCGGCGTGAAAGGCGAGCCGAGCATCATCGTCACAGCCGAGATTGCGCAGCCCCTGCAGTATCTGAGCGTGGAGTTCGGAACGTCGGGCCGACAAGACCGCCTGCTCGATCGCCTGCCGCGCGATCTCGTGCCGGAAACGCAGAACCGGATGGTCGACCACCAGTCCAGACGAGATGACCTCGGCCAGCGCGGGCCCGGCGACGACCTGGCCTAGCAGCCGCTCATCGACGGTGCCGCCGATCAGGGCTGCGGCCTCGAGAGTCTCCCGTGCTTTCGGTCCGAGGCGGGCCGCGCGCGCCAGAACTACATCGCGGGCCGAGCCCGATACCACGCCTAGGCCCGCCTCCAGCACCTCGCGGACGTAGAACGGGTTGCCGCCGGTGACGCTGTACAGCTCCGCTGGGTCGACTCCGCGGCCCGCCGAGAGTATCCGCACGGCTTGCGCGCTGAGGGGAGCGAGCCGGAGGCGCCTCGTGCAGCGCTGGACGGCCAGGTGGCCGAGAGCAATGCGCAGCGGATGAGTGTCGGCCAGTTCGTCATTGCGGTAGCTCACGATCAGTAGCACTGCGATCTCGCGGATCCGCCGGGCGAGAAAGCCCAGCAGATCGAGGGTGGCCTCATCGGCCCAATGCACGTCCTCGATGACGACGGCCAGCAGCGGCCCCGGCTCGTACAGCTCGGTCAGGAGCGCGTCGAAGAGCTGCTCCCGGGACGCGTCTGCCCGGCACAGCGCGTGCAGGCGGCCGTGTACCTGCTGCGCGATGTCGAAGAGCGGGCCGAGCGGCCGGGGCGTGAACATGCCGTCGCAGGCGCCCGACAGAAGGCGTGAGTCGGGCAAGTCGTGCGTGAACTGCTCCAGCAGGGTCGACTTACCCACCCCCGCCTCGCCTTCGAGCAGGACGAGCCGGCCTTCACCGCTACGCGCCTGCGCCGCAATCTCGGCCAGTGCATCCAGCGCCGTCTTCCGCTCGAGCAGCGTTACTCGGCCGGTGCGCTGTTGCGATGCGTGAGACTTGACCAGCGAGAGCGCGCTGTCGGACATGCTGCCTCCTCAGTCCCTGACGGCTTCGACACTACGATCGGCCCACCCCGGACTCCATAGGGAGTACCTCCCCATATTTCCGGGTGAGCCCCGGTTTCTGGTGCGTTGCGGTCAATCAGCGCCGGCAAGCGACAGTTCAGGTCGCGGTTGGCTTCGCGGCAGAGATCGCCGCGCGGGAACCTCGGCCGGGGCCTTCAGACCATCCCGAAAGGGTGATCCGGACCGCCGAATGCGCTGCCGCTGATCGTCACGCACGGGTGGCCCGGCTCGCCCATCGAGCAGCTGAAGATCATCGAGCCGCTCACCAACCCCACCGCGCATGGCGCGGGCGCGGCGGACGCGTTCGATCTGGTGATTCCCTCGCTGCCGGGGCACGGGTTCTCCGCCAAGCCGGCCGCTGCCGGCTGGGAACCGGCCCGCATCGCCCGGGCCTGGGTGGTGCTGATGAAGCGGCTCGGGTACACCCGGTTCGTGGCGCAGGGCGGCGACTGGGGCGCGGCCGTCACGCAGGCGATGGGGGAGCAGGCAGCACCGGAACTGGCCGGCATTCACTCCAACATGCCCGGTACCGCCCCGGCCGACGTCACCAGGGCGTTCGAGCGCGGCGACCCGCCGCCCTCATCCACTACAACAGGCTCGACCGCGGCGGCCACTTCCCGGCCTGGGAACAACCGCAACTCTTCTCCGCAGAGATCCGCGCGAGCTTCAGATCACTTCGCAAGTAGCGCGTGACGAAAACGCGGGTTCGCCCCGTCCCCGGGCTCCGCCAGCGCGTATCGGCTGACGGATTTGCTCGCCGCCGTGGCGGATGCCTAGGGCCAGAGGGTGGTGTGAAGATCGCGTGGGTTTCAATGCGCCGCCAGGTGATCTGGCTCGGAGATGCCACCGCGCAAATCTAGGGAACCCCACCTGAAATATGGGACCTCGCTCCCGATTCGCGCTTGATGCCGGCCCGCATACGGTCGCAACGATCAATCCTGTGATCGGGGGCACCGTGGTGTTTCGTATTGCCGTTTCATCACCAGTGGCGTGGCTGCTGCGACACCGCCGAGCTCGCATGGTTGACCTGAGGTCCCGAGGCAGCGGCGCTGCGCCAGGGCCAGCAGCGCCCGCGGCCAGTTCCCCTTCCGATGCCCCCAGGCCCGACCGGGGGCCCGCGATCAGGATGGCTGGCCTTCGCCGTCCCGCTGTCGCGCTCATGGTGGCAGCCGCACTGTGGGGGGTGGCGGTCAGCGGGACGAAATATGCCCTCGGCGGCTTCGATCCCGTGACACTCCTCAGTGTCGAACTCCTGGCGGGTGCGGGCGTTCTGTGGGCTTTCCTGCTCGTACGCGGCTACCGTCCGCCTGGATCTTGGTGGCTTCCCGCCCTGCTGGGACTGCTCGAGCCAGCTCTGGCGTACCTGGGTGACACATTCGGTCTGTCTCTCACGAGCGCGGTCCACGGTGCTGCGATCAACGGCCTCGAATCAGCGCTGGTGGTCCTGCTGGCCGCCGTACTGCTCCGGGAGACAGTCACCCGGCCAGCCATCCTGGCGATCGTGGTCGCGTTGGGGGGACTGGCCGTGCTCGCGAGCGCGGGAGCGGGTGCGGGCGCCGGCCGGGCCGTCGGTGATCTCCTGGTGGCCGGCGGAGTGCTGAGCGCCAGTCTCTACACGATCGCGGCCAAGCGTTTCGATGACGGCTCGGATGCCCTCTCGCTGACAGCATGGCAGTTCGCGGTGGCAGCGCTCGTGTCGCTGCTGGTAACCATCGCACGGTGGACCGCGGGCTCCGGGACCGGGACCATATCCGCCGCACCCCGGTTCTGGCTGGCCGCCGTCCTCGTGGGCGTCGGCGGATTCGGGGTCAGTTTTCTGCTGTTCAACATGGTGATCATTCAGGTCGACGCCGCGCGGGCGGCCGTCGTACTCAACCTCATCCCGGTGTTCGGTGTCGTCAGCGCGGTGGTCTTTCTCGGTGAGGGCATGACCGTTCGAGATGCCTTCGGGGCGGTCCTCATCGGATCATCGGTGCTTTATTTTGCGATCGCTGATCGGCGCGATGCCCCGGCCCAGGCCGCAGCATCCTAGCCGAGGAATGGCTAACGGATTGCGGCTGCCAGCAGCACGACCCGCTTGATGGGCAGTTCGGTCCCGCTCAGGGTCGGCGTTCCAGCCGAGGCGCCCGTTTATCAGGGTGGAGAAGCGGCGGCTAGCAGCGCGGCGACGGCGACCTCGGCCTCCGCGGCGGCCGGCAGCACGGCGGGCAGCCGCGGGATCGTGGGCAGCTGTCCGTCAGATTCGTACCGGCTGATCAGCCGCGGGTCGATGTAAGAACTGCGCGCCACCGCCGGAGTGTCGCCTAGCCAGTCCGCCACCTCGCGGACGCCGGCGGTGATCGCGCTCTTGCGGCTCCGCGCGGTCGGCGCCGCGTCGGCGTTCACCAGCGCCAACGCCATCAGCACGGTGGCGTTCCAGGTGCGGAATTCCTTGGCGGTGAAGTGGTCGCCGGCGCGGGTGGCGATGTAGCTGCTCACCTCGTGGGAGCGAAGCGGCCGCCACGCGCCGGCGTCCTCGAAGGAGAACAGCGGGTCGAGGCGGTTATCGCTGCGGATCAGCGCGCGCACAACCGCCCGGACCGGCTCGTCGGTGACGGTGATCGTCCGGCGCTTGCCCTCCTTGGCGATGTAGTCGAACGTGACGCCGGCGCGCGTCACCGTGACATCGCGCTTTTGCAGCGTTGTCGCACCGTAGTGGTGGTCAAGTTCGGCGTACTTCTCCCCGCCGATGCGGAACAGGCCGAGGTCGATCAGCCGGACCGCGGCGGCGGCGACCCGGTCACGATCGAGGTGGCGGCCGCCCAGGTCCCGCACGGTGGCCGACCGCAGCACCGGCAGCGCGCCGGCGAACCGGAGCATGTGCGCGAACTTCTGGACGTCGCGCTGCTCGCGCCACACCTGGTGGTAGCGGTATTGGGTCCGCCCCCGGCTGTCGACGCCGGTGGCCTGGATGTGACCGAGCGGGTCGGGCGAGATCCAGACGTCCTTCCAGGCCGGCGGGATACCGAGCGCACCGATACGCAGCAGCGTCTGGCTGCTCCGCACCTGCGCGCCGGAGGGATCGCGGTAGCGGAAGCCATCGCTGGTCCGCTCGCGGGTTATCCCGGGACCGTGCGGGTCACTGCGGGTCAGCCCCGGAACCGCGGCGGCCGGGGAGGATGTACCGGCGCTCAACAGACGTCACCTCGGTGGCCCAGTGTAATCCTTGGTTACTTCGCCCGAAGGCAGAGTCGGCCGCGCGGGCTGGGCTCGCGGCCTGGCCTGAGGCTGGAGCCCCCGTCCGTTCGGAAAAAAATCATTTATGCCGAACGGACCTGGTGTCACATGCCCCCCCACACATCGCTTCCAGGGAATCGGCCTATCAGGAAGTTGCTTCCGCAGGCGGTAAACTAGTGCGGACGCGGGGGGTGAGCCCGGTCGTGTCCGACCTCAGGCGACTGTACAACCACGTCATCCGGTTCGAGGTTCAGCTCCGGAACGCGGTCGACACCCGGCTGAAGAGCGAGTTCGACTTGCCGTTGACGCACTTCGAGCCCATGTCCGTGATGGACAGGCTCCCGAAGTGCCGCGTCTACGACATCGCGACCGAACTCGGTGTCACGACTGGCGGCACGAGCAAGCCGGTGGACCGGATCGAAGCCAGCGGCTGCCGAACCCAGCCGACCGGCGGTCATCACTGCTTGAGCTGACGCCAGCCGGCCAGCGCCTCCTCACCGCGGCGGGGGCGGCCTTCGACGACGAGTTGCAGCGCCAGCTCGGCACCGCCGTGCCGGAGCGAACCCTGCGGCAGTTCGCGGCGACACTGGCCCGTCTTCGGACGGCCGGCCACCGTGCCGCGATGGCGGACAGCGCCTAGCGGCACGGCCGCCCGGCGGCCCAATGGGAGCGGGCGGACTCGCCGGGAGCTCAGTAGCCGGTATGGTGGCAGTCAGGTCGAGAGGCGCTGCAACGGGCTACGCCCGCCACGCTCGACCCGGACCGCGTATCAAGGGCGCCTCCTATTACAGGAGGTGCTCGGGGGATATGTCATCGACGGCGGGAGCGGGCGAGGCCCTTCGGGAGCTACTCGACCAGCGCATCGTGGTGCTCGACGGAGCCTGGGGCACGATGCTGCAGGGCGCGGGGCTGACGGCGGCCGACTACCGCGGGGACCGGTTGAGCGGCCACCCGCAGGATGTGACCGGCGACCCGGATCTGCTCAACCTGACCAACCCGGATGTCGTGCTCGGCATACACCGGCAGTACCTGGCGGCCGGCGCGGACATCATCACGACGAACACGTTCACCGCGACGAGCGTCGGCCAGGCGGACTACGGGCTCCAGTCGCTGGTGCGGGAGATGAACGTGCGGGGCGCCCAGCTGGCGCGCCAGACGGCGGACGAGGCGGGCGGACGTTTCGTGGCCGGGTCGATCGGCCCGCTGAATGTCACGTTGTCGTTGTCGCCGCGGGTGGAAGACCCCGCGTACCGGGCCCTGTCCTTCGACCAGGTTTACGCTTCGTACGCCGAGCAGGTGCAGGCGCTCGCCGAGGGCGGGGTCGACCTGCTGCTGGTCGAGACGATCTTCGACACGCTCAACGCGAAGGCCGCGATCGCCGCCGCCCGCGATGTGGCCGCGCACCTGCCGTTGTGGATCTCGGTGACGATCGTCGACCGGAGCGGGCGCACGCTGTCCGGGCAGACGGTCGAGGCGTTCTGGCGCTCGGTCGAGCACGCCGGCCCGCTGGTGGCCGGGGTGAACTGCTCGCTCGGTGCCGCGGAGATACGCCCGCACATCACCGAACTGTCCCGGCTCGCGGGCACGTACACGGCGTGCCATCCCAACGCCGGCCTGCCGAACGCGTTCGGCGGCTACGACCAGGCCCCGGCGGAAACCGCGCAGCTGCTCGGTGAGTTCGCCCGGGCCGGGCTGGTGAATGTCGTCGGCGGGTGCTGCGGGACGACACCGGCGCACATCGCGCGGATCGCCGCCGCCGTGTCCGGCCTGCCGCCCCGCCCCGTGCCCGCGCCGCCCGCGCGCACCCGGTTCAGCGGGCTGGAGCCGTTCGAGATCGGCCCAGGCACCGGGTTCGTCATGATCGGGGAACGCACCAACGTCACCGGCTCGAAGCGGTTCCGGCGCCTGGTCGAATCGGGCGACTTCGCGGGCGCCGTCGACGTCGCGCTGGAGCAGGTACGCGGCGGGGCCAACCTGCTCGACGTCAACATGGACGCCGACCTGCTCGACAGTGTGCAGGCGATGACCACGTTCCTGAACCTGATCGCGACCGAGCCCGAGGTCGCCCGCATCCCGGTCATGGTGGACAGTTCACGCTGGAGCGTGCTGCAGGCGGGGCTGGTGTGCCTGCAGGGCAAGGGCGTGGTCAACTCGATCAGCCTCAAGGAGGGCGAGGGCCCCTTCCTTGACCAGGCCCGGTGCATCAGGAACTATGGCGCCGGCGTGGTCGTGATGGCCTTCGACGAGCAGGGACAGGCCGACACCACCGAACGCAAGGTGGCGATCTGCGGTCGCGCCTACGACCTGCTCACGCAGCAGGCCGGGTTCGCGGCGCAGGACATCATCTTCGACCCCAACGTGCTCGCGGTCGCCACCGGCATCGCCGAGCACAACGGCTACGCGAAGGCGTTCCTCGACGCCCTGCCGCTGATCAAGCAGCGCTGCCCGGGGGCGCGGACCAGCGGCGGCATCTCCAACCTGTCGTTTTCCTTCCGCGGCAACGATGTCGTGCGCGAGGCGATGCACTCGGCGTTCCTCTTCTACGCGGTACGCGCCGGGCTTGACATGGGCATCGTCAACGCGGGACAGCTCGCGGTCTACCAGGACATCCCCGCCGGCCTGCTGGAGCTGGTCGAGGACGTGCTCTTCGACCGGCGCGCCGACGCCACCGACCGGCTCGTGGCGTTCGCCGAGACCGTGAACGGGCCCGGTACCAGCCGCACGGTGGACCTCGCGTGGCGGGAGGCGCCGGTGGAGCAGCGCCTGCAGCACGCCCTCGTGCACGGCCTCGTGGACTTCGTCGAGGCCGACACCGAGGAGGCGCGGCAGCGCGCCGCGCGGCCCCTGGACGTGATCGAGGGCCCGCTCATGGACGGCATGAAGGTCGTGGGCGACCTGTTCGGCGCGGGCAAGATGTTCCTCCCGCAGGTGGTCAAGAGCGCGCGGGTGATGAAACGGGCGGTCGCCTACCTCGAGCCCTACATGGAGGCCGAGAAGGAACAGGCGCGGCTGGAAGGGCGCGCCGAGGACGACCGCGGCCAGGGCCGGATCGTGCTCGCGACGGTCAAGGGCGACGTGCACGACATCGGCAAGAACATCGTGGGCGTCGTCCTCGGCTGCAACAACTACGAGGTTATCGACCTCGGCGTCATGGTCCACGCCGCCACCATTCTCGACACCGCCGTGGCGGAAAGCGCGGACGCCGTGGGGCTGTCGGGCCTGATCACCCCGTCGCTGGATGAGATGGTCACCGTGGCCGCGGAAATGCAGCGCCGCGGCCTGAAACTGCCGCTGCTCATCGGCGGTGCCACGACGTCCCGCCAGCACACCGCGGTGCGGATCGCGCCGGCCTACGACGGAAGCACCGTGCACGTGATCGATGCTTCCCGCGTCACCGGCGTCGTCTCGGACCTGCTCAATCCCGACCGGGTGCAGGCGCTTGACTCCGCTAACCGCGCCGAGCAGGAACGGCTGCGCACCCAGCATGAGAAAACGCAGCGGCGCCCCCTGCTGCCGCTCGGACAGGCCCGCTCGAACCGTGAGCGGGTCACCTTCGAGGACCTGCCGGTTCCGGCCTTCACCGGCGTCCAGGCCGTTCAGCCCGACCTGGCCACGCTGCGCCAGATGATCGACTGGCAGTTCTTCTTCCTCGCCTGGGAACTGAAGGGCAAATACCCGGCGATCCTCGACCAGCCGGCCGCGCGCGACCTGTTCGACGACGCGAACGTCCTGCTCGACCAGATCATCGCCGACGGCCAGTTCCGCGCCCGCGGGGCGTACGGTTTCTGGCCCGCGCACTCCGAAGGCGACGACATCCTGATCGGCCGCGGCCGCGGCGTCGACCTCGGCCTTGACGGCGGCGTCGACCGCGGCCTTGACCGCGACCCCGGCCTTGACCGCGGCAGCCTGCGGCTGCCGATGCTGCGGCAGCAGACCGTCAAGCCAGCGGCCGGCCCAACCGCTGCCTCGCCGACTACGTAGCCCCGGACGGAGACCACCTGGGCGGGTTCGCCGTCGCGATCCACGGCGCCGAAGAACTCGCCGCCACGTACCAGGCCGACCACGACGACTACCGGTCGATCATGGTGAAGGCCCTGGCCGACCGGTTCGCCGAAGCGTTCGCCGAGCACATTCACCTGCGGGCCCGGCGCGACTGGTACGAGCCGGACGCCAACCCGTCGGTCGAGGACCTGCACGCCGAACGTTTCCGCGGCATCCGCCCCGCGTTCGGCTACCCGGCCAGCCCGGATCACAGCCAGAAACGTGCCCTCTTCGACCTGCTCGACGCGGCCCAGCTCGGCCTGGCCCTCACCGAGTCCTACGCGATGACCCCGGCCGCCAGCGTCAGCGGGCTGCTGTTCGCCCACCCTGGTTCGCGGTATTTCACCGTGGGACGCATCGGCCGGGACCAGGCCGAGGACTATGCCCGCAGGCGACGCCTGGACCTGGCCGAGGTGGAACGCTGGCTGCGTCCCAACCTGGCCTACGACCCGCAGTGAGCTGCTTACGGCCAGGACGTCACGGCGGCAGGTCAGGTGCCGGCTCGAGAACCTCGATGGGGCACCGGGGGCCGGTGGCCCCGGCGAGCCGCCGATCGCCGGTGAGCAGCGTGGCCTGCATCGCCTCGGCGAGTGCCACGTAGGCGGCGTCATACACGGTGAGGTTGTCGCGCAGTTCCCAGCACCGGGCGAGCAGCGGGCGGTGCGGCGCGCGCCGGGCGGGCAGGGCGCCGAGGTCCTCAAGGGCCAGGCCCGCGCGGCGAGCATCGATGCCGCCCGTCCTGATCTGCCGCCGCAGCACCGAGACGACCTCTAGGTCGGCGAGCTCGGGCAGGACTAGCCGCTCGCCGCGCAGCCGGGCCCGGGCCCGGTCTCCGTCGGCACCATCGTCGGCCAGGGCGACGACCAGGACGCTGGCGTCAACGACCAGCACGGTCATCGCGGATGGTGTCTACGGCCGTCCTGAGCGGGACCGTGCCGCCGGCCGGCCGCCGGCTCGGTCGAGGATCTCCTCCAGCGTCGGCTGCTCTGCTTCTTCGATGAGCCGGGCGCGGAGATACTCCTGCAGTGACTGATGGGCCGCCGCGGCCCGCTGGCGCAGGACCGCGTGAGTCCGTTCCGGCACGTCCTTGATCTGAACACTAGGCATGGCGCCATTATGGCGCTATTGGCGCTGAAATGCAATCTTAAATCAGCCGGAGGCATGGGCGGCAGGGGCGCCCTATCCACCGCCGCCTCGATCGTGAGCCGACGCGCGGATCGGTGTTCACAGTTGGCACGCGGGCCTGGGGAGCAGCCAGGATTCCCGCCGCGATTAACTGGCCTCGGGTGCTAGGCCCGCCACCGCCACCGCCGAACCCGGCTTCGGCGGTGGCGGCGCTCTCGGGGGGCAGGAGCCGGTGGGAGTAGATGTCGAGCAGTCCGAGGGCGACCAGCCGTTCCCCTTCCGGCGCGAACATGTCGCAGCCCAGAGCCCGGGAAACGTGCTCGTGCAGCAGGGAGATGCCCGCGGCCATCGCGGTGACGAGCGCGGCCCGGATCCGGCAGTCGACGGCGGGCGGATCGGAATCGGAGCGCGCTTCGTCCGCACGGGCGAGCCATTGCCCGGTCGACGTCACCATCTCATCGAAGATCGCCCCGGCCGTGGCGGATCCGTCGGCCAGCGACCGGGCCACGTACCGGCCGAACCGCTCCGACGCGCGCCGGAGGGCGGCGGCACGACCCAGGTCCTCGAGGAGCTCTGCGTTGAGACGGTGCAGCGCCTCGAACACGTACTCGTCGCACGCCTGGCGCAGGGCCTCCTTGGAGCCGTAGTGGTGCCGGAGCAGGCCGGGTGAGACCCCGGCGGTCTGGGCGATCCCCCGGATGGTCGCCCGCTGGTAGCCCTCCTCGGCGAAGTGCTTGAGGGCCGCCTCGCGTATCCGGGCGCGCGCGGTGAGATCCTCGAACGCGATGCCGTCGGCGGTCATGCGCCCTGCAGGTCTCGTCGCCGGAACGCGACGCCGCCGAGCAGGGCGCTCGCGACGCCGATGGCCGTCATGACGCCGTTGGCTTCCCACCGTGGCGGCACGGCCGGGGCCGACGCCATCTGATGGAAGACCGAGGTGTCGAGGACCCAGTGGCTGACGGCCCCGATGCCGCCGACGATGACGACGAGCAGCGACCAGCCCAGCACGGCGTAGACGACGATCGACGTCGCCCGCGGCCAGACCCCGAACGTCAGGGCGCCGAGCCCCAAGATCACCAGGGCCGGCGGCACCAGATTCACCCCGGCCGCCAGCAACGTGGCCAGGCTGACCCCGGTGTGCTGGCTGGCGGCGCCGAGCCAGGCGAAGACGCCCGCGGCCAGGCCGCCCGCCACGATGGCGACGACGGCCACCCCGAGCCGGCCGGCGAACCAGGACGTACGAGAGACCGGGCGGGTCAGGAGATGGTCGAGCCTGCCTTCCGACTCCTCCGAGCGCGCCGCGGTGAGCTGGCCGGCGGCGGCGAAGGCGACCAGGATCGCCAGGATGAGGAAGCACGCGCCGAGCACCGCCTCGGCACCCTGCCCGGGTGCGCCGAGCTTGGCGAACACCTGCTGTACCGATGATCCCGAGATCGTGCCGCCTGCGGACTTGGCGATGAGCCCGAACAGCGCGCCCGCGACGGCGATCGCCACCCACCAGCCGATGGTCATGGGCCGCACCAGCCGGATCGCCAGCCCGGCCGGCCCGCAGAGCAGCCGCAGGTGCGGCCGGCGGCGGGCCCGGTCAGGCAGCAGGCTCGCCCCGACGTCGCGGCGGCCGGCCAGGTCCACCGCCACGACGGCCAGCACCGCGGTGAAGCCGGCCACCGGGAGCAGGGCGAGCGGCTGTGGTGCGGTGAGGGGCCGCAGCTCCTCGACCCAGCCGAGCGGGGAGACCCAGATCAGCGCGTGCAGGCCGACGCCGGCGTCGGCGATCATCCGCACGGCGTAGGCCACGCCGAGGAACGCCGCCGCATACGAGGCCGCCTGACGGCGGGTCGCCGCGAGCTGGCTGGTGACGGCGCCCACGGCCAGGAACATGACCGCCGCCGCCACCATGGCCAGCGCGAAATACAGCGCCGCCCCCGGGGCGATGCCGACGCTCGAGTCCCGGCCCGCCAGGACGGTGATGACCGCCGTGACGGCCCAGAGCACCAGCACTCCCGCGCCCAGACCGCCGAGCGCCTGGGCCGCCGCTCCCCGCCGGGTGGTCAGCCCGGCCAGCAGGAGTTCCCAGCGTCCGCTGTCCTCCTCGCCGCGCAGCAGCCTGGTGCTGGTCAGCAGGCCCCACACGGCGCCGAGCAGGATCAGGGTCATGGAGATCTTGAACACGGTGAACCCGGCCACCGTCTGCAGCTGCGGGGCGGGTCCGAACAGGGCGCTGAGCGCCTTGTCGGATCCGTAGGCCGCCGCCAGGGCGTCCCGCTGCGCCGGGGTCTTGTAGATCTTCGCGTAGCTGAGAGCCGATGAGGCGATGGCAACGCCAAAGATATAACCCCAAATTACTCCCGAACGGACCGCCCTGCGTGCCGTCAGCCCCGCCACCACGCCACCGGGCTTAGCCAGCACGGGACTGCGCCTCCTCGCCGCCGTACTGAGCCAGGAACAGCTCTTCCAGCGAGGGCTCGCGACTCAGCAGCTCGGTGACGCCGGCCGTCGCCAGCACGTTCAGCAACGGCTCGATGGAGCCGCGCACGTGGCAGCGGACGATGTGCCCTTCGACCTGGACCGAAGTCACGCCGGGGACCCCGGACAGGTCGGGGACGGGACCGGCGAAGGTCGCTGCCACGATCAGCGCACTGAGGTGCCGCATCTCGGCCAGCGTGCCCATTTCGATGAGCTTGCCCGCCCGCAGGATGCCCACCCGGTCGCACAGCGCCTCCACCTCGCTCAGGATGTGGGAGGACAGGAAGACGGTCTGGCCGCGGTCGCGTGCCTCCCGGATGCAGTGCCGGAACGCCTGCTCCATGAGCGGGTCGAGCCCGCTGGTCGGCTCGTCGAGGACGAGCAGGTCGGGCCGGACCATCAGGGCGCCGATCAGGACGACTTTCTGCCGGTTCCCCTTGGAGTAAGCCCGCACCTTCTTATCGGGATCGAGCTCGAACCGGGCGATCAGCTCGTCCCGGTAGGCCTCGTCAGCCTGACCATGGACCCGCCCGAGCAGGTGCAGGGTCTCGGCGCCGGTGAGCGACGGCCACAGGCTGGCCTCTCCGGGCACGAAGGCCAGCCGCCGGTGGGTCTCGACGGGCTGGCGCTGGCAGTCCAGGCCGAAGATCAGGCCGCGCCCCTCGGTCGGGTGGATGAGCCCGAGCAGCAGGCGGATCGTCGTGGTCTTGCCGGCCCCGTTGGGCCCGAGAAAACCGACGACCTCGCCCTGGCCGACCTCGAGGTCGAGGTGGTCGAGGGCGGCCACTTCGCCGTAACGCTTGGTCAGGCCCTCGGTATGTATCGCGGTGGCTGCCACCGGCGACCGCCTCCCGTTCGCTGCCACCGGCGACCGCCTCCCGTTCGCTGGGCTATACAAGAATATAGTTCCCTGATCGTATGTATAGCACAGTGTCTTATCAGGCAGAGCCTGGCTACGAACCCGCGGGATGAGCAGCGATCAGCAACAGGGCATCCAGCAGGCGCCACCAGTCCGCCTCGGCGAGATCGTGCCCCACGGTGTGCGCGAGCATCGCCAGGACGGCCACCAGCTGGCCGGAGAACTCATCGGCGTCCAGCTCCAGCGTCGCGGCCATGACCGTGACGGCCTGCCGGAACCTGGCCGTGCGTCCGAGCCGGACGAGCGAGGCGGGCATCTCGGGTGACGCGGACGCGGCGGCCCGCTGGCCCTGTCCGCCCGGTACGGGTTCGCCCGGTGCCAGCGTGACGGCCAGCCGCAGGCCCAGAGCTTCGGCCAGCCGGGTCAGCGCCGAGATAGTCGGGTTGCCCCGGCCGTTCTCCAGGTTGGCGATGTAGGGGACCGACAGGCCCGCGTCCGCCGCCACCGAAGCCACGGTCCGGCCCGCCGCGGTCCGCCGGGCCCGCAGCTCCCGCCCGATCGTTCGATGATCCACGTCCGCTCCAATCTTGACAGGACAACAACCTGTAGAGATATTCTCACAGAATAGTTCAAGTGACGGGCGGCGGTCATGCTCCAGGCTCTGCGGATACGCGACTTCCGGTTGCTGTGGGCCGGCAGCGGCATCAGCGCTCTCGGCTCGTGGCTGCTGATCCTGGCCATCCCCGCCCACGTCTTCCTCGTCACCGGCTCGCTACGGGACACCGGGCTCACGCTCGCCGCGCAGTACCTGCCGGGCCTGGTCCTCGGCCCGGTCGCCGGCGTCTTCACCGACCGGTGGGACCGGCGCCGCCTGATGATCGCCACGAGCGCGTTCCGGGCTGGCACCGTGGCCGTGATGCTGCTTGGCGTCTCGCCCGGCCGTTTCTGGGTACTGTATGCCGCTCTCATCGCCGAGAATGCCGGCGGTGTCTTGTACGGGCCAGCCGCACTGGCTCGTACGCCGGCCATCGTGGGCACTGGGACCCTGCTGAGCAGCGCCAACGCCCTCAACGCCGTGGCCGGCGGGACGATGCAGCTCATCGGCGGCCCGCTCGGCGGGCTCCTGCTCATCCGCTTCGGCGTCAGGTGGCTGATCTGCGCCGACGCCCTCAGCTACGTGATCTGCGCGGCCGCTAATCTCCTGACCTCCCGGACCGGCCGCCAGCCCGCGGACCGCACCGCCTCGATCGGCGGTGTCGTCCGCGACCTCGTAGCGGGCACGCGCGTCCTGCGCGATCAGCCCGCCGCCCGCGCGCTGTTTCCCGTCACGGTTATCTTCCTGGCGGCCAACGCATCGCTCAGCGCCGTGCTCATCCCCTTCGGGGTACGGCGGCTCGGCGGCAGCGAGCACACCGGGTTCCTGCTGTCCTGCCTGGGCGTCGGCGTCCTGCTCAGCGCCCCGCTCTTCCGCGCGCTCACGGGCCGGATCCAGACCCGCATCCTGCTGACCGCGAGCCTGGCGGCCACCGCGGCCGCGTACTTCCTGCTGTTCACCTCATCATCGCTGGCCACCGCGCTGCCCGCGGCGGTGGCGGTCGGGATGTTCGGCACGATGTCCGAGGTGGTTCCGCAGACCGCTGTGCAGCGGGTCATTCCCAACGCGGTCCTGGGCCGGGTCAGCGCCGTTTTCCTCGCCGGTGAAGCCGCCGCCACCCTTACCGGTGCCGTCGCCGGCCCCTTCCTCGCCCAGGCGGTCGATCTCACCGGGATAGCGGCCGCCGCCAGCCTCGTCACGCTCGGCGCCGCCGTCATGACCTGCCTCACCGTGCCGCGGAGTACCGTTCCGCACGCCCCGGGCAGCGGCTGACCCGCCTTATGATTCCGCGAGCAGCGCCCGCTCTTGTGCTGGCGAAAACCCGCCCGCGAGCGGCGGCTCGCCGCGCTGCCGATCCCAGGCCAGGACATCCGCGGCCGTTACCGCCAGCGGCGTCGCCGGCATGCCCGCGGCCCGGGCGCGGGCCGGGCTGCGCTGCTGCGACGGCCAGTTCGCCCGGACCAGCGGGAACATCGCACCCGCCGGACCCGGTGGCACCGGCACGATCTCGACCTCGCTACCGGCGACCCGCGCGCAGGTCTGGATGAGCCCGCCCAGCGTGACCGGCTCGGCCGGCCCGACCGCGTGGAACGCGCCCGGGCGGTCGTCGGCCAGCAGCTGCACCACCAGGCGGGCCAGGTCGCGCGAGTCGATGACCTGAACCGGCTGCCCGGGATCGGCCGGCACCGCCACCCGGCCGCCGCGCGCGGCCCGGCGCACCCAGTACGTGAGCCCGTTCTGCGGATCGTGCGGCCCGGCCACCTTCCCCGGCCGAACGATCGTCGCCCGGGAGCCGTACCGGGCCACCACATCGTCCTCGCACGCCACCTTGAGCGGACCGTAGGTGTCGTCGCGGAGTTCCTCGGTGTCCCGCACCGGCGGACGCCGCGGCGTGTCCTCGGTCGAGCCTGGCCCCACTCCCGCCAGCTGGTACACGGCGTGGCTGGAGATAAACAAGTACCGTCCGATCCGGTCACCCAGCGCGTCCATGGCCTGCCCCACGTGCCGGGGCACGTAGCCGCTGACGTCCGCGACCGCGTCCCAGCGGCCGTCGCGCAGCGCGGCGTAGTCGCCGGTGTCCCGGTCGCCGATGAGCCGGGTCAGCTCGGGGAACAGCTCAGTCCCGGTCCGGCCCCGGCCGAACAGGATCACCTCGGCGCCGGCCCGGAGGGCGTCCGACACAATGGCGCGGCCGACGAACGACGTACCGCCAAGAACAAGGATTCGCACGATCCTCGACAGTACCGCTGCCCTCAGCTGCGGGCATCGTCGTTCCGGTGCGGCAGGCGGGGGCTGGGCAAGTGCGGCTTGCCGCCGGCGAAGTTCACCCAGTGGGTCTGCAGCGGCATCCACCGCCGGTCGAAGGTGGCGGCACGGCGGGTGGCGCGCTCCAGGCGCTTGCCGCGGTAGCGGTAGTGGGCCCAGACCGATGACGGGCGGGCCATCCGCAGGGCGCCGACCAACGCGAGGGGCGGCAGGAACAGCCCGAACAGGGCCGTCCGGTACTTGCCCTTGAGGACGCAGATCAAGGCGAGCACGCCATCGGCGATGAGGACGCCGGTAGCGGTCAGCCGCAGGTCGAGCTCGAAACCGCCGGCGCCCTTGACCCCGGCCGGGCTGAATCCGGCCAGCGCCAGCCCGAGGCAGGCGGCCGTCAGGCCGACCGCCTCGACCGAGACCCGGCCCTCGCCGCTCCAGTACACGTCCTGCAGATGCAGGATCAGCGCGAACTCATCCAGGACCAGGGACACGCCGGTCCCGACCGCCACCGCGGCGAACGAGCGCCAGCCCAGCGAGGCCGGGTCGCCGACCGCCGTGAAGGCCCCGATGATCAGCAGGACGATCCCGGGCACGGCGTGATGGATATGCACCCCGCCCGGGGTGACCTGGTTCCGGAACGGGCCGCGGCCGCTGCGGATCATGCGCGTGACTATCCGGGTCACCACGAACGTGACGACGAACGCCAGGAAGCACAGCATCAGCGGCAGCTTGACGCCCGCGATCACTTCGCGCTGCCACCATGACGCCATGCCGCCACCCTAGACGAGTGATCTAACGCCATTGGTCGCAGCCGACCATGGTGACCAGCCGACTAGGGTGACCAGCCGACTAGGGTGACCAGCCGACTAGGGTGACCAGCCGACTAGGGTGACCAGCCGACTAGGGTGACCAGCCGACTAGGGTGACCAGGCGACCGAGGATAATGAGGCGACCGGGTGACCGGCAGACCGGCTGACCCGGGAAGCCGGGAGCCGCCACCGGCTCGCCTCCTGGCCCCGTTCCAACGTATGGGTGCAGCACCCTGCACACTCTTGTGTGCAGGGTGCTGCACCCATACAGCGAATGACGAGCTAGCTTGGGGCCCAGGTGGCTGGCGGGAACCATGTTACCCAGGGTGCACTTAGCTGGGGCGCGCCCGCACCTGGCCCGGCGGTAGCAACGCGACCGTCAGCAGCACCGAACCCCAGCAGTAACGCATCCCCCGCCAGCACCGAACCCCGCCAGCACCGAACCCCGCCAGCACCACGCCATCGACGAACACGTTCGCTCCGAACTTGTTTCTAACGAACATGTTCGTTATGGTTCAGGCATGCCAGCTAAGAACCGTCCCGTCGTGAGCCGCCGCGAGCGGGCCGCCAAGCCCGCCTTGACGCGCGCGGGCATCGTCGCCGCCGCGGTCCGGATCATGCAGGCGGAGGGCCTGGACCGGGTTACGATGCGCCGCCTGGCGCAGGAGCTGGACACCGGCGCGGCGTCGCTGTACGTCTACGTCCGCAACACCGCCGAGCTGCACGCGGCCATGCTCGAGGAACTGCTCGGGCGGGTGGACCTGAGCCCGGTCACGGCCGCGAGCGACTGGCGTGACCGGCTGATCGAGGTCCTGACGTCCTACACCCTCATCTTGTTCGGGCAACCCGGGCTGGCCCAGTCGGTGCTGGTGACCAGGCCAGCCGGGCCGGCCTACCTCAGCCTGGCCGAGGGCATCCTGGCGCTGCTGAGCACGGGCGGGGTGGCACCGGACCGGGCCGCGTGGGCGGTGGACCTGCTGCTGCACTTCGCGACCTCGACCGCCGCCGAGCAGGGCACCCGCCAGCGGGCGATCGACGCCCAGGAGGAAGAAGAAGCGGTTGCGGCGGCCATTCGCGAAGCGCCCGCCGCCAGCTACCCGCAGATCGCCGCGCTGGGCGCGGAGCTCTTGTCCGGGCCGGGCCCGGACCGGCTCACCTGGGGCTTCCGCGTGCTGATCAACGGGATCCTGCAGACGCCCCGCCCGGAACCCGGGACTACGGAAAGAAAACGATGACCGCGACCCGCGAAAACCCGAACGCAGCGCCGCCCGCAGCCGATACCGCCCGGCTGACGACCCGGCTGCGCCTGGTCCTGGCCGTCGTGCTGATCGCCGACGTGCTCGACCTGATGGACTCGACGATCACCAACATCGCCGCGCCGTCCATCGTCCGCGACCTCGGCGGGGGCGAGGCCCTGATCAAATGGCTCGGAGCCAGTTACGCCCTGGCCATGGGCGTCCTGCTCGTGGTGGGCGGCCGCCTCGGTGACCGGTACGGTAGGCGGCGCATGTTCTTGATCGGCATCGCCGGCTTCACCCTCGCCTCGCTGTGGTGCGGCCTGTCCGTCGATCCGGCCATGCTGATCGCCGGGCGGCTGGTGCAGGGTGGTTTCGGCGCGCTGCTGATCCCCCAGGGCATCGGCATCCTCATCAGCACGCTGTCCCGCGAGCAGATGCCCCGGGCGTTCAGCGTGTTCGGGCCGGTGATGGGGGCCTCCGCCGTGCTGGGCCCGATCGTCGCGGGCTTCATCATCAGCGCCGACCTCGCGGGCCTGACCTGGCGTCCGATCTTCCTGATTAACATCGTCCTGGGCAGCGCCGGCTTCGCCGCCGCGCTACGACTCCTCCCGCACGACCAGCCGTCCGGCGCCGTCGCCGTCGACGGCCTCGGCTCCGGGCTGCTCGGCGCCAGCATGTTCGCCCTGATCTACGGCCTGATCGAGGGCTCGACCGCGGGCTGGACCGCCGTTCCCGTCCTGTGCCTGGCCGCCGGCGCGGTGCTGCTGGCCGGATTCGGGGTCAGGCAGCGGATGGCCGCCGAGCCGCTGATCCTGCCCTCGCTGCTGGCTAACCGGGGCTTCACCTCGGGCCTGCTGCTCGGCCTGGCGTTCTTCGCCGCGGTTAACGGCCTGGCCTACGTGATCTCGCTGTTCTACCAGACCGCCCTCGGGCTGAAGGCGGACGCGGCCGCGGTCGCCCTGAGCCCGCTCATGGCCGGCATCATCATCGCGTCCGTGGTCTGCCGCCCGCTGATCACCAAGCTCGGCCGGATGCTCGTGGTCATCGGCCTGGGCTTCACCCTGGCCGGGGCCGCGGGGCTCTGGGCGACGGTCCTGGCCGAAGGAACCGCGGTGAGCGTGTGGGCCATCGCCCCCTCGATCCTCGTGCTCGGCGCCGGCATGGGCGCCTGCTTCAGCAGCATCTACGATGTCGCGATCGGCGACGTCGCGTCCGACGAGGCCGGCAGCGCCAGCGGCGCCCTGAGCGCGGTCCAGCAGCTGGCCGCCGCCATCGGCTCCGCCGTCGTCACGACCGTCTACTTCACCCAGCGGGCCCAGCACGGCGCCGGGCCCGCCATGACCGTGAGCGTCGCCGTCGTCGGCGCGATCGCCGCCGCCTGCCTCGGCCTGGTCTGGCTGCTGCCCAAATCAGCCCCAGCCGACGAGCACTGAAGCCGACGAGCACTGAAGCCGGCCAGCTCCGAAGCCGGCCAGCTCCGAAGCCGGCCAGCACTGAGCTGGTACTTAGCATCGGGGTCGCTCCGGGAGCCGGGGTCCGCGCCGATCAGGCTGCAGGGTGGCCTGATCGGCGCGGACCCGCTCATGTCATCCGCGCGGCCGCGGCAGGGACGCGGCCCGCACCAGAGCAAGGAACTCTGCCTAAGAGCATGCCCAGCCGCGAGCCAGAACCCACCCCGGAACCAGTTCAGGTGTAGTTAAGATTTCCGCCCGCACGTCAAGCGGGCCGCCGAGGATCACCCCCAGGTGGCACCCGGTACCTGCCTGGTGGTGACGTTGAGGCGGTTGAACAGGTTGGTGGTGGCGATCGTGAGGATCAGCGCCGCGAGGCCGGGTTCGTCGTAGTGGCGGGCGGCGTCGTCCCAGATCTCGTCGGGCACCGGGTCGGCCCGGTCGCTGAGCCGGGTGGCCGCCTCGGCCAGCGCCAGCGCGGCCCGTTCGGCCGCGGTGAAGTAGGGTGCCTCCCGCCAGGCGGCCACCGCGAAGAGCCGCTCGTCGGTCTCGCCCGCCTTCCTGGCCCCGCGCCAGCCGTAATCCACGCAGGCACTGCAGCCGTTGACCTGGCTCGCCCGCAGGTGGACGAGCGCGAGCGTGGCCGGCGGCACGCCGCCCTTCGCCGCCGCCGCGCTCAGGGCCTGGATAGCCGGCCTGGCCTCGGGAATGATCATCGCCGGGTTCTTCATCCGCGCCTGCATGATGCTCTCCTGGGATCTAGAGGGGTCCGTCCTGCCCTATAGACCCGTCGTGACCAGGGAATGTGACCAGCGCTTAACGTCACCCCTGAGCGTGCACCGACGGCCCGTTCGGAATAAAAAAAGAGATTTTTCTGCCGAACGGGCCGTGGTGCACCTCCCGGCGCCCTGCGTGCGCACCTAGCCGGCCGCGGCCGGTAGCGAAGTCAGTAACCTTTGTGTTACGGTAGCTTGACTGTTACCAACCGGCCGCCACGGGAGGCCCGCGGAAATGAGCCACGCGCATGCCCGCGGTGACCCGTTCGAGGCTCTCGGTGATCCACACCGGCGCGACATCCTGCGCCTGCTCAGCGAGGGCGATAAGCCGGTCAGGGACATCGCGGCGGCCCTGCCCATCAGCCGGCCCGCGGTCTCCAGGCACCTGCGCCTGCTGAAGGACGCCGGCCTGGTCGCGGAGCAGGCGCGAGGCACCAGCCGGATCTACCACCTGCAGGAAGAGGGGATGCACGCCGTGCAGGCCTACCTGGAGCGGGTCTGGGGAGACGCCGCCCGCCGGTTCCGGCTGCTGGCCGAGAACACCGACCCCGCCGCGCCGGATGACTGACCCGCTGCGGATGTCCTTCGACGTGGCCTGCCCGGCCGAGCACGCGTTCCGCGTCTGGACGTCCCGCTTCGGCACGTGGTGGCCGCCCGATCACACCGTGACCGGGCAGCCCGAACTGGTCGTCCTGCAGGCCGGCGTGGGCGGCCGGATCTACGAGCGCACGGCCGATGGCGCCGAGCACGAGTGGGGCGAGGTGACGGTATGGCAGCCGCCCGCGCGGCTGGCCTACCTGTGGTACCTCGGCCGCGACCGCGCCGACGCCACCGAGGTGGAGATCCGCTTCCTGGCGCAGGGCCCCGCCGCCACCCGGGTCGAGATCGAGCACCAGGGCTGGGACCGGCTGGGCACCTCGGCCGGGATCTGGCGCGACCGCAATCGCGCCGGCTGGCAGACGCTGCTGCCGCACTTCGTGGCCGCAATCGCCCAATAGAGCAACACAGAGGGGACCACTGATGGCCGCAGGCACCAAGGATGACCCGTGGGAGCTGAAGACCCCGCCGGGGACCTCTAGTTACACGATGCACAAGAACGAGCAGGCCGACCCGCCGGCCCTGGTCTGCCAGGTCGGTTCCACCACCCTGAAGTACCGGCTGCGGGCCATCGAGGACCTGCACGCCTGGCTGAAAGGCCAGGGCGACTGGGTTCCGCTCGGCGCCGCCGACGAGAAGAAGCCGGCCGCGGACGGCACGGTCGAGGCGTGGGGCCGCTCGGCAGGCAATCCCGTCGGCGGCTGGTACGGCCTGCGCAACGGCTACCGCGGCCGGTTCGGGATGTATCTGCCCCCGCTGCTCGAGGCCCTCGGCCTGGCCGAGGTCACCCACGACCCCCGCAACAACAGAATGCGAGCGATCTGAGCCATGACCGTCAGCAAGATCATCCGCTACACGACCAAGCCGGAATGCGCGGACGAGAACGAGCGCCTGATCCGCGCCGTGTTCGCCGAACTGGCGCAGGATAACCCGGCCGGACTGCGGTATAACGCGTTCCGGCTGGCGGACAAGGTCAGTTTCGTGCACGTCGCCACGCTCGACGGCGACGATAACCCGCTGACGCGTTCCGCCGCCTTCGCCGAGTTCCAGCGCGGCATCAAGGACCGGTGCGCCGAGGGACCGGCGGCCGCCGACGCGGAGATCGTCGGCTCGTACCGGGCGGGCTAGCCCAGGGTGAAGGGGTCGCGGGTGCCGCCGGTGAGCTCGACCCAGATGGCCTTGGTCTGGGTGTACTCGTGCACCGCGTCGATGCCGTTCTCGCGGCCGAGCCCGGACAGGCCGAAGCCGCCGAACGGGACGTCGGGCCCGACCACCCGGTAGGCGTTGATCCACACGGTGCCGGTGCGCAGCGCGTGGGCGACCCGGTGGCCGCGGTGGATGTCCTTGGTCCAGACCGCGCCGGCCAGGCCGTACCGGCTGTCGTTGGCCAGCGCGATGGCCTCCTCCTCGGAGTCGAACGCAATGACAGAAAGGACCGGGCCGAACACCTCCTCGCAGGCGACCGTCATCGTGGGCTTGACGCCGGTGAGCACGGTCGGCTGGACGAAGAACCCGCCGAGCCGGTCGTCGGCGCGGCCGCCCGCGGCCAGGGTAGCTCCTTCGCTGGCCGCGGAATCCAGGAACGACAGGACCTTGCGGTACTGGGGTTCGGTCGCCACCGGGCCCATCTCGGTGTCCGCGGCTCGCGGGTCACCCAGCCGGATCGAGCGGGTGCGGTCGACGATCTTGTCCACCAGCGCGTCGTGTACCGCCCGGGCCACGAGCAGCCGGGAGCCGGCCATGCAGGTCTGGCCGGTGGCGGCGAAGACGCCGGCCAGGACCCCGTTGCAGGCCGCGTCGAGGTCGGCGTCGTCGAAGACGACGTGGGCCGATTTGCCGCCCAGCTCGAGCAGCACCCCGGTGATGTTCGCGGCCGCGGCCTTGGCCACCTCCGCACCGACCGCGGTGGAGCCGGTGAACGCGACCTTGTCCACGTCCGGGTGCGCGGCCAGGGCCTTGCCCACCGCGGGCCCGAAGCCGGTGACCACGTTGAACACCCCGGGCGGGAACCCGGCCTCGTCCATCAGCGCGGCGAGCTCGATGGCCGAGGCGGGGGAGTAGTCGCTCGGCTTGGCCACCATCGTGCAGCCGGCCGCCAGGGCCGGCGCGAGCTTCCAGGTCAGCAGCAGCAGCGGGGAGTTCCACGGGACGATCGCCGCCACCACGCCGGCCTGTCGCGCCTGGTGTAGACGAGGAAGTTCGGCTTGTCCACGGGGACGGTCGAGCCCTGGAGCTTGTCGGCCAGCCCGGAGAAGTAGTAGAACCACTCCGGGATGCTGGCCAGCTGGCCGCGCATCTCGCGCAGCAGCTTGCCGGTGTCGCGGGTCTCGATTTCGGCCAGCCGGTCGGCGTCCCGGGCGATCAGCTCGGCCAGCCGCCGCATCAGCCGGGCGCGCCCGAATCCGGTGAGCTGGCCCCAGGGCCCGGCCAGCGCGCGCCGCGCGGCCGCGACCGCCCGGTTCACGTCCTCGGCGTCACCGTCGGCCGCCGAGGCCCACGGTGCCCCGAGGAACGGGTCGACGGTGTCGTACCGGTGCCCCGACGCGGCCTCGATCCGTTGTCCGTCGATGACCAGCGGGTAGCTCGGCTGTTCGGTCTGGGGTGCGGTCACCATGTCCTCCAGGTTCTCACTGAGTGTGCGACCCGTCGAGGCCGAGTTCGGCCAGGATGGCGGCGGTGTGCTGGCCCAGGGCCGGGACGGCGCCCATCGCCGCCTCGCGGCCGGCCACGCTGACGGGGGGGAGAAGGGCCCGGACCGGGCCGCCCGGCGAGTCCACCTCGCGCCACCGGTTCCTGGCCTCGAGCTGAGGGTGCGCCGCGAACTCCGCCGGGGTCCGGAGCCGGGCGTTGGCGATCCCGGCCGCATCGAGCAGGTCGGCGAGCTGGCCGGCCGGCACCGATTTCAGCGCGTCCTCGATGATCGCCGTGAGCTCCTCGTCGTTCGCCACCCGGTCCGGGTTGGTGCCGAACCTGGCGTCGGCGATCAGGTCCGGCCGGTGCAGGATCCGCTCGCAAAGCACCGCCCACTCGCGGTCGTTCTGCAGGCCGATGAATACCTGGCCGCCGGGGGTAGCGTACGGCCCGTAGGGCGAGATGGAGGCGTGCCGGGCGCCGCTGCGGCGCAGCGGCGTGCCGCCGTAGACGCTGTAGTAGAACGGCTGGCTCATCCATTCGCCCAGCGCGTCCAGCATGGCCACCTCGAGGCTGGTGCCAAGCCCGGTCCGTTCCCGCTCGTAAAGGGCGGTGAGTACGCCGCTGTAGGCGTACATGCCGGCCGCGATGTCGGCCACCGAGATGCCGGCCTTGACCGGCTCGTCCGGCGTCCCGGTGACCGAGAGGAGCCCGGCTTCGCACTGCACCAGCAGGTCGTAGGCCTTCTTGTGGCGGTAGGGGCCGTCCGGGCCGTAGCCGGAAACCGAGCAGCAGATGAGCCGCGGGTACCGGGCGCGCAGCGGCTCCGCGCCCAGGCCGAGCCGGTCCGCCGCGCCGGGCGCGAGGTTCTGCACGAAGACATCGGCGCGGGCCAGCAGCGCGGCCAGGACGGCCTGCCCGCCGGGGCTCTTGACGTCGAGCTCGAGGGATTCCTTGCCGCGGTTCAGCCAGACGAAGTAGCTGGCCTGGCCGTGCACTGTGCGGTCGTAGTCGCGGGCGAAGTCGCCGCCGCCCGGCCGCTCGACCTTGATCACCCGGGCGCCGAGATCGGCGAGCTGGCGGGTGGCGAACGGCGCCGCCACTGCCTGCTCGAGCGCGACGACCGTGATGCCGTCCAGCGGCCGCGTCATGGCCAGCGCCGGAGCGTATCCGCGGCGTTTTCACAGCTCCACGCGGCCGGGGCGGCCGCCCGGATCCCCGCGGCAGGTGTCATGACCAGCGATTCGCTCCATCTTGGCCGACTGAATATACGTTAATGTACGGCCATTTAGCCATGAACCTGTCGGCGGGCCTGCGCAGCCGGGTCACTGTACCGCGATACCCGCGACCGCCCGGTCGAGCTCGCGATCAGCTACTTCGACCCTGAGCACTACACCTACCGGTCAAGCTGAGGCGCCGGGGGGCTTGAAAACCCGAAAACGCCTCCCGATGCGTTACGGGCGCGTGATCGGGGGCAGTGGAGGTGCGCACACGAATGACCGGTGCAGAGAGAAGGAAACGACAGTGAGCACTTCCGACAAGGCCAGCAACAAGGCCGAAGAGGTCAAGGGCAAGATCAAGGAGACCACCGGCAAGGCCGTCGGTAACGAGCGGCTCGAGGCCGAAGGCGCGGCCGACCAGACCAAGGGCGACGTCAAGCAGGCCGGCGAGAAGGTCAAGGACGCCGCCAAGAGCCTCAAGCCCTAACCGGGGATGTCTTCGCTCGGCCGACTTTAATTCGGCCCGCTTAGCTGGTGTGGATCGGTGCGAGCCGGGTAATCGGATCCCGTTCTGGGTGGCCGTACAGAAAGAAGGAAATCGGCTCATGGGTATCATCTTGCTCGTTCTGCTGCTCGCCCTGATTCTCGGCGGGCTTGGGTTCGCGATCCACATCCTGTGGTGGATCGCCCTGGTTGTCCTGGTGATCTGGCTGGTCGGGTTCCTCGTCCGGATGGGCGAAGGTTCATCGCGAGGCCGCTGGTATCGCTGGTGATCGAGCTACCGTCCGGTTAACCCGGCGGTGGCGTCAGGCTCGCCTGATTCCCTGGCGCCGCCGCTAGCGGCCCCGGCGCCAGGATCAGGGGCGCCAGGATCAGGGCGAGCGGCCTCGAGGGCCTCGCCGACGGTGTCGTGCATCGGCAACCGGTCGGCGAGGCCGGTGATCCAGAGCGCCTTGGTGTAACGGTAACGCGCGCCGGCCAGGAGGAACATGCCTCCGGCCTCGACCTGGCGCCGCCAGTAACCGACGATCACCGCCAGCGCGGTGGTATCCATGAAGTCCACCCCGGACAGGTCGAGGATGACCCGGTCGCTGGTGGCGCTCGCCTCGGCGAGGCTGTCGTCGAAACGCTGGCTGCAGGTCACGTCGAGCTCGCCGCTGGCGGTGACCACCACGCAGGCGTCAGCAGCCTCCACCGAGAAGCTGACTTCGGCCACGCTGCGCTCCCATGAGGTCGGACGTTCATCCAGATCGTATGCCTGAAACGCCGGACCATGCCGCCGGTCGGTGACGAACACGGAAGCATCTTTCGCCCCGGATGTACTGTTGGGCGGTACCCGAGTAACCGGCCACCAGATGTATAGGAACGTGCACCCATGGACGCTGGCAGCAGCCAGGGACGAATGGCCGCTTATATGCGCGACCATCAGGAGAAAATTGTCGGCCGCTGGAGTGAGCTGGTGGCGGCGGGCATCCGCGGCCGGAGCTCGGTCGTCGAACTCCGGCGTGAACTTGATGACATCTACTCCTTGCTGATCAGGGTCATGTCAGGCGCGGATGAGCATGCTCTCGGCGAGCTGCGGGCGACCCTGGCCGAGCTGTCCCGGTCCCGCGCGCGGAACGGCTTCACGCCCAGTGAGACGGCCCTCGCCGTGTTCTCGGTCAAGGACGCCGTCTACGAGCTGACCGCGGACGCGGCGGAGCTGATGCCGGAGTACCTCGCCTTCTCCCGCCTGATCGACGATCTCGGCCTGCATACCTTCGAGACCTTCGCGGCCGCGCGGGAGCGGATCATCGCCGACCAGGCCACGAGCATGATGGAGCTGTCCACGCCGGTGGTCCGGCTGTGGGACGGCATCATCGCGGTGCCGCTGGTCGGGACCCTTGATTCCGCGCGAACTCAGCTGGTTATGGAGAAGCTGCTTGAGACCCTGGTCGCGAGCGGGGCCGACCACGCGGTACTCGACATTACCGGCGTGGCGACGGTGGATACCGAAGTGGCGCAGCACCTGCTGAAGACGGTGAACGCGGCGCGCCTGCTGGGAGCGGAGTGCATCATCAGCGGCATCCGGCCCCAGGTCGCCCAGACGATCGTCTCGCTCGGCATCGAGTTCGGTGACATCGCCACCAAGGCGACGCTGGCCGATGCGCTGGCGCACGCGCTGAGGCGCTCGGGGTTGAAGGTCACGAAGATCGGCCCGTCCTGATGGAGCGGGTGCCGATCCTCAAGCTCGGGCGCACCCTGTTCGTTTCCATCCAGATCGACCTGCAGGACGAGAGCGTCATGCGACTGCAGGAAGACCTGGCCGAAGAACTGGCCGCGACCGGCGCGAGCGGCGTGATCATCGACATCACCGCGGTGGAAATCGTCGACTCCTTCATCGGCCGGATGCTGACCATGATCGGTTCCATCTCCCGGCTGTTCGACGCCGAGACGGTTCTGGTCGGGATGCGCCCGGCGGTGGCGATCACCCTCACCGAACTGGGACTGTCCCTGCGCGGCGTGCGCACCGCCCTGAACGCGGAAAAGGGGCTCCAGCTCCTGAGCGGAAGCTCTTAATGCATGAGCTGCCCATTCAGTCGGGTGACGACGTGGTGCGCGTCCGGCAGCAAGTGCGGGTCGTAGCCGCAGAGAGCGGCCTGTCCCTGGTGGACCAGACCAAGGTGATCACCGCCGCCAGCGAGCTGGCCCGCAACGCCCTGGTGCACGGTGGCGGCGGGACGGCCCGCGTCGAAGTGATCACCTCGGGCCACGGCAGGAAGGGCGTCAGGATCGACTTCACCGACGACGGCCCGGGTATCGCCGATATCGACCTGGCCCTGACCGATGGCTGGACCTCGGGCGAAGGACTGGGCCTGGGCCTGTCTGGTGCCCGCCGGCTCGTGGACGAATTCGAGCTCATCTCCAAGCCAGCTGGCGGCACCAGCGTCGTGGTGGTCAAGTGGTCCCGCTGACCTGGCCGTTGCGGGCCCCGCCCCCGCAGGACATGCGGTGGCAGCTGGTCGAGGACGCCAGCGCCGTGGCCGGCTGCCGGAGCGCGGCGACCGCCCTGGCGGGCCGCCTGCAGTTCCCCTCCGCTCGTACGGACCAGCTCGCGCTGGCCGTGACTGAAGCGGCCTCTAATCTGTACAAGCACGCTCGCCAGGGATCGCTGCTGCTGTGCGTGAACCGGGACGCCGCCGCGCCCGGGATCGAGCTCGTCACCATCGATTCAGGGCCGGGGCTGCCGGACGTCGGCGCGGCCATGCGAGACGGTCACTCCACCGCCGGCACGCTGGGCATCGGCCTGGGGGCGATCAGGCGGCTCGCCGATTTCAGTGACCTGTATTCCATGCCGGGCCACGGGACGGCGCTGATCGCCCGGTTCTGGCCGGAGTCCGGACGGGCGGCGATCCCCCGGCCGCAGATTCGGTGCGCCGGCCTGATCAGGCCCATCACCGGAGAGTTCGAATGCGGCGATGCCTTCGGCGCGGTCCAGACGGATGACACCGTTACCGCCATAATGGCCGATGGCCTCGGGCATGGCCCGCTCGCCGCCGCGGCGTCAGCGGTAGCGGTAACGGCAGTCCTTGACGAGCCCGCGGGCGAGCCGGCCGTACTGCTTGAGCGAGCGCACCGGCGGATGAGCGGTACTCGCGGCGGGGCCGTCGGCATCGTACAGGTCGTCAAGGATGTGGCCCGGTTCGCGGGACTCGGCAATGTCGCGGCGTCGATCCTGTCGCAGGGCCGCCGCAAGAGCATGCTCTCGGTGCCGGGAATCGCCGGCCATCAGGCGCGTAGTATCCGCCAGTTTGAGTACGAGGTACCCCCCGGTGCGGCCATTATCCTGCACTCCGACGGCATAAGCAGCCGCTGGGAGGTCGCCGCCATGCCGGGCGTGGACGCGAGGGATCCGCTGCTCGTAGCGGCCGTCCTGCTGGCCGAGGCGGGAATTCACCGTGATGACGCCGGCGTGCTCGTGCTCAAGTCATGATCTCCGAACTGGCCCGCCTTGACGTCCGGGATCGAACCGGCGTCTACGCGGCCCGCCAGCTGGGCCGGGATCTGGCGGCCAGTCTGGACCTCGAGCCCCAGGATCAGATCCGGGTGGCCACCGCCCTGAGCGAGATCAGCCGCAGCGCGGTCATGGCCGGCCGGACCGCAGCCATCACGTTCAGCATCGACGACACCGAATTGCTGCTGGCCGTCACCCTGGACGGCGAACCGCCTGCCGAGGGAATGGCCGCCGCCGGCCGGCTCATGGACCAGGTCAGCGCCGACGGACATGTCGTACGGATGAGCAAACGGCGGCCGCCGGGTGTGCAGCCCGACATGCGACTGGTCCGGGAGCGACTGGCCGCCGCGGCGCCCCAGTCCGCGCTCGACGAGCTGCGGCGGCAGAACCAGGACCTGATCTCCGCGCTCGAAGATCTCAAGAAGCAGAAGGAGCAGCTGCTGCTGCTTAACTCCGAGCTGCAGGAGACGAATCACGGCGTCATGGCCCTGTACAGCGAGCTGTCCGAGGAGCTCGAGCAGACTAACCGCGGCGTCGTGGCCCTCTACGCGGAGCTCGACGAGACGTCGCAGCGACTGCGGGCCGCCTCGCAATCCAAGGACAGGTTCTGGGCTAACATCAGCCATGAACTGCGGACGCCGCTTACCTCGATCATCGGACTGGCCCGGCTGCTGGCCGAGCCCGGCGCCGCGGGCGGGCTCGATCCCGAACGGCTCTATCAGGCGGAGCTCATCAAGAACTCCGGCAGCGTCCTGCTCGCCCTGGTCAACGATCTCCTCGACGTCGCCAAGGCCGAATCGGGACAGCTGCATATCGATCCGGCGGTCGTCAGCCTGCGCGCGGTGTTCGGCCGGCTCCGCGGGCTCGCACGTCCGATGGCAGCGGGCAAGCCGGTCGAGGTCATCGTCAGCGAAGACGGCGCGCCGGACCGCATCCTGACCGATGAGGTCGCCTTGACCAGCATCTTGCGTAACCTGCTGTCCAATGGCATCAAGTACACCGATCGCGGCGAGGTGCGGCTCAGCGCGCGGGTCGCGGGCGACACGGTTCAGATCAGCGTGTCCGACACTGGCATCGGCATCGCCGCGGGCCTGCAGCGGCAGGTCTTTGAGGAGTTCTACCAGGTGCCGGGCGTTCGCCGTGGCGGTACCGGGCTGGGGCTGCCCTACGCGCGGCGGCTGGCCGAGATCCTGGGCGGGGACCTGGAGCTGACCAGCGAGGCCGGGGCGGGCACCACGGTCGTACTCAGCTTGCCGCACGGCACCCCGGCCATCGGTACCGTGGTCATCGCCGACGACGACGCCAGCTTCCGGGCGGTGCTGGCGGGCATGCTGACGCCGATGGCGGACCAGGTGCTTGAAGCCGCCGATGGTCGTCAGGCCCTGGACATCCTCGCCGCCACCCCAGCCGGCCTCGTCCTGGCGGACATGCGGATGCCGGGCCTGGACGGTCTCGCCCTGCTGGCCGGCCTGCCCGCCTCGGTGCCCGCGATCATCGTCACGGCCGCGGATGCGCCCCGGCCGCCGCGCGCGGCCGCCCTGCTGCGCAAAGATGAGCTCACCGCCGAGCGGCTGGAATTCACCATCCGCGGCGTCATGCGAGGGGCGCGATGACTGACACTCCGGCGACGTTGCTCCTCGTCGACGACGACGAGGCCAAGCGCTACGTCATTGCCACCTGGCTACGGCGGGCGGGCCACACGGTGGTCGAAGCGGCTACCGGCCACGAGGCCCTAGCCAAGGTCGACGCGGCCGAACTCATCCTGCTCGACATCAACCTGCCCGATATGACCGGCTACGAAGTCTGCCGGCGGATCAAGAACGACCCGCGAACCGCCGCGATTCCGGTGGTCCAGGTCTCGGCGACCGCGATCGGCGTCTCCGACCGGGCCCTGGGCCTGACGCAAGGCGCCGATGCCTATCTGACCGAGCCGACCGAACCCGAGGAATTGCTCGCCGTCGTCATGGCCGCGCTGCGTTATTCGCGCGCGCGGCAGCGCGCCGAGCGGACGGCGGCCCTGCTGGCCGCGCTGACCGCCTCGACCCTGGACATCAACGCGGCCGACACCTTTGACGGGCTGGCCCGCGCCGCGGCCGCGGGCGCCGCGCGGATCTTCGCCGCCCCCGCCGTCGTGCTGCTGGAAATGCCGGATGGCCAGGTTCGCAGGATGTCAGCCTCCCCCCAGCATCCCGAGCCCGTCCAGCGCGGCGGCCCCCAGGGGCTGGCGGACAAGGTAGTCGGGCACGTGCTCGGGGCCGGCGGGGCCAGCGCGGCCCTGATGGTCCCCCGCGATGACTGGCTGCGGCTGGTCCCCGACAGCACGCTGCGGGGCGATGTCTGCCTGGCGGCGGCCCGGACCAAGGCGGACCGGCCGCCGGTGGCGACAGTGGTCGCGGCGGAGGGCGTACCCGGTGATGAGGAGCGGCAGATCCTGCGCCAGCTCGTGCAGTCGGTCGCGCTGGCGGTCGAGGCCTTGCACTCCTACGCCGAAGAACACCTCGTCGCCATGACCTTGCAGCGGAGCTTCCTGCCCGCGGCCCCGCCCGAGGTGCCCGGCCTGGCCATGTCGTTCCGCTACCTCCCGGCCAGTGATCAGGCCGAGGTCGGCGGCGACTTCTATGAGGCGCTCCGCTGGCGCGACAAGGTCCTGGTCGCAATCGGCGATGTCCAGGGACACTCGCTGCACGCGGCGACCGTCATGGGCGAGCTCAGGCACGCGCTGCGCGCCTTCGCCGTCGAAGGGCACTCGCCGCTGGCCATCACCGGCCTGGTCAACGAGGTCCTGACGCGCTACCACCCGGGCATCATCGCCACGCTGTGCCTGGCTCTTATCGATCCCGCCACCGGGGACATGCAGATCGTGAACTGCGGGCACATGCCCCTGCTGGTCGTGGACGGTGCCCGCGCGGCTTATCTTGGCGAGGGAGGCCTGCTGCTCGGCCTGCCTATGCACGAGCCGCACGTCGAGGCGACGTCGTTGCCGGAGGGAGGTACGGTGCTGCTGATGACCGATGGCTTGGTGGAGGAGCGGGGCGTGCTCATTGACGTCAACCTGGAGAAGCTGCGCGTGGCCGCCCAGGAGGTCAGCGGCGTAGACGTCGAGGCCTTCACCAACCACCTGATATCCATCTTCGGTCCCCGGGAGGACGACGTCGCGATGATCGCGCTACGGCGGACCCCGGTGACCACGTAGCCGGGATAACGACTGGTCCGTGAACGAAACCCCAGGCCCTGACGGAGCGGGCCTCCAGGTCACTGACCTCGAGGCGCGGTATGCCGCGTTGCGCCAGGCGTCCAAGTCGCCGGGCGCCGAGCCCAGCGATGTGCTTGACGCCGCCTTCACCGAGCTTGAGGGCGCGATCGACCTGCTCAGGACGGTGGCGGGTACGGCCGGCCGCCCGGCGGGCCGGCCGCCCCAGGGGAGCCAGCCGCCGGGTAGTGACAGCGCCGAGCGGAGCCTGCTGCGCGCGGCCTTCCAGGACGCGCCCGTGCCGCTGTTCCTGCTGACCCGCGACGGGACGGTGCAGCGGGTCAACAAGTCGGCGGGCGACCTGATCGGGGCCAAGCCCGGATACGCGACCGGCCGGCCGTTCACGGCCTTCGTCAACCTGCCGTCCCGCGCCGCGGTTCACTCCCAGCTCACCGCGGTCGGCCGGACCGGCGCGCCGCGCCGGATCCGGTGCGCGCTGCTGGCCGCGGACGGCCTGGTGCCCAGTGAGCTCATCATCGGCCGGGTCGGGGTCCGCGGCGAGGCCGACCCGCTGATGGTCGCGGTCCGGGAGGCCGCCCCAACCCGGCCCGGGGCCGGAGACGCCGGGCCGGGCGACGCGGCTGCGGGGCTGGGCAGCGCAGAGGGACTGGCCAGTGCTGAGGGGCCAGGCCGCGCTGAGGAGCCGGGCCGCGATCGATCCCGGCTCGGCGCCGTCCAGGCCATCACCCGGCGGCTTGACCTGGTCACGGCCATGGCCAGGTTGCTGCTCGAGAACGAGGGCTTCAGCGAGTCACGAACCCTGCAGCGGTGCGCACGCCTGCTCGCCGGCGAGCTCACGGCCTTGGTAATAGTTGATCTTGAGCGCAGGCACCAGGTGCGGCGGCAGTTCGTGCTCGGGCCGGACGACCCCAGGCTCGCCGACCTGACCAGTGCCATCGGTGCCGTCGACCCGCCGCCCGGGTCGATTCCGCACCACGTGCACGAATCAGGCGGCTCTGTGCTCATCGCCCACGTGGATGACCCCGGCGTCCTGGGTACGGACCTGGCCGGCGAGCCGCTGCTGACCAAGGCGGACGCCACGTCCGTGCTGTCGGTGCCGTTGACGGACGGCGAGAACCGGTACGGCGTCCTGACTCTCCTCCGGCGCGCCGTGGACGGGCATTTCAAGGTGGCCGACCTGGCCCTCGTCGAGGAACTGGGACGGCAGATGGCCCTGGCGATCCGGGTGAGCCGGACGTTCCGCCGCCGTTCCGATACCGCTGACGCGCTGCACGCCAGCATGCTGCCGCGTCGCCGCCCCGATATTCCCGGGGTGGACGTCGCGGTGACCTACCTGGCCGCCGCCGAAGATCCGGAGGTCGGCGGCGATTTCTATGACGTCTACCAGACGCCGGACGGCTGGGGGATAGCCATCGGCGACGTGTGCGGGAAGGGCGAGGAGGCGCCCGCCGTGACGGCCGCGGCGCGGCACGCGATCCGCGTCCTGGCGCGCCGCTGCGCCGATCCCGCCGAGGTGCTGGCGTTGACCAATGAGATCGTGCTGGCGGACGAACTGTCGCTTGACGGTGGCTTCGTCACGGCGAATATCGCCCATCTGGCCTGGCGGGATGGCAAATTGCAGGTAGTCATCGGGAGCGCTGGCCACCCGGCCGCGATATTGCTGCGGGCGGACGGCGGAGTCCGGATGATGACCGGCGGCGGACTTCCCCTCGGGCTCTTCGCCAATGCCGAGCCCGCTACCCAGAAACTGACGCTGGACACCGGTGACGTGCTGTTCCTCTACACCGACGGCGTGGCGCAGGCCCGCGGCCCGGACCACACCTACTTCCAGGACCGGCTGGCCGATGAGCTGACCGGCCTGGCCGGCGAGGCGCCGGGCGCCATCGTGGCGTCGATGCGCCGGGCCATGCTCGACTTCACCGGGGGCAACCTGGTGGACGACGTGACGATACTGGTCATGCGGGCGGAGCGGCCGGTGAAGGGAAGCGCGTCAGTAGCCGGCGCCGGAGGCCGCCGCAAAATGGTCGGCCCAGTCACGTAGCACGGCGGCGGCGTTCTGCCTGAGTTCGCCTTCGGCGCCGTCCTCGGGCATTGCCCGCCGCTCGGCCGGTCGCGTTAGCTCCTGGTAGAGCTCGAGATCGCGCAGCCCGCAGGCGGCGACGTCATGACTGGTGGCACCGAACACCACCCGCGGCAGGCAGGCCCAGTAACAGGCCGTCAGGCACATCGGGCAGGGCTCGCTGCTGGAGTACAGCACGCCGTCCTTCAACAGGTGCGTGCCCAGGGCCGCTCCGGCCGCGCGCAGCGCCAGCATTTCGGCGTGCGCGGTCGGATCCCGCAGCTCGACCACGCGGTTCACGCCTTCCGCGACGATCTCACCGCCGACCACGATCAGCGCCCCGAAAGGCCATCGGCGGTCGTCGTCGAGGTAGCCGCGGGAGAGCTCGATGGCCCGTCGGAGGTACGCCCGGTCCTCTTCTTGCCACGGCCGGCGCTGCTGGCGTCTCACGACGCTCCGAGCAGACCGCCGGGGAAGCGGGCGAGCAGGTCAGCGGGATCGTCGTAGACCTCCGCCGCGCCGGCGCCCAGGAGCTCGTCGCGGCCGATGCCGCCGCTGAGCAACCCGACACAGCGCACTCCGGCGTGCTGGCAGGCGCGCACATCCCAAACAGTGTCCCCCACGAACACGGCCGCACCAGCCGCCACCCCGGCCTTATCCAGGGCCACCTGAACCAGATCCGGCGCCGGCTTGCTGCGCTCGACCTCACCGGAGAACGTGGCCGCGTCGATGGCGTCCTCGGCGTCCAGGGCCGCGCGCATCACGTTGAACTCCCGCTCGTCGGCGGAACTGGCCAGCACGACTGTCAGGCCGCGTTTCTTGCATGCGCGCAGTAGGTCGGCGGAGCCGCGCAGGGGCCGCAACCGCGACCAGTAGGTCGCGTAAAGCGCACCGTGCGCGGCGCGGATGTCGCGGTCACCCCCAGCGTCCCTGTCACGGGGGAGCAGCTGGTCAAGCATCTGGTCCGAGCCCATACCGATGGCCCGGTGGATGTCGGCCATGGCCACCTCGTAGCCGGCCTGACCGAACGCCTCCCACCAGGTCACCGCGTGCAGGTAATTGCTGTCGATTAGCGTGCCGTCCACGTCGAACAACACGGCCGTTACGGATTCGCCCATGTCCTGCGAGCTACCCAGCTGAGTAGATTCAAGCGCCTTCGCGGCGGTGCGTCTGCCCGGCCAGCGCCGGGTCGCGGTCTGCACATCGCGGCATCCCTAGGGGCCTGCGCGCCTGGGTTGTCATGTTCCGCGCGGACCAGGCACGATGTGCGAGTGATCGATGTACCCGGAGCGGAACCGGTGGCGGGTGCCTGGGCGGGCGATACCACCGTGACCTTCCGGGTTGCCGATCCCGGGCACCGGCTGGCGGGCGTGCGGCTGAGCCAGGAGGTGCGCATCCCCGGCGACCGGCTCGACTTCCGGCGCGCGGGCCCAGGCTGGGAGCTGGTCACCGAGCGGCCGCCGGTGACCCGGATGGAGTATCTCCTCGAGCTCCGTTATCGCGACGGGGGCGCCGAGACCGTTCCCGATCCGGGTAACCCGCGGCAGGTTCAGGGGGCGTTCGGACCCAAGAGCGTCCTTGAGTTCCCTGGCTACGCGCCGCCGGGCTGGCTGGCGAACCCGGCCGAGACGGGCCGGTCCGCCGCCATCGACGTGCCCGGCGGCTCGCTCGACGGCGTGATCTCGGTCCGGACCTGGGCCCCGGCCGATGCGGGCGACGACGAGGTCCTCCCGCTACTCGTGGTGCACGACGGGCCGGAGTACGACGCGCTGGCCCGCCTCACCGGCTACCTGTCGGCGGGGGTGGCGGGCGGCTGGCTGCCGCGCCTGCGGGCCGCGCTGCTCAGTCCGGGGTCGCGGGACCGCTGGTATTCGGCCAATCCGCACTACGCCGGGGCCCTGGCCGGGGCGGTCCTCCCGGCCCTGGCCGGCCGGCTGGCGACCAGCGTGCGGATCGCGATGGGGACCAGCCTCGGCGCGCTGGCCGCGCTGCACGCGCACTGCCGTTACCCGGGCGCGTTCGACGCCCTGTTCCTGCAGTCCGGCAGTTTCTTCTGCTCGCGCTTCGATGATCACGAGAGCTGGTTCCGCTACTACCCGCGTATCGTCAGGTTCGTGGCCAGCGTGCCAGACGGCGCCGTCCCCGCTGGGCGCCCCGTACCTACCGCCCTCACCTGCGGCGCGATCGAGGAAAACGTGGCCAACAACCGGCTCATGACGCAGGCCCTGCGGGCCCGGGGATATCCGGCCATACTGCATGAGCAGCCCGACGTGCACAACTACACCGCCTGGCGGGACGCGTTCGACCCGCATCTGACTCGTCTTCTCCGCCAGGTATCCGCCGACGACAGGAGTTCCCATTGACCGTGACCAGGCACACGATCGGGCTGCTGCTCGGAACCGAGGAGGACTGGCCGACCGCGTTCCAGGAGATCGTGCGCCGGCTGGGGCCGGTCGGCGGGCCGGGCGGCGGCCAGCACGCCTTCGACTGCGAGCGGATCACCATCGAGCCGTTCAGCCTGCGCGATCACCCCCGCTACAACCTGGTCATCGACCGGCTCGCGTACTGGTACTACCACCCGAGGGAGTGGCTCAAGAAGGTCGCGCTGATGGACGGCGTCTACCTGCTGAACAGCCCGTTCACGTTCCAGTCGATGGAGAAGCACGCGGCCTACTGCGCGATGCTGCGGCTCGGGCTCAAGGTGCCGGAAACGGTGCTCGTGCCCTTTAAGAACCCGATCGACAACTCCCGCTACGCCTACACCGCCGCCCGCTACAACCAGCCGTTCGACCTGGACGCCATCGCCGAGCAGATCGGCTATCCGCTGTTCATGAAGCCCTACGACGGCGGCGCCTGGCGCGGCGTCTCCCGCATCCGCAACGCCGACGAACTGCACGCCGCCTACGACGCCAGCGGTGAGATGCTCATGCACCTGCAGAAGGCCGTCGATTACGACGTCTTCGCCCGCTCGCTGTCCATCGGGGCCGAGACGATGGTAATGCGATTCCAGCCCGACCAGCCCATGCACCTGCGCTACGCGGTCGACCACAGCTTCTTGTCCCCGCAGGTCGGCGCCGAGGTGGTGACGATCGGGCGGCTGGTCAACGCGTTCTTCAAGTGGGAGTTCAACTCCTGCGAGACCCTGGTCGCCGGCGCCGAGGTCTACCCCATCGACTACGCCAACGCATGCCCGGACGTGGCCCTGACCAGCCTGCACTATTACTTCCCCTGGGCGATGAAGGCACTGGTCAAGTGGTGCGTCTTCGCGCAAGTGACCGGCCGGCGGGTCAAGGTCGACCTGGAGACGGACCGGTACTTCGCGATCGCGGACGAGGCCGGGATGTCCTATACAGAAAAACTGGACGCCTACCGCGCGCTGGCCGACGCCTACTTCGACGCCGAGCATTACCGCGACTTCTGCGCGAGCAAGCTGGCCCACCTGGACGAGATCGTGCTGGACTGGGTGGCGGGCCCCGATTTTGATCGGCTGCTGATCCAGACGGTCCGTTCGGTATATCCCGCTCATGAGCAAGACATGTTCATCGCGCACCTGCGTGGCCTGCTCGGCCTCTGGGTTAACGACGAGAGCGCCCGGCTGGCGGCGGCATAACCTGGGCGCCAGCGCGTGCCGCGCGTACGAATGTGTAAAGAAGGGGACTAGTGGGGTACGTGCCCTTTTTCCTGATGGGCCCTTTTTCCTGATAGGCAGAGCTATGTCGGTGAGCGGAGGCCTCGATGGGCCGTGATATCCAGGCGATCAAGATCAGTGGCGAGGACCGGCGCAAGTACCGGGACAAGGTGCGGCGCTCGCTCGACGCGTTCGCCCGGATGCTCCGCGAGCGCATGTTCGACGACACCTCGCTCACGGTCGGCCAGGAGATCGAGCTGAACCTGGTCGACGAGCACGGGATGCCCTCGATGCGCAACGCCGACGTACTCGAGGCGATCGCGGATCCGGCCTGGGAAACGGAGGTCGGGCAGTTCAACCTCGAGATCAACGTGCCGCCCCGGCTGCTTGAGGGAGACTCGCTCGCGACCCTGGAGGCCGAGCTCCGCGCCGATCTCAACGCGGCCGACGCCAAGGCCCGCAGCGTCGGCAGCCACCTGGTGATGGTCGGTATCTTGCCCACGCTGGGCGAGGACGACGTGAACGAAGGGAGCATGTCGGCCAACGAGCGATACAAGGTACTCAACGAGCAGATCTTCGCGGCGCGCGGGGAGGATATGCGCATCGCCATCGACGGCCCCGAGCAGCTCCTCGCGCACACGGACAGCATTACGCCCGAAGCCGCCTGCACCAGCGTGCAGCTTCATCTCCAGGTCAGCCCCGATGCGTTCGCGAACTACTGGAACGCGGCCCAGGCCATCGCGGGCGTCCAGGTGGCGCTGGCGGCCAATTCCCCGTTCCTGTTCGGCCGCCAGCTGTGGCACGAGACCCGGATCACGCTGTTCGAGCAGGCCACCGATACCCGGCCGGATGAACTCAAGGAACAGGGCGTGCGGCCCCGGGTCTGGTTCGGCGAACGCTGGATCACCTCGGTGTTCGACCTGTTCGAAGAGAACCTCAGGTACTTTCCCGCGCTGCTGCCGATCTGTGAAGACGAGGACCCGCTGGCGGTCCTCGACCGCGGCGCCAGCCCGCAGCTGGCTGAGATGAGCCTGCACAACGGCACGATCTACCGCTGGAACCGCCCGGTCTACGACACCGCGGGCGGCACGCCGCACCTGCGGGTGGAGAACCGGGTCCTGCAGGCCGGCCCCACGATCGCCGACACCGTGGCGAACGCGGCGTTCTACTACGGGCTGGTCCGCGCCCTGGCCGAGGCGCAGCGCCCGATCTGGACCCAGATGTCGTTCACCACCGCCGCGGAGAACCTGCATGAGGCCGCGCGCCATGGCCTGGACGCCCAGCTCTACTGGCCCGGCGTCGGTGATACGCCGGTCACGGAGCTGATCATGCGGCGCCTGCTGCCGCTGGCGCGCGAGGGACTGGCCGCCTGGGGCGTCGACGCGGCCCACGCCGACCGGTTGCTCGGCATCATCGAGCAGCGCAGCCTGACCGGCCAGACCGGCGCCGCCTGGCAGATCGCCACCGTGGCGGAGATCACCAGGAATCACGGCGTCGAGCGCCCGGAGGCGCTGCGGCGGATGACCAAGCGCTACATCGAGCACATGCACACCAACGAGCCGGTCCACAGCTGGCCAACCGGCGGCTGACGCTCGCTCCGATCCTGGCTTTGTCTACGGTTTCTGGGGTTATAACCCCAGAAACCGTAGACAAAGCTCCTTACCCGGCCCCGCCTACCGCGATAAGCGCCACGCAGGCGGCCGCGAGAATCAGCCCGGCCAGCCGCAGCGCGCTCAGCCGCTCGCCCAGCAGGGTCCGCGCCAGCACGATCGTCACCGCCGGGTAGAGCGAGGTGAGCACGGCGGTGACCGCCAGGAAACCCTCGTGGGTGGCGAAGAAGTACAAGATGGTGCCCGCGGCCCCGCCTACCCCGGCGATCGCCGCGAGCCCGCGCGGCCGCCCCGCGGGCAGCCGGAAATCGCCGGTGACCGCGGCCAGCCCGGCCGCGGCCGCGAGTTCCGCCGTCCCAGCCGCCGCCACCGGCCACAGGCCACTGCCCGAGCCAGCCCGGTTCAGCCCGATGAACAGCAGCGCGAACCCGGCCCCCGCGACCAGCCCCCCGGCCACCCCGGCGCCCGGCCGTCCCCGCGTCCGCGCGCCCGCCCCGGCCGCGGAACCCTCCTCGGGAACCTCTGCGCCGTCCTCGTTCTCTGCGTCGTCCTCGTTCTCTGCGTCGTCCTCGTTCTCTGCGTCGTCCTCATTCTCTGCGTCGTCCTTGTTCTGTGCGCTGTCCTTGTTCTGTGCGCTGTCCTCGTCTTGCCCGCCGTTCGCCGCGCTCGCGGACACGCCGAGGATGGCCGGCACCGCCAGGACGATCCCGGCCAGCGCCAGGTCCGTCGGCCGCTCGCCGTACAGCAGTCCGGCGAGCACGGAGAATCCCGCGGCCCCGACCGCGCTCAGCGGCCCGGCCACGCTGAACGCCGCCTGCCGGAACCCGATGTACAGCGCGATCCCGCCCGCGGTCCCGCCCAGGCCGGCCACGGCACCCCAGGCCAGCGCGGCCGCCGACGGCCGATGACCGGCGGCGAAGGGCAGCGCCGCCAGCACGGCGACCAGGCTGACCGCCGAGGCCAGCAGGGTCACCCGGATGACCGCGGCGCCTCGCGAGGCCAGCCCGGCGGCGAAGTCCGAGCCGCCGTACCCGATCGCGGACGCCAGGGCCAGGACGATCGCTAGCAAGCGCGCTTCGCGGCCGGGCTCCCGGCCGGGTAGAAGACGCCGAGCACCTCGAGCGGGCCCGGGCCGGTGTTCTCCAGGCAGTGCGGCTGGTACGGAGGCAGGTAAACCGAGGTGCCCGGCCCGATCTCGGCGCTGGTACCGGACAGGTGCACCACGCCCCGTCCCGCCAGCACGTGCACGACCTCGTCGTAGATGTGGTGGTGGGCCGGCGCCCGGCCCGGCGGGATCAGCCCGGCGAACTGCGTGAAGCTAAGCCCGGCACTCAGCAGGACGCGGAACTCCCGGTCGCCGGTCCGCTCGGGCGTGCAAGCGTCTAGCGTGGCCACGCGCAGCGCCGGGGTGCCGTCACCCTCTTCAGGCGCCCTCGCCCGGACGGTGACGGCCACGACCTCCAGAACCTCGCCTGCCTCCGCCTGGCACCGGTAGCGCAGCGTCCCTTTTATCCACACGGCCGTGCCAGGCTCGAGGCCGACGATTCCGGACCCGTCGACTTCGACGGCGCCGGAGCCGCTGATCACGTACCAGGCCTCACCCCGGCCGCCCGCAGCCCCGTTCAGCGAGCCCCGTCAGCGAGCCCCCGTTCAGCGAGCCCCCGTTCAGCGAGCCCCCGTTCAGCGAGCCCCCGTTCAGCGAGCCCCCGTTCAGCGAGCCGCCGTTCAGCGAGCCGCCGCTCAGGGCGGCCCCACCCGCGAGCCGTAGGCGCCGCTGGTGCAGACTGCGGCAGCCGTGCTGGTCGTTGAGCAGTTCGCAGACGCCCACTCCCGGCCCCAGCCGCCGGGCCGGAACCTGTTCGGCCCGGCGAACGGCCGGCGCGGCCCGCTCAGTGCTCACGGGCCCCGGCGGCGGAGGTCACCGCGTCGGCGGAGGTCACTGCGTAGGCGGAGGTCACCGCGTCGGCGGAGGTCACCGCGTAGGCGGAGCGGCGAGCCCGGCGGGTGCGCGCCCAGTACTCAAAGGAGAAGCCCGGCCACAGGGTCCGGTTGACGCCATCGGCGTCGAGGTACCAGCTGGTGCATCCGCCCTCGCTCCACACGGCCCGCCCCAGCCGCCGCTGCAGGGCGTCGTGGTAGTGCCGCAGCGCGGGCTCGCTGACCTCGATCGCGTCGGCCTTGTTCCGGGCCATTCGGCGCAGGCAGCTCATGACGTGCTGGATCTGGCTCTCCAGCATGAACACGACCGAGGTATGCCCGAGGAGGGTGTTCGGCCCGAGCAGCATGAAGAAGTTCGGGAACCCGGGGACGGTAATGCCGTGGTAGGCCTCCATCGTCTGCGGCGTCAGCTTGCGGCCGTCGCGGCCGGTCACGTTGAGCCTGGTGACGGATTCGACGACGTTGAAGCCGGTGGCGTAGACGATCACGTCGGTCTCGTGCGCGGTGCCGTCCGCGGTGACGACGGCGTGCTCGGTGATCCCGGTAATTTTCTCGGTAATCAGCTCGACGTTCGGGCGCTGCAGCGCCGGATAGTAATCCGAGGACAGCAGGATCCGCTTGCAGCCGATGGTGTAGTCCGGGGTGACCTGGGCCCGCAGTGCGGGGTCGGTAATCTGCTTCCGGATGCGCCGCCTGGCCATCTGCTCGAGCGGCGCCATCAGCTTCGGATGGACCGCGAACCCGAACGCCCTCGCCTCCAGCGCCCAGTAAATCGCTTCGCGCGAGGCGCGGGCGGTCAGCGGAACCGCCTTGAACGTGCGGCGCAGCGGGGCCGGGATCGCGATGTCCTGCCGGGCCAGGACCCACGGCGGCGTGCGCTGGAACACCTGCAGCTGCCGTACCTGCCCGGCGATCGCGGGGATGATCTGGATGGCGGACGCGCCGGTGCCGATCACCGCGACCCGCTGGCCCGTCAGGTCGCGAGAGTGATCCCAGCGCGCCGAGTGGAAAGACGGACCGCGGAAACGGGCCGCGCCCGGAAGGTCCGGGCCGGCCGGAAGGTGCGCAAAACCGGCCGCGGACACGACGGCCCGCGCCACGTAAAGCTCCTGCTGGCCGCCCCCGGTCGCGATATTCCAGCGCCGGGCGCCGGAGTCCCAGTCCATCTGCTCGACCGTGCGCCCGTACCGGATGTGCTCGTCCACGCCGTACTTGCGCGCGCACGTCCGCAGGTACTCCCAGATCTCCTGCTGCGGTGCGAACAGCCGGCTCCAGGACGGGTTCAGCTCGAAGGAATAGGAGTACAACGGCGACGGCACGTCGCACGCGCAGCCCGGGTACTGGTTGTCGTGCCAGGTCCCGCCCAGGTCCGCGCTCTTCTCCAGGATCACGAAGTCGTCAAAGCCCGCCCGCTTCAGCGCGATCGCCATTCCGATACCGCCGAACCCGGCGCCGATGATCACGATCCCTGGCATGTCTGGACGATAACGCAGCACAATGCCGCTGACCACGCCACCAGGCTCGCCGGCCCGTCAATCACTCTAGTCTTTTTATTCGAAACGCTACTATTCACTTGTACAAAAGATGATATTTCCGCTAGTGTGTTCTATAGCCCTAAAAACCATTTTCTCCGAACGGACGGTAGCTCGTGCGCCCAGGACCGGCTGACAGCGACGCCCCGTGGGACGTCTGCGCTCGTCCCACGGGCGAGGCCACGGGCTGCCGCCGGTGCCGTGCGCAGCGGACTGGATGACCGAGGCGGACCGCGACGCGTGGCTGGCCATCGCGACGGCCGACGGGCCGCCGCCCGACCCCGAGCACGACCCCGGGCACGACGATCTCGACCCAGCGGATCCGGCGCTGTCCTACGACGTCGACATCGACGCGCTGCGCGCCGAATCCCGGCGGATCGCCGCCGAACAGGTCGTCGCGGCTGAGCACATCGCCCGGCTGGGGTGCACCGCGGAAATGGCCGCGGCCGCCGCCAGCCTGGGCCGCCGCGGCCCGGGCCAGCCCGGCTCCGCGGTGCTCTTCAGCTTCGCCGAGGACGCCGCCGGCGAGGGTGACCGCTACGCGGGCGCGAGCGATGACGAGCTGCTCGGCATCATCTGCGCGCTAGACCGCGCCGAGGCGTCCGCCTGCTCGCTGAAGCACGCCGCCGTCGCCGAGCTGATCCGCCGCCGCCCGGCCCCCGGCGCCGCGGTGGCAGGCCCCGCCCACCTGCCCGATCGCCACCGAGACCTGCGATCACCGGCGGGAGGCTCCTGGCCATGACCCGGGCGTCATGCTCCGGCACCTGACCGGGATCCGGCACGCCACATGCACCGGCCCGACCTGTCGCAGACCTGACAGTCGCTGTGATTTCGAACACAATGTCCCTTATGAGGCGGGCGGCAGGACCTGCATGTGTAACGGCGGACCCAAATGCCGTCACGAGCACCGCCTCAAGCAGGACCCGCGCTGGAAGGTCGAGCAGGTCACCCCGGCGACCTTCCGCTGGACGACCCCATCCGGCCGTCAGTACACCACCGAGCCCACGCGCTACCCGATATGACCAGCACGGACCGCCGCACTGGTCACGAGCAGACTCAACATAAGCATCTGGCCCCCTTAAGCGCGAAGTCTAGAATTTCTGGTTATGGAACTTCATCAGCTCGAGTACTTCGTCGCGGTCGCGGAAGAAGCCAGCTTCACCAGAGCGGCCACCAGGGTGCACGTGGCGCAGCCCGGGGTGAGCGCGCAGGTTCGCCGGCTGGAGTCTGAGCTGGGCCAGCCGCTGCTTGACCGCTCCGGCCGTTCGGTCCGGCTGACCGACGTCGGAACGACGGTCCTGCCGTTCGCCCGGGCCGCCCTGGACGCGGTCGCGAACGCGCGGCTGGCCGTGGACGAGCTGGCCGGCCTGGTGCGCGGACAGGTCAGGGTGGGCATGGTGAGTGGCTGCGCGTTGCCGCTCCTGACGGAACTGCTGGCCGGATTCCACCGGGCGTACCCGGGCGTGAGCATCGTCCTGACCGAAGAGAGCTCCGACCAGCTGATCGGGCTGCTCAACCAGGGCCAGCTCGATCTCGCCCTGATCGGCGCCGCGGGCGCTGCCACCGCCGGAGTCGAAACCGCGGTCATCGTGGACGAGGAACTGGTCGCGGTGGCGGATTCCGGCCATCCGCTCGCCGCGTCTGACGCCATCACGGTCAAGGCGCTGCGCGACGTGCCGCTGGTCAGCCTGCCCCGCGGTACCGGCGTGCGGATGGCGCTCGACGCCGCCTGCGCCGAGGCCGGCTTCACGCCGAGGATCGTCCTGGAGGCCAGCGCCCTGTCGATGGTGGCCCAGCTCGCGGCCCAGGGCCTCGGCCTGGCGGTGGTCCCGGCCTCCACCGCGAACGCCGCGAACGCGACGAACGCCGCGACCCCGCTCGCCGCCCGGACCGCGCCGCGGGTCCTGCGTATCACCAGTCCGCAGCTACGTTCCCGGCTGGAGCTGGCCTGGAACTCCGCGCCGTCCGCTAACCCCGCCGCCCGCGTGCTGACCGAACACGCCCGGCACCTCACGTCACCCCCGGCGCCCGCAGCCAGCTAAGCGCGTGCATGATCTCGGCCTCGGGGTCGGCGAGCAGGTGGCCGCCCTCGGCACTCACTTCGACCTGCGCCGCGGGCAGGTGGCGGGCGAGCCAGCGGCCATGCTGGGCGGGCACGAACGCGTCCGCCAGCCCGTAGGTGAGCAGAACTGGCACGGCCACCTCGTCCGGCTCGAATCCCCACGGGCGCAGCTGCGCCAGAATATCGTCAACCGACCCGTAGACGCCGTGGGCGGCCTGTTCGGCGATGATGCGCGTGAAAGCCTCGATGACCTCTGGCCTGGCCAGGAACTCGCGGTCCACCTCGGCAATGTCATCGCCGAAGAGCGAAGCCGGGTCGCTGACCAGCCGGTGCTCCATGTCACGCTGCCTGGCGGCCAGCCCGCGGGTCAGGGTCTCCGCATCGGTGAGCGCCCAGTCGATCTCCTCGACGTTCTCGGCCGTCTGCCCGGCGATCCACTGATCGTGCGGCAAGCCCCCGGGGCCGTACGGGGCGAGACCGGAATGGCATGCGACGCGCTCGACCCGGTCGGGCCGCAGCGCGCCGCAGGCCAGCGCGGGCGGCCCGCCGCCCGAGCCGCCGGTCACCGCGAACCGCTCCAAGCCCAGCGCATCAGCCACCGCGAGGACGTCGCTCACCTCGTCGGCGACGGTGCGGCCCGCGTTCCGTGCGGCCTGCCCGTAACCGGCTCGGTCCGGGGTGATGTAGCGGACGCCCGCCCGGACGTAGACCGACTCGTCGGGCCACCGGCTGAAGCGGCAGCCGGGTGTGCCGTGCAGCGCGATGACCGGGTACCCGGCCGGGTCACCGCCGTCGCAGTAGGCACTCCGCCGGCCATCAGCCAGCACAAGAAGATGTGTAACAAGATTCACTTAACCCAGCCCGCCCAGCCAGGGCACCCGTCACCACTCCCACCAACCTCCTCAGCAGCCCGCCGTGGTCGGCACCCCGAGGATGCTTACCCGGACCCGCCAGCCTGGCGCGGTCATCCGGCGTACAGCCGCTTGGCGTAGTTCGCGGGGGCGTAGTAGGCCTCGAGCTCCGCCAGGGTCTCCGGAGTGTCCTGCACGGCCTTGGTCAGCGCCGCGACCGGCGGCAGCGCGTCCGGCTGCCAGCTTTCCGGCTGCCAGAGCCTGGACCGCATGAAGGCCTTGGCGCAGTGGAAGAAGATCTGGTCGATCTCGACGAGGATGGCCAGGATCGGGCGGTGCCCGCGGACCACCATCTCGTCGAAGAACGGCGCGTCGCGCAGCAGTCGCGCGCGGCCGTTGATCCGCAGGGTCTCGTTGCGGCCGGGGATGATCGAGACGATCCCGACGTGCGGGTTGGCCAGGATGTTGCCGTACCCGTCGGCGCGCCGGTTACCCGGCCGTTCGGGGATGACGACGGTGGTGTCGTTCAGCACGTAGACCAGGTCACCGGCCGGGTCGCCCTTGGGGGAGGCGTCGCAGTTGCCGGCCTCGTCGCAGGTGGCGAGCACGCAGAAGGGCGAGGTGGCGAGCCACTCCCGGTCCACGGCGTGCAGCCTGGTCCGTTCCTTGGTCGCGGCGCGCTTCGTGGGCACCCCCAGCAGGTCCCGCAACTCCCGCATCGAGCCGATCTCCGCGTACGCCATGGCCTCGCCCCTGTCTGCCGCTGGACATAGGCGAGTTTATGCCCCGCCGCCCGGCCGGGTCCGCGGCCGGGCGCTGGCGGCTACAGCTGAGGGAAGACCGCTTCCGGGTTGTGCTCAGACAGGACGGACGGCGGTCCGATGAGGAGCGGGTCCGGCTTGCCGATGACCTCTTCGTCCTTGCGGTCGTAGTCGAACTTCAGCAGGACGTGCTTAATCGCCTCGAGCCTGGCCCGTTTCTTGTCGTTGCTCTTGATCACCGTCCACGGCGCCTCGGGCGTGTCGGTGTAGTGGAACATCGCTTCCTTGGCCTCGGTGTACCCGTCCCATTTGTCCAGTGACTCGATGTCCATCGGGCTCAGTTTCCACTGCCGGACCGGGTCGATCCGGCGGATGACGAAGCGCGTACGCTGCTCGGCGGGCGTCACCGAGAACCAGAACTTCGTCAGGTAAAGCCCGGAGTGGACCAGCATGTGCTCGAAGTCCGGTGCCTCCCGCATGAACTCCCAGTATTCCTCGTCCGTGCAGAAGCCCATGACCCGCTCGACGCCCGCGCGGTTGTACCACGAGCGGTCGAACATGACGATCTCGCCGGCGCCTGGCAGATGCGGCACGTAGCGCTGGAAATACCACTGCGTCCTCTCCCGCTCGGTGGGCTTCACCAGCGCCACCACGCTCGCACCGCGCGGATTCAGATGCTCGGTGAAGCGCTTGATCGTGCCGCCCTTGCCGGCCGCGTCGCGGCCCTCGAACACGAGGATGATGCGCTGCCCGGTGGCCTTCACCCAGTTCTGCAGCTTGACCAGCTCGATCTGCAGCGGGCGCTTCTGGTACTCGTACTCGGCCCGGGTCATTTTCTCGCCGTAGGGGTAGTCCTCGCGCCAGGTGTCGACCGTCCGGCCGTCCGCGTATCGCAGCACGGGGTCGTCATGCTCGTCGTCGTCGTCTACCCTCAGCCCGGCCAGCAACTCCGGATCTGACTCCCAGTCGAGCGGCAGCGCGTTGAACTCGTTGGCATGCTCAGTAGTGGTCACGTCATCAGCACAGCACATCCCCGGTCCCCGGCCAACAAAAAATTCATTTATTCCGAACGGACGATGGCACCAGCCTTGGTCACGGCGAACAGCACGTACCCGTAGCTGAGCCCGAGGGCGTCCGGGTGGTCCGCCAGCCAGGAGCCCGCCACGGCGGGGAACTCGAGTGAGAGCACCGCCTCGAAGTCACCCCTCACCCCGAACTCCCAGCGGCTCATCACCTCGGTCCGGACCGCGCCGCGCGCCGCCCACCAGGCATCGGTGGCGTCCGCCTGGCCCAGCGCGGTGTAGGCCGCGGCCCGCAGCAGCCCGGCGAACTCCCCGGCCCGCTGATCGTTGTCGACCACGACCAGCGTGCCGCCCGGCCGCAGCACGCGCCGCACCTCGGCCAGGCCGGCCGCGCAGCCGGGGGGCCAGAAGTAGGCGAACCTGGCGTGCACCACGTCGGCGCTCGCGTCGGCCAGCGGAATGTGCTCGGCCGACCCGGGCCGCACCTGAGCGCGCCGGTCGCGCGCCGCGGCCAGCGCCAGCAGGGCCGGGTCCGGCTCGACGCCGATGACCGTGCCGGCCTCCGCGGCGTAGCCAGGCAGCCAGTAGCCGCTGCCGCAGCCCAGGTCGATCAGGGTCCGGCCGGCCCACGGGGCCAGTTCCCGCATGGCGTCGAGGACCAGGCCGTCCGGATCTACCGCCCGGTTCTCCAGCTCGTAAAGGTCCGGCCGGACGCCCTGATTCGGCGCCGGCCGGAAGTCGGGGAACGTCATCGGTCGCCGTGTACGACGGTTCCGCCCGCGACCGTCATGACGACCGAGGTGCTGCCGATGTCACGGGGCGGGATGGCGAACAGATCCTGGTCGAGCACGGCCAGGTCGGCCCGCAGCCCGGGCCGCAGCTGGCCGGCCTGGTCCTCCTCGTGGTTGACCCAGGCGACCCCGGAGGTGAAGGCGTCGATCGCGGCGTCGAGGGTGATCGCCTGCTCGGGCAGGAACGGGTCCTCGCATTCCGGTTTCCCCGGCCGGCCCAGGCGCTCGGACAGGACCCGGTTGACCGCGACGTGGATCTCCTGCAGCGGGTCGGCGCTCGACACCGGCCAGTCGCTGCCGAACGCGATCCGCGTCCCGCCGCGGACCAGCGCCCCGATCTGGTACTGCCAGGCCGCGCGTTCCTGGCCGACGAACGGGAGGGTCAGCTCCTCCATCTGCGGCTCCGCGCACGCCCAGAGCGGCTGGAAGTTAGCCACCGCGTCCAGGGCCCGGAACCGGCCCAGGTCCCGGGGCGTGATGAACTGCAGGTGCGCCAGGTGGTGGCGGGCGGCCTGCCGCGGCCCGGCCGGGAGCGCCTCGAGCGCGTCCAGCGCGGTGCTGACCGCGCGGTCGCCGATGGCGTGGAAGTGGAGCTGGAAGCCCTCCGCGGCCAGCCGCCGCGTCGCCTCCCGCAGCGTCTCGGGGTCGATGAACAGGCGCCCCTGCTGATCGCCGGGATGACCGTCCCGGTCCAGGTACGGAGCGGACATGGCCGCGGTGAACGTCTCGCACACGCCGTCGAGCATCAACTTGACCGTGGTCGCCCGGAACTGGCCGTCGCCTGCCTGCTCGCGGCGGGCCAGCAGGTCATCGATCTGGTCCAGGCCGCGGCTGCGGTCCCACCACAGGGCGCCGACGACGTGGCTGCTGAGCATGCCGTAGTCGGCGGCCATCAGGTAGGTCTCGAACGAGTCCGGCATGCCGAGCTCGCCGGCCGCGCCGACGCACGCGTCCTGGAACCTGGTGATGCCCAGCGAGTGCAAATGCGTCTGGCCGGCCAGCAGCCCGGCGATCAGCTCGGCCGGGCCGGGCCGCGGAACATGGTCCGCGACCAGCCGCATGGCCCCGTCGTGCAGCGCGCCGGTGGGCGGCCGGCCTCGTCGCGCTCGATACGCCCGTCCACGGGATCGGGCGTGTCCGCGTCGATGCCCGCGATCGTGAGCGCGGCGGTGTTCACCCAGGCGGTGTGGTGGTCCCGGTTCGGCAGGAAGGCGGCCCGCCCGCGGGTGACCGTGTCCAGGTCGGCCGCGGTGGGCAGGCCGCCGGGGAAGGCCGACATGGTCCAGCCGCCGCCGAGCACCCAGCCGCCGCCGGGCAGGGCCGAGCTGTAGTCATCGACGGCAGCCAGGCAGTCGTGCCTGGTCCGCAGGCCCACCAGGTTGCAGCGCAGGCTTTCCAGGCCGCCGCTCACCGGGTGCACGTGCGCGTCGCCGAAGGCGGGCAGGGCGAGCCGCCCGCGCAAGTCGATGACGCGCGTGCGCCGGCCGGTCAGCTCCCCGATGTCGTCATCGGCGCCGACGGCCAGGATCACGCCGTCCCGGACGGCGAGGGCCTGGACGAACCCGGACGGGTGCGCCGGCGTGCGGATCTTCCCGCCGGTCAAGACCAGATCGGCCTCATGGCCGCCTACCGCCATAACGTCACGCCCCTTGCCGGAAATAGCCCTGGCCAGAAATTAGATTGTCCGCGCCGATCAGCCCAAGCTACCGTCGCGGGATGAGCTGCTTCATGGTGATGGCCCGTCGTGCCCGCCGCCGGGGCGTGGGGATGGCACCGCCTCGCTGATGAGTGGGCCGCGCGGATCGTCGCGGACGCCGCCGTCCGGCCCGGGGACCTGGTCCTCGACATCGGCGCCGGCGAGGGCGCCCTCACCGCGCACCTGGTCCGGGCCGGGGCCCGGGTCGTCGCCGTCGAGCTGCATCCCGGCCGGGCCGAGCGGCTGCGCGGCCGGTTCCCCGGCGTCACGGTGCTGCACGCCGACGCGGCGGCCCTGCGGCTGCCGCACCGGCCGTTCCGCGTCGTGGCCAGCCCGCCGTACGGCATCACGGCCCGCCTGCTCGGCCTGCTGCTCGCGCCGGGGTCCCGGCTGGTGGCCGCGGACCTGGTGCTCCAGCGGGCCGTGGTGCACAGCTACGCCGCAGGCGGCCGCGCGGCCCCCCGGTGGGCCCGCACCTTCAGCCTGACCGCGGGCCCGTCCCTGCCGCGGCGCGCGTTCCGCCCCCCGCCCCGCGTCGACTCCGCCGTCCTCGTCGTCCGCCGCCGTTAAGGCCTGTCCGTAGCTCCTGGCGGGTCGGTCCGCCTGGGGCCTGGGCAGCCGCTGATTCCGGCCCGCTCCGGCCCCGCTCCGGCCGCGCCCAAGATCGTGGAAGATCGGGCTTGCGCGGAGACTTTGGTACCCGCCAGGGCCCCGGATTTACCGCATAGGCCGGATTTTCCGCGGTAACCGGCGCGGGAGGGCAGAGGCGCTGGGACGTCAGCGGCGGCAGGAGCCCGCTGCCTCTCACCCCGGCGCCCCTGGCCCGCCGCTCTCCCTGTGCGACCCTGCGATCTCTCCCTCCGCACCCCCTGTGATCGGATGGGGGCATGAAGGTACGGATAGGAGTTTCGCTGGGACCGGCCGGAACGCCTGCGGAATTCGCGGCCGCGGTCGACCTGCTGGAGCAGGCCCGGGTGGATTCGCTGTGGCTGCCGGAGAACGTGTACTCCCCGGTGGTGGAGCCGTTCACCGGTATGGCGTTCGCGCTGTCGCGGACCACGCGGTTGAAGGCCGGCAGCGGGATCTCGGTGCTGCCCGGCCGCCATCCTGTGCTGGTCGCCAAGCAGCTCGCGTCGCTGGCCGGGCTGGCTCCTGGCCGGGTGCTTCCGGTATTCGGCTTGCGGCCGGCCCAGGACGCGGAACGGGTCCTGTTCCCGGTGCCCGACGGGCAGCGCGCCGCCGTGTTCGACGAGTCGCTGACCCTGCTGCGGCGGCTGCTCACCTCGGAGACGGTGTCCTTCGAAGGGCAGTTCTTCACCGTGTCCGGGGCCCGCGTCGAACCGCTCCCGGCCAAGCCGCTCGATATCTGGCTGGGCGGTTCGGCGCCGGGCGGCCTGCGGCGGGTGGGACGGCTGGCGGACGGGTGGCTCGGCTCACTGGTCACCCCGGCCGAGGCGGGCGCGGCGGTGGGCGTGATCCAGGCGGCCGCGGCCGACGCCGGGCGGGTCGTGGACCCCGATCACTTCGGCCTGAGCATCCCCGTCGCGCTGGCCGGCATCCCCGGCCCGCTGGCGGCCTCGATCCACCGTCGCCGCCCGGAGGCCGATCCGGCCACGCTGGTCGCGATCGGCTGGGACCGGGCGCGCACGCTGATCGGGCAGTACGTCGAGGCGGGGTTGAGCAAGTTCGTGATCCGCCCGGCGGGCCCGGTCGCCTCGTTCGGCTCGTGGCTGGACGGCTTCGTCCGGGAGCTCATTCCCCTGCAGAACTAACTGACCCGCGGCGGCTTGCGGTGCATCCGGTAATGGAGCACCAGGAACGGGAAGCCGAACACCCAGAACGCGTGCTCGGCCCGCAGTTGGCCCGCCTCGACGTACACGTCGAGGCGCTCGGCGAAGCCCCGGACGGCGGCGGTGGTGAGGTCCGCCGTCTGGGCGTCGATGTAGGTCAGGTAGTGACCCGGCTGGTCGAGATCGCTGCGGCTGTCCAGGACCAGGCCGCCCCCCGGCCGGGCCTGCGGCAGCAGCGTGGCCGTGAAGCTGGCCTGCGGCAACGGGAAGCCGACGCTGACGTAGCCCCGTCCCTCGCGCCGGTAGGTCGTGTAGATGCCCACGTAGATGGGCTCGTCGGTGTCGGCGAACGAGCGGATCCAGCCGCGGACCGCGATGACGTCGCTGGCCGGTCCCAGCGTGATGGTGTCGATCCGGCTGCGTACTCCGTGCTGGGCCTCCCGCTGGCTCATCGGCACGCTGGCCTGGCCGAGCGGCCGGGCCACCAGCGTCCGGTACAGCAGGTAGCCGGGGCGGACCCACAGCCGCCATTCCGGCACGATGTCCAGGGCGAACCTGGTCGTGTGCTCGTAGAACTCGCGGACCAGCGGATCGGTTCCGGCTGGGTCGAACGACGGCCCGGCCAGCTCGTCGAGGGAGGCGACGATGCCGATGTCCTCGACGTCGGGCGTGTACCTGCCGCCCAGGACCTGCGCCAGGGACCGGACGTAGCCGGTACCGACGTACCTGGTCGGGCTGGCCAGCGGCACCACGAACGGGACATCACCGGGCTTCACCCGCTCGGCCAGCAGGCTCACCTGCGGGTCCCGGAACGCCAGCGCCGACGCCGCCCGGTATCCGATCACCGCCGCGGCGGCGGCCACCGACCCCGGCGCCGGCGGGCGCAGCCGGCCGAGCCCCAGCCCGATCGCGGCGCCTGCGGCCGGGCCGAGCAGGACCTTCTGCGGGCGCAGGCCAAGTGCGCCGGCGGCCGCGCCCGCGGCCGCCGCCACCGGCAGCGGGCCCGCGCCGGTGAGGCGGCTCGCGGCCCAGCCGAGCGGCGCGGCCAGGGCGCCGCTCATGAGGATGCGGGACCACAGGGCCGGGATCTGTCCCGGCCGCTGCGTGGCCCGGGCCAGCGCCTCGACGGCACCGAGGCCGACGGCACCGGCCAGCGCCCCGGCGGCCGTCGCCGCCTTACCGCGATGGGCGGTCAGGGCCGCCCCGGCCAGCGCGCCGATCGCGCCGGCGGTACCGATCTGCTGAGCCCGCCCGGGGCCAGCCGTACGATCCTTAGCCACCCCAGGAACCTATCGCCTCACCGGAACAACCCCGCAGGAAAGCCGGTTGGAAATGCTCATGAGCATGAATGAAGCGGACAAGGCCGAGGCCGTCCCCGCGGCCGGCGGCGCCGTGCCGCTGCTGCGGCCCCTGGGCGACGCGGACGCGGCCGTCTGCACCGACGGCTTCTGCGTGGTGCCCCCGGCCGGGGGAGCGGACCAGTGAAGATCGAGATCTGGTCCGACGTGGTCTGCCCCTGGTGCTACATCGGCAAGCGCCGGCTCGAGCACGCGCTGGGCGAGTTCGAGCACGCCGGCGAGGTCGAGATCAGCTGGCGCAGTTTCCAGCTGAACCCCGACACCCCGCCGGGCACGGCGGTGCCCACCCGGGATTACCTGGCCAAGCGGTTCGGCCGGCAGGCGACCGCGATGACGGGCCGGGTGGCCGAGCTGGGCCGCGAGGAGGGCCTCGACCTCGACTTCGACGCCGCGCTGACCGTGAACACCCTGGACGCGCACCGGGTGCTGCACCTGGCCGCCGATCTCGGCCTCGGTGACGCGGCCAAGGAACGGCTGCTGCGTGCGCACTTCACCGAGGGCGCCGATCTGTCCGACCCGGACACTCTGGTCGCCCTGCTCAGCGAGATCGGCGTCGACCCGGACCGGGTGCGCTCCGTCCTGGCCGGCGACGAGTACGCCAAGGCGGTCCGCGACGACATCCAGCAGGCCCGGATACTGGGCGCGACCGGGGTGCCGTTCTTCGTGATCGACCGCAAGTACGGCATCTCCGGGGCGCAGCCCGCCGAGGCGTTCCTGCACGCCCTGCGGACGGCCTACGCGGACGAAGCTCAGTCGGCCAGGTAGCGGCGCCAGGTAAATCCCCTAGGCTCGGGCCGTGCGGATAAAGTCGCTCGGTTTCCGGACGGACGTAGCGCTGCGCGCGCTCGAGGGTGCCGAGGTGATCGATCGCGGTAATCACCTCGTTGTCCGCAGCCCGGACAACCCCGGCTTCTGGTGGGGAAACTTCCTGCTACTCGACGCCCTGCCCGGGCCGGGCACCGCGGCCGCGTGGCTGGCCCGGTTCGCCGCGGAGTTTCCTGCGGCGGAGCACATCGCGCTGGGCGTGGACGGCCCGGGCGAGGACGTGGCCGTACCCGCGGAGTTCGGCGCCACCGGGCTGGCGGTGCAGCAAGAGACCGTGCTCACCTGTGCCGCCGTCCGCCCGCCTCCGCAGCCGAATTCCGCCGCCGGGATCCGGCGGCTGGAATCCGAAGCCGACTGGCAGCAGTCCCTGGATCTGGGCGTCCGGTGCTACGGTGACGACGCGTCCGCTGAGTACATGATCCGCAGGACCGCAGCCCGGGCGCGGCTGACCCGGGCCGGCCACGGCGCCTGGTTCGGCGCCTTCACCGGCGGCCGGCTGATGGCGCAGCTCGGGGTATGCGACGCTGGTAGCGGGTATGCCCGCTACCAGCACGTCGAGACCGACCCGTCGGCCCGTCGCCAGGGGCTGGCCGGCACGCTCGTCTGGCACGCGGGCCGCTACGGACGCGACGTTCTCGGCGCGAGCACCCTGGTCATCGTGGCCGACCCGGCCGACGTGGCCATCCGGGTCTACCGGGCCTGCGGCTTCACCGATTCCGAGCACCAGCTCAGCCTCGAGGGGCCGCCCGCCCCCGCCCACCCGGAATCAGTCTTTTCTCCGTGACCACCGCCGAGACAAGCTCGGCCGGGGTGACGTCGAACGCGTAGTTGAGCGCCTTCGTCCCCGCGGGGGCGGCCGGCACCGTGATCTCCTCGTCCGGCCGCAGCTCGATCGGGATCGCGGCGCCGTCCGGCGTTGCCTCGTCGAGGGTCGACTCGGGCGCCGCGACCAGGAACGGGATGCCGGCCCGGTGCGCGGCGAGGGCGAGGCCGTAGGTGCCGACCTTGTTAGCCACGTCGCCGTTCGCGGCCACCCGGTCGGCCCCCACCACCACGGCATCGGTCAGCCCCTGGCTGATCAGGAACGGCCCGGCGCCATCGCACGCGAGCCGATGCTCGATGCCGAGCTGCCCGAGCTCCCAGCAGGTCAGGCGGGCGCCCTGCAGCAGGGGCCTGGTCTCGTCCACGATCACGTGGTCGAGCGCCCCGTCCGCGTGCAGCGCGCGGATCACGCCGAGCGCGGTACCCCAGCCTAGGCAGGCCAGGCGGCCGGTATTGCAGTGGGTGTGGATCCGGAGCGGCTGGCGGCCGCAGGCGGTGCGCAGGTACGCGGCGCCGCGGCGGCTGATCTGGTGGCTGGCCGCGGCGGCGAACTCCAGCACGGCCAGGGCCGCGGCCTCGACGGCCTGGCCGCCCTGCGGCAGGTGAGCGGCGACCGCCGCTACCTCGCGCCTGAGGTTGACGGCGGTCGGCCGCGCGTCGGCGATCCGCTTGATCTCCGCGTCCAGCCGCGGGCCGTCCCAGCCCTGCTGGCCGGCCTGGCGGGCCGCCAGCGCCACGCCGAGCGCCCCGGCCGCGCCGAGCACCGGCGCGCCCCGGATGGCCAGGCTGGTGATCGCCTCGACCAGTTGGTCCACGGTGGTGATGTGCAGGACGCGGACCTGATGCGGCAGCGCCGTCTGATCCAGCGCCTCAATGCGTCCGTCCCGCCAGCTGAGCACGTCGGGTTGGTCCATACCCCGAACCTATGCTCTCCCCGGCGGGACGGACAGCGAGCGCGGGCTCAGCTAGCAGCGTCCTTCGTAGGCGCCGCTGGTATAGGTGGTCCACGGGCTCCAGTTGGTCCCGTCGTCGGAGATCGCGATCGCGGCCCGGGCGTTTCCGTAGGCGTTGAAGGTGGCTTCCGCGGGCCCGTGCGAGCCGTTGATCTGCCAGTAGCCGTAGTCGTTGGTCGGGCTGAGGGCATACTGGCGGCCGCCGGATTCGGCCATCGCGATCTCGGCGGCCATGAAGGCCTCGGCGTGCGAGCCACCGGCCGACTCCCAGAGCTGCTCCAGGCCGGTGCAGCCGAGCGTGCCGCTCAGGGTGGTCGAGGAGGTCAGGACGACGGCCTTGGCGTGCTTGGGAGTGTAAGACGAGGTACTCGGCGCGCTGTAGGGAATCGTCAGCGACTCACCTACGTAGATTTCGTTGGGGTCGGAGACCTTGGCCTTATTGGCGTCGTAGATCCACGTCCAGTCGGCCGAGGTGCCGTAGTAGCGCTCCGAGATCTTGGACAGGGAGTCCCCGGACCGGACGGTGTACGTACGGGTGGCCGACTGAGCCTTCCGGACTACGGCGTCGGTGCGAGCGGCGGTGCGTACCTGCTCGGTCACGGCCGTGGTCTTGGCCGGGGCCGTGACGGCGGCGTGCGCCTGCGGCGCCGCGACCAGCACGCCCGCGATGGCCATGACCGGAGCGGCCTTGCCTGCCTTCTCCGCGACCTTCTCTACCTGGGACGGCGAAGCGTGCCGGCCGGTTCGCCGGATCTTCCGCGCCCGGCGCTCCACGTTGACTGATTCCACAGAACTCCCCAAGTTGTTTCCGCGCCCGCCTACCCGGTCCGCTATGAGGTCCCATCGGCGAGCCTGTTAAGTCGCCTTTGGCGACTAATGAGGCTTTTCTACGCTTTCGGTGGTCTGTGCCATCTGCGGAAGCATGGCAGCAGCTTTTGGAGGCTCGCAGGCAAATCGAGGTATTTCCGTGACTCATCCGTGATCTGTAAGCAGCACGTAATAGGTCCTGAGATACTGCGGATGTGAACGATCACGGCCTGCGGTACTTCGAGGATTACGCGCTCGGGACCACGTACGACTGCGGCCACGTCAGCGTCGATGAAGCCAGCATCATCGCCTTCGCGAAAGAGTTCGATCCGCAGCCCCTTCACGTCGATCCGGTGGCCGCGGCCAGCGGGCCGTTCGGCGGGCTGATCGCCAGCGGCTGGCATACGGCCGGCCTGGTGATGCGGCTGCTCGTCGAGAACTACCTCTCGGCACAGGCGAGCCTCGGCGCCCCGGGGATCGACGAAATCCGCTGGCCTTATCCGGTCCGGCCGGGAGACACGCTGCGCGTCCGGGCCACGGTGATCGAATCGAGGAAGTCGCTGAGCAAGCCGGACCGCGGCATCGTCAGGACCCTGGTCGAGGTGGTGAACCAGGAAGGCCGGACGGTCCTGCGGTGCACCCCGATCAACTTCCTCCGCGTCCGTCCGGCGGACGAGGCCCAGGCAGGAGGGGACTAGAGAATGCTCTACGCCTTCGGATTCGAGCGGGTGGGAGTGCTGGTCGGCGACCTGTACTCGGTCGACCCCCGGCAGCGGCCGGGCCAGGAGGGGGCCGAGCGCGGCGTCCGGCTCGAGCTCCGGGTCCTGGTCCGGGGCGCGCTGAAAGGATCGATCTACTCGGCCCAGCCGATCGAGGTCGGCCAGCCGATCTGGCGAGCCGACTTCCTGGAGACGGTCACGGGGCCGGCAGGCAGCTTCGACCGCACCCATCATCACCCGGCTTTCCGCGGCTGGGACCCCGGCCGCCGGGTCTTCGCCGCCGGCCTGTCCGCTGACCCGCTCGGCTGGCTGGCCGGCCAGCTGGCCGACCTGGACAGCCTGTTGGCCGCGACCGGATTCCCGCCCGAGGTGGCCGGGCCCGACGACGCCGAAAGCCTGCGCGGTGTCGCGCCCGAGATCGTGGCCGCGACCCGCAGGCTGCTCGAGCAGGTACGGGCCGGTGAGCTCGGCCGCCCGCCCGGGACCGAGGTGCCCGGCGAAGGATCCGCGGACGAGCAGGCCGGCATCCGCGCGGGCTGGCTCTAGGTCCGGCGGTGGCCAGTGACACGCCCCGGCGGCTGATACTGCTGCGGCACGCCAAGTCGGACTGGCCGGACGTGCCGGACGAGGACCGGCCGCTGGCCAAGCGGGGACGGCGCGACGCCCCCGTGATCGGCCGGTGGCTGCGCGACCACGGCTACGTGCCCGACGCCGTCGTGTGCTCGGTGGCGCGGCGGACGCGCCAGACCTGGGAGCTGGTAGCGCCGGAGCTGGGCGGGTCCCCGTCGGTGACGTTCGAGCCGCGCGCCTATGCGGCCAGCGCCGTGACGCTGCTCTACCTGGCCAGGGAACTGCCCACCCGGTCCCGGGTCGCGCTGCTGATCGGGCACAACCCGGCGATCTCGGAGCTGGCCACCGAGCTGGCGGAACCGCCCGCGGCCGCCGGGGTATCCCGGCCCGCGGGGATCAGGTTCCCCACCGCCGCGGTGGCGGTCCTGGAGTTTACCGGCGACTGGCCCGACCTGGTGCCGGGCCAGACGCGGCTGCTCGACTACGCCGCCCCCGCCCACATGTAGCGCGCCCGGCCGGAATGGCGTGGCTACCCGCGCTGGTTACTACAACCGTCGCCGACCAGCGAGGAGCGCCCGCGATGTCCCTGACTATTTCTTCTGGCCCGCTTTCGGGTCACCCGCCGCAGACTGTCAACTACGAGATCGACGGTCCCGCGCACAAGCTGCTGATGCACGAGTTCCCGCGCCGGGTGCGGGCGACCTTCGCCGGCGAGGCCGTCTTCGACACGGTCCGCGGCATGCTGGTACACGAGACCGGCCTGCTGCCGCAGTTGTACGTGCCGCGCGCCGACATCCGCGCCGACCTGATCCGGCCCACCGACCACCACACCTACTGCCCGTTCAAGGGCACCGCCTCGTACTGGTCGGTGACGGTCGGCGACCAGGTTGCGGAGAACGCGATCTGGGCCTACCCGGACCCCAATCCGGAGTCGCGGTGGCTCGAGGGGTACGCCGGGTTCTACTGGGGCGCCATGGATGAGTGGTACGACGAGGACGAGCGTGTCGAGGGCCATCTCCGCGACCCGTACCATCGCGTCGACGTACGCCGCTCGTCACGCCCGGTCCGGGTCCTGCTCGGCGACACGGTGATCGCCGAGACCCGCAGGCCCCTGCTGCTGTCCGAGACCGGCCTGCCGAACCGCTTCTACCTGCCGGCCGCCGACGTCCGGCGGGACCTGCTCGAGCCCAGCGACACGCACACCATGTGCCCCTACAAGGGCACCGCCTCGTACTGGTCCGTCAGCGCGGGTGACCGCAAGCTCGCCGACGCCGTCTGGTCCTACCCGCAGGCCGAAGGCGATTCGGCCGCGGTGAGCGGCTACCTGTCCTTCCTGCACGACGACCTGGTCACCGAGGTCGGCGACCCAGGCGACCCAAGCTAACCGAGCCCCCAAGTCTCACGCATGCGTGTGGCACCCTACACAAAAGACGCTGCGACCCTCGGCTGGGATGCCCGTCGTGGCGGCCACGCGGAAGCCGCACGCGCGTCCGCCTGGGCACGACCATTACCAGGTGAGACGATGCCGGCCCCGGGCAGCTGCCCGGGGCCGGCATCGTCTTGGATGGGTCATGCCAAGTTCTTCGCGTTCCTGGATGGTCAGTGCGCGGTCAGTTGCTGCATCATCCCGGCAGCATCCATGACTCCCCAGTGTTCGATCAGCGCGCCGTTGCCGACGCGGAAGTAGTCGCAGATGCTGACGTCGATGGTGTTGCCGGTCGCGGCGATGCCCATGAATTCGCCACGCTGAGTTCCAGTCATCCGCGCCAGGACGAAGACCTTGTCACCTTCGGCGATCATGTCGTCGACCTCCACCCGCGCCTGGTCGAACGCCGAGTGGAACATCTCGAACAACTGCCGCACCCCGGCTTTACCCGACGCGAGGCCGGGCAACTGCTCGTGTTCGACGTAGTGGTCCGAGACGAGTTCGTCGACCGCGCTGAGGTCTCCCGCGCTGATTCGCTGGAGGAACTGACGTGTCAGGGCCTTGTTGGCATCGGACATTGGTTCGCCTGCCTTCATCGGTGGCACCGGGGCGTGTTTCAGTGACGGTAACAGCAGGATCGCTAGAAGTCTAGCAATCAGGGTTCGAGCTAAACTGCTGCGATGCCCGACATCTCGACCATCCGGGTGCCCGCCGACTTCGAGTTCGAGTTCCCGGGCGCCAGCCGATCAGCTAGCGAAGTCGCGGTGAACCTGGCCCAAGCTCAGATGGGGCTCATCGCCGAGATCGAACGACCGCCCCGCGAGGCGCACGGCCTGTCCGCAAGCGCGTTCCAGACCCTCGCCATCCTCGACGGCGCCGGCGAGCCACTCCCGGGGCACGTCATCGCCGGGCGACTGCTGGTCAGCAGCGCCAGCATGACCTCGCTGGTCGACACCCTCGAACGCCGCGGTCTGGTCGAACGTCGCCCGCACCCCACGGACCGGCGTAAGGTCCTGATTCACCTCACTCCCGACGCGCAGCGGATAGTCGATCAGCAGTTGCCGGCCATCCACGCGGTCATCGCCCAGGCGATCAGCACCCTGGCCGAGTCCGACCGCGAACACCTGCTCACCTCGCTGACGACGATCCGGGCCCGGTTGAGCCTCATAGCGGGCCAGCCACTGCCGCCCGCGAAGGCCCGGCGGAGGCGCCGCGTGGAAAGTACCGACCGGTCCGCGCGATAACGGGCCGCCGCCAGCGCGCAATCGCGGTCCTGACTGCGGCCGGTGCGTGAGCCTCGCCGAGCCTGGCCGAACGTGCCCATCCTGGCCGCCTGCTGATCATCGCAGCCGTGCCATGAACCCTGAGCCTCGTGCTTATCGCCGCCTCTGGCGTCACAGGGCGAGAGCCGCCCGGCACCGCCCGGAATGTCACAGATGCGGCAGCGTGCATCGAAGAGCGGGTAGGGTGCCACCACCCATACCTTTGTTCGAGGTCCCTCGATGGGGCTCAGGTGGTGTGCGGGACCTCTGTTAGCCAGTGCAGGCCGCCGCACCGGCCCGAGTCGCCGGGTTAGGCGGCCAGCCGCCGGTTCGGCCGGGCCGGCTCGTCCTGCCCGGCGGCTTCCGGCCGGGCCGCTTCGTCCTGGCCGACCGGGGCCTGGACGGGGGCGACCGCAGGCCCGGCGGCCGCCACCACGTTATGCATCCGGGGCTCACGGGCGGCGATGAACACGGCGATGAGCCACCCGACGAGCAACACGAAGGGCACGACGGCCAGGAGGGTCAGCTGCCACACGGACAGGGCTGAGTTCGGATCAGACATGAGATGACCTTTCCTCGGGATAAGTGAGGCGGTCGCGCACCGGTACGACGCCCTCAACCTGTCGTGGCGGTGCCGAACGGGCGGCGATCACGTCCCCAACTGCGGTGCCTGTCATGTCACCAGCACACCGCAGCGTCGCCGCGGGCCGACAGAGGCGAAGGTCCCGCGATGAGATGATTTGCGCCCGAGGCGGCGGAAACATGGCCGGTCGCTCGCGGCACCATTCGTTCGGCCCCAGGAAAGACAGAACGCGTACGGCGGGCCACCTTTGGTCAGGCGGCCCGCCGTACGCGGACAGAAGCGTGTTACTCGGAGCCGAAGGACTTGATCTCTGCCTCCTCGGCCTCGGTGAGCTCGCGCGGTACCTCACCGCGCGCGTGCTTGGCGTTCTGCACCTGGTGCCGGATCTGGTCGACGATCTCGGGGTTGGCCAGGGTCGTGATGTCCCCGACGTCGGCAAAGTTGGACGTCGCCGCGATGACCCGGCGCATGATCTTGCCGGACCTCGTCTTCGGCATGTCCGGCACGATCCAGATGTTCTGCGGCCGCGCGATCTTGCCGATGTCGGTCTCGATCGCCTTCTTCACCTTGGCTTCGATCTCCGGGCTCGGCTCGATGCCGGGCTTGAGCGAGACGTACATCTCGACCGCCCGGCCGCGCACGTCGTCGATGACCGGAACGGCCGCCGCCTCGGCGATCTCCTCGACCGCCAGCGCGGACGACTCGAGTTCCTTGGTGCCGAGCCGGTGCCCGGCCACGTTGATCACGTCGTCGACCCGGCCCAGGATCCGGAAGTAGCCGTCCTCGGCCTGGACCGCGCCGTCGCCGGCGAAGTAGGGCCAGTCGTGCCAGTCCTTGCTGTCCGGGTCCTTGTTGTACTTGGCGAAGTACGTGGACACGAACCGCTCGGGCTGCCCCCAGATCGTCTCGAAGATGCCGGGCCACGGGTTGCGGGCGACGATGTTGCCCGCCTTGCCGCTGCCCTGCGGGATCGCCTCGCCGTTCTCGTCCAGGATATCGAGGTAGATGCCGAGGGCCGCCGGGCCGCAGCTGCCCGGCTTCATCGCGAACAGGCCGGGCAGCCCGGTGCCGATGAAGCCGCCGGTCTCGGTCTGCCACCAGGTGTCGACGATGACCGCCTCGCCCTTGCCGACCGACTTGTAGTACCAGCGCCAGACCTCGGGTTCGATCGGCTCGCCGACCGTGGTCATGTGCTTGAAGTGGTAGTCGTACTTGGCCGGCTCGTCCGGGCCGACCTTGCGCAGCATCCGGATCGCGGTGGGGGAGGTGTGGAAGATGTTCACCCCGAGCCGTTCCGCGATCCGCCACGGGCGCCCGGCGTCCGGGTAGTTCGGCGTGCCCTCGTAGATCACGCTGGTGGTGCCTAGCGAGAGCGGGCCGTAGACGATGTAGGAGTGGCCGGTGATCCAGCCGATGTCGGCCATGCACCAGTACGTGTCGTCCGGGTGGATGTCCTGGTAGTACTTGGACGTGCCGGCTACGTAGGACAGGTAGCCGCCGGTGGAGTGCTGGCAGCCCTTGGGGCGGCCGGTGGTGCCACTGGTGTACATCAGGAACAGCGGCGCCTCGGCCGGCATGGAGACCGGCGCGACGACCTCGCCCAGGTGGTCGGCGAGGAGCTCGTCGACGAAGAAGTCCCGGCCTTCGACCATCGGTGTCTCGGATGAGTACTGGCCGGGGAAACGCCGCCAGACCAGCACTTTCTCGACCTCGGTGCCTTCCTTGCGGGCCGCCTCGACCGCCTCGTCGGCCTTGACCTTGTGGTCTTGCACGACACCGCTGCGGTAGTAGCTGTCCATGGTGATCAGGATCTTGCTGGTCGAGTCCGCGATGCGGTGCCCGCACGCGGCGCCGCTGAACCCGCCGAACACCTGGGAGTGGATCGCGCCGAGCCGGGCGCAGGCCAGCATCGTGACCGGCAGCTCGGGCACCATCGGCATGTGCAGGGTGATCCGGTCGCCGGCCTTGACGCCGGCCGTCTGCAGCACCGCCGCGAACTCGTTGACCTGGCGATAAAGCTCCTGGTAGGTGATCACAACGTGGGCCGCGTCCTCGGGTTCCGGGACCCAGATCAGCGCGGCCTTGTTCTTGTGCTTTTCCAGGTGCCGGTCAACGCAGTTGTAGCTCGCGTTCAGCTTGCCGCCGGAAAACCAGCGCCAGAACGGCGGGTTGCTGGTGTCCAGCGTCGTGTGCCAGTACTCGTCCCAGTCCAGCAGGTCCGCGTATTCCCGGAAGCACTCGGGGAAGTTCTCTTCCGCGAACCGGTCCAGGATCGCCGGGTCGGAGGCATTGGCCTGGCCGATGAACTTGGGCGGGGGCGGGTAATAGCCCTCCTCGCGCCAGTGCACGGCGATGGTTGCCTCGGAAGACTCGGATGATTCGTTTTCCTCGGCGGCCTGCCCTTGAACTTCTTCGGCCATTTGGGAGTCCCTCCGCTTGCGATTAGTTTTAACGCCGGAAGCACTCCAAATTTAACGCTAGCGGGCAGCATCCTCCACGGTCACGGCCGACCTATCTGGCGGGTTTAAGCAATTCCTCACGCGGAGTAGGCGTGGACTGACGGACGCAGCTCGGGGAACACGCCGTCCAGGCCGGTGAGCCGCATGAGCTTGAGCAGCGACGGCCGGGCCGAGGTCAGCCTGAGCTGGCGGCCCGCCTGCCGGGCGTGCCGTGCGATCCGCGTCAGTACCCCCAGGCCCGAGGCATCGCAGAAGGTCAGGCCGGACAGGTCCACGGTGACCGGCGCCAGGCCGTCGATGACCTCGCTGATGTACGCGTAGGCCTTTTCCGCGGTGGCGATGTCGAGTTCGCCGGTCATCTGGATGACCTGGTACCCGTTCGCGCCGGTCTGGCAGGAAAGCTCGAGCTGCTGTGTCAGCTCAAGCTGCTCGGCTAGCTCGGGCCGGGCGAGCTCGGGCTGGGCGAGCTCGGGCTGGGCGAGCTCGGGCTGGGCTGCCTGCTTGGGCACCGCCCCCAGTGGAACAGGCTCAAGCGGAAGGTGCTCTGTGGTTATCACGGCTCCATCACTTCCCCGTATGGTTGCCCCGTTTAGCGCCGCGCCGTCGCTCACGCGGTTCAGCGGACGAATGATCACGTGCCTCTCCAAACCCGTTGTCCCTTCAACGCCAGCGACCCGACATACGTTCCTCGCGCCGCCGAACCGGGACAGCCCCCCAGGGCCCCGTACACTGGGGTTATGGTCCTGATTGTGGCAGCAAGCCCGCTACCAGTGCAAATAATTAGAACCCCGAAGCCTGAGCTGATACCGGGATTCTGCTGAGTAATACGTATGACCGGCGGCTCAGGTTCAACATCCGTCAGCGGATTCTCAGGATCCACACAGGCCGCTGACGGAACGACGACCGGCGAGCGCATCGACGAGCGCATCGACGAGCACTGGCGCCGGGCGCCCGCCGAGCCGCTGCTTCCCTACGTGGCCTGGTACACCGGCTACCGTCAGCGGGGGATGGCCCCGGCCCGCCACCGCGGTCTGCCGTCCCCCTTCCTGACGCTGATCTTCACGCTGGACGAGCCCCTGACGATGGTGGCGCACCCCGATCCCGGGCAGCCGCCCGGTGAGTTCGGCACCCTGCTCGGCGGCCTGCACTCCACCCCGGCGCTGATCGCCCATGACGGCGCGCAGTCCGGCCTCCAGGTGGCGCTGCGGCCGCTGGGCACCCGGACGCTGCTCGGCCTGCCGGCCGGCGAGCTCGCCGGCCTCGACGTGCCCGCGGAGGCCGTGCTCGGCGGCGTCTGCGCGGAACTGCACGCCCGCCTGCTGGCGGCGGCCTGCTGGCGCGAGCGGTTCGCGGTCGTGGACGAGGTCCTGCTCCGCCAGGCGGCCGCCCGGCGGGACGCCGCCCCGCAGACCCCCGAGGTCAGCTGGACGTGGCGCCAGCTGATCTGCGCGGGCGGCGCGACGCGCGTGTCGGACCTCGCGGCGCAGACGGGCTGGAGCGGCCGGCACCTGACCAGCCGGTTCCGTGCCGAGATCGGCCTGACGCCCAAGGCCGCCGCCCGGGTCATCCGGTTCCACCGGGCCCGGCAGCTCCTGGTCCGGCAGCTCCTGGTCCGGCAGGTCGCGGCCGCCGGCTCGGCGGCGAGGCTAGCTGACCTGGCCGCGACCTGCGGATACTTTGATCAGGCGCACCTGGCCCGCGAGTTCCGGGCGCTGGCGGGCTGCCCGCCGAGCCAGTGGCTGGCCGAAGAGTTCCGAAACGTCCAAGCCGGGGCCTGGCCGGCTGGGGAAGCCTGGGACTGAAGCGCCGGAACGCACAGGAAGGTGACCGCCATGACGACGCCAGCTACGCCCGCACCCCAGGTCTGGCCCAGCCTGAGGGCCCGCGACGCCCGGGGGCTGATCCGGTTCCTGGTGGACGCGTTCGGTTTCGAGGAGACCGTGGTGTACGGGGACGGGAACCGGGTCGACCACGCCCAGCTCTCCTGGCCGCCGGGCGGCGGGATCATGCTCGGCTCGGCCCGCGAGGACGACCCCGCCCAGGTGGGCGCGACGCACCCGGGCACGTTCGGCGCCTACGTCGTCACCGACGAGCCGGACGCCCTGTACGAGCGGGCCAGGGCGGCCGGGGCCGAGATCATCCGCGCGCCGCATGACACCGACTACGGCTCGCGGGATTTCGCGGCCCGTGACCCGGAGGGGAACCGCTGGTCGTTCGGCACCTACCGCGGGGAGCCCCGCAAGGCCTGACACGATCGGCCGGGGTAGCGTGCGGGTATGCGCGCGTGGCATGTCGAGGCGCCCGGGCCGGTTACCGGCCATCCGCTGCGCCTGGCTCCGCTGGACCGACGGGACCTGCCCGCGGGGCCACCGTGCACGTGCTGACCCGCGGCGAGCGGGCCCGCCAGCTGGCGGGCCCGGCCCTGGCCGCGCTGGACCGCGGCGGCACCCTGGCCGTCGCTGGCATCTACCTGTCCGACATCCCGTCGCTCAATTACCAGAAGCATCTTTTCCAGGAACGGCAGCTGCGCAGCGTCACCTCGAACACCCGGGCCGACGCCCGGGAGTTCCTCGGCATCGCAGCCGAGCACCACCTGGCCGTCACCGTCCACCCGTACCCGCTGGACGCCGCCGGCCCGGTCCGCCGGCCTGGTCCGCCGGCCTGGTCCGCCGGCCCTAGCCAGGCGGACCAGGGTGCCAACCGGGGCCCCCACGGGTGCGATCGTCCGCCGTAAGGGCAACTCTAGATACCGGGAAACCAGGGAAGGGAGCCACGGTCGTGGACATGAAGCTCGAGGTCGGCCGCGCGCTCCCGGGCCGTATGAGCTTTCGGTGAACTGCCCGCTCTGATGATCACCGCACCCCAGCCGGAAGGGCATACTGGGGCAACAAGGAGCTGCCATGAGTAAGCAAGCTACGCCGCCGCCGCCCGGCGACAAGTCCAGGCCGACCGCGCCGCCTCCGCCGCCCACCTGGCGGAACTGGCTCTGGCCGATCATGATTTTCGCCATCTTCGCGCTGTGGCTGTTCCTGCCCACGCGCTCGGCCTCGACCAGCCTGAGCTATTCCCAGTTCCTGACCGACGTATCGGCGCACCAGGTGAAGTCGGTGCAGCTAGCCGGCACGCCCGGCGGCACGAGCAGCGGCACGCTGACCGACGGGAAGAAGTTCACCGTGGTCGTCCCGCCGCAGGCCGGGCAGGAGCTGCTGACCACGCTGCAGTCGAACAACGTGCAGATTTCCGCGGCGCAGTCGGGGCAGAGCTTCGCCTCCGAAGTGCTGATCTACCTGATCGTGTTCGGCCTGCCGATCGTGCTCTTCGTCTGGCTGTTCCGGCGGCTGTCCAAGGGCGCGACCAGCCAGTTCCAGGGCGTGCTCGGCGTCGGCAAGTCCCGGGCCAAGATCTTCGACGAGGAGCAGCCCAGCACCACGTTCGCCGACGTGGCCGGCTACGAAGGCGCGAAGGCCGAGATCGCCGAGGTGGTGGACTTCCTTAAGCACCCGGACCGGTACACCAAGGTCGGCGCGACGGTGCCCCGCGGCGTCCTCATGGTCGGTCCGCCCGGGACCGGCAAGACGCTGCTGGCCCGTGCGGTCGCGGGCGAGGCGGGCGTGCCGTTCTTCTCGGTGAGCGGTTCCAGCTTCGTCGAGCTGTTCGTCGGAGTCGGCGCGTCCCGGGTCCGCGACCTGTTCGCCGAGGCCCGCAAGCGCGCCCCCTGCATCATCTTTATCGACGAGATCGACGCCATCGGCCAGCGCCGGGCCGGCTCGGGCTCGTTCGTCTCCAACGACGAACGGGAGCAGACGCTCAACCAGCTGCTGGCCGAAATGGACGGCTTCGAGCCGACGACCGGCATCGTGGTGCTCGCGGCCACGAACCGGCCCGAGGTCCTCGACCCGGCCCTGCTGCGGCCCGGCCGGTTCGACCGGCAGGTCACGATCCCGCTGCCGAACGTCACCGAGCGCGCCGCGATCCTGGCCGTGCACTGCCGCGGCAAGAAGCTGGCTTCCGACGTCAACCTGAACGCGATCGCCCGCGGCACGCCTGGCTTCTCCGGCGCCGACCTGGCCAACCTGGTCAACGAGGCCGCCATCGTCGCGGTGCGGGCCGCCCGTGACGTGATCACCGCCGGGGACTTCGACGAGGCCAGGGACCGGATCATCCTTGGCCGGCGGGAAGGCTCCAACGTGCTACTGCCCGAGGAGAAGCACGCCGTGGCGGTGCACGAGTCCGGGCATGCCATGGTGGCCGCTCTGTCCGAGCACGCCGACCCGGTCGCCAAGGTGACGATCTTGCCCGCGGGCCAGACCCTCGGCGTGACCGAGCAGCTGCCGCTGGTCGAGCGGCACATGTACAGCGAGGACTACCTGCACGACTCGCTCGCGGTCCGGCTCGGCGGCCGGGCCGCCGAGCTCGTGGTGATCGGCCAGGGTTCCACCGGTGCCGCCAACGACCTGGCCGGGGCGACCGACCTGGCCGTCAAGATGGTCCGGGAGTTCGGCCTGTCGCCGACCCTCGGCCCGGTCGGGTACCCCGAAGGCGGGTCGGTGTTCCTGGGCGCCGGCGGTCCCGGCATGTCCAGCCGCCCGTTCGCCGAGGCCACCCAGGCCGAAATCGACCGCGAGGTCTCCCGCCTGCTGCGCGAGGCCGAGGAACGCGCGATCGAGCTGCTCAAGGCCCACCGTGCCGAACTCGACGCGCTGGTCGGCGAGCTGCTCGAGAAGGAAACCGTCGACGGGCGGGACGTATACCGGCTGACCGGCCAGCCGGATCGCTCGGCTACCGTCCCGCCCGTGCCCCCGATCACGGTGGCGCCCCGGGCGGCGGCGACCGCCGACGCCAGTACCGGGCCGCTCGCCGCTGGCGGTCCGGACTCGGTTTCTCACTAATTTTGGCCGAACGGGCACCGCTGACAGCCCATAGTCAGTGCGTGCCCAGCCGGGCGGGACGGGTACGCTCGCCGTTATGGCGATGGCGATGCCTACCTACATTCCCAGCCCGTCGATCAACAGCTTTCACCTCGGCCCGCTGGATATCCACTTCTACGCGCTGATGTACCTGGTCGGCATTACCGTCGCGGTCATCATCACGCGGCGGCGGTGGGCCGCGGTCGGCGGCGACCCCGACCTGGTGGGCGATATCGCGCTGTGGGGCGTTCCGGCCGGGATCATCGGCGGCCGGATCTACTTCGACATCACGACGCCGATGGACATCCCGCACGTGTGGTACGGGGTGTTCGCGGTCTGGACGGGCGGGCTCGGCATCTGGGGCGGCATCTTCCTCGCCGCCCTGGTGAGCATCTGGCGGCTGCGCAAGCACGGCGTGAACCCGGCCCTGTTCATGGACGCGGTAGCGCCCGGGCTGCTGGTGGCGCAGGGGATCGGGCGGATCGGAAACTACTTCAACAAGGAGCTTTTCGGCCGGCCGACGACGCTGCCCTGGGGTCTGGAGATCCCGTATCAGTACCGCGTCTCCGGCGGGATCCCGGACCGGTACCTGCACTTCGCCACCTTCCAGCCGACCTTTCTTTACGAGCTGATCTTCGACTTCGCCTGGGCGGGCGTGCTGGTCTGGCTCGGGCATCACCGCCGTATCAAGCCGCCCGGCCTGTTCGCCTTGTACGTCTTCGGTTATTCCGCGTACCGGATCTTCGAGGAGTCGCTCCGGGTCGATTCCTCGGTGTACATCTTCGGCCTGCGGCTCAACCTGTACATCGCCTCCGCGCTGGCGGTGTTCGGCGCCATCTGGTTCTACCGCAGCCAGCGTCGGCCGGAGCCCGCCGGGGCGGTGCCCGCCGGGGCGGTGCCAGCCGGGGCGGTGCCAGCCGGGGCGGTGCCAGCCGGGGCGGTGCCCGCCGGGGCGGGCGCCGAAGCCGCCGCGGCCGCCGGCGACCCCGGAGATGGCCCAGCCGAAACGCACGACGTCGAGCCGCAAGCAGCCGGGTCCGAAGCTCAGGAGTCGCGCGACTCCGAGCCGACGACGCCCTGACCGTGGCGGCGGCGGATTCCTCCTGGCGCTGGTGGCGGGAGCGGCGGGTACCCGCGTCGCGGGTGCACCTCGACACCGCCGCGGCGGGCCGGTCTTCGGTCGCCACGCTGGCCGCGACGGCCGCGCACGCCGAGCGCGAGGCCGCGGCCGGCGCCTACGTCGCGGCGGCAGAGGCCGGGCCGGTGCTCGCCGAGGGCCGGGCCGGGCTAGCCCGGCTGCTCGGCGTCCCCGCCGCCGGGCTGGCGTTCGTGCCCAGCGCGGAAGCGGCGCTCAATGTCCTGCTCGCGGCCTGGCCGCTGCGGCCGGGCGACACGGTGGCGGCGGTGCCCAGCGAATGGGGGCCCAACCTGCACGCGTTCGGCGTCCGGGGCCTGCGCATCACCGAGCTCGCGACCGACGGTGACGGCGCCGCCGACCTGGCCGCGCTGGAACGGCTGCTCGCGACGGCGCCGCCGGCCCTGGTGCACCTGACCCAGGTGACGTCACACCGGGCCCTGGTGCAGCCGGTCGCGGCGGCCGCGGCGCTGTGCCGCGCGGCGGGCGTGCCGCTGTGGGTCGACGCCGCGCAGGCCCTCGGCCACGTGGACACCGCGTGCGGCGCCGACGCGATCTACGCGACCAGTCGCAAGTGGCTTACCGGCCCCCGCGGCGTGGGCCTGGCCGGGGTCGCCGAACGCTGGTGGGACCAGCTGCGGATCAGTGCCCCCGACCTGATCGCGGACGCCCGGCCGGCGGACAGCAGTCCGCTGTGGCTGGCTGAGGCGGGCGAGGCGAACGTGGCAGCTTGGATCGGCCTGTGCACGGCCGTCCGGGAGTACGTGCAAGCCGATCCGGCCCGCATCTGGCGGCGGCTCGAGGAGGTCGGCCGGCAGACCCGCGAGACCCTGGCCGGCTTGCCCGGGTGGGCCGTGGCCGGGCCCGCCGGCGCCGGATCGGCCATTACCGCGCTGCGCGCCACGAACGGCCAGGACATCGCGGCGACCCGGGCCCGGCTGCTCGATGAGTACGGCATCGTCACGACCGCGGGCGCGGTGACCCGCGCGCCCCGCGAGATGAAAGAGCCGCTGCTGCGGATCAGCCCGCACGTCGACTGCACGCCCGGGGACCTGGGCCTGCTGCGCGACGCGCTGCTGGCCCTCGGGCCCGGGAATCGAACCGCCGCCTAGCCGCGGACGAGGTCCTCGATGCCGTCCAGGATGCGGTCCAGGCCGAAGATGAACTCGTCGTCGGGGCCGTCCTCGGCCTCGAAGACCCCGGCGGCGATGAACGCGGTGAGCGCGGGAAACCGCTGCGGGTCGGTCAGCTTGGCGAGCATGCGGGGGTAGGAGGACATCCACTCGACCGGGCTCAGGCCGGACGCCCGGATCGCGGCCCCGATGTCGGCCTCGGTCGTGGCCAGGTTCCTGACGTAGCCGGCCAGCAGCATGATCACGGACGCCTTGCGGGCCTCGGTCAGCGCGGTACCGGCCATGCAGGCCAGCGCGTGCTCGAACCAGGCCACCTCGCGGGGCATGATCGGCAGGCTGTGCAGCGGGATGCGGACCACCCACGGGTGCCGCTGAGTACCCGAGCGCATGGCCCAGGCCCAGCGGGACAGGCCGGCCCGCCATCCCTCGCCGGGTGCGCACGGCTCGGGGGCCTCGCCCCAGGCGGCGTCGACCATCAGCGTGAGCAGCTCTTCCTTAGCCGACACGTGGCGGTACAGCGACATGGGGGCGGCGCCGAGTTCGGCCGCGACGCGCCCCATGGACACCGCGTCTAGCCCCTCGGCGTCGGCGACCCGCACTGCGGCGTCCACGATCCGCCCCAGGCTGAGGGCCGGCTTAGGCCCCTTATGAGGTCGCTCGCGGATGCCCCACGCCGCCGCGACGCTGCCGGGAAGCCCAGCCTCCGCCCGCCCGGTCTCGGCTGGTCCGGCCTCGGCTGGTCCGGCCCGCAGGCCCCCTTCCGCGTCGGCACGCGGCCGGGCGGGTCCTGGTACGCCTGAGCGGGCCATGTCCTTGCGCCGCCTCTCCTCGCTCGCGATTGACAACATCCTAGTACTGCGTATAGCTTACGCACGAATGCGTATCACATACGCAGAAGAATGTCGTCATCGGAAGGAAGTCAAGGCAGTGAGCGATGAGCTGGCGATCGAGGCGACCGGGCTGGTCAAGTCCTACCGCGACGTGCCCGTGCTGGCCGGGGTCGACCTGCGGGTCCCGCGCGGCCGCGTGTTCGCGCTGCTCGGCCCGAACGGGGCGGGCAAGACGACCACGGTCCGCATCTTGTCCACGCTGACGCGGGCGGACGACGGGCGGGCCCGGGTGGCGGGTTTCGATGTGGTCCGTGACCGGCGCGAGGTTCGCCGCAGGATCAGCCTGACCGGCCAGTTCGCCGCCCTGGACGAGGCCCAGACCGGCGCGGAGAACCTGCGGATGATGGCCAGGCTGGCCCGGTTGCCGCGGTCGGCGGCCCGTCAGCGGGCGGACGACCTGCTCGAGCAGTTCGGGCTCGCCGCGGCCGGGCGGCGGCGGGTGGGCACCTACTCAGGCGGGATGCGCCGCCGGCTTGACCTGGCCGCGAGCCTGGTCGGCCGGCCCTCGGTGATCTTCCTGGATGAACCGTCGACCGGCCTTGACCCGCAGAGCCGCCAGCTCATGTGGCAGGTCATCGCGGGCCTGGCCGCCTCGGGCGTGACCGTCTTCCTGACCACGCAGTACCTGGAAGAGGCCGACCGGCTGGCGGACCGGATCGCGGTCCTCGACGCGGGCCGCCTGGTCGCCGAGGGTACCGCGGCCGATCTGAAGCAGCGGGTCGCCGCCCGGCGGCTCGACCTCACCTGCCCGGACCGGGCGGCCCTGGACGAGGTCAGCCGTTATCTCGGCGAGCGCGTGGTGCACCTCGATCCGGCCAGCCTGACCGTCGGTGTCGCCACCGACGGCACCGCCGCCCAGATACGCGGCCTGCTGGATGCGGCCGATCCGGGCCGGTGCCTGATCGCGGCCTTTGCCGTGCACGGCGCCACCCTCGACGACGTTTTCCTCACCCTCACCGGACACGCCAAGGAGACCGTTCATGTCTAGCTCGCTGACCATGGCCCTGCGTAACCTGCGCCTTTCCGTCCGCAGCCCGGACGCCCTGCTGACCGCGCTGCTGCTGCCCGTCATGTTGATGGTGGTGTTCGTCTACCTCTTCGGCGGTGCGGTCGACATCGGCACCAGCTACGTCAACTACGTGGTCCCCGGAGTCCTGCTGCTGTGCGCCGTGACCGGCGCCGCCACCACGGCGGTCACCGTGTGCCAGGACATGACCAGCGGCATCATCGACCGCTTCCGGTCCCTGGACGTGCCGGGTACGGCCGTGCTCACCGGGCACGTGACCGCGAGCCTGCTGCGCAACCTGGTGTCGACCCTGCTGGTCACCGCGGTCGCGGTCGGCATCGGGTTCCGGCCGCATACCTCGGTGGCCGCCGCCGCCGCTGCGCTCGGCGTGCTGCTGCTGTTCGTAGTGGCGGTCTCGTGGCTCGCGGCCGCGTTCGGGCTGGCCGTTTCCGCGCCCGAGGCGGCCAACTCGGCGATGTTCTTCCTGATGTTCTTCTGCTACGCGAGCAGTGCCTTTGTCCCGGTCAGGACCATGCCATGGTGGCTGCGCGGGTTCGCGAGCCACCAGCCGGCCACCTCCGTTACCGAGACCATCCGGGGCCTGCTGCTCGGCCCGTCGGCGGCGACCGCGCAGGCCGGCCTGCCCCTGGGGACGGCGCTGGCCTGGTGCACCGGCCTCCTGGCCGTCTCGGTAGCGGTCTGCGCGCTGCTGTTCCGGCGCCGGACGGCCTGATCCCGGTGGTCCCGGTCAGGACCTTCCCGGCCCGGCGGAGCCGATGGTCGCGACCGTGGCCTCGGTGACGCGGACCAGGTCGGCGGGGGCGAGCTCGATCTCGAGCCCCCGCCGGCCGCCACTGCAGAACACCGTGGCGAAGTCCATCGCGGCTGCGTCGAGGACCACGGGCAGGCGCTTGCGCTGGCCGACCGGGGAGATACCGCCCGCCACGTACCCGGTGGCCCGCTCGGCCGCGGTCACCTGGGCCAGCACGGCCTTCTTGCCGCCGCACGTCCCGGCCAGCGCCTTGAGGTCGAGCTGGCCTTGTACCGGGACCACCCCCACCACAAGCGCGCCGTCCACCTCGGCGACGAGCGTCTTGAACACCCGCTCCGGCGGGACGCCGAGGGCCTCGCTGGCCTCCAGGCCGTAGGACTCGTGCCTGCGGTCATGGACGTACTCATGCCGGGTGAACGGGATACCTGCGCGCTCGAGCGCGATCGTCGCCGTGGTGCCGCGTCCTGCCACGACCGGCACCCTACGCCATGGCGGCCCCGCCCGCGAAAACCATTAGGCGCCCCGTCCGGGTGGTCCGCATAGTGGGGATATGCGCGTGACGTTCCCTCGGCTGCCTGACCATCAGCGCGCCTACGCGCACGTCGAGCGAGACCACGGAACCCCCGGCCGGCGGTACGGCGGTACGGCCGGGCCGCGACTGCCGCACGACATCGTCCTGCTGGTGGTCGAACGCGAGCTGCGCGTCCGCGACGGCCTCTGGGGCGGCATCGCCGTCGGCCTGGCCCTGGACCGCACGCCCGGCCAGCGCGCCGAACTGCTCGCGGACCTGGTCTCGAGCGCCGCGGCGCTGGACCACCTGACCCCGGCCACGATCCGGCGGCTGGCCGAGGCCAGGCGGTCCGTCTGGCCGGCCGCGGCCGCCGATCCGGCCACGATCGCCGTGGCCGCGCGGGCGCTGCAGGTAGAGGCGGCCCGCTGGGCGCGGCTCCGGGTCGGCGAGAAGCTCTGCTACGAATGGCCGGCCCGGTTGTGCTCCCGGCCGCCGGACCGCGAGCATGGACGGATGGATGCCCGCCCGGATGAGATCATCTCCTGCGGCCCGGTCACCTTGCGGCGCTGGCGCCCGGACGACCTCGAGGCCGTGTTCCAGGCCGTGACCGACTCGGCCGGTCACCTGCGTCCATGGCTGTCCTGGGCGGCGGACTACCGCCGGGAGTCGGCGCGGGAGTTCCTGGCCAAGACGGCCAGGGACTGGGCGGACGGCACCGCCTACGACTACGCGATCACGACCGGGGGCGCGCTGGCCGGCGGCATCGGCCTGATGGCGAGGATCGGGCCGGGCGGTCTTGAGATCGGCTACTGGGTGCACCAGGCTTACACCCGCCGCGGCCTGGCCACCGCGGCCGCGGCCGCGCTGGTCGAGCAGGCGTTCCGGCTGCCCGGCGTGGACCGGGTCGAGATCGTGCACGAGGAGCTGAACGTCGCCAGCGGCGGGGTACCGCGCAAGCTCGGCTTCACCGAGGTCGAGCCGCGCCTCCTGGAGATACCCGCGCCCGCCGGCACCGGCGTCGGTGTGGTCTGGCGCCTGGTCCGGTAGCGTAAGCCGGCATGGGATACGGGCAGGCGAACCAGACGGATCGCGAGATGATGACGCTGGCCCTCGGCCAGGCGCGGGTCAGCCTGGAGTCGGGCGGCGTGCCGGTCGGGGCGGTGCTCGCGTCCGGCGGCCAGGTGGTCGCGGCCGGGCACAACGAGCGCGTGCAGCGCGGCGATCCGGTGGCGCACGGCGAGATCGCCTGCCTGCGCAACGCCGGCCGGCAGTTTTCGTACGCCGGCATGACCTTGTACACCACGCTCTCGCCCTGCCAGATGTGCAGCGGGGCGATCTTGCTGTTCCAGATCCCCCGGGTGGTCGTCGGTGAGGCGGAGACCTTCGTGGGCGATCTCGGCTTCCTCGCCGACCGCGGCGTGGAGATCGTGCTGCTCGACGATGCGGGCTGCGCGGCCGCCATGGCGGAGTTCCAGCAGCGCTACCCCGAAGTCTGGAGCGAGGACATCGGCGGCCGCTGACCCGGCGTGCCTGCCCCTCCGGTTTGCGTAAACAGCCGGGCAGACCGAATGATGCTTACATGCAGGTTCCGTCGCAAGTCGAGTACGAGCGGGCCACCAGCGTCGACCATGCGCTGTCGTTGCTGAGCAGACCGGAAACCCGCATCGTCGCGGGCGGCCACAGCCTCATCCCGATGATGAAGCTGCGGCTGGCCCAGCCCGAGGTGCTCGTCGACATCAACGGGCTGGCCGAACTCGCCGTCATCAGGTGCGAAGGCGACCAGCTGTGCATCGGCGCCCTGGCCAGGCACGCGGACCTGCTCTCCTGCGTCCTGGCGGGTGAGCACTTCCCGATCTTCCACGACGCCGAGCGCGTCGTGGCGGACCCGATCGTGCGGCTGTGGGGCACCGTGGGCGGGTCGCTGTGCCAGGCTGATCCGTCGGAGGACCTGTCCGCGGTGTTCGGGGCGGTACGCGCGACGGCGGTCATCCGCAGCCGGGACGGCGACCGGATGGTCCCGGTCAGGGAATTTCACCTGGGTCCCTACGAGACCGTCATCGGCCAGGGCGAGCTGCTGGCCGAGGTCCGGGTGCCGGTGATTCCCGGCACGGGAAGCGCGTATGAGAAGGTGGCCCGGCGGACCGGCGACTGGTCGGTCGCCGCCGCCGCGGCGGTGCTGCGCCTGGGCGGCGAGCCGGGGCGGCCGGTCGTGGCCTCCGCCGGCATCGGCCTGACCGCGGTCGGGGCCGAGCACTTCGTCGCCGCCGAGGCCGAAGAATTCCTCCGCGGCCGGGCCGCCGACGCCGAGAGCTTCGCGGCGGCCGGCGCGATCGCCGCCGAGCACTGCCACCCGGTCGCCGACCAGCGCGGACCCGTGGACTACAAGAGGCACCTGGTCGCTGAGCTGACGGCCCGCGCGCTGCGCCGGGCCGCCGCCCGGGCGAACCTGGAGGCATGAGCATGCGGGTCGCGGTGACCGTGAACGGCACCGAGTACGCGCGCGACGTGGAGCCGCGGCTGCTGCTCATCCACTTTCTCCGTGACGAGCTTGGCCTGACCGGGAGCCACTGGGGCTGCGACACGTCGAACTGCGGCAGCTGCGTGGTCTGGCTGGACCGCAAGCCGGTTAAGTCGTGCACGATACTCGCGGCCATGGCCGACGGGCACGCGGTGCGGACCGTCGAGGACCTGGAGCAGGACGGCCGGCTCGACCCGGTGCAGGAGGGATTCATCGAGTGCCACGGCCTGCAGTGCGGGTTCTGCACCTCCGGCATGATGATGACCGCGCGCTGGCTGCTCGACCACAACCCCGATCCGGCCGAGGCCGACATCCGCGAGGCGATTTCCGGCCAGATCTGCCGGTGCACCGGCTATGAGAACATCGTCCGTTCTGTCCGCTGGGCCGCGAAGCACGCGCCACCGGCCCCCGGCGACGACGGGAAGCCAGCGTGACCGCGCCCGGCGGGCCGCCGTCCCCGGCGCCGTCCGGCTTCGGGCGGCGGCTGCGCAAGGAGGACCAGCGGTTCGTCCGTGGCCAGGGCACGTACGTAGACGACGTGCAGCTGCCGGGCATGCTGTACGGGGCGGTGCTGCGGAGCCCCCACCCGCACGCCCGCATCCTGAGCATCGACACGATCGCGGCGGAAGGCCATCCGAAGGTAAAGGCGGTCATCACCGGCGAGACCCTGGCCGGGCGGAACCTGGCCTGGATGCCCACCCTGTCCGGAGATACCCAGGCCGTGCTGGCCACCGACAAGGTGCGGTTCCAGGGTCAGGAGGTGGCGTTCGTGGTCGCGACGGACCGCTACTCCGCCCGGGACGCCCTGGAACTGATCGACGTGGAGTACGAGCCGCTGCCCGCGGTGGTCGACGCGCGCCGTGCGATGGATCCCGGGACCCCGGTCATCCGCGATGACCTGGCGGGGCGGACCGGCAATCACATCTTCGACTGGGAGGCCGGCGATGCCGGCCGCACCGAGCAGGTGTTCCGCGACGCCGAGATAACGGTCACGCAGGACATGCTCTACCCGCGGGTCCATCCGGCCCCGCTGGAAACCTGCGGCGCGATCGCGGACTTCGACCGGGTCACGGGCAAGCTGACGATCTGGGCCACCACCCAGGCCCCGCACGCGCACCGGACCCTTTACGCGATGGTGGCGGGCGTGCCCGAGCACAAGATCAGGGTGATCTCGCCGGATATCGGCGGCGGGTTCGGCAACAAGGTGCCCATCTACCCCGGCTACCTATGCGCCGTGGTGGGCTCGATCCTCACCGGCAGGCCGGTGAAGTGGATGGAGGACCGTTCGGAGAACCTGATGTCCACCTCGTTCGCGCGGGACTTCCACATGCGCGGCGAGCTGGCAGCCAGCCGGGACGGCAAGATCCGGGCGGTGCGGGTGAAGGTGCTCGCCGATCACGGCGCGTTCAACGGCGCGGCGCAGCCCACCAACTACCCGGCCGGGTTCTTCGGGGTGTTCACCGGCTCCTACGACCTGGAGGCCGCGTACTGCCAGGTGACCGGCGTGTACACGAACAAGGCGCCGGGCGGGGTCGCGTACGCCTGCTCGTTCCGCATCACCGAGGCGGTCTACCTGGTAGAGCGGATGGTGGACGTGCTCGCCTTCGAGCTGGACTGCGATCCCGCCGAGCTGCGGCTGCGCAACCTGCTGCGGCCCGAGCAGTTCCCCTACACCTGCCAGACCGGATGGGTCTACGACTCGGGCGATTATCCCCGCACCCTGCGCCTGGCCATGGACATGGCCGGCTACGAAGACCTAAGGAAAGAACAAGAGGCCGAACGGGCCCGCGGTCACCTCATGGGAATAGGCCTGAGCTTCTTCACCGAGGCCGTCGGCGCGGGTCCGCGCAAGCACATGGACATCTTGGGCCTCGGCATGGCGGACGGCGCGGAGCTCCGGATTCACCCGACGGGCACCGCCGTGCTGCGGATCTCCGTGCAGACCCAGGGGCAGGGCCACGAGACCACCTTCGCCCAGATCGTCGCCGAAGAGCTCGGCATTTCCCCCGACGACGTGGAGGTCGTGCACGGCGATACCGACCAGACACCGTTCGGCCTGGGGACCTACGGCTCCCGCTCGACTCCCGTGTCCGGCGCGGCGACCGCCGTGGTCGCCAGGAAGGTCCGTGAACGCGCGCGGATCGTGGCCTCGGCCATGCTCGAAGTCGACCCCGCCGACCTGGAGTGGGAGCGCGGCCGGTGGTTCGTGCGCGGCGACCCGGACTCGGGCCGCACGATCCGTGAGATAGCGCTGGCCGCTCACTCTGACCTGGAGCTGCCCGAAGGCGTGGAGGGACAGCTGGACGCGAGCTGCGTCTACAACCCGCCCAACCTGACCTATCCCTTCGGGGCCTACATCTGCGTGGTCGACGTGGATCCGGGTACGGGCGTGGTCTGCGTCCGGCGGTTCATCGCGGTGAACGACTGCGGGGTGCAGATCAACCCGATGATCGTCGAGGGCCAGGTGCACGGCGGGCTCGCGGACGGCATCGGGATGGCGCTGATGGAGTCCATCGCCTTCGACGCCGAGGGCAACTGCCTGGGCGGCTCCTTCATGGACTACCTGCTGCCCAGCTCGCTGGAGTGCCCGTCCTGGGAGCTCGGCGAGACCGTCACCCCGTCGCCGCACCACCCCATCGGCGCCAAGGGGGTGGGCGAGTCCGCGACGGTGGGATCGCCGCCCGCCGTGGTCAACGCGGTCATCGACGCCCTGCGCCCGTACGGGGTCAGGCACGCGGACATGCCGCTCACCCCGGCTCAGGTGTGGCGCGCCATCCAGGGCCGTCCGCTCCGCACCGACCTGGCCATCACCTGACCGGCGTGGTTAGTCCGCAAAGATAAACTCGCACCTTGTGAGCACTGTGATCCACGATCTCGACGAGCGGTTCCCTCAGGTCGGCGCGCTGTCGGGCGCCCTGGAGGGGGTCGGCTACCTGGCGGGCCAGCAACTCGCGGCCGCGCTTTTCCTGGCCGTCCGGATGGGCCAGCCGATCCTGCTCGAAGGTGAGCCCGGCGTCGGCAAGACCGAAGCCGCCAAGGCCCTGGCGAGCGCGCTGGACACCCCGCTGGTGCGGCTGCAGTGCTACGAGGGCATCGCGGCCTCCGAGGCGCTGTACGAATGGAACTACCCACGTCAGCTGCTCGCCATCAGGCTCGCCGAGGCGGCCGGCGACCACATCAGGGACAAGGACCTGTTCACCCGCGAGTACCTGCTGTCACGGCCCCTGCTGACCGCCCTGCTGCACCCCGGGCCGCGTCCGGCGGTCCTGCTCATCGACGAGGTCGACCGGGCCGACGATGAGTTCGAGGCCTTTCTCTTCGAGCTGCTGGCCGAGTCGGCGGTCACGATACCCGAGCTCGGCACCCAGCAGGCGATCCTGCCGCCGGTCACCGTGCTGACCTCGAACCGGACCAGGGACCTGCATGACGCGCTCAAGCGGCGCTGCCTGTACCACTGGATCGCCTACCCGGACACCGCCCGCGTCGCGGAGATCATCAGGCGCCGGGTGCCGACATCGGACGCGCGGCTGGCCGGGCAGATCGCGACCGCGGTCAGCCGGCTGCGCGGCCTGGACCTGACCAAACCGCCGGGTATCTCGGAGGCGATCAGCTGGGCCTTCGCGGTGAGCGTCTTCGGCGCCCAGGAGCTTTCCGCGCCGATGGCCGGCCAGACCCTGAGCACGGTGCTGAAGTACCCGGAAGACGAGGAAACGGTGCGCCAGGCCGGACTCGCGGCGGTAGTCAGCCCGTGACTGAACCGTGACGGAGCACAGCGTCCTCCCGGACGCGGATGTCGCATCGCTCGCGGCCGGACTCGGGACTGCGCTGCACGCCGCCGGGCTCCCGGTGGGACCCGATCGCTGCGAGCGGCTGGCCCGGGCCGTCACGGTGATGGGGGCCCGCTCCCTGACCGAGCTTCGCGCCTGCGCCCTGGCCACCATGGTGTCCGACCCGGGTCAGGTGAGCACCTTTGACCGGGTGTTCGCGGCGCTGTTCGGCACGCCGTCGCCGTTCGCTGACCCGCCGCCGCCCGCCGACTCCGCGTTCCGCGGTGATCAAGACGGCGGCCCGCAGCCTGTCACCAGGAACCAGGCGGATCCGGACGGCTCGCCGTCCGGTATGCACATGGCGGAGGCCGGCCCGGCCGCCGCCGACGGCGACGAACCGCTGGCCGAGGCGCCGGCCATGCGCCGGGTGGCCTCGGCCGCCGAGCGGCTGCGCGGGCGGGACTTCACCCAGCTGTCCGACGCCGAACTGCAGGAGCTCGTGGCGCTCATGCGCGAGTTGAGCCTGTCCGTTCCGCCCCGGCGTACCCGCAGGTACCGGTCGGCCCGGAACGGAAAGCGGCCTGACTTGCGCCGCACCCTGCGCCAGGCGCGGCGTACCGGCGGCGAGGCTATCCGGTTCGCGCGCCGGGCCCCGCGGGCCAAGCCGCGCCGTCTGATCGTGCTCTGCGACATCTCCGGCTCCATGGAGCCCTACGCCCGTGCGCTGCTGATGCTCCTTTACTGCATCAACGGCGGCCAGCTCCGCGGCGGCCAGAACCGGCCCGAGGTGTTCAGCTTCGCGACCCGGCTGACCAGGCTGACGCCGGCCCTGGCCGCGGCCAGCCCGGACACGATGCTGGCCCAGGCGGGCGAGGCGGCGCCGGACTGGTCGGGCGGAACCAGGATCGGCGCCGCGGTCAAGGAGTTCAATGACCGCTACGGCTGCCGCGGCATGGCTCGCGGAGCGGTGGTCCTCATCATCTCCGACGGCTGGGAGACCGGTGATCCTGAGTTGCTCGGCGCGCAGATGGCGAGGCTATCCCGGGTGGCATACCGGATCGTGTGGGCGAATCCCAGGACCCAGTCTCCCCGGTACCGTCCGGAGGTAGGCGGCATGGCCGCCGCGTGGCCGTACTGCGACGCCGTGGTGAGCGCGCACAACCTCGACGCCCTCGACGACCTGCTGGCCGCGCTCCGCGCCCGCTGACCGCCGGCCTGGGGAGGGGCTAGCGGCCAGCGGGCCCGGGGTAAGCCGCTGGTGCGCAAAGCGGGTGCGCGCCAACGGTATTGCCCCGGGGGGACGACCCCCGGGATCCTCCCAAACCCCCCCAGGGCCCCAGGGGCCCATCCATGTCACGTGACCGTGACATGGATGGTGTGGTATCCGGTCGCGCCGTTCGGCTCGGTCCGGTGCACTACGGCGGTCTGGGTATGGCCGGCCTGGTCGGTGGCCCGCACCTGAAGCTCGTGATACCCGGGAGCAGCGTCCCAGACGTAATACCACTGGCGCCAGGTATCGATGGTGTCCTGCGCCGGGAGTTTCGCTTCGTACCAGAACGCCGTCGACCCCCACCTCGACCCCCGCGATGCCGCGGTGCTGCGCCCAGGCGACGCCGGCGATCGTCACCTGACCCGCGGCCACGGTGCTGCGGCGCTTCGGCACGTCGATGCGGGACTCGGTCTTGATCGACGCCTGCTGGGACCAGCCTTGCCTCACCCAGAAGGCGTCGAACGCGCCGAAGGTGGTCAGCTCCATGTCGACCACCCACTTGGTCGCGGACACGTAGCCGTACAGCCCCGGTACCACGACGCGCACCGGGTAGCCGTGCTCATGCGGCAGCAGCTGGCCGTTCATGCCCACCGCGAGCAGCGACGTCCGGCCGTCCATGACCGGATCGGTGGCCACGCCGATGGTCATGCCGTTGACGTCGCGCATCACGATCTGGCCGGCGCCGGACTGAATTCCCGCCTGGCGCAGCACGTCGGCCAGCTGGATGCCCTGCCAGCGGGCGTTACCGATGTAGCCGCCGCCCACCGCTTCGGAGACGCAGGTCAGCGTGACATCGTGCTCGACCATGGGCCGCTGGATCAGATCGTCGAAGGTCAGGGTCACCGGCTTGTCCACCATGCCGTGGATGCGCAGCTGCCAGGTGTCGGCCGAGACCTGCGGCACGACCAGGGCCGTGTCGACCCGGTAAAACGTCGAGTCCGGCGTATAGAACGGTGACAGGCCGGGGATGGTCAGCGTCTCGTCGGCCGGCAGCGGCGTCATCTTGTCTATGGTGAGCTTGGGCACCTTGGCGGGCCTGGGGACCGCCATCGCCCGGGGCCTCACCGGGAGGTGCTTTTCGAGCAGGAGCTCGCCGCCGACCCCGGCCGCGGCCGCGGCCGCGGCGGTGACCCCGCCGGCGGCCAGGAACTTACGCCGGTCGATGGTGGTCGTCATCGTGCCCTCCTGGAGCCGCTGCCGCGAGCCTGCCGGATCGCCGGGACCGGTGCCGACGCGTAGAGCAGCCAGAGCAGCGCCGCGACTCCGGCCAGGCCGCCGAAGATCGAGGGGATAACGTCACTGACCTGGCTTCCCGGCCGGGTGATGGCGACGTAGGCTCCGCCCAAGCTGAGCGCCGCGATGCCGGCCACGCCGAGCCCGGCCGCCCGCCGGGCCAGCACCCCGATCCCCAGCGCGAGAACGCCGATCATGACGTACATGCCGAGCAGCAGCACCGTATGCGCGTGCACGCCGAAGTGCGCCACCACGGCATTCTTCAGCGTCGCCGGTATCCGGTCGATGAAGATACGGCCCGCGGCACTGATGGGCGAGCCCTCGGGCCGGACGAGCGCCGCGGCCAGGGTAGACGCCCCGATCGCCACCGCGGCCGCGAGGAGCCCGGTCACCGCGCCGACGATCAGCCCGCGCCGGCCCGCTTCCCTTCTGCGGTCCTGGCCAGCCTGCCAGCTCGCCGGGTCGATGCCCGCATCGGGAGCCGCGAGCGCCGCCCCGAAAGATCCCGCCTCGGCGTAGTCATCCCGGTCCAGGTAGTCATCCCGGTCCAGGTAGCCAGCCGGGCCCGCGGCATCATCCCCGGCGAACTCGTTCTCCGCGAGTTCGTCGCCCGGGAAGTAGTCATCCGGAGCCCTGCCCCGCCCGTTCCCGGCCGGAGCGTAGCCGTTCCCGGCGAGCCGGTAGCCGCCCGCGGTGCCCTGGTCGCCGTTCCGTGCGCCCGCGTAGCCGTTCCGTGCGCCCGCGTAGCCGGCCGGTGCGCCCGCGTAGTCGGCCGGTGCGCCCGCGTAGCCGTCTTGGGGGTCGGCATAGCCGGTGGCCGGGCGGTAATGGCGGACCTGAGCGCCGTCAAAGCCGTCCTGCGGCTCGCCGTAGCCGCCTGCGTAACCGTCGTGACCATCGGGGCGGCCGGCGTACCCACCGGAAGCGCCGCCATAGCCGTAACCGTCGCCATCCTGGCCCGCCGCGTAGCCCGCATAGCCATCCGGGCCCCCCGCGTAGCCCGCATAGCCATCCGGGCCCCCCGCGTAGCCGCCGCTGAGCGCCGGATACCCGCCGGTGGCATCGCCGTAGTAATCCGGCGCGCCGGGGTAGCCGCCGCCGGTACCGGCGAAGGGATCTGGTGCGGGAGGCGGGTATCCGCGATAACCGGGATCCGCCGCCGGACTGCCGGACGCCCCCTGATAGGCAGGCTGACTCCGGTAGCCGACGGCCGCGGTGGCCCAGTACGCGCCCTGGTTCTCCACCCTGCCCGGGAACTCGCCTTGGTAGGCGTCGTCTTCCTGGTAGGCCTGCCAGGCCTCCGGCGGGGTCGCCTGAGGCCAGCGTTCCTGGCGCGGCGGCCGCCGGGGGTGCGACGGGTCGTAGCTCATATCTCTATTCACGATCCTGACGGCCGGTATCGTTTGGACTTTGCCTTGCGGGTAACCAACCGGTAAGAACCGCCCGTCTCGGGTACGCCGGTCACCAGCACGCTCTTAAATCCGGACTCCGCCCTCGTGGTCGGCCCGTAGCGGCCGCGGCGAGAAAGCATCAAAGCTGCCCTGCGGGGCGACGTCGATCGCGGCCAGGGCCGCCGCGACCGCGTCCGTGGCGACCGCGTCCGCCGGGACTGTCGCGTCCGCCAGGACCGCCGCGTCCGCCGGGACGGCGGGGGCAGCCAGCGCCCCTCGGCCGGCCATGGCCTCGGCGCTCGCCGTCATCGGTGCTGGCTCGGCGGTACCCAGGCCACGCCGCGCGAGCTCGTGGCGGACGAGCCAGCCGGCCGCCACGACCAGCACGGGTACTCCGTAGGCGACGGCCTCGTGGAAACGGTACGGAACCGTGAACCGCCCCATGCCCGGTTCGGCGGCGTAGTACCCGCCGGCGGCGAACGCCAGCCATTCGGGGCGCCCGTCGAGAGCGACGAGCATCACGAGCAGCAGCGAGTACCACTGGTAATGCGGAGTCGCGACCGCGAGAGCCGTCGCGGTCATGACGAGGGCGCCCTCCCACGGCCGGCCAGGGTCAGAGAATTGCAGCACGGCGACGGTCGCGGCGCCCATAACGAGCGCCGCGACGAGTACGGCCAGCTTTCCGGTGACGAACAGGCCGATGATCCCGAACCTGACTCCGCTGGTGTAGCCCTCCTGCTGCAGGTAGCCGGGCAGGAACCCGATCACCTTGCCGCCGACCGCGAGCACGTGCGGGATGTACACCGCCACGAACGCGCTGCTCGCGGAGATGAGAACCGTTAGCCAGCGGCGCCGCAGCAGCGCGGGCACGGTTAGCGCGGGCGTCAGCTTGGTCGCGATGGCCAGGCCGAGCAGGAGCCCGCCGAGGATGGTCCTGCGGGTGGTGCGGGCCGTGGCCAGCGTGAGCACGGCCGCGGCGGCGATCGCCACCGCGACCACGTCCACGTGCGCATTGTTGCCTGCCTCGAGGGCTACCGTCGGGCACCAGGACCAGAGCGCGGCCATCCGGACGTCCCGGCCCAGCCGGCCCAGCCCGAACATCAGCAGCACGGTTGTGAGCACCGCGACTAGCGCCGTGGTGGCCTGAATGGGCTTGGCTGAGTCATCGCCTGTCGGCAGGTAGTGCACGCCGAGGAAATACGCCTCGGCCACCGGCGGGTAGATGGTGGGAACCGTCGGCCGGTTGATCCGTGTGCAGCCTTGGGCAAGATCTGCGGCGGGATGGCGGCTGACGTAAGCCTGCGACACACAATGCGGAGCGCTGGCGCGCCAGAGGAATCCCTCTTCGCGCAGCTCCGTGAGCTGCGCGGCGGCGGGGACGTACTGGTACGGATCGATGCCGGCGGCCTGAACCCGGCCATCCCAGATGTAGCGGTAAAGATCGTCGCTGCTCCGCGGTGGCGCCGACAGCGCGGCCAACTGCATGACAATGCCACCGAGCAGGATCAGGACGACCGAGGTTCGCAGCGGGACCTTCCGCAGCAGCCAGGCGGCGACAATGAACGCGAGCCACGCGCCGATCAGCATCGGCAACGGCCGTATCCGCGCCGGATTGAGGCTAGGCCAGACGAGCAGCAGTATCAGGCCGGCCGCCACGATGAGGGCCGCGCTGATCGCGGCCACGCGGAGTTTTGCGTTCATGCAGGACAGGGTGCCTTCTAAACGGGCCCCGGCGTCATCCACGGGCCGGGCTGTAAGCATTCCCTAAGCCATTACAGTTGTCTGACGTCGGGGTTTGCCGGGAAGTCGCAAGGCTCACCGGGCACCGTGACCGGCTCGCCTACCTGATGCGGGACATCGACTCCGAGCGGGACCGCCTGGCGGAACTGGCCGATGCGTGGCGTGGCTACCTCCGCGACCAGAGCGTGTCCGGTAGATCGCCGGAGGGACGCGAAGCCTGACCGGGCTCCGGCCGGCCTTGATGGCGGCGGATCGCGCCAGGCCGGCCGGACCGGGCCGGCCTTCGTAGCGGGGCCGTCCGGCCAAGGCCGGCACTACCGGCCGCTGCCGCCTCACCTGTTCCGGCGGCGTGCCGGGAGCCGCCGGGCCTGTTACGCGGGAGGCCGCCTGGACCGGCGAGGCTGACGCGCCGCCTCACACGGTGCCGGGCCGGACGGGAACCGCCCCGAAACGAGCCGCCAGGATCTACCGGGCGCCCCTCCAGCCCTCTGGTGCTCTTCCGGGGCCCGGGGATACTATCCCTCGGCCCCGGAGATCCTTCCAGCCCCTCGCGCCCCAGTGCTTGCCCTGCTGCCGTCACCGCCGTACCACATCGATGCTCCATCGATGTGGTCAGAGCAACAGCGATGCTCCATCGTTGTGGCTGGCAGCGGCCGGCTGGCGGCTGGATCCTCCCCGTCACGGGCCCGGTGATCCGTCGCCGGGATCAGGGCGTGTCCTGCAGGATCTCCGGGGCCGGGCCGTGGAGATCAAGACGACGCCCGGCCGCCCGCGTCCGGTGCCTCCCGGCACGCCACGCGCAACACCGCCCAATGCTGCTTCAGCAAGCTCAGGCAGGTCCGCGCCGAGGCCACCCGCCATGACAACCGCGAGCACATCCACCAGGGCACCACCGGCATCGCCTCGATCAGCACCTGGTTACGCGACCCCGCCCCATAACCCACACAGGACACGCCCTAAGTGCGGCATCCCGTGTGGATGGACTGCACCGCACGAACCACCTGGCCATTATGGTGATCACTGGGATGGCGCGTTCTACCATTCATGGCCGCGCTAGGAGGAGCGGCATGGCCAAGTGCGGGAAGCGGTGCTACCCCACGAAGGAGTCAGCACGCCGGGCGATGCGCCGGGTGCCTCCGCTCCCGTCCGGGAGGATGCCGTTGCGGATTTACTGGTGCGGCAAGTGCAAGGCGTACCACTTCACGAGCAGACCAGGCCATATGTAGGTTCAGCGGGTTAATTTAACGTGGAATTTCTGCCCGCTCGGTTTATCTGACCACGCGCGTGAACAGGTCAAGGTTCCGCGAGGATGACCTGGATCCCTCGGAGGCCTAGTCCGCAGGTCGCCAGAGCACGACCTTCGCCCGGCCGCCAGAAGGCGAAGGAACGCCGCACGAGGTTGGTCTCTCAGCGGCACCCTGAGATCTCCGACCGGTCGGAGACCTCAGGACTTAACGAAGCTGCCCGAGCCCGCCAGGGTCACCAAGGCACGTTCGGAAGAAATCTGGCTGCCACAATGGAGGCGAACCACCGGTCGTCGACCGTCCAGATCTCTACCTGGCCGAGTCCGGCATCGCTCGCCACCGCCGCGATGTGATCAGCGCCGACGTAGGCCCAGGGGAACCAGGCGCTGGCCGACCCGGCGTGGCAGAGCCGTACCTGCTCGCGGCGTAGCGGTACGCCCGGCGCCTCAAGTTCTACGATGGCGCGGCCTTGCGGTGAGAGCAGTTCGGCGACCCGGCTGAGCAAGGCCGCCGGATCGCCGCCGATCCCGATGTTCCCGTCCGCGAGCAGCACCGTGGTCCAGCGGCCGGTGCCCGGCACCCGGTCGAACACGTCGCGGAGCATCACCAGCGCCCCGCAGGAGCGGGCCAGGTCGACCGCGTAGGGCGTGATGTCGATGCCAAGGGCAGGGATGCCGCGCTCGGCTAGGGCTATGGTCAGCCGGCCTGGTCCGGAGCCGATGTCAAGCGTCGGCCCTTCGCAGCGGTCGAGGATCGATCTGTCGCCGGGGCTTTCGTGCAGCCAGTCGTCCACCGAGAGGAGCTTGCGGCTGCCGTCGGCGTGCTCGATCTCCGGCCGCGCCCAGCCGGCCAGCGCGTGCTCGTAAAGTTCACCGATCACGCGGTTCTCCTATCCCTGGATGATCGCAGGCCTGGACGCGCCCAGCTGCGATCGTTCAACTGGCCCCCACCGGATGCGGCGGCGCGAAACATCCCTCAGTGTTAACCCAGGTGATTTTGAGTCGGCGCCGATCGGCGCCGGCGCTCACAGAATCGTCACTGTGCTTACGGACTGGTGACGCTTTTGCCCTGTTTGCTGGCCTCACTGGCTGTTTACGTCTTACCTTGGAGGCGTAACCACTGCCTTTTATTAATGGAACGGGAAGCCTTGGCAACTAACCCGGATCCGCCGGGACGGATCGTCGTCGTGGACGACGATCCCACTGTGGCGGACGTCGTCGGGCGGTACCTGGTACGCGACGGTCACACCGTCGAGTGCGTACACGACGGATATGAGGCACTACGCCGGGTGGCCGAAGAGCCACCCGATCTTGTCGTCCTGGACCTGATGCTGCCCGGTATGGACGGGCTTGAAGTGTGCCGCAGGCTACGGGCGCGCTGGCCGATCCCGGTGGTCATGCTGACCGCCCTCGGTGACGAGACTGACCGTCTCGTCGGCTTCGAGACGGGCGCGGACGACTACGTCACCAAGCCTTTCAGCCCGCGCGAGCTGGCGCTACGCGTGCGCTCGGTGCTGCGCAGGTCCCGCGGCGCGGGCCTGCCCGACAAGGCCGACCTCGGGGCCATCACGGACGGCGAGTTGGTCGTCGACCTTTCCGCGCACGAAGTCAGGACCGACGGCAAGCTGATCCAGCTGACCTCACGGGAGTACGACCTTCTCGTCTTCCTCATGCGGAACCCGCGTAAGGCCTTCACCAGGGAGCAGTTGCTCACCGAGGTATGGAGCTGGACGTTCGGGGATACGTCCACCGTCACCGTGCACGTGCGGCGGCTGCGCGAGAAGCTCGAACCTGACCCGACCCTGCCCAAGCGCATCGTCACGGTGTGGGGCGTCGGATACCGGTACGAACCCGAGGCGGCGGCGTGACCTCACTCGCCGATGCAGACATGGCGTTGCCGGCCGGCATCCAGTGGTCGGACCTGGCCTTCATTTCCGCAGGTGTGCTGATCGTGGCGGTGGTCACCGCCACGATCGGGATCCTCGTGCTGCGGCAGGTCGCGGCCCATTCGATCCGCCTGATGATCACCATCGTGGTCGCCGTGTGTTTGGTCACCGCCATGGCGGGAGTCGGCATCATCGCCGCTCGCATGCTCGGTAGCGGCGCCGAGCGGGACGAGATCCTGGACCTGATGGCCATCGCCGGGCTGGCCGGCCTGGCGGTGGCGCTGTTCCTCGGGCGGCGGCTCGCCAAGGCCAGCCGGGCGATTTCCTCCGCGGTACAGGGCGTCGCCGAGACCGGCGTCTACCTCGCTCCGCCGCTGACGCTGCCCGCGGAACTCGCCGAGCTCTCCGCGGGGCTCGAGGTCGCGCACGAGCGCCTGGCCCAGGCCCGGTCCAGGGAGCGGGCCCTGGAGGCCAGCCGGCGTGAGCTCGTCGCCTGGGTCAGTCACGACCTGCGCACCCCGCTCGCCGGGCTGCGGGCCATGGCCGAGGCCCTCGAAGACCAGGTGGTGGTCGATCCGCGTGAGGTGTCTCAATACCACACGCAGATCCGCCGCGAGGTGGACCGGCTAACCGTGATGATCGACGACCTGTTCGAGCTGTCCCGCATCCACGCGGGTGCGCTGCGATTGTCCAAGCGCATGGTCGGGCTCGAGGACCTGGTCGCCGAGGTCGTCGCCAGCGCCGAGCCGGTAGCGCGGCACAAGGGGGTCAGGCTCTCCGGTGCCGCCGTGCGCGGCATGCCGGTCTTCGTCGACACCGCGGAGATGGGCCGCGCCCTGCGCAACCTCGTGACCAACGCGATCAGGCACACGCCGTCCGACGGCGGCGTCGAAGTGCTGGCCGAAGTGCAGAGCGGGATGGCCTGCGTGAGCGTGTCGGACGCCTGCGGCGGGATTCCGCCCGGTGATCTGCCGAGGGTGTTCGACGTGGCGTTCCGTGGTGAGTCGGCCCGGACGCCGGGACCGCAGGAAGGCGCCGGGCTCGGCCTCTCCATCGCGCGGGGCATCGTGGAGGCCCATTCCGGCCAGATCGCCGTGCGCAACGCGGGCCCCGGCTGCCAGTTCCTCATCCGGCTGCCGCTGGCCCGGCCGGGCGTGCCCGCCATCAACCGCACCGTCCCCGGCCGCCAGACCGCCCCCAGCCTCGACCAGTCCCAAGGCATCCCCGCCCGCTAGCCCGGACGGCGTCCTCGTCATGCCCTTTATCAGCGCCGCCGTCAGCTGACCTGGGGCATTTTCGCCAGGCCGGCTGGCTGGCCAATACGCAACCCAGGCCGGCGACGAATAACGAGTGTGGAAAGTGGATCTGGCCGGATGCCACTGCACCGCGGCTCAGGGACCCCGAACGTGAGGTTCGCGAGATCCCTGACGCTTGCGCTGGCGGCGAAGGAACTGGCGGCGAAGGACGCAGACGCAGAGGCGACGGTATGGTCGAGCTGGTCGTAGTCGGCATCGTGGCCGGGTTCCTGGCCGGCATCTCGCCGTGCATCCTCCCGGTCCTGCCGATCGTGCTGGTCGCCGGGGCCAGCCCGCCGGCGAGCGCCGAGACGCCTGCGAGGTTGCCGCGGGCCGGCCAGGCGCGGTCGCTGGCGGTGATCGGCGGCCTTGTCCTGAGCTTCAGCATCATCGTCCTGGCCGGGTCGGAGATCCTCTCGCTGCTGCACCTGCCGCAAGACGCCCTGCGTGACGCGGGTATCGTGCTGCTGGTCGTGGTCGGGCTCGGCTACCTCATCCCGCCCCTGGGCACACTGATCGAGCGCCCGTTCGCGCGCGTGGGCACTCGCCAGCCGAGCGGCAGGGCCGGAGGTTTCGTGCTCGGCCTGGCTGTCGGCGTTCTGTACGTCCCCTGTGCCGGGCCGGTGCTGGCCGCGATCGCAGTAGTCGGGGCGACGCACCGGGTAGGGCTGACGGCGGTCATTCTCACCGCCGCCTTCGCGGTCGGGACCGCGGTGCCGCTCCTCGCGGTCGCCGCTGCGGGAGGCCAGCTCACCAGCCGGGTCGGTGCCATCCGCCGGCGGGCACCGCAGATTCGCCGCGTTGGCGGGGCCGTGCTCATCGTCTTCGCCGTGCTCATCGCGTCTGACGTCCTCGCGGGGCTCCAGCGGGAAATCCCCGGCTACAGCACTGCCCTGCAGGGCTCGGCCAAGATCCGCAAGCAGCTCAACGCGCTCACCGGCACTCCGCACACCTCACTGTCCAGCTGCGACTCGACCGCCACCACGCTGGTGAACTGCGGTCCCGCCCCGAACTTCACCGGGATCACGGCCTGGCTGAACACTGCCGGCGGCAAGCCGCTGTCGCTCCGCGCGCTGCGCGGCAAGGTGGTCCTCGTCGACTTCTGGACCTACTCGTGCATCAACTGCCAGCGATCGCTGCCGCACGTCGAAGCCTGGTACAAGGAATACGCCAAGGACGGCCTCGTCGTGGTGGGCGTGCACACTCCTGAGTTCGCCTTCGAGCACGTCGTCTCCAACGTGCGGGCCCAGGCCGCGGCGCTCGGGGTGCGGTACCCGGTCGCCATCGACGATAACTACGCTACGTGGAACGCTTACAGCAACCAGTACTGGCCTGCCGACTATCTGATCGACGCTCAGGGCAACGTCCGCTCGGTGCACTTCGGCGAGGGCGGCTACTCGACCATGGGGCAACTGATCCGCCAGCTTCTTCAGGCGGCCCGCCCGCGCCTGTCAGTGCCGGGCCCGGCCGGCGTACCGGACAAGACCCCGACCGGCGAGCTGAGCCCCGAAACCTACATTGGCTACGACGAGCTCCAGTACCTCGACCCGCCGGATGTGGCCCACGACACGCCAGCGGTCTACCACTTCCCCGCCTCCCTTCCCCTTGGCGTGCTGGGGCTGGCCGGGACCTGGACCGACCATGCGGAGGAAGCCACCGCCGGTAACGGAGCCGAGCTGGAACTTGGCTTCCTCGCCCAGGACGTCTACCTGGTGCTCGGCGGCACCGGGACGCTCGATGTCTCCGTCGGCGGCCACCATACGCAGACCATCGATGTCGGCGGGACTCCCCGGCTCTACACCCTCTACCGGGCTGGCTCGGCCACGACCGGAACGCTCCTGCTGCATGCTTCACCGGGCGTCGAGGCCTACGACTTCACCTTCGGCTGACATCGACGCCGTCTTCTTCGGTCGGTTAGGGCAATCTCTAGGCGTGCGCCGCGGCTGCGGCGAGCATGGCGGGCTCGCGGAGCGGGGCGTGGGCGAATTCGGCCATGCCGTCGGCGAAGCGGGTCTGGGCACGGAAACCGAGGTCGCGGGCGGCGGTGGCGGGGGAGGCCACGATGTGCCTGACGTCGCCGAGCCGGAACTCGCCGGTCACCACGGGCTCGATGCTGCCGTAGGCGGCGGCCAGCGTGCTGGCCATCTCGCCGACGGTATGCGGCTCGCCGCTCGCGACGTTGTAGCAGCGAAGCCCGCCCGCTCCAAATCCGTCGGCCGGGGCTCGGCCGATCGTCGCATCGACTGCCTCCAGGGCCAGCAGGTTGGCGCGGGCCACATCCCGGACGTGCACGAAGTCGCGGCGCTGGCCGCCATCCTCGAATACCCGCGGCGGGACCCCGTTCTCCAGGCAGGAACGGAAGATCGCGGCCACGCCCGAGTAGGGCGTGTCGCGCGGCATCCGCGGTCCGTACACGTTGTGGTAACGCAGCCCGACCGCGGCCCCGTTGGTCAGCCGGGCCCAGCTGGTGGCCAGATGCTCCTGCGCCACCTTGCTCGCGGCGTAGGCGTTGCGCGGATCCAGCGGCGCGTCCTCGTCCACGGTCGTCGTCGTGAGCGGCTGTGCGCACACCGGGCAGCGCGGCTCGAAACGGCCTACCGCCAGGTCATCTGGATGGCGCGGCGAGGGCCGGACCCGGCCGTGCGCCGCGCAGTTATAAGCTCCCTCGCCGTAGACGACCATAGAAGAGGCGAAGACCAGCCGCGGTATACCGTGACGGCCCATGGCCTCGAGCAGTACCGCGGTGCCGGTGACGTTCACGTCCGCGTAGGCAGGCAGGTCCGATAGGTCCACGCCGAGCCCGACCAGTGCGGCTTGATGACACACCGCGTCCATTCCGGCCAGTGCCTCGTCGACCGCCGCCGGATCGCGCACGTCGCCGACGATGAGCTCGCCGCGGACGTGGTCCGGCCTGCCGTTGTGGACGGCTGGGGTGAGGGAATCCAGGCCCCGGACTTCGTGGCCGGCCGCCAGCAGGGTCTCCGCGATATGCGATCCGATAAAGCCGGCCGCACCGGTCACTAGAACGCGCATGGCGTCAGCCAACCACGCCCTGGCCGGTGGATGATCACCCGGCGGATAGCGTCACAGCTTCGTAAGGGCCGATCAGCCCCTTTGCCGCCTTAATCAGCCTGGCCGGGCAGTACTGTCGGGCGCCATGGAAATAGATGTTGTCCTGCCGTGCCTCAACGAGGCAGGCGCCCTGCCCTGGGTTCTGTCCCGGATGCCGTCCGGCTACCGGCCCATCGTCGCGGACAACGGCTCCGTCGATGACTCGGCCTTGATAGCGGCGGACTTCGGGGCACGCGTCGTGCCCGTCCCGCAACGCGGCTTCGGCGCTGCCTGCCACGCTGGCTTGCTCGAGGCGAGCAGCGACATCGTCGCCGTCATGGACGCCGACGCCTCATTCGATCCCGCTGACCTGCCTGCGGTGGCGGATCCCGTGCTCTTGGGGGACGTCGATCTCATGCTGGGCCGGCGCTCGGTCCGGGGTAAGGGCGCGTGGCCGCTGCACGCCAGGATCGGCAACATGGTCCTGGCGGCCGAACTGCGCCGCCGGGTCGGCGTCCCCTTGCGGGACCTGGGTCCGATGCGCGCCGCCCGGCGGGAGGCACTGCTGGCCCTGCCGATGTCAGACCGGCGCTTCGGCTATCCGCTGGAGATGGTGGTGCGCGCCGCGGAGGCGGGCTGGCGGATCGCGGAAACCGACGTGCCCTACTACCCGCGGACCGGCAAGTCGAAGGTTACCGGCACGCTGGGCGGCACGGTGCGGACGGTGCGGGACATGCGCCGGGTGCTCGCCTCCGTGACGTCACCCGCCTCGTCGTGGCAGGCGACATCGTGACCCCAGACGCGTACCTGGGTAAGCACCGGTACGGCGTCGGCGGCGCGCTGGCCAGCCCGCCGGTGTGGAGCAGGCCGGGGACCGGCCGCATGCTGCCGGCGCAGGTCGTGGTGATCGCGAAGGAGCCCGTTCCCGGCCGGGTCAAGACCCGGCTCACGCCGCCGTTCACGCCCGCTGAGGCGGCCGCTCTCGCTGAGGCCGCCCTGGTCGATACGCTGACCGCGGTGGCGGAGACGAACGTCGCCCGCCGGGTGGTCGCCTTGGCCGGCGCGCCCGGGCCGTGGCTGCCGCGGGGCTTTGACGTGATCGGTCAGCGGGGCGCGGGCCTTGATGAGCGCATCGCGTGGGCTCTCACGGACGCCCACATGACGCTACCCCTTCCCCTGGTGCTGATCGGGATGGATACACCGCAGGTAACGCCAGCCTTGCTGGCCGCGGCCGCCGAACCGCTCGTGTCCAACTCGGCGGACGCCACGTTTGGCCTGGCCGAGGACGGCGGCTTCTGGCTGCTCGGTTTGCGCAAGGTCGACCCCGCCCTCGTGCTCGGGGTTCCGATGTCGGAACCGGACACGGGAGAACGGCAACTCGCCCGGCTGGAACAGGCCGGGCTCCGTATCCGGCGACTGCCGGAACTCATCGACGTAGACACGGCCAGAGAGGCTGAACGCGTCGCGGCCAGCACGCCCGGATCGGCGTTCGCGATCTGCATGACCAGCCTGCGCGCCAGCGCCGAGCAGGCTGTCGCCGCCGTCCGTTGAAGGCATTTCCGCCGGTTGGGACCACGCTCGTTGCCGAGAGTGGTTAAATAGTCGTGGTTGCACGAAGTTCGTGTACGTGTCACAGCGCCTGCGAAATTCTGACCGCGGGCGTCCTGCATTCCCGAACGCCCGGCCCGACAGGGCAGTCCGCATGGGCAGTGGTAACAGCAACCCGGGACGCACGACCGTGGTTCCCGAAATCGTCACAGTAGGAGAAGTACATGCCTCAGGGCACCGTGAAGTGGTTCAACTCGGACAAGGGCTATGGGTTCATCGCCCCGGACGACGGCTCGGCCGACGTCTTCGTCCACCACTCCACCATTAAGATCGACGGATTCCGCACCCTCCAGGAGAACCAGCGGGTTGAGTACACCGCTGGACGCGGCCCCAAGGGCCCGCAGGCGGAAGAAGTGCACCCGCTGTAACACGCCACGAAACAGCAACTGCGAATGCAACCACTGCGGGGCGGTCCGTAAGGACCGCCCCGCAGTGTGGTATCGGGCCACCAGGCCTCAGGCCACCGGGCCGGTGACGGTGACCAGGCTGCCGTAATTGAGGTAGGAGTACGCCGTCTTGGCCGCGTCCCACGGCAACTCGACACAGCCCAGGCTCTGGTAGAACCCGTAGCTGTACCGGTCGAACTGGTGCACCGCGTCGCCGCCGTTGAAGTAGTTCGCGTAGTACACCGGGTCGTCGTACTTGCTGCCGTCCGGGTTGGTGCCCTTCATGTAGCTGAAGTAGAACTTCAGGTAGACCGGAAACGTGCCGTCCACGGTGGGGGAGGCCGGGATGCCGGTGTTGGCCAAGGTCTTGAGCACCACATGACCGTCGTGCCAGACGGTCAGCGTCTCTGGGGAGTCCTGGCTGGCCAGCGCGTAGGTGTAGCCGTTGGGGTTGTCCTTGCCCTTGGCCACCGCGGTGAGCAGGTGAGACCACACGGTCTTGCCGGCGCTGCCGTCCATGGTTAGCCCGCTTACCGACTCGAAGGCCCGGATCGCGCCCACGTCGAGTATGTTGCCCGAGCCGGCCTTCCACTGGCTCGTCAGGTTCCAGGGGTAGCTTCCCTGCCAGCTGAAGGTCCCGGCGGGCGCGGCGTAGGCGGCGCCGAGCTGGGCGCGAGCGTTGCCCGGGCTGACCGGGGTACCGGACGTCTGTGTCCAGGTAAACGGCAGGTAGCCAAGCTGAGCGAGCAGCTCCTGCAGGCGCAGGGTGCTGAACGGGCGCGTGGTGAAGCTCGTGCTCGCCGCGGAGCTCAGCGTCCCGCCGCCGCCTGCGACGACGCCGGCGGCCGAAATCACGCCGGACAAGCCGGCCGGGATCTGCACCGTGACACGAGTGTTCCCCAGGAACCCCACCGTGGGGGTGAAGACCGCCGAGTCGCCTTGGATCGTCCAGTTCCCCGCGATCTGGGGGGAAAGCGTCGGCATCGGGGAACTGGCGGCGAGCGGCGAGGAAAACTGTACCCGGATGGGGCCGGTGCCGTTGACCCCCTTCGCGCCTGCGGCCGGAGTGACTGACACCATTTGCAGGCCGATCGCGGGCCGGTCGACCCTGACCACGGCCGTGCGATGAGCGGACGACACCGGCGACATCGGGGACGCGTGGCTTCCCGGCGACGCGAACGCGACGATCATCACGCCGGCGGCGAGCACGGCGGCGGCGCTGCTGGCGACCAGGGTCGTGCCCCGCCGCTTCGACGGGGCGGAGACGCCGGAAACCCGGGTGCGCAGCCACCCCCGTTTGGCTGTGGACGTCCCGCTGCTCGTCAGCAATGTTTGCTGTCTGCGGAACCATCCTGATCGCGCCACGGCGCCGTCCCCTCGACGTAATTTCACAATTGGACAAAGTTAGCGGCAAGAACCTTCGAAGCAGGCATAGTGAGAATACAACTCCTCCTACAGACAGACGCTCAGGCACCACGAATGGTTGCCGTTGCTAACTGATCTTGTGACCGAATAGAAGCCGGCGGGCCGAGTAGACCCTCCGTTGCTATCCGTAGTCGAAAAAACTCACATTGTTAAGCCGCTGTTGGCCGGGCACGGGACCCAGGGCTCGCGGCGTACCGGAACCCAGCGGCCTGGTTGCCGGTACCGGCACCGTCGGCACCGGCGCCGGACCGGACCGGTCGGCCGGCCGAGCCGGGTCAGGCGGCGCTGGCCGGGAATGGGCTACGCCGCTTCTATATCTCCAGCCGCGTCCACGGCCAAGTGCGCGTGGCGTCCCGTTACGCCGGGGCGCTGATGAATGCGGGTATACAGGGAGCCTTAACTGTGCGCCACGTGTGTGCCGGGCTTTATCAATGTGCGTGTCAGGAAGGCTTTACTTCAGCCAATTCGCAGCGGATATCGCCGCCAGGTTAGTGATGTCGGCAGCTGGACGCGCGCTGTGACTCGTGCGCGGCGTGATGGCGGTGTGGTTGGAGCATTGGTCGCCGGATCGTTCCCCGCTGGGCGCCTCCGCGTCTCGGATCGGCGACCGGACGGCGCCGTGACCTGTCGGGTAGCTTCCGGAGAGTCTCAGGGCGGCCCCGGCGTAATCTCTGCGAAAGACTTGTTGGTGACTGAAAAAATTTATGCGAATACTTTAGGTGCCCGCTGCTCGCTCCGGCCCGGCGCGCGACGGCGCGCGCGCCTATCACAGGGCGATCTCGGCCCGTGTTGACACCCTCTCACCTGCGACGTAAGAACTTGGCAATAAATTGCCATAGTTCGCGGGCGCTTCAGGCTTGAAAACCGGACAAAACGCGAATCTTCCGAACTCCCTGATCTCGCCATCGTCGCAGGTCTACGGTGTGCACCGGGAGTGTCACCGGGACACCCAAATGGAGGTGGATTGAATGCTCAGCGGTTATGGGTCCCTATCGCGTCGGCGCGGTAGAAGTAACCGTACGATGCGCATTGCGGTCCCCCTCGGCATTGCGGCGGCGCTGGGCGTGACCCTCGGGGTCATCTTGGTGCCCACGGGAGGCAACACCACCAAGATCGCCCCGTCGGCGGCTTCGGCGGGCGTCTCGTCTTCGGCGGTCAATCCCGATTGCGACATCATCGTCCCGGCGAACCCGCTGTCCGCTAAGGGGCTGGCGACGCCGTACCAGCTCACCGGCCCGGCCGGCACCACGCCCGCGGCCTCTGGCTGCCAGATGATCAATTCGGTCAATCTGGGTGCGTTCGTCCAGGCCACCATCCTGAACCCGCGCACCGGAGCGCTGTCGGTTTACAACCCCCTGGTCATCACGGCGGGGACCAAGCCGGCCGTGAAGCCGGTGGTGCCGAAGCTGCCGAAGAACGCGATCGTGACCATCGACTTCGGGTTCAACGGCACCTTCCTCTACCAGGTGGGGGCCACGTCCAACGCGCTGGCCCAGGGCAACTGCGTTGACGGCATGGGGGGATCGGCTTTCGGCCAGGTCTCGTTCTGTAATGGCATCAACTTCTTCAATGCGGCGTTCCGGATGATGCACGAGGGCAGGATGGCCGTGCCGTCCGCGGGCACCTCGAGGAAGATGGTGGCGACCGCAGGCGCGATCGGAACGGGCAACACCTGCCCGACTACGCGCAACTTCGACATGATCGACCAGGACCCGAGCGATAACGTGACCACCAAGTACCTGCTCGACTCGGCCACCGGCCAGACGGCGCAGGACACCACGGCCAATGTGGCTCGCATGCCCGGGGCCCAGGTGGTGGTCAACGGGAGCGACAACGCCCTCGTCGACGATTTCCTTGACCCGGCCTTCGGCTGCACCCCCGTGATGGCGCCCGACCTCGGGAACCACGGCGCGATGGCCACCTCCCAGGCGCTTGACGAGTTGCTGGCCGCCACAGACCAGCCGAAGAACGCCGCCCTGGTGCCCGAGAACGACGAGATGGTGGTGGACAGCACCGGCCAGATCGACCCGGCCAAGACCGACCTGTACCGGGCCGAGATCGGGCAGGCGCCGGTCGACGCGCAGACCAACGCGAGCAGCAGCCCGGCGATGTTCTGCCAGAACATGATCAACATCCAGACGCCGTTCCTGGCGGCTAACCAGAACCTGCTCGCCACCTGGCCCTCCCCGGTGCCCACGGTGGGCGACACCCTGTTCACGTTCATGGCGGGTCGGCTGGCTTCGTCCTTCGACAATCTCAACTGCCAGCAGTTCGGCCTGACCAACCCGGTCGCCGTCGTTAACAACGGGGCCGGCGCGGCCACCCAGGCCACGTTGAACACCACCCCGCAGACGGCGGGCTTCTAACCCCGCCACTGCGGGAGCTTCTGGACCCGCAACGCGCAGGCGCGGCCAGCGCCCGGACCTAAGAGCCTGCTTGAGAACTCAGGTTGCGGTTGGCTGAGCGGCAGTGTGCTGGCGAGCCAGCCGCCGGGTCATTACGATGATCATGGCCCAGTAGACGTAGGTTTCGTGGTGAGCGGGCAGCCGCTCGTAGTCCCGGACGGTCCTTCGGTGACGGGTGATCCAGGACAGCGTCCGCTCCACCACCCACCGGCGGGGCAGCACCTGGAAGGCGTGCAGGTCATCGGGCCGTTTGACGATCTGCAGCGTCAGCTTCGGCTTGAGCTTGGTTGCGGCCCAGGCAACGAGCTTGCCGGCGTAGCCGCCGTCAGCCCAGGCCAGCCTGACAGAGGGGAAGGCCTTGCGCAGGTTCCACAGCAGCGGCTTTGCGGCGTCGCGGTCCTGGACGGACGCGGCGGTGACCAGGACGGTGAGCAGCAGGCCGATCGTGTCGACGGCCAGGTGCCGCTTGGTCCCGTTGATCTTCTTGCCCGCGTCATAGCCACGCCGGGAACGGCCGATCATCTCCGAGCCTTTGACCGACTGGGAATCGATGACCGCCGCCGTCGGGGCTGCCTTCCGCCCTGCCGCGGCCCGGACCCGGTCCCGCAGGTCATCGTGCATCCGCTCGGCCGATCCGTCCGCCTGCCACTTGTCCGCCCACCAGTAGACGGTGCCCGCGGGCGGGAAGTCGGCTGGCAGTGCCCGCCACACCGGCCCGTTGTGGGTGAGGTAGCGGATCGCGTCCACGATGTCGCGCATGCACCAGCTGGCCGGGCGGCCGCCGCGCCCGGCCAGCCACGCCGGGGCCGGCAGCAGCGGCTCGCACACCGCCCACTCGGCCCCGGTCATGTCCGAGGGGTAGCGGCGGGCCCGCGTACTGCGGGAGATCCCGCCCGGGCAGCACCGGCACGCCACCGCGCCGGCGGTAGCGGCTGGCTGGACATCACGATCGGCGGCAGGGTAGAACGGCACGCAGGGCTCCTGGCATCGCGCTGGATTCGACACCCATGCGATTACCAGGGGCCTCTTGCGTTAAATCAGCGACACGCCGGACTCTGCCCCCGAAGATCCAGATCTGTCCGGCCTACGGCAGGCAGGTTCTCAAGCAGGCTCTAAGGGCCGGGGCGCTGGCCGACGTCGTCACACCCACGCACTGCAGCCTGATCACACGCCTTCGTCATCGACCGACTCCCGGGCACCCCCATGACGCATCGGGCCCAGCCTTGAGGCCGGACAGGCAACGACGAGCACCATGACCTGGTCGCGCTCGCCCTGAGCACCACGTTGGTGGGGCAACGGCCGTGTACAACCAGCGCGAAATACGAGCCGTCTCAGGAAATGACGCCAATATAATTTGTCTAGGCTCAAATCTTGCGTATCGTGGTTATCGCCGGGGAATGGATGAATATCAATCAGGTCCGGCTGCTCTACGGCTGGCCGGCGCGCCATCCTTGGGGATTATTAATATGTCGGCCATAACGACTTGCCGGTAGCCAATTTGTCTGGCCGCGGAGGCATCGCGTACAGGTCACGAAGGTTGGTGGCTGCCGTTGCCTTGCAGGTGAGGTGCGACTGCAGTGTCGTTGAGCTATTGGTCTTAAATCATGCTCTGCTGAAACGCCTGATGTCACCCGGCGACCTGACGGGAGGCGCCTTGACCTGCCAGGCGGCTTCCAGTCGGGCCCTGGGCGGGCGACCCTGTAACCTTTTCGCAATACCCGGCAGTCACTAGAAGAGTCGTAATAACTACTATCCGTGTCCAGCGCCTGTTCCACTGCCGTGTCACCTGGCATGCTCGTCTATCACAGAGTAATCACAGCTCAAATCGATACCCTCTCACCTGCGACGTAAGGACTTGGCAATGAATTGCCGAGGTTACGACGGTGCTTCGGGCTTCAAACCGGACAAAACGCGAATCTTCTGAATTCCCTGATCTTGCCTTCATCCGGGTCTAGGTTGATGCATCGGGAGCCTCACAGCCGACATCCATGGAGGTGGATTGAATGCCCAGCGGGCAAAGGTCCGCATCGCGCCGTCGCGATGGTAAGAGTCGCACGGCGCGTATTGCGATCCCCCTCGCCATTCCTATGGCGTTGGGCCTTACTCTCGGGATCATCCTTGCGATCTCGCACGGCAACGCAACAACGATCGACCAGTCGGCGCTGGGGGCCTCGGCTAGTCCATCCGGGAGCGCTTCCGCATCGGCATCGGCCGCCCCGACGCCCACGGCCGCGGTGGTCGCCTCGACGACCAATGTCAACTGCGACATCATCGTCCCGGCGAACCCGCTCAGCGCGGTCGGACTGGCGACGCCTTACCAGCTCACGGGCACGGACGGGCAGACACCCGCAGCGTCCGGCTGCCAGATGACGAACGCGGCCAACCTGGGCGCCTTTGTCCAGGCCACGATCCTTAACCCGCGGACTGGGGCCCTGTCGGTTTACAATCCGCTGGTCGTCACCCAGGGAACCACGCCGGCCGTCGCGCCCGTAGTGCCGACGCTGCCCACGAACGCCATCGTCACCATCGACTTCGGGTTTAACGGCACCGACCTGTTCCAGGTGGGCGCGACGCCTAACGCGCTGGCGCAGGGCAACTGCATCAACGGCCAGTCGGGATCGATCTTCGGCCAGGTGTCGTTCTGCAATGGCACGAACTTCTTCAACGCGGCGTTCAGGCTGATGCGTGCGGGAAGGCTAGTCGTCCCGTCCGAGGGGACCTCGACGAAATTCGTGGCGACCGGGGGCAGGCTGGGGACCGGCAACGACTGCCCGGTCACGCGCAACTTCAACATGGTCGACCAGGACCCGAGTGACAACGTGACCACCGAGTACCTGCTTGATCCGACCACCGGTCAGACCGCGCAGAACACCACGTCCAACGAGGGCAATCTGACCGGGGCCACGCTGCTGCTCAACGGCAGCGACAACACCCTGCTGGACGCGTTCTTGGACCCGGTCCTCGGCTGCACTCCATTCGAGGCGCCCGACCTGGGGAACAACGACATGCCAGCCACCTCGCAGGCGCTTGACGAACTGCTCGCCACCCAGCACCAGCCGCGAATCGTCGCCCTGGTGCCCGAGAACGATGAGATGGTGCTCGACAACAACGGTCAGCTCGACGCGGCCAAGACGAACCTCTACCGGGAGGAGATCGGTCAGGCACCGATCAACGCGCAGAACAACCAGACCAGCAGTCCGGTGATGTTCTGCCAGAACATGATCAATATCCAGACGCCGTTCCTGGCGGCTAACCAGAACCTGCTCGCCACGGGCCAGGCGCCCGTGACAGCAGTAGGCGACAACCTGCTCACCTTCATGGCGAACCGGCTGAACATGTCCTTCACCAACCTCGGCTGCCAGAACTTCGGCTTCACGAACCCCGTTACTGTCACCCTCAACGGGGCCGGTGCGGCGATCGCGGCGACGTTCAACACCGCGCCGCAGACGGCGAAGAACACCACCTCGACCGGGACGCCTGGCCAGCGCAAGCGCCACGGCCGTAGGCACCACATGCTGATGAACCCGTCCGGGATGTAAGGGACCGGGCCAGGCAGCAAGGCCCTACCCCCCGGCCCAGTCGGGTCAGCGGAGCGGTTCGGTGGCCCCGGGTGATTTCCCGGGGCCACCGAACCAGCGGAGTATCGAACAGGTTCTTGACCAAGGAGCACCGCAATGCAGGACAGTGGGAGCGGGAACAACCCAGAGTTGTCGCACGAGCAAAGCGATACGATCGACTCGCCAGGGACCGTGGCGGTCGACGATGCTGACGAGCCGGGTGGCGATGGCCTGGAACCGAGCGGCGAACCGCCGGAGTCCAGCCAGGCCCCTTCGTCATTCACGCACCACAGAACCGTGCGGCTCGTCGCGTATGTAGCCGCGGGCGCGCTCGCCGTGGGCGTCGGTTTCGGCATCGCGAGAGTCGTCGAGTCGTCGGGCGCCGGCCCGGTAATCTCCTCGGCGATTCCCTCACCGGCCCAGGGGAGCGGTGCGTTTGTCGAGGACGATGACCTCACCGCTCAGGACAACCAGACCAACATCCTGGCCACGACGGCTCCTGGCCTGGTCCACGTCATCTCGGGCGGGACCGCGGTCGGCATCGGCATGGTGCTCACGCCGTCCGGCAAGGTGCTGACCACCTACCAGCCTTCCGGCGGAGCCAAGAACCTGACCGCGAAGTACATTGTTGCCGGCGTGACGTTCAAGGCCAGGGTCATCGGCACCGACGCGGCCGCGGGCCTCGCGCTGCTGCAGCTGGAAGGCGGTGACGGCCGGGCGTTCTCGACCCTCCAGGTCGGCAACTCGGCGACGCTCATCTCCGACGCGGACAAGTCGAAGCAGTTCTCCTACCACGTGGCCGGCCAGGTCGTCGACACCGCGATTGGCTCCAGCGGCACGCAAGACGCCATGACCATCGACGTCGGCACGCTGAGCACGCTGAACACGACCGCTGTCGTCAACGGCAAGAGCAAGACCGGACTGATGCAGTCGGTCTTGCAGTCCCAGCCCGCCACCGAGATCGGCGGTCCGCTCGTAAACCTCAACGGGCAGGTCATCGGCATCACCGTGGCTGGGGCAGGGAGCGGACTGGACATCAGCGGCTACGCGATGCCCATCAACCAGGCCCTCGCGGTGGCCGTACAGATAGACGCCAAGGCGCGGCATACCTCCTAGTGCCGTTCCTCTTCAGGCTGGGGGACAGGCCGGTCGGCGCCGGCCCGCCCCCCAGCGTCCGCCGCGGGTGCCGGACGGGCCCGCGCTCTGGGCCATGGAGCGCCGCCCGCGGGACGGCCGGCATGTGCATCGGCGTCGACCAGGGCATCGCCTCCCTCTGGAAAGCCGCCTAACCCGCCTACCTCAGGGCTAGAAAGTGGCATCTGCACAAGAGGCGTGCGGTCTAAGTCCCACATCAGTCCAGGCAACCTGGCGAGCCGGCCTGAGGATGGAAGCGACATACCCACTCTGATCCTCTGGCTGCTGTAACACAGCTACCTCCCGCACGAGCCAGCCGTGGATATGTCTGCAGTTTCTGGGGTTATAACCCCAGAAACTGCAGACATATCCGGGTGCTAGGTGCAGAGGAAACTAAAGGACCTCGTGTCTTGGACATGGTTGTGGCATCCTGCACACAAGAACGTGCAGGGTGTCACAACCCATATCTACCCGCAGTCCGCGCTGTGGGGCTCAAGTGGCTGGCGGGACCCCTGGCCTGCGGACCAGACCCGCCCGCACCGGCCTGGATCAGGAAGCCACCACCCCTAACCGAGCAGGTTGGCCGCGCCCGCGAAGTAGTTGCCGACCGCCGAGGTCTGCAGCGGTGCGGTGGCCGTGTCGGCGGGCAGCGTGGACGGCGGGACGAACTTGCTGCCCTGCGGGCCTGCTTCCACCGCTTCGCCGAGTGCGCTGCCGTGCAGGTACTGCGACCAGGTAAAGAACCACTCGGTCCAGCCGTCATCCCATTCACCCGCCGCCGTGCTGTTGGTGACGGTGATCGGATCGCCGGGGATGGACATGTTGTAGTAGGTCTCCGCGTCGGCGGGCGGCAGGTTCACGCAGCCGTGGCTGACGTTCGTGGTGCCCTGGTCCACGACCGACCAGGGGGCGGAATGGTAGTAGTCCCCGCTGAAGGTGAACCGGACCGCGAAGTTGACCAGCTCGTTGTAGTAGCCGGCGCTGCCGGGGGCGCCGCCGCCGATCATGCGGACCGGGTTAGCCTTCTCCACGCTCACGTAGGTACCGTCGGGCGTCGGCAGCTCGGACCGGCCGGTGCTGATCGGCCACTGGTAGATGCGCTGGCCGTTGAGGTAGATCTGCGTGTAATGCGTGGTCGTACTGGCCACGGCGATCAGCGACCGGCCGATGTCGAACGTCTGGGTCAGGTCGGCGGCGCCGTACATGCCGTTGGCGCCCTGGACCCCGTTCAGGTGACCGTCGAAGCTGACCGTCGTGTTGGCCGGCCAGTAGTCCCGCGGCCGGAAGTACAGGTGCTCATCGCCGTCCCAGTACCAGGCGCCGATCACGGGCTTGGAGGTGGTCAGCACGAGCGACCGCTCGACCGCGGCCTTGTCGGTGATCGGCTGGCTGAAGGTCAGCATGATCGGCATGCCGACGCCGTAGGTCTGGTTGGATCCCTCGTAGATCATGGTGCTGAAGGTCTGCGCCGGTGTCAGGGTGCGGAACGTGCTCGTCACGATGATCTTCTGGCCGGCGTCGTTGCTGGTGGCGGTCACGGTATAGCTGTGTGCCGCGTTGAGTGCCCACGTGCTGTGCCAGCTCTTGCCGTCGGCACTCATGGTGCCGGAGACCGGGTCGCCTGAGGTCTGGACTGTGACGTTTGTCACCGTGCCCTTGAGGGCCGTGACGCTGATGCCCGCCGACGGGGCGACGTCGTGGCTGCCGTCCGACGGCGTGATCTTCAGCTCGGCCGCGAGCCTCGCCGCACGGGCCCGGGCGGACGCGGCGGCCTGCGCGCTGGCCTGGCTCGGGCTGGGGGCGGCCGGATGCCCGCCGCCGCCGCACGCGGTGGCCAGCAGGCCGATGGCCGCCGCCGCCGCGATGACGGCGAACGGGCGGCGACGCCTGGCCGACCTGCGGTCTGTGCCACGCACGGTGACCCTCCTCTGGCGCCGGAGCCGGCCTGCGCCGCTCGCCTGTACAGACGCCTGGAACGTAAGGCGTTCAGGCTATCCCGGTTCGCCCGCGCCCGCGCCCGCGCCCGCGCCCGCGCCCGCGTCCGCTGCCCCCGTACGCCCGCGGCGCGGGGGCCACACCGCCCACCCGAGCGCCAGCACGGTCAGCACGATGATCACGTACTCCGGCCAGGAGCCCACCCGGTCCGCCAGCGTACGGTAACTGACCAGCGGCACCCGCGCGTCCAGCATGGCCTGCTGCCACACGCCGCTACGCGCGATCAGGGCGCCGTCCGGCGCGATGATCGAGCTTTCTCCGGTGGTCGAGGCGTACACCACCGCGCGGTCGCTTTCCACGGCCCGGATCCTGGCCATGGCCGTCTGCTGCTCGGACTCGCCTAGCTGCCCGTCGATCTCGAAGTCCGCGTCGTTGGACTGGACCGCGAGCAGGTTCGCCCCGGCCGTCACCTCGGATCGCACCAGGGCGTCGAAGCCCACCTCGTAGCAGATCACGTCGCCGAGCCTGATCTTCCCGACCCCGAAGACGACCGCCTTATGCCCCGGGGTGAAGTCGACCGGCTGCAGCGACGGGAGCGAGCTGAAGCTCGAGATAAGGCTGCGGAACGGGATGTACTCGCCGAACGGCACGAGCTGGCGCTTGACGTAGAACGTGGTGGGCCCGCGGCCGGGCACCCAGAGCTGGCCGACGTTGCGCTGCGGGTTCTGCAGGACCTCGCCGACCAGGATCGGCGCTTTGATGGTGGCGACCGCCCCGGCGAGCTGGGCGTAGACAAAGGGGTACTGGAACGGGTCGAGGTCGGTGGAGTTCTCCGGCCAGACGACCAGGTCGGGCGCGGGCCGCTGCCCGGCCTTGACCTGTGCGGCCAGGCGTGCGGTGGCGGCGACATGGTTCTGCGTGACCACGCCGTCGTTGAGCAGCTGGGGCAGGTTCCTGGCCCGCGGCACGTTGCCCTGAATCGCGGCCACCTGGGCGGTCGGCGCGCCCCCGGTCGGGTCGACGGGCAGCAGGCCGCCCGCGAGCACCAGGCCGGCCGTCACCGCCGCGGCCAGCACGGCGCGCAGCGAACTCCGAGACCGCAACGCGCCGGGCGCCAGCAGCCTGAGCACCGCCCAGGCGATCATGGCGCCGGTCAGGGCCACCAGGAAGCTGAGGAACGGGGCCCCGCCGATCGCGACCCAGCGGACGTCAGGCGCGGCGGACTGGCTCATCGCGAGCCGTCCCCAGGGAAAGGCGTAGGGCCACCGGTCCCGGACGGCTTCGGCGACCACCCACCAGCCCGCCACCGCGGCCGGCCAGAAGCGGAGCCGCAGCAGCAGTCGCTGCCCGACACAGAACACGGCGAAGATGACCGTCAACGCGACGGCGAGCGCGAACCACACGTACAGGGCCTCGTTGATCAGCCACGACAGCAGCGGCACGAACAGGGCGAAGCCGAACGCCAGCCCGCACCCGAACGAGCCCCGCAGGCTGCGCCCGGTCAGCGCCAGCACGAGCAGGGCCGGCCCGGCCGCCGCCAGCGGCCAGGCGCCTACCGGTGGGAAGGCGGCGTAGGTGGCCAGGCCGCCCGCGATCGCCAGCAGCAGGCCCCAGTGCAGGCGAAACCCGCCGAACGCTTCGGCCCGGCCGGTTCTGGCGCCGACGGCGGGCACGGCCTCGGCGGAGACAGTGCTAGCTTCTCGCCTCCGGGGCGCCTTAAGGCGTCCCCTTCCCTCGTCGCTCGTTCTCTGTCCTCTCGCTCGCCTCCGCGGCGCTTTTAGGGCGCCGCCTTCCTTCGTCGCTCGTCCCTCGCTCCTCAGTCCAGGCGGCGCCGCGCCGCTTCGGCTCGCGAGGGGCTCCTCAGTCCAGGGAGCGCCGCGCCCCTTTGGCTCGCTCACCTTGCAGCCTAACCGGCCCGAAGCGCGCACGTCACAAGCTCGACCAGCGGCGTGTGCGTGGACGTCGGCCCGCCTGAAACTCTGAAACGAAATACCCTGAAACCCGGGCCGGATCGAAGGAGCTTCGGGTTTGAGCAGGCGCGGGTGGTTGCTGTTCATCGCGATGGGCGTGATCTGGGGCATCCCGTACCTGCTCATCAAGGTGGCGGACGGCGGCGTCTCGGTGCCGGTGCTGGTCGGTACCCGGGTCGCCCTCGGCGCGCTGCTGCTGCTGCCCGCCGCCATCCGCGGCGGCCACCTCCGCGCGCTCAAGGGGCATGTGCGCTGGCTGGCCGCGTTCACCATGGTGGAGATCGTCGCGCCGTGGGCGCTGCTTTCCAATGCCGAACGGCACCTGCCCAGCTCCACCAGCGGCCTGCTCATCGCGGCGGTGCCGATCATCAGCGCGCTGCTGGCCATGCTGACCCACAGCGGCGACCGGCTCACCCCGATCCGCTGGGCCGGGCTGGCCATCGGGCTGGGCGGCGTCGCCCTGCTCGCGGGGCGCGGCGCGGGCCACGGTGACGTGCTGCCCGTCCTGCAGGTGCTGCTTACCGCGCTCGGCTACGCCATCGGCCCGCTGATCGCCAACCGCAAGCTCGCCGACCTGCCCCCCGTCGCGGTCAACGCGGCCTGCCTGGGCGCCGCCGCGGTCATCTACGCGCCGTTCGCGGCCCTGACCTGGCCGCACGAGATGCCGTCGGTCCAGGTGCTGCTGGCCCTTGCCGGGCTGGGCGTGATCTGCACCGCGCTCGCCTTCGTGCTGTTCTTCCGGCTGATCGCCGAGGTCGGCCCGGCCCGCGCCACGGTGATCACCTACGTCAACCCGGCCGTCGCGGTGGCGCTCGGCGTCCTGGTCCTCGGCGAGCAGCTGACTCCGGCCATCGGCGTGTCCTTCCTGCTCATCCTGGGCGGCTCGGTGCTGGCGACCCGCCCGGGCTCGGGCCGCGGCGGCCGTGCCGCGCCGCCCCCGGAGGCGCCGATCGTGCCCGGGGACCGTGCTACCACTGTCCGTTCGGACTAATTTAAACAATGATGCCGAACGGACCGTGGTACCCCACCCAAGCCACCATCTGCGCTTTCAGTGAGGAAGGCCGATGAGCGAGACAGCCGTACCGGCCACGCCGGCGCTGCGGCTCGGCACTGCGCGCGGCCGGTGGGTGATCACCGCGACCGTCCTCGGCTCGGGCATGGCGGCGCTCGACGCGACCGTGGTGGGCATCGCGCTTCCGGCGATCGGGCGGGACTTCCACGCCGGCGTGACCAGCCTGCAATGGGTCGTGGACGCCTACACGCTGACCCTGGCCGGGCTGCTGCTACTGGGCGGGACGCTCGGCGACAGCTACGGGCGGCGGAAGGTGTTCGCGATCGGCGTGGTGTGGTTCGCCCTGGCCTCGCTGCTGTGCGGGCTAGCGCCGACCGTCGGGGTCCTCATCGCCGCCCGGGCCCTGCAGGGGGTCGGCGGGGCGCTGCTGACCCCGGGCAGCCTCGCGATCTTGCAGGCGTCCTTCGCCGAGGAGGACCGCTCGGCCGCGATCGGCGCCTGGTCAGGACTGGGCGGCGTCGCCACCGCGATCGGCCCGTTCCTCGGCGGGTGGCTGATCGGCGCGGTGTCGTGGCGGCTGGTGTTCTTCATCAACCTCCCGCTGGCGGTGGCGGTGCTGGCCATTGCCACCCGGCACGTGCCGGAAACGAAGTCGCCGGGTCCGGTGCCGCGGCTGGACGTCAAAGGCGCGGTCTGCATCAGCGGCGCGCTGGCCGGCATCACCTACGGGCTCATCCAGGCGTCGTCGTCCGGGTGGGGGTCGCTGCCCGTGCTGGTGCCGCTAGGCGTGGGGCTGGCGCTGCTCGGCCTGTTCATCCTGGTCGAGGCCAGGGAAGCGGAGCCGATGCTGCCGCTCGGGATCTTCGCCTCCCGGCAGTTCTCCGCGGCCAACGCGGTGACCTTCGTCGTCTACGCGGCGCTGGGCGGGCTGCTGTTCCTCGTGCCCACCGTGCTGCAGGTGGTCCACGGCTACAGCCCGATCGAGGCGGGCACGGCGCTGCTGCCGGTGACCTTCATCATGCTCGCGCTTTCTGCCCGGTCGGGAGCGCTGGCCGCCAGGATCGGGCCGCGGCTGCAGATGACCGCGGGGCCGTTGGTGATCGCCGCGTCGCTGTTCCTGTTCACCAGGATCGGGGGCTCTGGCGACTACTGGACCGCGGTGCTGCCGGCCGTCCTGGTGTTCGGGCTGGGGGTGGCGATCAACGTGGCGCCGCTGACCGCGACCGCCCTGGCGGCCGCCCCGGCGGACCATGCGGGCATCGCCTCGGCGGTCAATAACGACGTGGCCCGGGCGGCCGGGCTGATCGCGGTGGCGGTGCTGCCCGCGCTGGCCGGCATCACCGGAGACAGCTACCTGCACCCGGCTGAGCTCGCGCACGGCTTCAAGGTGGCGGCGACGATGGCGGCCGTGTTCTGCGCGGCCGGGGGAGTGCTAGCGTTCTTCACGATCCGCAATCCGCCTCGGGGGAAGCAGCCCGAGGCGGCGCCGCGCGAATCGTCCTGCGGGCTGGAAGCCCCGCCACTGCGTATCTCCCAACGGACCGCACCCACCGAGGTAAGGGATAGGGGTTGACTGCTGTGACCACTGATACCGACACCCAGACGGCGGCCCAGACGGCGGCCCAGACGGCGGTGGAGGCGGCCGCGCGGGCCGCCCGCGGCACGGTCGCCGACCTGGCCGTCGTCCCGGACGAGCGCCTGGACGACGCGCTGCGCGCGATGGCGGACCAGCTGGGCCGCCGGGGCGCCGACGTGCTCGAGGCTAACGAGGCGGACATGCGGGCGGCACAGGCCGACGGGATCGGCGGCGGCCTGCTGGACCGGCTGCGGCTGGATGCGACCCGGCTGGACGGCATCGCCGGCCAGCTGCACGCCCTGGCCGACGTCCCGTTCGAGCCGTCCCAGCGGACGGTCAGGGAACTGCCCGGCGGGCTGCTGCTCACCGAACGCCGCCGCCCCGTGGGCGTGATCGGGGCCAACTTTGAGGCCCGGCCGAACGTCGTGGTCGATATCGCGTCGCAGTTCGTCAAGTCGCGCAACGCGGGCGTGCTGCGGACGGGGTCCGCGGCGATCCGGTCGGCCGTCACGCTGGCGGACGAGGTCATCGCGCCCGCCCTGGCCATGGCCGGCCTGGATCCCGCCATGATCCAGCTGGTCCGCGTGCCCGGGCAGGATTCCGCCCGCGCGCTGGTCCGCCAGCCGGGCCTGCTCCCGCTGGTCATCCTGCGCGGTAGCGGGGACAGCACGCGCGCGCTGGCCACCGAGGCGGCCCAGCACGGCGTGCGCACGCTGGCGCACGCCGACGGCGGCGCGGTCATGTACGTGGACGCGGCCGCCGACGCCGCGCTGGCGGAACGGCTGATCGAGGCCAGCCTGGACCGGCTCGGCGTGTGCAACCGGCTAAACCTGCTGCTCGTGCACGCCGGCCGGTGGGATGAGGTGGTGCCGCGCGTCGTTGACCTGCTGGCCCGCCTGGGCGTTGCCGCGTCGCTGCCGCCGCACGACCATCCGCTCGGCCACGAGTGGGCGCTGGACTCAGGCCGCGAGGCGACCGTGACGATCGCCCCGGCCGGCGGCCCGCGGACCGCCGCCGTGCTGGCCAACGACGAGACCTCGGGGCTGGCCGCGGCGATCGTCACGCGCGACGAGGCCGCCGCGGCGGAGTTCCTCGGCGCGTACGCGGGCACCGGGGCGTTCTGGAATTCCAGCACGCGCCTGCTGGACGGGTTCAAGCTGTTCTCGGTGCCCGAGACGGGGATCAACATCGACGCCGTGCCCGGCCCGCGCGGGCCGGTGACCTTCCGGGACCTTTACCTGCGCCAGTTCGTGGTCACCCCGGCACCGCCCGGGTGACTCCCTTATCCCTTCTCAGCCGGCTTATCCCTTCTCAGCCGGCTTATCCCTTCTCAGCCGGGGCTGGCGTAGCCGCCTGTTCGTAGGTGACCGATTCGAGGATCATCTCGTCGCCACCGGTGAGCTCCACGTTGTCGCCGCCGCAGCGCGGGCAGATGGCCAGCACGTCGGTGGTCTCGGCGCTGGCCCCGCAGTCCCGGCAGGAGATCGTGACCGGCACCGTGACGAGCTCGACCTCCGCGCCGTCCGCTTCGGTCCCCGCGGCCACGAAGCTGAACGCCTGGCTCAGCGCATCGGCGACCACGGCATGCCGGACCCCGAACCGGACCCGGATCCGCGCTACCTTACGTCCGTTGGCGCGCTGGCGCACCGCGTCCAGTACGCCTTCGGACAAGCCGTACTCATGCATGCGGTTACCGTCCGCTCATGCCGCTCGGGTACGGCGCCGCTCGATTACCTCGCCCACCATGTTGGTGATCGTGGCCGCGCTGTTACCGCCCGATCGGGACCCGAACCGGTCCAGGGCCGGGGCCGCGACCGCCTCGAACGCGGTCAGTCCCTCGCCCAGCAGCTTCCTGGTCTCCGGAGACGCCCAGATTGCCTGGGCCGAGTCCAGCGCCTTCTGCATACCCGCGCGCCCCTGGCGTGTGCCCACGAGGTAGCCAACCGCGAAGCCGATTATCACTTCCACGCTATCCACGCCGATCACATCCTTCTCTGTGCGAGTACGACTACATCTCGCGTAGTTCCAGGTACCGCTTGATATCGGGGAGTGAATCAATCACCAGCGCCAGCACCGCGGCTATGATCGCCGCCTTGATCAGCCTGCCGATCATCTCGGTCACCTCCTTCCCGGTTAGGTTCGTCGTCGGTCATCACGTCCTTGGCCTGCGGCCCGTTGGTGGCCTGCGGACCGTCCTTGGCCTGCGGCCCGTTGGTGGCCTGCGGCCCGTTGGTGGCAGGGCCGGCCGTGGCCGCGTCGGCCAGGATGTCCTGCACCGTCCGCACCGCGTGCGGCAGGGCCTCCCGGACCGGGTCGGACAGGCCCATGCCGGCGTCTATCTCGGCCGGTTCGCAGGCCACCACCAGGCTCCGTCCGGGCCGGCCGCCGAGCGAGGCCAGCAGCGCGAAGATGGCGTCGGGCGTCAGGCTGTGGGCGTCCATGACCGGCCGGTCCATCTTGTCGACCTCGGGCAGCTCGACCTCGAGGACGCTGACCGTCCCCGGCGCCTCGCCCCGCGCGGACGCGTCCACCAAGACGAACAGGTCGCAGCCGTTGAGCAGGTCGTAGACCAGGTGGACGCCACGGATGCCGAAGTCGCGGATCTCCACGCCGTCGGGGTGCTCCTGCTCGGCGAGCAGCCTGACCACCTCGACGCCGAAGGCGTCGTCGCGCAGGAACACGTTGCCCACGCCCGCCACCAGCGTGCGGCCGGTCATGACGAGGCCTCGATCGGCTCGACTTCGTCGGTGGCGAAGTAGAGAAAGCGCCCGTGCGCGATCCTGATATCCGCGTCGGGGTCGTCGGCCAGCGAGACGGCCAGGTACGGCTTGTCCTCGACGTCCAGCAGCACGGCCTGGACCTCCGCGGTCCGCCCGATCAGGAACATGTCCTGGGCGTCGCTGCGGCGGGCTCCCGGCCGCAATCGGACCCGGCTGCCGCGCGCGATCCGGTGGCCGTCGACGATCACGGCGTCGGTATCGGGGGACACCGAGGCGTCCGCCTCAGGATCCCACCAGGGGACAGACGGGTCGTACGTGTCCCGCGGGTCGCTCCCGCCGGAGCTCGCGGGGCGTTCCTGGCCGGCGCGTTCCTGGCCGGCGCCGGCCAGGCCGCCGGCTGGGCGCGGCGAGCGCATGGTGCCGTGCAGCCCGGCCAGGGTCTGCGCGTCCATCGACTCGACCCGGTCGATCAGCGCGGCCGCGCGCGGGTCGGTGGCCCGGGCCTCGGCCTTCTCCTCGTCGGACAGGGCCAGCGTGCGCAGCGTGAGGATCTCGTCGATCTCGGTGCCGTCGTAGAGCTCGCCGGGGCTTTCCGGAGCCAGTTCGGGGTGATCGTACAAGATGATCGGCGCGGACAGCATGACCTCCCGGCCGCCGTCGGGATCGGCCAGCACCGGCCAGCCGCCCACGTTCTCGCACTCGGCCACGGCCGCCTTGGCCCACATCGGCGGATCGGTCATCGAGATGAACTCGCCGCCTGCGGCGGTCAGGATCACGTGCGCCGCGACCAGCGCGGTGGGCAGCGCGTCTTCCCTGCGCTCCGGCACGGGTTCGGCCGCGGTCCGGTTTTCCACCCGGACCCGGAGCTGGACCGCCTGCCACGGGCCCGGCAACGGCACGGCCAGCACCGACACGGCGCCGGCCAGCGGCATCCGCCGGCGCACCGCGTATCCGGGCTGGCCCTCGGCCAGCGGCTCGCGGTCTTCGCCGCCGGGCACGACGAACTCCTCGACGTGGCCGTCGCCGAGCAGGTCAGCCGCGCCGACCGTGAACTCGACCTCGCGTTCGACCGCCTCGTCCCAGGTGCCGGTGCCTGCGGTCCCCGCGTCCGCGCCCGGCCCGGGCCCTTCGGTGCTTCGCCGCTGCACCTGCAGGAACCGCAGGATGACCTGGACGGCGGGCTGGCCGGAGTGCTCGAGGACGCACTCGCACTGGGTGAAGGTGCTTTCCGATGGGTCGGCCGCCGCGTACCCGGGCCCCATGACCACGCCCCACTGCCAGCGGCTGCGGTTCTTGGCGGCCGAGGCCCGGTACGGGTACAGGATGTAGCCCTCGTAGAGGACCGCGTCGGCCATCCGGCGGACGGCGTCGATGTTCACGACTGCCTCGCCTCCGGCGTATCCCCGGCTTGATCCCCCGCGTCCTTCGCGTCCCCCGCGTCCCCCGCGTCGCCGCGCTTCTTCGCGCGCTCATCGGCCAGCAGGGCCGCGAAGGTGGCGTCCCAGGTGGGCAGGGCCCGCTCCGCCTTGAACTCGGAAAGCTCGTCGATCGTCTCCCGGCTGCAGCGCAGCCACGCGCTGCCGGGGAAGTGCGCCTCGACGAGGTCCTGCCAGACGGTGACCGGCATCCGGTAGGTGGCCTCGCTGCTCCACGGCACGAGCTCGACGGAGTAGCCGGTATCGGTGGCCACGAAGATGGTCCCGCTGAACAGCATCAGCAGCGGGATCGTGCCGTCGTCCAGGCCGTGCAGGTACCGGGCCGAGGCCACTTCCAGGTCATAGGTGCACGGCACGGGCACCTCGACGTCGGTCAGCGCGGTGAACGCGGGGACCATCGTGGTCACCGTGGCGAGCTGGATCGGCTTGACCGTGTCGGCCCAGCGCGACGGGTCCCCGAACAGGTCGTGCAGCCGCTTCGCCTCCGCGGCGGAGTACCTGCGGCGATGCGGCTCGATGCGGATCTGGCAGCGCAGCGCGATGGCGTGGATGCGCACGCCTGACCGTTCGGTGATCGTCAGCTGGAACGTCAGCGTCGGAGTCGCGGCCCACCGCTCCGCGGCCGCGCCGGTGCAGCCGAATATCAGGTCGGCCATCTCAGTGCTCCGCGTCCTGGCGGGCCAGCTGGGGCTCCAGTGCCGTGGCCCGCTTGCGTATCCCGGTCAGGAACGTCGCGAGCGCGGCGCGGACCTCAGCGCCGCCGTCAAAGCCCTGCCAGCGCAGCCGCAGCTCACCCACGAGTGAGTAGCACATGTCGATCGGGATCAGGAACACCTCGTTGCCCAGTTCGGTGCGGTTCACGAAGATGGCCTCGACATCGGGCGCCATCGCGCCGAACAGCGGATACGCGGCGGCCAGCCGGTCCCAGGCCGCGAGGTCGAGCTCACACTCGGTCGGACCGCCCGGGCTCGGGTAACCCGCCACCACCCGGCTGAGCGCCGAGTTGTAGAAGAAGAACGCCATCGCGACCGGGATATCCAGCTCACTCCAGTCCGCGTCGGCCAGCGGCCGGTCCGGGTCGACGCAGATGCGCTCGGGTATGGCCCGGTAGCGGCCGCCCGTCCCCGCCCCCTGATGGGTGAACAGCAGGTAGCAGGCGCGGCAGGCGCACGCCAGCGACCGCTTGTCGGTGTCCACCAGGTGCCCGTGCCGGCCTTCGAGCACCAGATTGCACAGCTGACACCGGTCAGCCTCCGCCGTCCCGTCCGGTGGCGCGTCCGGATCGAGAGTCAGCCGGCCGCCCGGGTCCCGGTAGGCGTCCGCAGCGGCCGACGGTGCCGTTTGGGCCGGTGCCCCGGCCGCCTGGGCCGGTGCCCCGGCCGCCTGGCTGCCCGCGGGCGGACTGCCGGCGGGCATGATACGCGCGGGTCCGGTGCCCGGCGGCTGGCTGCCCAGTCGCCGGGCGCCAGACGGACGCTTGACGAAGCGACGCAGGCCCGTTGTCCCGGCCTGATCGGCGGCCTCTCCGGGTGTCCCGGCGTCCCAGGTGGTCACCGCGACCCCCCGAACGCGGCCGGCCGACGGCTGATCTGCAGCAGCGGCAGTTCTGGAACGGTCTGCACCACCTCGCTGGCCACGCCGGCCGCCTCCGGTGCCGCCTCTGTTACCGACTTCTCGATCGCCGCCTGGATCGTCTCCGGGGAGGCCCCGCAGCCGCTGCCGCCGCCTTCCAGGCGCAGGTGGATAACGCCCTGATCGTCTACGCCGCGGTACTCGACCTGGGGCGCGTGCGATCCGAACTGCGGCAGCGCCTGGTCGATGGCCCGCTGGACCCGGCTGCCGATATCGGTCGGGTGCAGGTCGTGGAGCAACAGCAAGCTCTCGACCAGCGGGTCCGCGACCAGGCCGTCCATCAGTCGCGGCCCCGCTTCTGCGTCCTTGCCGATGATCGTCACGATCTCGGCTAGTCCGGCACCGTACAGCTCGACGAGGCAGCTCACCAGTTCTTCCGCAGTGTCTGCGACCTGCGGCCCGGCGTTTGACCGCAGTTCGGCGAGTAGCGATTCGATCCGCTCACCGGCCGCTTGCGCATCATGGCCTGAGGCCATCTGCCCTCCCTCAGTTGGCTATACCGCTCGTGCCGGAGCTCTCCTGCCTGACCGTGGCGGTCACATCGCCAGCGTCACTCCGGTCGGGGAGTGCGTCGTCTTGAGCACCTTGCCGCCGCCCAGGTACATGTGCACCCCGCACGGCAGGCACGGGTCGAAGCTGCGCACGGCCCGCATGATGTCGATGCCCTTGAAGTTGTCGGGCGCGTTCTCCTCGAAGATCGGCGTGTTCTGAACCGCGTCCTCGTACGGCCCGGGCGTTCCGTAGACGTCGCGCACGCTGCCGTTCCACGGCGTGGGCGGGTACGGGTGGTAGTTCGCGATCTTCCCGTCCCTGATCACCATGTGGTGCGAGAGCACGCCGCGGACCGCTTCGGTGAAGCCGCAGCTGTTCGCGTTCTCGGGCACGGTGAAGGATTCCCACGTCTTGGTGCGCCCGGCCCGGATCTCGGCCAGGGCCTTCTCGACGAAGTACACCGCGACGGCGGCGGAGTAGGCCTGGAAGTAGGTCCGGGCCCGGTTCCGCTCGAGCGCGTTGGACAGCGGCCTGCCCTGCTTGTCCACCGGGATCTTCCACTCGAAGGTGGTCTCCGGCTTGGAGACGGTCCTCGGCAGGTTGATCTTCACGCTGTGGCCGGTGGCCTGCACGTAGCCGCAGTCGACCAGGCCGGCCAGCGCGGTGGCCCAGAGCCGCGCGATGGGGCCGCCGCCGGTGTCCAGCGGCAGGTGGTCCTGGCCGTCGAACCAGCGTGGCGCCATGGTCCAGCTGTACTTGTCGTCGAAGTCACGCTTTTGCGGCCGCGGGATCGTGTGCTGATTCCACGGGTGACGCCGGTCGACCGGGTTGCCGAGCTCGTCGTGGGTGACGAACATTTCCTTGTCTTCCCAGTCCTCGTAGTACGAGTGACCGAGCAGGATCCGGATGCCCAGGTTGATGTCGACCAGGCTGGTGGTGAGCAGCTTCCCATCGACCACGACGCCCGGCGTGACGAACATCTTGCGGCCCCAGTCGGCCATGTTCCGGTAGGTGAAGTCGCAGTGCTCAGGGTCGTTGAGGCTGCCCCAGCAGCCGAGCAGCACCCGCCGCCGGCCGACTTCCTCGTAACCGGGCAGCGCGTCGTAGAAGAAGTCGAACAGGTCGTCGTGCATCGGCACGACCCGCTTCATGAATTCCACGTACCGCATGAGCCGGGTCAGGTAGTCGGTGAACAGCTGCACCGTCGCCACCGTGCCGACCCCGCCGGGATACAGCGTGGACGGGTGGACGTGGCGGCCCTCCATCAGGCAGAACATCTCCCTGGTGGACCGGCTGACCTGGAGCGCCTCGCGGTAGAACTCGCCCTCCAGCGGGTTCAGCGAGCGCATGATGTCGCCGATGGTGCGGTAGCCGTGGTCGCCCGCGTGCGGCGCCTCGGTGTGGTTAGCCAGCTCGAGCACGCCCGGGTTGGTCTCGCTGACCATCTTCTCGCAGTAGTCGACCCCGACCAGGTTCTCCTGGAAGATGTTGTGGTCGAACATGTACTCCGCGGCCTCGCCCAGGTTCAGGATCCACTCGCCGAGGTGCGGCGGGCGGACGCCGTAGGCCATGTTCTGGGCGTAGACCGAGCACGTCGCGTGGTTGTCACCGCAGATCCCGCAGATCCGGCTGGTGATGAAGTGCGCGTCGCGGGGGTCCTTGCCCTTCATGAAGATGCTGTAGCCGCGGAAAATCGATGAGGTGCTGTGACACTCGGCGACCCGCTTGGCCTTGAAGTCGATCTTGGTGTAGATGCCGAGACTGCCGACGATCCTGGTGATGGGATCCCAGTTCATCTCGGTGAGCTGAGCCGGCGCCTCGGCGTCGGTTGCGCTGTTTTCGACCTGTGTCATTTTTCGTTCACCACGTCTTCTGGTAGCCGGTACGGAGTTCGGAGCCCTTCGCGCGCCACTTCGGTTCCTTGTCCGCCGTCTTGGCGGTGAAGCCGCGCAGGCTGCGGATCACGGTGCCGTACATGCCGCTGGCCGTGGTCGACATCGTGGAGCCTGGCGGCTTGTCCATGAAGGGCATGAACTTGTCCGGGAAGCCGGGCATAGTGCAGGCGATGCAGATACCGCCGACGTTCGGGCATCCGCCGACGCCGTTGATCCAGCCTCGCTTGGGCACGTTGCACTTGACGACGGGACCCCAGCAGCCGAGCTTGACCAGGCAGCGCGGCGAGCCGTACTCGGTGGCGAAGTCGCCTTCCTCGTAGTAGCCGGCCCGGTCACAGCCCTGGTGTACGGTGGCGTCGAACAGCCACCGAGGCCGCAGCGCCTCGTCGAGCGGGATCATCGGGGCCTGGCCCGCCACCTGGTACAGCAGGTACAGGATGGTCTCGGATAGATTGTCCGGGTGAGTGGGGCAGCCGGGCACGCAGACGATCGGTAGCCCGGCCTTGGACTTCCAGTCCCAGCCCAGGTAGTCAGGTACGCCCATGGCGCCGGTCGGGTTGCCCGCCATCGCGTGGATACCGCCGTAAGTGGCGCAGGTGCCTACCGCGAGGATGCCGGTGGCCTTGGGTGCCAGCCGGTCGAGCCATTCGCTGGTCGTCATCGGCTGACCGGTGGCCGGGTTGTTGCCGAAGCCGCACCAGTAACCCTCGGACTTGATCGCCTCGTTGGGGATAGATCCCTCGACAACGAGCACGAACGGGTCGAGTTCACCCCGGTCGGCCTTGTGCCACCACTCGATGAAGTTGTCGGCGCCCTGCTCGGGGCCGCACTCGAAGTCAATCAGCGGCCAGTGCACTGCCACCTTGGGCAGTCCCGGCAGAGCGCCGAGCACGATCTCCTCGATGCTGGGCTGGGTCGCGGCGGTCAGTGCCACCGAGTCCCCATCGCAGCCGAGACCGCCGTTCATCCAGAGAATGTGCAGGACCGGATCCTCCGCGGCCTGGGTCATTGCGGCCACCCCTCCTTTAGGCCGCCCGCGCATGCGGACGCCTGGGTTAAGGTCACGCGCGGACGGGACGCCGAGGTACAAGAGCACGGCCAGGGCTGGCCGGCCTCTTGCATGCGCCCGGATCGCGCCGGTGCATAGTGCGGTCCAGCGCCGGCGATACGCCGACCGAACCGGGCTATGCGGTATCGCTGGGGCACCCGAGCCCATTCTCGGCTTGCCTCAGTAGGTCGTGGTCGGCATTTGCCGACTCGGTGCCCGCTCATCACATGCTCACTAGGCCGGCGTATGGCGACGAGGCTGTTACCGGTGGGACCACCATATTCCTGTCCCGCCGAGTTCACAAGACACATCAGTCACCTGGCTGGACACATATGTCTGACCGTTCTAGCTCGTCTTGCGCGTCGTTTTCAACGTACTCTCTTTGTCATACCCGGTGACGGTCCGCACTGGGCAGTTTTTCCTTGATTGTCGAACCGGAGGGCGGCGATGGACAAGCCAGACGACATGATCAGCGACAACATCGAGGTTGTACCTGTCGTCGTCCTGTCGCAGACATTCCCCGCGCGTCCGTCGTCTATCCCGAGTATTCGTGATTTCGTCCGGCACTGCCTAGCTCAGTCACCGCTGTCCGAGGAAGACAACCGTTCAGTAGGCGAGACCGTCGCCCAGGCGCTGCTCGAGGCGGCGGGACCGGCTGGCGCGATCAACGTCTCTTTCCGTATCTTTCCTGATCATGTTGAGGTAGACGTGCTGCGCTCCGGGGCGCAGGTCGGGACGCCTGCGAGCCTGGACGCCCTGACGTCGCTGCTGAAGTCCGATGCGCTGAGCGTGGGGTCGGCCGCGGCCGGCGGGGGCGGGCGGGCCGTCGCCGAGGAGACGGGGTTCGCCGACTGGATGGCAGGCGCGCTGCGCCGCGAGGGCATGACGATGGAGGTCGCGGCCCGCCAGCTCGGTGTTTCGGTGAAGACGGTAAGCCGCTGGGTGGGCGGAAGCACCGAGCCGCGGCTGCGTGACCTGCGGCGTATTCGTGAGCTGTTCGGCGATTTCCCGCTCCCCTAAGAGCAACGGTCTAATGCAAATGCAACGCTTGATGCAATTGCGCTTTACGACGCAAATGCTGGACTGATTCCCATGTTGCGCCTGATGTCCTTGGTGCCCATGTTGTCTTGGTGAGCGTATCATGATGTCCGTATTGCCACGATATCGGGGCGTATATCAAGCCTCGCTGGAACCACAAGTAGACCTTGGTCAGCCTGAGCCTTTACGGTTAGGCCCGTGACTGCATACACGGGCAACTTCCGGCTCGGGCCGGACACGGGGCGCGTCGTTCTCAAGACGGGCCGGGCCGGGCTTGCCGCTAAGGCCGGCCATGACCTGACGATCGAGGTAACCCGCTGGTCGGCGCAGGTCGAGGTGCCGGACGAGGACGCGGGCGGGATCCCGGCCGCCAAGGTCACCGCCGATCTCGACCTCGGCTCGCTCGAGGTCCGGGAGGGGACGGGCGGCGCCAAGCCGCTCACCGACGGGGACCGCAGGGAGATAAAGAAGCAGATCAGCAACATCCTGGGCAGCGGCACGGCCAGCTTCACCTCATCCAAGATCGTCCGCTTCGGCGTCAGCGGCGGCGCGATCGAGGGCACGCTTGCGCTCAACGGGAAGACGCAGCCCCTCCGGCTGCAGGTGGCCGAGCCCGGGCCCGGCCGTTACCGGGGAACCGGCACTGTGCAGCAGTCGGCGTTCGGAATCAAGCCGTACAGCGGTTTCTTCGGCGCGCTCAAGCTACGTGATGAGGTCACGGCCGAGTTCGAAGTCGATCTCTCCAAGGCGGCACCCGGCTCGGCCGGATAAGCGGTACGTGCGTCAAGTCCCTAGTCATCTAAAGCTGGACTTGAAACAGGCGGCGAAACATCCCTGGCCACCTCCAGGAGGCCGCAATGGGGGATTCACCGGACATTTGTGTCCGCTCTGCGGCCCGGTCCGCTGGTCCTTGCTCCGGGCCAGGCTGATGTCCCGCGCATCCGCCGCCGATAACTGATGGCCCCGCACGTCCGCTGTCGATAATCTCCAGGCGTGACGAGCCGTCAGCCGGGCGATGAGATCGCCAGCCGTTTCGGAGCCATGATCGACGCCCAGCCGGAGTTCGCCCGTGTCCGCCAGGCGCTCTCAATCCTCTTGACGGAACTCACCGCGCCGGAGTGGCAACGGCCGACGGTCTGCGCGCCGTGGCTGGTCCGCGACGTCGTCGCGCACATACTCGGCGACGACCTGGCCCGGCTGAGCCGGTCCAGGGACGGGCACTCGGCACCGCGCCCGGCGGACGGGGAAACCTTGGCCGTATTCCTGCACCGCCACAATCAGCAGTGGGTGGACGCCGCCAGTCGCATCAGCACGGTGCTGCTGCGAGACCTAATCGAGGCGGTGACCCCGCAGGTGCTGGCCTTTTGGCGCGACGCAGACCTGGAGGCCTTCGGCGGGGCCGTCAGCTGGGCCAGCCCGGGCCCGGCCCCGGTGTGGCTGGATTGCGCCCGGGACTTCACGGAGTACTGGACGCACCTGCATCAGATCTTGCAGGCGACCGGTCGGCCCGCACTAGCCGATGACGAAGCCCTGCACCGCGTCCTGGATACGTTCATGCGGGCCCTGCCGCTGACGCTGGAGCGGCACGCGGCTCACGCCGGCGGTGCCCTCACCATCCGCGTGCCGGGTCCGGCGGGGGGCGCCTGGACATGCGTGCGCGGCGCAGGTCACTGGCTGTGGGCGGCCAGGCCGCCAGCGAAGGCGACCACGGTCACCATCGACGCCGACCCGCTTTGGCGCCTATGTACTCGCGGCATCGAGCCGGCGCAGGCACGGCGGTACGCTGAGGTCCACGGAGACCCGTGGCTAGCGGAGGCCGCCCTGCAGATGGTCTCGATCATCAGGTAAGCCAACGGCGCGACGGCATCTGCGGCGGTCAGCCGGCCGCCCCTAGCGGAGGGGCCAGGACGACCTGGGTGACCGGATCGTACGGGATCTCCGGGGTACCGCAGACGATGAGGTCGGCGCGTTCCCAGGTCCGCTGGGCCGTATTGAACGGTATTTCCTCGGCCGTCCACCCGTCGTGGTCGGGCGGCGACCCGCCCGGGGGCATGTTGGCCAGGTCGATCGCGTCCATCTTCAGGTCCCGGGCGGCGGCGCGCCGGGCGGCCTCCCGCTCGTCGGCTTGCACCCAGATCAGGGTGTCGATGAGGTGCGCCACCTCCCGGCGGCCGGCGCCGTCTCCCTCGATGATCAGCAGTGGGCAGCCGACTGGCACGTCGATGGATCCGGCCCGGCCGTGCTCGTCCCACGGCGGTGGCCGGTAACTGACCGCCTGGCCCTGGTGCGCGGGCAGAAGGATCCCGTCGATCAGCAGGTCGGTCCAGCCGAAGCAAGAGTGTTCCCACGCGATGTCGTCGGTGTGCACGACCGCTGAGCCGGGGACTAGGTCGCGGATCCGCGCCGCCAGCGTGGTCTTGCCGTTGTTGCTGCGCCCGTCCACGGCCAGGACCGCCGGGCGTCCCGAGCCATCCAGGCCAGGGCCTCGCCGGGTGACGGCGTTCACCACCGTGCTTAGCAACTCCACCCGCCACGGCCCGGCTTCGGGCTCTTCTTCAGGTAGCAGCAAGGTCATGAACTCATACTGTGCCAGGCTTCCCTGGTGAGGATGCGAGACGGCTGGGAATCGCAGGCCAGGAATTGGGCGCGGTTCGCCCGTACGCCCGGCCACGACAGGACGCACGAGGACATCAACGTGCCGGCGCTGCTCAACCTGCTGCCACCGCCCGGACGCCAGACGCTGGACCTGGGCTGCGGTGAAGGGCGGCTCGGGCGGCTCCTGCAGTCACTAGGTCACCGGGTGACCGGGGTTGATGCCGCGCCGACCATGGTCAGGCTAGCGGCCAGCCATCAAGTCCCTGTGCCGGCCGTGCTCGCCGACGCGACCGCGCTGCCCTTCGGCGATCAGACGTTCGACCTCGTAGTGGCCTACATGTCCCTCCACGACATTGACCGGATGCCGGACGCCATCGCCGAGACCGCCCGGGTGCTTGAACCCGGTGGGCGGCTGGCCCTTGCGATCCCGCATCCGGTCAACTCCGCAGGATCGTTCCACGGCCGCGACGCAGATGCCCCGTTCGTCATCGAGGGCTCCTATCTCCACCCGCGTCCAGCCGACTGGGTGGCCGGCCCGGGCGACATCCCGATGACCTTCCACAGTGAGCACCGGCCGCTCGAGGCCTACAGTCGCGCGCTGGAAACGGCCGGACTGCTCATCGAGGCCATCCGCGAGCCGGCGATGCCGGCCGAGATAGTCGCGGACACCCCTGGTCAGCGGCGCTGGCAACGGATCCCGTTGCTCCTGCACGTGCGTGCGGTCAAACCCTAGGCCTGGATGCCGCCCGGCTACCGCGGTGTGGTCTGCGCCTGCCGCGTCTCGAACGACAGCCGCCAGGAATCGTCGCCATGCCCGTCGACGTCCAGGACCCAGCTGTAGCCTCGGCCCGGCGCCAGGTGCAAGACGATGTTGAAGGTCATCGGCACGTTGATCTCCGCGCCGGGAAGCATGCCGGGCGGCCGCCGAGCCTCGAAGTGGCCGTTGACCTGAACGGGAAGGTTGTCCTGAGCCCCCGGCTGGAACACGTCGTGGCCGTCTTCGTCGATGAGCCGCAGCGTGAAACTGACCCGCTCGCCGGTCTCCTGCCACGGAACGTGGAACAGCACTGCCACCGCGCACGGGGACGGCCCCGGCCCGCAGGCAGACCAGCCGCCGCCGGAAATGAACAGCTTGCCGTCCGCGACCTGAGCGTGATCGGCAAGCATCATCGTGGCCCTCATGGGCGCTGCCCCATCATGCCCTCAGCCTAGCCAGCCCTGGCCCCTTCCGGCGTCCTTCCTATCATTGTGGATCACCACTGCCCGCCAGAGGGTAGTAGCGATCCACAATCATTTGTGAGCCATCATCCTTGGCGGGCGCCCGGGCCCTTCGTGTGAAAATGTCGTCATGATCGAGATAGAGCCACTGCGTCTCGGTGACCGGGCCACGTGGGAGGTACTGGCCCGTGGTTATAAGGCGTTCTACCGGAACCCGCTTCCGGACGAGGCGTACGAGGCCACCTGGCAGCGGCTGACCGCCGGCACCGAACTCTTCGGCCTCGGTGCCCGGCTTGACGGCAACCTGATTGGCATCGCGCACTACCTGTTCCACCCGATGTTCTGGGCCGGCGGAGCGTGCTATCTGCAAGACCTGTTCGTCGACGAGTCGGTCCGCGGCCGCGGTGCGGCGCGGGCGCTGATCGAGCGGGTCGCCGAGGTCGCGCGGGAGCGCGGCGCGGACCGCCTGTACTGGACCACCCAGCAGGACAACGCCCAGGCCCGCGTGCTTTACGACAAGGTGGCGCGCTTTAACGGTTTCATCCGTTACGACTATCCCCTGTAACCCCGGCTCACCCGGCCCGGGCCCCCGGCCCCGGCCCCTCGGCCCCGGCCCTCGGCCCCCGGTCGCTATCTAGCAGCCGCCGCCTTGACGCCGTCAATGAACAACTCGATGCCGAGCCGGTAGTGGAACTCCGGGTCGTCGCACGCGGTCATCGGCGCCGCGCACTCGACGAGCCGCGGGTACTGGACCGCGGGCAGCATGGCCAGCTCGATCTGGCTGCGCCGCTGCTGCTCGACCCGCTCGTCGCCGGACAGCTCGGGAGAGTAGCCGGGCTCGCTCATGACCAGCGTGATCCCGGTCCAGAGGGCGCTGCGGGCGATCGCGCTGGCGTACCGGGGATCGAAACCCGCGTCGCGCAGGATGCCCAGCGTGACCTCGGTGGCGCGCATCGCCGCCTCGTTCCGCTTCTCGTGCTCGAGCAGCAGCTGCGGCGCGGACGGATGCGCGCGCAACACGCCGACCAGGGATTCCAGCAGCCCCTGAAGCTGGGCCGGCCACGGCGCCGAACGGTCGACATTCACGTCGATCTCACCCCAGACCCGCTCGGCGACCCCCTCGAGCAGGTCTTCCTTGCTGCGGAAATGCCAGTACAGGGCCATCGGCGTGACGCCGAGGTCCTGCGCGAGCTTGCGGATGGTCAGCGCGTCGAGCCCGTCGGCGTCGGCGAGCTTAAGCGCGCGGTCCGTCACGGTGCTCTTACTGAGCCGGGCCCGCTCGCCGTCCGGCTCTTCTGACCGAGGTTCTGCATCCATCACTTGACAACTATACGCCGTACAAGTCATGCTATACAACGTACTTGTACAACGTACAAGAACAACATACAGGTACGTCGTACATGACAGGCACCAAGGGACAGCACGTAGGACACCACGAGGGGCATAACGAGGGGAAAGGACGATCACCGTGTCAGCGAGTACCGTGTCAGCGGAGCCGGGCAAGCCGGCCAAGCCGAGCAAGCCGGCCAAGCCGGGATCCCGGGGAACTGCGGAAGCCCGGAAGTGGTGGACGCTGGCGGCCGTCAGCCTGGCCGCCTTCATGACCTACCTCGATAACAACATCATCAACGTCGCGATCCCGACCATCCAGCATGACCTGCACCTGTCGGAGTCGGGGCTGGAGTGGGTGGTCAGCAGCTACCTGCTCACGCTGGCCGGGCTGCTGCTCGTCGGCGGCCGGCTGGCCGACGTGTACGGCAGGCGGCGGCTTTTCCTGATCGGCATGACGGTCTTCACGCTCTCCTCGCTGGCCGCGGGGCTGGCGGGCAGCAGCACCGTTCTCATCGCCAGCCGCGCGGTCCAGGGCGTCGGCGCGGCGCTGCTGATGCCGACCACGCTGGCGATCATCATGGCGACCTTCACCAACGTCAGGCAGCGCAGCACCGCGATCGGCATCTGGGCCGCGGTCGGCGCGCTGGCCCTGGCCCTCGGCCCGGTGCTCGGCGGGGTGATCAGCCAGCACCTCCACTGGGGCTGGATCTTCCTCATCAACGTGCCGGTCGGCGTGATCACCTTCGCCATCGCCCTGCGCTACGTGGGCGAGTCACGAGCCGAAGCCGCGCAACGGCAGCTCGACCTGCCCGGGCTGGTCACCTCGGCGCTGGCCTTGTTCGCGCTGACCTACGCGCTGATCGAGGGCGGCACCAAGGGGTGGACCACGCCGCTGATCCTCGGGGCCTTCGCGCTGGCGGCCGCGGCGGCCGTGACCTTCCTGGCCATCGAGGCCCGCACCAACAACCCGATGGTGGACCTGGCGATGTTCCGGCGCCGCGAGTTCAGCGGCGGCACCGGCACGATGATGATCTGGGCCTTCGGGATCCTCGGCATCTACTTCTTCACCTCGCTGTACCTGCAGCAGATCCTCGGCTTCTCGCCGACCAAGGCCGGCCTGGCGTTCGTTCCGATGGCCCTGTGTGTCGCGGTGTTCGCGGGTCTCGCCCCGCGGGCCGAGGCCGTGGCCGGAGCGTACCGGACGGTGGCGTTCGGGATGCTGCTGATGGTCATCGGCCTGTCCCTGTTCGCCCGCCTCGGCCTGCAGGTGAGCTACGACAGCTTGCTGCCCGGGTTCATGCTGTTCGGCGCCGGAGCCGGGCTGATGAACGTGCCGCTGACCAACGCGGTCATGCAGGCCGTCCCCGCGGATCGGTCTGGTGTCGCGTCCGCGCTGCTCAACGCCTCACGGGAGGTCGCAGGACTGCTCGGGATCACGGTGATCGGCGCGGTGCTCAGCACCCGGCGGGCCGCCGCGCTCCGGGCCGGCGCGGACCCCGTGCACGCGTTCGTGGACGGCTACCACACCGGCCTGTTCGTTACGATCGCCCTGCTCGCGATCGGCGTCGCCGTCAGCTACGTGACGCTGCGCCCCCGCGCCCAAGCACCGGCAAACGCCCAAGCACCAGCGCCAGCGCCAGCGCCAGCGCCAGCACCAGCGCCAGCGCCAGCACCAGCGCTAGCACCAGCGCCAGCACTAGCACCAGCAAGCACAAGGGAAAGCGCCGCGGCCGCCGAACTCGCCACCGTCGACGAACTCGCGGGCGAGCTCTTGGTCACGGAATGACCGGCGCACCGCCCGGGTTAGCGCGGGCATGACAACAACAGTGGGTTTCATCGGCAGCGGCATGATCGGTGGCACGGTCGCCAGGCTCAGCGTGGCGGCCGGCCACCAGGTCGTGCTGAGCAACTCGCGCGGCCCGGAAACGCTAACCGATCTCGTAACGGAACTCGGCCCGCTCGCCCGCGCCGCCACGTGCGAGCAGGCCGCCGAGGCCGGCGACATCGTCGTCGTCGCGATCCCGTTCAAGGCATCAGAGAGCGTTCCCGCCGAGTCACTCAAAGGCAAGGTGGTAATGGACACCGGCAACTACTACCCCCAGCGCGACGGCCAGATCGCGGTACTCGATGACGGCGAGCTCACCAGCAGCGGGCTCCTGCAGGAGCACCTGAGGGGAGCCCACGTCGTAAAGGTCTTCAACAACATCTACTTCCGGCACCTGGGCTCGCTAGCCCGCCCGCACGGCGCCGCCGACCGCAGCGCGCTGCCCATCGCGGGCGACGACGAGACGGCCAAGGCGGCGGTGACCGGGTTCCTCGACTCGATCGGCTACGACACCGTGGACGCGGGCCCGCTGGCCGAAAGCTGGCGGCAGGAACCAGGTAGCCCCGTCTACGGGCCGCCCTATGGCTCGTTCGCCGACGAGAAAGGAACACCCGCCAGCGCCGGGCAGATCCGCGCCGCGCTAGCCGCCGCCCGCAGGCAAGAACCCGAGGCCTAGGCTTAGTACAATATGAGCACCGTAGAAGCAGCGGCCAGCACCGGAAAAGCGCAGGCCGGCGAGAAAGACGCGGTCATCCACACCGAGGACCTGACCAAGGTTTATCCGGGCGCGGACTTCGCCGCCGTGGACCACCTCAACCTGGACGTAACGACCGGCGAGATCTTCGGGCTGCTCGGACCGAACGGCGCGGGCAAGACCACGACGGCGGGCATGCTCACCACCCGCGTCGTCCCGACCGGGGGCCGGGCCTTCATCGGCGGGATCGACGTCGCGGCCCACCCGGCCCTAGCCAAGCAGCTGACCGGCATCGTCTCCCAGCAGAACACCCTGGACCGCCAGCTCACCGTGTGGGAGAACCTCTACTTCCACGGACGGCTGTTCGGCATCAAGGCCAGGGAGTCCAGGCAGATCGCCGACGACCTGCTCGAGCAGTTCCAGCTGTCGAAATGGGCCAAGGCGTCGGTGTACGCGCTGTCCGGCGGGATGGCCCAGCGGCTCATGGTGGCGCGGGCCATCTTCCACCGCCCCTCGGTGCTGTTCCTGGACGAGCCGACCGCGGGCTTGGACCCGCAGAGCCGGCTCGCGCTTTGGGACCTGCTCGGCGAGCTGCACCAGGCAGGCCAGACGATCCTGCTCACCACGCACTACATGGAAGAAGCCGACAAGCTCTGCCAGCGGGTCGCGATCATGGACCACGGCCGCATCCTGGCGCTGGACACCCCGGCCGCGCTCAAGCAGAGCACCGGCGCCGACACCATCGTCACCGTGCGGACCACCGGCGACCTAGCCAACCTCGCTGAACTGCTGACTAAGGACGTCGAAGGCGTCACCAGGACCCGCATCGCCGACGGCAAGCTCGAGCTGCACATGCGGGACGGCGACCGGCTGGTCCCGCGCATCGTGCTGGCCGCCGAGGGCGGCGGCTTCGAGCTCGTCGACGTGTCGATCGCCGAGCCCACCCTGGAGACCGTGTTCATCAGCCTGACCGGGAAGGAACTGCGCGACTGATGGCGACGACAGTAGAGCCAGCCACGGGAGAGGCTCCGGTCAGGAAAATCGGCGGCGGCCCCACCCGTTCCGTCGCCGCCGCGAGCTGGACCGCGCTCGGCGCCCTGATACTGCGGGACGTAGTGGTGCTGCGCAAGCACGTCTGGGAGTTCGTGCTGCGCACGCTCATCCAGCCGTTCCTGCTCTGCTTCGTCTTCCTGTACGTGTTCCCCAAGATCGGGCAGGGCATCGGCGGCGGGCACGGCACCGCAGCCCAGTCGGCCTTCGCCACCATCCTGGTGCCGGGCGTGGTCGGAATTTCCATCATGTTCCAGGGCGTGCAGTCCATCGCCCTGGCTATGGCTCAGGAGTTCGGTTTCACCCGGGAGATCGAGGACCGGGTGCAGGCGCCCTGCCCGATCTGGCTGGTGGCGATCGCGAAGGTGCTCTCCGGCGCGGCCCAGGGCGTGCTTTCCGCGGCCATCGTGCTGCCGATCGCCTCGGTGGTGCACGCGCCGGGGGTGCAGGCCCACATCACACTGCACTGGTGGATCATCGTGACGTTGGTGCCGCTGGCGTGCATCGCGATGGCCGGCCTCGGCCTGGTCCTCGGGACCAGCTTCGAGCCGCGGAATATTGGCCTGATGTTCGGCTTCATCATCTTGCCGATCACGTTTCTGGGCTGCACCTACTATTCGTGGACCAAGCTGGCGCCGGTCACCGTGGGCGGCTGGCCCTGGCTGCAGACGGTGGTGCTGATCAACCCGCTGGTCTACGTGAACGAGGGGATGCGCGCCGCCTTCACCAACGCTCCGCACATGCACCTTTACGTCATCTACCCGGTGATGGCCGGGTTCGCCGCGGTGTTCCTGGCCATCGGCCTGCGCAACTTCCGCCGCCGCGTGCTCTCTTAGCCGCTGGCCCGCAGTGATGTCGGCCCACGCCACGCGTCAGGGGTTTTCCGCCGCGGCTGCCCCGGCGGGCGCACTGTCGTCAGGCGCCAGGTCGGCGGGCGCACTGTCGTCAGGCGCCAGGTCGGCGGGCGCCAGGTCGTCAGGCGCCAGGTCGTCAGGCGCCAGCCGACGCGGGCAAGCTCGCGCGGATCTCGTCCATGTCGAGTTCCTTGGCCTTGGTGATCAGCTGCTCGAGAGCGGCCTCAGGCAGCGCGCCCGGCTGCTGGAAGAGCACGACGTTGTCGCGGATGATCATCAGCGTCGGGATCGAGGCGATCTTGAAGGTGGCCGCCACCTCAGGCTGGGCCTCGGTGTCGACCTTGCCGAAGACCGCGTCAGCGTGCCGCTCGGAGGCCTGCTCGAAGATCGGCCCGAACATCCGGCACGGCCCGCACCACTCGGCCCAGAAATCGACGAGCACCAGGCCTTCGCCGCTCACCGTCGAGTTGAAGTTTTCGGCCGTCAGCTCGACCGTCGCCATCGTCTGCCTCCTCACGTTGGATACCTATAGGGGTATCGACAATCGCGAGCGCGCAAACATTCCATCAAAATCATTTAGGCCGAACGGTCCGTCCTGCCTGCCCCCGCCCCGGTCCCGCCCCGGCCCCCACCCCGCCCCCGTCCCCGCCCCCGACTCGCCGCCGGATTACCCTTGGCCTGCGGACTTCCTGCTCGTCCGGCCCGACAAGCACATCGCCTGCGGGCCGCCGAGCCGGCCGCCCTCGATATCGAGACGGCGGTAGGACTCAGGCCGGTGCGCGCGGGCATATCGGGCATATAAGGAAGACGAAACCAAGGAGACGTCCATGGGCAGCACGGAACGGGCCGCCGCCAAGCCGAGGACCGCCGTGACGAACGTCCGTGTGTTCGACGGCCGGCAGCTCCTGCCGCCGGGCACGGTCGTCATCGAGGGGGACCGCATCGGCTCCGACGCCGGCGGCGCCAAGATCATCGACGGCGGCGGCGCGGTGATGCTGCCCGGGTTGATCGACGCGCACGTCCACGTGCACAGCCGGCACTCGCTCGTCCTGCTGAGCGGGTTCGGCGTAACGACGGCGCTCGACATGGGCGCCGCGCCGCCGGAACTGATCGACTCGCTGCGCGCGGCCGCCGGGCTCACCGACATCCGCAGCGCGGGCACCTCGGCCATCGCGCCGGGCAGCCTGCATTCCCGCATTCCCGTCATCGGCACGCGGGGCCTGATCGCCGGCGCGGACCAGGCCCCGGCGTTCGTGGCCGACCGGGTCGCCGAGGGCTCGGATTACATCAAGATCATCGTCGGGAATCCCGGCCCCAGCCACGACCAGGCCACGCTGGACGCGCTGGCCGCCGCGGCCCGCGAGTACGCCAAGCTCAGCGTGGCGCACGCCGCGTCGTATGAGGCGGTAGAGATGGCGCAGCGGGCCCGGGTCAGCGTGCTGACCCACGTGCCGCTGGACAAGGCGCTGGACGACGCGGCCGCGGCCCGCGCAGCCGCCGACGGCCGCATCCTCGTCCCGACGCTCGCGATGATGGAGGGCGTCGTGGAGCAGTCGGCGCCGCCGGGGGCCGACTACGCCGCGGCCCGGCAGAGCGTCAGCGTCATGTACCACGCCGGCGTGCCGATCCTGGCCGGCACCGACGCCAACGCCGCCCCCGGCGTGCCCGCGGCGATCAGTCACGGCAGCAGCCTCCATCACGAGCTCGAGCTCCTCGTCGACGCCGGGCTGAGCCACGTGGACGCGCTGCGCGGCGCCACCTCGCGGCCCGCCCGCTACTTCGGCCTCGGCGACCGCGGCGTGATCGAGCCGGGGCGCCGGGCGGATCTGGTGCTCATCGACGGTGACCCGCTGCAGGACATCAAGGCCACCCGGTCGATCCGCCGCATCTGGTGCGCAGGAACCGAGGTCGCACCACTCTGACCCGCCCACTCGTCTGTCATCAACTACAGGAGCACCATGCGCATTGCCGTCATCAACCAGCGTCTCAGCCTGATCCAGGGCGCGGGCGCCGTCGACGTCCACGCGGCCAGCGGCGGCCGGTTCGGTCCCGGCCCCGCCTACGAGTGCTGGGCCGAGTTCACGGACTGGGCCAGGTCGGCGGACCTGCCCGACCCTGAACCGTTCACGCCTGCCGGGCTGGGCTCGCCTTCTCCGGCGCCGCGTCAGGTGTTCGGCATCGGGCTCAACTACAGCGCGCACGCGGCCGAGTCCGGGCTCGCCCGGCCCGAGACGTCGCCACCGGTGTTCACGAAGTTCCCGTCGTGCATTACCGGCCCCTACGGCGAGATCACGCTGCCGCCCGGCGGCCACACCGACTGGGAGGTCGAGCTGGTGGTCATCATCGGCCTGACCGCGGTCAGGGTCCCGGCCGCGTCGGCCTGGGAGCACGTGGCTGGCCTGTCCGTCGGCCAGGACGTCTCCGAGCGGATCCTGCAGATGGCCTCTGCTCCGCCCCAGTTCAGCCTGGGCAAGTCCTACCCGGGCTTCGGACCGGTCGGCCCGTGGCTGGTCACCCCGGACGAGTTCGGCGATCGGGACGACCTGGAGCTCAGCTGCTCGATCAACGGTGAGGAAATGCAGAAGGCGCGTACCGGGGAACTGATCTTCGGCGTGCCCGAGCTGATCGAGCAGCTGTCCCGGGTCACCCCGCTGCTGCCGGGCGACATCATCTTCACCGGCACGCCGTCCGGCGTGGGCCTGGGCCGGAACCCGCAGCGCTGGCTCGCCCCCGGTGACGTGCTGACCAGCTACATCGAAGGCATCGGCGAGATGAGCCACCGGTTCGTCGGCGCGGAAGAGTCATAGGAGGCCCGATGAGCCTGCACGGGCTGCTCTCGGTCACGATCGGCGTGCCGAACGTCGAGGAGACCGCCGCGTACTACGAAGAGTTCGGCCTGACCCCGCAGGCCGGCGGCTGGTTCACCACCCTTGACGCCGGCCAGCAGCTGCGCATCATGCCGTCGCCCACCCGCCGGCTGCTCGGCCTGCGCGTGGGTGTTGACGACGCGGACGACCTCGCCCGCGCCGCGGCCAACCTGACCCGCCTCGGCGTGCCCCAGGATCTGCGGGGGACTCAGCTGGAAGCGACCGAGCCGGTCACCGGCGTGCGCGTGACGCTGGCGGTCGCCCCCCGGACGCGGCAAGATCCCGTCCCGGCCACCGTCTACAACGGGCCGGGCCGGCTCGACCGGCCGGACGGCCGGGCCCCGGGCCACACGCGGCCGGACCGGGTGCGCCCCCGCAAGCTCGGTCACGCGGTGCTTGGCAGCACCGACTACCGCGCCACGACGTCGTTTTTCGTCGACGGGCTCGGCTTCAAGATCAGCGACCGGATCAAGGACGTGGGCGCGTTCATGCGCTGCTCGACCGATCACCACAACGTGCTGGCCCTAGCCGCGCCGGTGAACTTCCTGCACCACACGTCCTGGCAGGTGGACGACATCGACGACGTGGGTCGCGGCGCCTTCGCGATGCTCGAGGGCAGGCCCGAACGGCACGTGTGGGGGCTGGGACGCCACTACGCGGGCTCGAACTTCTTCTGGTACCTCAAGGATCCGGCGGGCAACTTCTCCGAGTACTACTCGGACATGGACTGCATCGTCGATGACCAGCTGTGGACGCCGGAAGACCTCGAAGGGGCCCGCGGGCTGTTCGCCTGGGGACCGCCCCCGCCGCCGTCCTTCCTGCATCCCGACGACCTCGCGGCCATGATGACCGGTGCCCACTCAGCGCGCTGAGCTACGGTTACGCCAGGCCAGCAACGACCAAGCCGAAAGCGCGGACAGGACCGAGCCGACGCTCCCCGCCGAGCCGACGCTCAGCACCGAGGCGATCGAGCCCGCGGACCCGATGGACAGGACCGAGCCCGCGGACCCGATCGACAAGATGGAACCGGACGAGCCGATGGACAAGATCGACCCGCTCGAGCCGATGCTCAGGATTGAACCTGCGGAACCTGCCGAACGCGATGTAGCCATGAGAACATTCTCCCAGCAAGTCGCCGGATGCTCCGAGGAGGACCAGCATGTCAGCAAAACCGATCGTGGCCGCGACCGACGGTTCAGCGGAATCGCTGCGGGCGGTCGAATGGGCGGCCAGGGAGGCGGCCCTGCGCGGCGCCCCGCTCCGGATCGTATCCGCCGCGGAGCTACTGCCCCGGATGATGGAAAAGCACGAGGGGCCCGATATCGCCACCGTCTCCGATGTGCTGGTCCACGAGCGTGACTCGGCCCTGACCGTGGCGGCCGAGCGGGCCGCGAAAGCATCCCCCGACCTGCTGATCGACACCGATCACCTCTCCGGGGCGCCCGCCGTGGCCGTCACCGAGGCCGGTTCGGGCGCGCTGATGCTGGTCATCGGGTCCCGTGGCGCCGGGGCGTTCACGGCGCTGCTGCTCGGGTCGGTCAGCCGGTACGCGGCCACCCACGCATCCTGCCCGGTCGTGGTCGTCCGCGACGAGGTCGCTGCCTCGCACCGGCAGATCGCCGTCGGCGTCGGCGATCCGGACAGCAGTACAGACTCCCTCACCTTCGCGTTCGAGGAGGCTGCCCTGCGCCACGCCGCCCTGCTCGTGGTGCACTCCTGGACCATGCCCGAGGTCGGCATGGAGAAACCCTGGTGGGCGCTCAACGACCCCAGCGCTCACGCCACGGAAACCAAAGCCGCCCAGCGGCTGACGGCACTGATCGATGACTGGCGGACCAGGTACCCCGATGTCGAAGTCAGCCAAGATGTCCTGTTCGGTCACGCGGGCCGGGCGCTGGCCGGCCTGTCCGCCCGCACCGATCTCGTGGTCATCGGCAGGCACGCCGCTCACCACGGCGCCGGTGCCGTCACCCACGCGCTCCTGAGCCACGCGCACGGCCCCATCGTCACCGTCCCGTCCACCTGAGCGACCCGGCTTCCTCCGGCGCGAGCCAGCCGTGGATATGTCTACGGTTTCTGGGGTGATCACCCCAGAAACCGTAGACATATCCGGGTGCTAGGTGCAGCGGAAGCTAGCGGGCCTCGTGTCTTTGCCCATCGAGGGCGCCCGGCCTACGCCGCCGCGGCCTACGCCGCCGCGGCCTACGCCGCCCCGGACGCGGCGGCGAGGACGTCGTCGCATACGGCGGGCATCCCGGTCTCGTCGGCGGCGCGCTGGGTGAGCACGACCACGGTCAGATCCTGCGACGGCACGTTGGACCACGTGGTGCCGAGGCTGCCTTCCCAGGTGTAACGGCCGTCGTCGAGCACGGACACGCCGTAACCCCAGCCGCGGTCGCCGAGGAAGCTAAACCCGGGCCAGACGCTGGCCCGCTGCGCCGCGGTCAGCTGGTCGCGGGTCATCTCGGCGACCGTCGCCTGCCTCAGCACGGGACCGCCGCCGCGCAGCAGCATCCGGCCGAACGCGAGTACGTCCCCGGCCGTCGACACCAGCCCACCGCCGCCGTCGGGGAACGCGGGCGGGCGCGACCACTGCCCGTCCGGCGGGTCGCTGACCGCCAGCCGCCCGTCGCGGCGCTCGTACGCGGGGCGAGCAGCCGGTCGCGCATGACCGCCTCGAACGGCGCGCCGGCGGCCCGCGCGGCCAGCACGCCGAGCACCTGAGACCCGGCCTGGTACAGCCACCGCTCACCCGGCTGGGCCAGCAGCGGCAGCTCACCCAGCCGCGCCATCCAGGTGTCCGGATCGGGCGTAAAAGCGGGCTGCGGCGGCCCGAACGACGACAGCTCACGCTCCATCACCGCGGTGACGATGGGCCATGGCTCCGGGGCCATGAACATGGCGCCCTGCATCCCGAAACCCCAGGTGAAGGTGAGCAGGTCGCGGACTGTCACCGGCCGGCCGGGGCCGTGTCGGTGAGGGCCCGTCCGCGCGGCGCAGCACCCGGCGGTCGGCCAGTTCGGGCAGCAGCTTGTCGACCGGCCCGTTCAGCTCGAGCGCGCCCTCATCGACCAGCGAGAGCACGACCGCCGCCGTCATCGGCTTGGTCGTCGAGGAAATCCGGAACAAGGTATCGGGCCGCATCGGCGGCCCGCCGATCGCCGTCAGGCCCGCCGCCGCGATGTGCACGGCGTCGCCCCGGGCGACCGCCGCCACCACCCGGGCGCCTGGCCCTGCCGAACCGCGGCATCCAGGATCTCGTCGATCCGGTCGAAGACCCCCGCGCCGAACCTGTCCCCGTTCGTCATCCGGCCAGCCTACGTCCGGGCCGTCCGGCCCCGGGGCTTACCATCGTCCCCATGATCGGGGCGCAGGCACTGATCGGCAGCCTGGTGGGCGCGGGCGTCGATGTGTGCTTCATGAATCCGGGTACCTCGGAGATGCACTTCGTCGGCGCCCTGGACTCCGTGCCGCAGATGCGCGGGGTGCTGGCGTTGTTCGAGGGGGTAGCGACCGGGGCGGCCGATGGTTACGCGCGGATCGCCGGCCGGCCCGCCGCGGTGCTGCTGCATCTGGGACCAGGCCTGGCCAACGGGCTGGCCAACCTGCACAACGCCCGCCGGGCGCGTAGTCCGATCGTGACCATCGTTGGCGGTCACGCCACCGGCCACGTCCGCTACGACGCGCCGCTGCAATCCGATATCGAGGCCCTCGCGCGGACCGTGTCGGGCTGGGTCCACACCAGCGGGGCTACCCGTGACCTGGCCCAGGACGCGATGCGGGCGGTGGCGGCGGCCCGCCGCGGGCAGATCGCGACGCTGGTCCTGCCGGCCGACGTGTCCTGGAGCGACGGCGGAACGCTCGCGCCGCCCCGGCCCCAGCCGGCGCCCGAGGCGGTCGACGACGATCAGATCAAGGCCGTGGCTCGTCTTGTTCCGGCCAGCCCTTCGCCGCTGCTCCTGCTCGGCGGGAGCGCGCTCACCGAACGCGGTCTTAAGGCGGCCAGCCGGATCAGCGCCGCCACCGGGGCCCGGCTGCTCGCCGAGACGTTTCCCGCGCGGATGGAGCGCGGCGCCGGTCTGCCGGCCGTCGACCGGCTCGCCTACCTGGCCGAACACGCCGAAGCTCAGCTGGCGGGGACCACCGACCTGATCCTGGCCGGCGCCCGCGGCCCGGTGTCGTTCTTCGGCTACCCAGGGCGGCGCAGTGATCTAACCCCCGCGGGCTGCCCGGTGACGGTCCTGGCCGAGGCCGATCAGGACGCCCAGACCGCCCTGGAGCGGCTGGCCGACCAGGTGGCCGCGGGCGTCTCGCCAGCGGCGGGCCCCGCCGCGCGGCCGGCCCTGGAACGGGGGTCTTTGACCACCAGCGCCCTGGCCAGCGCGGTGGCCGCGTCACTGCCCGAGCATGCGATCGTCTCCGATGAGGCCAACACGTCGGGGGCCGCGCTGCCCCGGGCGCTGGCCGGCGCGCCGCGGCACACCCTGCTGACCCTCACGGGCGGCGCCATCGGGCAGGGCCTGCCCGCCGCGACGGGCGCCGCGATCGCCGCCCCGGACCGGCCCGTACTGGCCCTGGAAGCCGACGGCAGCGCGCTCTACACGATCCAGGCGCTGTGGACCCAGGCCCGCGAGCAGCTCAACGTCACCACGGTGCTGATCAACAACGCCGCGTACGCGATCCTGCGGATGGAGCTGGCCCGTACCGCCGCGGGGGAGGCGGGCGAACGCGCGTCGCGGATGCTCGACCTGTCCGGCCCGACGCCGCGGTTCACCGAGATCAGCACCGGGATGGGCGTGCCCGCGACCCGTGTCACTACCGGCGAGGAACTGGACCAGGCCCTGCGCCGCGCGTACGCCGAACCAGGCCCGCACCTGATCGAGGCCATCATGCCCGCCGCGGGCCGCTAACGCGGTCCGGCTAGCCCAAGGCTCAGCTCGGGTCCCCGCACCGGTGCAGAACGGTTGCGGCCAAGATGGTCCTGGGCGCTCGTACCGCCTGCCACCTGAGGAGGAGCTTGCGATGACCGCGTTCGGTGATTACCAGCTGGAAATCTACCTGGCCGGACTGCAGGGGATCGTGCCCGATTTCCCGATGGCGTTCGCGGAACTGGAGGCCCGGGCCGCGCGAGCGCTGTCCCCGTCGGTGCTGTCCTACGTCGCCGGCGGAGCCGGGAGCGAACATACCCAGCGAGCCAACGTCAGCGCGTTCGGCCGGTGGGGCCTGATCCCGCGGATGTTCGTCGGCGCGTCCCAGCGGGACCTGACCGTCGAGCTGTTCGGGATGACGCTGCCGTCGCCGCTGCTGATGGCGCCGATCGGCGTGATCGGCCTGTGCGCCCAGGACGGGCACGGCGACCTGGCCACCGCCGCCGCCGCGGCGCGCACCGGGGTCCCGATGATCGCCTCCACGCTCTCCGCCGATCCGCTCGAAGACGTCGCCGCCAAGTTCGGCGGAACTCCCGGCTTCTTCCAGCTCTACACGCCCACCGACCGGGAACTGGCCGCGAGCCTGGTGTCCCGGGCCGAGGCGGCGGGCTACCGGGGCATCGTGGTCACCATGGACACCTGGGTGACCGGCTGGCGCCCGCGTGACCTGGCCGCCAGCAACTTCCCGCAGCTACGCGGGAAGTGCCTGGTCAATTACTTCAGTGACCCGGTGTTCCGCGCCCTGCTCGTCAAGCAACCAGCTGACGATCCGGCTGCAGCTATCAGGCTGTGGGCCGGGGTGTTCGGCAACCCGCTCACCTGGGACGATCTGCCGTGGCTGCGGTCGCTGACCAAGCTGCCGCTGCTCGTCAAGGGCATCTGCGACCCCGACGACGCCCGCCGGGCCATCGACGGGGGAGTGGACGGGATCTACTGCTCGAACCACGGCGGACGGCAGGCCGACGGCGGGCTGCCAGCCCTGGACTGCCTGCCCGGCATCGTGGCCGCGGCCGGCGGCGCGCCCGTACTCTTCGACTCGGGCGTCCGGTCGGGCGCCGACGTGATCAAGGCGCTCGCCCTGGGTGCCACCGCGGTCGCCGTGGGCCGCCCCTACGCCTACGGCCTCGCGATCGGCGGCGTCGACGGCGTGGTCCACGTCCTGCGCAGCCTTCTCGCCGAGGCGGACCTGATCATGGCCGTGGACGGCTACCCCACCCTGGCCGACCTGACCCCGGACACCCTGCGCCGAACCTGCCACCACGACTGACCGGGGTCAGCTCCGCTTGAGGCTGCCGATGCTCAGCGACCCGGTCCCGGACCCCTGCAGCTCTCCCTCTACCTCGCGTACGTAGCTGACCGGATCCTTGTCCACGACCGGCACGCCCGCGTAGTTACGCGCCTCGAAGGCCGTGAACGCGACCGCGAGTTGGTGTCGGCTCTGCAGGCTCGCCAGCCGGCGGAAATCGGTCAGGCCCTCGCGTTCTTCCTCGGCCATGTGGTCGCTGTTGGCCAGGTTGGCCTGGGCGACGGCCGCGTACCACTCGTCCGTACCGACCTGATGCCGCGCGACCTCCGTTACGGCGTCCCTGATCTCGTTGTGGTCGTGGATGGCGTCGAGGGTTTCTCCCTCCACCCCGGCTTGACGTTGCGCGGCCAGGCCCACCTGCAGCAGCGCCGGATAGAAGATCTCCTCCTCCGCCGCGGCGTGCAGCTCGAGGAAGACCGCCAGCCTGTCCCACAACGCCGAAAGCACCCCGGGGTCGGCCCGGTCGATCTGCTCCAGGATCGCGAACAGCCGCCGCTGTTCATGGTGGTCATCCAGGATCAGCTGGGTAATGTCCACAGTCCCTCCCTCGTCGCCGCGCCTACCCTCAGGGAGCCGACGATAACGCACGGCCCCGCGTCACTGCTCCTCAGCCAGCAGGTCGCAAGATCCACCGCCCGTTCAGGATCATTCAAAATTTTTACCGAACGGGCACCGGTGCCTGCCCAGCTCACCCTTGCACGTTGAGCTTCCCAATCGGATCCGTCGGCATCTCCATTGCCTCAAGCAGCGCCAGCAGCTCGTCCCGCTCCGCCGCCGTAACCGGCACATGGTGCGCCGCCAGCGACGCCGCCAGCTCAATCGCCAACTCCCCGTACTCGCCGCCCTCGTCCATCAGCTCGAATGCTCTCCAATGTGCGCGGCGGGACGCGGTCGGCGAACCTCGCCGGGCAATGCTGATGCCCGGCGTGCGATCTCGTATTTATCCATTGTTCTCCTTCGGGTTCTTCACCACTCCGGGACCACCGACTCCGCGGCCAGCCGGTCCATATTCGTCCATCGCTTGCGATGATCACCACTACCTCCACATCGTCGCGTTTGCCTTGCGCCAGCCAGCGTCCGTTCCGGTCCTGGTATGCTCGGCGGCTCATCGGGACGGCGCGCCACGTCCAGGACGGTGTCGATGATCTTCTCGTCATCCCAGCTGGCAGGAAACTCGGTCTTGCCGGGATTGCCAGTCCCGTGCCGGTGGCCGCCGCTGTCGGTCGCATCGCCATCAAGAATGTGTTTGCTGCGTTCGGGAGTCACGACGAGCGCGTCCAGCGGGGGACGTTCTTTAACGTCTACCGCGGCCCACCCGGAATCAGCCGACTTGCCGTCGGCGGCACGGAGCGCCTCGTAGTACTCCGCGTGGCTCCGCTGCTCGGCTGGCTCGGCCCGGACTGCGCCAGCGTCACCGCCTGATCCGCTAGGCCGCAGGTGCTGTTCCGGCTTAACGTCCGGCTTATCCGCTCCATCGTCGTGGGAACTGTCTAATGCCATCGGACTCTCCGGTGTTTCCCGAACAGTCAGTACCACATACGTCACGATGCGTTGATATTAGGCGACGGAAGGCGCTCCGTCATCATGGCTCGCTATCTGGTTCGGGATCCGTAATACGTCATCCAGGCAGGAGCCGTGTCATGAAACCGGGCTTCCAGCACGTCCCAGCGTGCTGAAATCCCGGTTTCATTCCGTCCTGGACCCGCACCCCGGGCACTGGACCGGGACGCGGGTGGCGGGCGGGACGCCGGGGACGGATGTGAGCGCCGGAGCGAACGAGCTACCGCCATCGGGCCTGACTCGGGCTCGGTCAGGCTTCCGCATGTCCGGTGATCTACGGAACACGCTCTAGCGGCCGCATCCATGGCGTGAAAATCAGCGTCCACCCCATTGCTCCTGACGCCCTAACTGCATACAGTTTAAACTGCATACAGTTTGGCTCCCCTCTGGTCACTGGCGATTGGAGCACCCGATGGGGCGAGATGACGACGTGGCCGTGCCCGCCGACTGCCTGACCCTGGTCATGCCACTGCAGGCCCGGCAGGGGCTGACCACCCACGACTTTTACGAGTACTGGCTGAACGCCCACGTGACGCTGCCCGCGCGGTTTCCCGGGATCAGCAGCATCTTCCTGCACGCCGTCTCCTTCGACGACGCCAGCTGGCCCCGGCTGCCCGGAGTCAGCTACCGTCCGCCGCCCGGGGGCGAGTTCCAGGGCGTGCCCGAGGCGACGTTCGTCACGATGGAAGGCCTGGCCGAGTTCCAGGCGGCATCCAAGGTCCAGATGGACGACGGCATCAACTTCCTGCAGGAGATGATCGCCTACCGAAGCATCGCCGAAGCGACCCAGACGGTCAGCGACCGGACCGGCCTGCCCGCCCCGGACGGCCACGACGGGCTGGTCCGGCACCTGCTGTTCCTGCGGCGTCGCGAGGACGTCAACGCCGCGGAGTTCCGCCGGTTCGTCGCCGACACGCTGGCCCCGGCCTGGGCGGCCTCGCCTGACGTGCTCAAACTCCGGCGTCACCTGTTCGAAGAGGTCGAGGTCACCCTCGACCACCCGGGCGTTCGGATGTCCCGGCCGCTGGACCGCCAGTACCAGGCCGCGCTGGAAGTGGTGGTGGCCGATGCCGCCAGCCTGGACCGGTTCGTCGCCTCGCCCGCGTATTCGCGGCTCGCCGGGGATGTCGTCGCGCATTGCCCGGCGGTCCACGCCGCGCGCGTTAACCGCTGCATCACGACCAAGTACCGGGGCACGATCACGCTGGCCGGGGTGCGCGGCGTAGCCGTCGCCGATGTCATCCGGCGGCTGGGAGCCGACAGCCAGCTGGACGACGAAGTCAGCGCCCTGTTCCTGCTCGCGCCGGCCCACGTGCTCGTCTAGCCATCAGAAAGGGGCATCGTGGAAAACTTGCCGGTCGACGAAATGGTGCGCCAGCTGTGGGACCGCCAGCAGATCAGTGACGTGATGCTGCGCTTCGGCCGCGGCCTGGACCTGCATGACTGGGAGATGTACGCGGCCACCCTGACCGACCCGTTCGAGGTGGACTTCTTCGACCTGACCGGCCGGCCGCTGGCCGTGACCACGCCGAGGATATGGGCGCAGTTCGCCAGCGCCTGCCTCGAGCGTCTTGTGGTGATGCACCAGTACTCGAACTTCCACATCAACCTGCACGGCGACGAGGCCGACGGCGTCTTCTACCACATTTCCCGGCACCGTTTCCCCAACCGGTTCGGGGACGACCACTATACCCAGTACGGCTGGTACGAGAACTCGTTCCGCCGCACCGCCGACGGCTGGAAGATCAGCCGCCTCAAGCACACCTTCCAGTGGTGTGACGGCAACCCGACCCTGATCGATGTATCGGATCCCGCCTGGCAGGAAGCCGCGGCGGCCGTGTTCGGCACCGACTGAATCGCCGGCTCCGGCCGCTGAAGGGACACAAGATGACCGCCGCAACGGCCACGCATCACACCGCCCAGGTCAACGGGACCAGGCTGCACTACGTGACGGCAGGCGACGGGCCGCCCGTCATGCTGCTGCACGGCTGGCCGCAAACCTGGTACGAATGGCGGCACGTCATGACCATGCTGGCCGGCGAGTACCAGGTCGTCGCGCCCGACCTGCGGGGCTTCGGCTACTCGGCCAAGCCGGCCGCCGGCTACGACGCGGCCACCATGGCCGCCGACCTCGCGGCCCTGAGCGACCACCTGGGCCTGCGGGACGTGACCGTCGTCGGCCACGACTGGGGAGCCGTGTTCGGCTACGTCTACGCGGCTAAATCGCCGGGCCAGGTCCGTGCCCTGGGCGTCGTCGAGATGGCGCTGCCCGGGGTCGGCGTCATGGAGCAGGCCATGGCGCCTGCGCCGGACGGCAACTTCTTGTGGCATATGGGCTTCCAATCCGTCCCGGACCTGCCCGAGCTGCTGATCGCGGGCAAGGAAAGGCCGTACCTGCGCTGGTTCTTCGAGCATTTCGCCTATGACCCGGCCGCCATCACGGCGGCCGACCTCGACGTATACGTCGATGCCATCGGGCAGGTCGGAGCGCTGCGGGCCGGGCTGGCCGTCTACCAGGACTTCTTCACCAGCGCCGATCAGGTCGCCGCCCTGGCCAAGACCCCGCTGGAGATCCCGGTGCGGGCCTACGGCGGTGCGGCCTGCCTCGGCGGCCTGACCTTGACCTCGGTCCAGGCCGTCGCGCCCGCGGCCGAGGGCGGCGTCATCGAGCGCTGCGGGCACTGGGCCGCAGAAGAACGCCCGGACGTCGTCGCGGACATCGCCCGCGAGCTGGCCGCCGCCAGCTGACCGGCGCCTGACCGGCGCCTGACCGGCGCCTGACCGGCGCCTGACCGCACACGACACCGCCCGGCCAATTTACTAAGCCTAGCCTTATTAGGCTAGGCTTAAGGTATGAGCGAGGATCCTGACGCTGGCCAGGTGGCCGCGGTGCTCCGCGTGAGCATCGGCCTGCTCCTGCGGCGACTGCGGCAGGTGCAGGCCGAGGGCGAGCTCACCTTGCCCGAGAGCTCGGCCCTGGTACGCCTGGACCGCGCCGGTCCGGCCACGCCGAGCGCGCTGGCCCGGCTGGAACAGATCAGCCCGCAGTCGATGGGCGCGACGCTGGCCGCGCTGGAGGCCCGCGGCCTGGTCGAACGGCATCCCGACCCGCAGGACGGCCGGCGGTCCGTCATGTCGGTGACCGACCCGGGCCGGCAGCTGCTGGGCGATAAGCGGAACGCGCGAGTCGAGCAACTCGCCGCGGCGCTCTCGGCCGGGTTCACGCCGGCCGAACTGAAGCAGCTCCTGGCGGCCGCGCCGCTGCTCGAGCGACTGGCGCAGAACATCTGATGCCCGGGACCGAACTGGACGGCCGCTACAAGTGGGTGGCACTGGCGAACACGACCGCCGCGGTGTTCATGTCGGCCCTCGACGGCTCGATCGTCATCATCGCGATGCCGGCCATCTTCCGCGGCATTCACCTGGATCCGCTGGCCCCGGGCAATATCTTCTACCTGCTGTGGATGATCATGGGCTACCGGCTGATCCAGGCCGTGCTCGTGGTCACCGTCGGACGCCTGGGCGACATGTTCGGCCGGGTCAGGATCTACAACGCGGGCTTCGCGGTCTTCACCTTCGCCTCCGTGCTGCTGTCGTTCGATCCATTTGACGGCAGCCGCGGCGCGCTGTGGCTGATCGGCTGGCGGGTACTCCAGGCCATCGGCGGGTCCATGCTCGTCGCCAACTCCACGGCCATCCTCACCGATGCGTTCCCGTCCGATCAGCGCGGCATGGCGCTGGGTATCAACCAGGTCGCGGCCCTGGCCGGCCAGTTCGTCGGCCTGGTGGCAGGGGGCCTGCTGGCCGCGCTGGACTGGCGGGCGGTGTTCTGGGTCAACGTGCCCGTGGGTATCTACGGCACCTTGTGGGCCTACTGGAAGCTGCGGGATAACGGCGAGCGGCACGGCCGCCGTATCGACTGGTGGGGCAACGTCACCTTCGCCGTCGGCCTCGGGGCGGTCCTGATCGGCGTCACCGACGGCATCCAGCCGTACCACGGCCACACCATGGGCTGGACGAGCCCGGCCGTGCTCGGCCTGCTCACCGGCGGCGCCGTGCTGCTCGCGGCGTTCACGATAATCGAGACCAGGGTCGCCGAGCCGATGATCCAGCTCAGCCTGTTCCGCATCCGGGCCTTTACCGCCGGCAACGTGGCGGCCTTCGCCGTGTCCATCGCCCGGGGCGGCCTTCAGTTCGTGCTCATCATCTGGCTGCAGGGGATCTGGCTGCCGCTGCACGGCTACGACTACGCTGACACGCCCCTGTGGGCGGGCATCTTCCTGCTGCCGCTGACGGCCGGCTTCCTCGTCTCTGGTCCGGTCGCGGGTACCTTGTCCGACCGGTTCGGGTCCCGGGGGATGGCCACCGCCGGGATGGTCGTCTTCGGCGGCAGCCTCATCGGCCTGATGCTGCTGCCGGTCAGCTTCCCCTACTGGGTCTTCGCCCTGCTCCTGGCCGCCAACGGGATCGGCAGCGGGATGTTCGCCGCCCCCAACACCTCGTCGATGATGAGCAGCGTCCCCGCGAGCCAGCGCGGCGTGGCCTCGGGCATGCGGGCGACCTTCCAGAACTCCGGCACCGCGCTGTCCATCGGGGTGTTCTTCTCGCTCATGATCGCCGGGCTGGCGGCCAGCCTGCCCAAGACGCTGACCAGCGGCCTGCAGCAGCAGGGCGTGCCGGCCGGCCTCGCCCATCAGATCGGCACCCTGCCGCCGGTGTCGTCCCTGTTCGCGGCGGTACTCGGCGTGAACCCGGTGCAGCACCTGCTGGCGTCGGCGAACGCGCTGTCCTCGCTCTCGGCCGCCCACCAGCGGGTCCTCATCGGCCGGGAGTTCTTCCCGCAGCTGATATCGGGGCCGTTCCACCAGGGCCTGGTCGTGGTGTTCGCCGTCTCCGCCGCCCTGTCGGCGATCGCCGCGGTCGCGTCGCTGCTGCGCGGCGGCCGTTCCGTCCCCCCGGAAGCCGCCGATCGGCCGGCCATCAGCTCAAGCCCCCCGCCACGAAAGGAACACGATGGCCCTGACCACGATCGATCCCACCCCCGCCCTGGTCGTGATCGACCTGCAGAAGGGGCTGACCGCGGTCCCGACAGCGCAGCCCATCGCTGAGATCATCCAGCGGTCGGCCAGCCTGGCCCAGGCGTTCCGCCGCCACGGGCTGCCCGTGGTGCTGGTCAACGCGACCGGCGGATCCCCTGGGCGCACCGAGGCCGGCCGTCCCAGCCTGGCCGCGCGGCCCCCGTCCCCGGACTGGACCGATATCGTGCCTGAACTCGACCCGCGGCCGGGCGATCTCCGGGTGACCAAACAGCGGTGGGGCGCGTTCACCGGGACCTCGCTCGACGCCCGGTTGCACGACCTGGGGGTCACCCAGATCGTGCTGACCGGCGTGGCCACCAGCGCCGGGGTCGAGTCCAGCGCGCGGTCGGCCCACGAGCACGGCTATCACGTGGTCCTGGCCACCGACGCGATGACCGATAGGGACCCGGACGTGCACCGCCACAGCGTGGAGCGGATCTTCCCCCGGATCGGCGAGACGGCCACGACCGCCGAAATCCTGGACATGCTCGAGAAAACCCGCTAACGGCTCGGGATGAACCCGGCGAGCAGGACCGTGGCCGTCCGCCGCAGCCGGGGAGCCAGGTCGACGCGGGCGTGGGCCAGTGCCGGGTCGCTGGCGTAGAGCTCGGCGAGGGCCGGCGGAGGGTTCGAGATCTGCCAGAGGGAACCGGCCAGGTTGGCCATCGCCGAAATGAATTCGCGGCATTCCTCGGCGGTCAGGTCTGCCAGCACCCGGTGGACCAGGCCGGCCGCGTCGCTGACGGCCCCGAGCGAGGTCAGCTTGTAGCGGCGCACGCCGTCGGGTGAGACATTGCGTTCCAGGTTGAGCGCCGTGTGCGGGATGAGGTCGCAGAGCAGCGGCCGGTCGGCGAAGCTACGCGCCACGACGTCGGCGACCAGCGCGGCCGAGCCGGCCGAGCGGACCGAGCCGGCGGAGGCGCCGTCGAGTCCGGCGTGCAGCGCCCGCACCCAGTCGCGCCACGCCTGCGCCGTCAGCTCCAGGAAGATCTGCTCGCGGGTCTCGAAGTAGCGCAGCAACGCCGACTTATGGATGCCGACCTGCTGGGCGATATCGGCCAGGCTCACGTTGCGTACGCCGTGCTCGAGCGCGAGCTCCCGGGCCGCGTCCAGGATGGCGTCCTGGCGCTGCTGTTTCTGTTCGGGGCGTCGAGCCCGCTGGAAGGTCTCGTTAGCGGCCACAACGACCAGTCTAGCTAACGCAACACCGTTGTCTTGTTAACGAACCATCGTTGTGTTATTTTCGGAAGGGCATATCCAGCCACGCGCAGCACGAGAGGACAAGCAGTCCCATGTCGAAAGTTTTCTTCGTCACCGGAAGCAGCCGAGGGCTCGGCCGCGAGATCGCGGCGGCGGTCCTGGCCGCCGGGCACCGCCTCGTCGCCACCGCTCGCCGGCCCGAGAGCCTGGCCGACCTGGCCGCCCGCTACGGCCGCCGGATCCTGCCGGTAGCGCTCGACGTCGCCGACCCGGCCGCGGCGCAGGCGGCCGTCGCCGCGGGGGTCGAGGCGTTCGGGCGCCTCGACGTGGTGGTCAACAACGCCGGTTACGCCGACCTGGCGTCGGTCGAGGACGTCACCGTGGAGGACTTCCGGGCGCAGGTCGACACCAACCTGCTCGGCGTCGTCTACGTCACCAAGGCGGCGCTTCCTGTCCTGCGCCGGCAGGGCTCGGGGCACATCATCCAGGTGTCCTCGATCGGCGGCCGCCTGGCCACCCCCGGCCTGTCCGCCTATCAGGCCGCCAAGTGGGCGGTCGGCGGTTTCTCGGAGGTCCTGGCCAAGGAGGTCGAGCCGCTCGGGATCAAGGTCACCGTTCTGGAGCCGGGCGGCATGGCGACCGACTGGGCCGGGTCATCCATGCACGTCCCGCCGGTCAGCGAGCCCTATCAGGCCACGGTCGGCGTCATGGCCCGGCTGCACCACGGGGATGACGGCCTGCCCGCCCTCGGCGACCCGGCCAAGGTGGCCCAGGTCGTGCTGGCCGTCGCGGACATGGACGAGCCGCCGCTGCGCCTCATCCTCGGCAGCGAGGCCTACGCCTACGCCACGGCCGCTGCCCGCGCCCGGGCCGAATCCGACGCGAACTGGCGCGACCTCACTATCTCCACCGACCGCGACGACGCCACCGCCGCGGACCGCGACCCCCTGGGAACCAGGGCATGACGAGTCGCGGGTGTTGAGTTCGGCGAGACGCCGCCTCCCGGCCCCGTTTCCAGCGTATGGAAGTCACACCCTGCACATAAGAGTGTGTACAATGCCACTCTCATGCCGGTGGGTGGGCTTGGGCGCGGGGCTCGGGTGCCTGGCGGGACCCTTGTTACAGGAGTAGCGACGACGCCCCGCATCGTGCTGCCGCCCCGCACCGCGTCGGCGTGAAGATCGCCGCGCTCGCCGCCAAAAACGGACCAACCGGACACACCCAAGGACTCCGCCGGGGCTACGAACCCGCCACTCGCCCGGCGAGCGCGTCCAGCACGCCAACGTACGGATCCGGCACGTCGATGTCCAGGCCGAGCGACCCGTCCGCCACCGTGAGCGTGAAGGTGAAGAACGAGCAGCAGCTCGTCTCGGCCGCGGCCAGCTCCGCGGCCCGCCCGGCCACCTGCGGTTCCGGCCGCAGGTCCAGGTGCAGCCGGGTCGGCGCGACCCGCTCGACCCCGCACACCACGCCGGCAAAGAGCTGCTCGAAGGCGGCGATCCGCAGCGGCTGCTCCGCAGTAGGCAGCGTGCACGCCTCGGGCACCCACGCGAGGCCGGTCTGCTCCATGCCCCGACTGTAAACCCGAAACCCCGGAAAGATCTTTTTGGGCCGAACGGACGTCGTTAACCGCCCAGCGGCCCCGCATCAGCTGACCTGGGCCGGCGCGCCCGCGCGACGTGGACCATGGCCGTGCCGAAGATCAGCACCAGCAGCCCGTAAATGCCCAGCGGAGCCGCGGCCGCGGCCCCGAACGCGCTGGTCGCGATGCCCGCCGCCACGGCAAAGTCCCGCATCGCGGTGGACAGCACGATGGCGCTGCGTCGTTCCGGGGACGCGCCGATCGCCAGCAGCCACCCAAGCAGCACGCCGCCGGCCAGGTAGACGAGCAGCGCCAGCAGGACCCTTATGTCGCTCACGCGCAGGTGGAGCTGGCTCGCCACCTCCCAGAGCAGCACCAGCAGGCTGGCCGTGCCCAGCACCCGGGTGACCGGCTGCTCCCGTCCGCCGAACGGATCGGCCGACCGCAGCGCGGCCCCCGCGATCAGCGGCAGGGCCACCACCAGGGCCAGGGTGGCCAGCAGCCCGAGCTGCGAGGCCGAGGAGCGCGCGCCGGCGAGGCTGAGGATGAGCCCGGCCAGCAGCACGGTCGCCGCCGTGGACGCGGCCAGCAGGCCCGCGGCCAGCGCCGCCTCCCCGCCGGCCAGGCCGGTCAGGGCGACGGAGGCGACCTCGGCGGGCGCAAGGCCGGCCGACAAGATGCCGCCGCGCAGGGCGACGCCGCTGACCAGGCGGCTGGCCAGCCAGGCGAGCGCGGGCAGGCTGATGGTGGTGACCGCCAGTACGACGGCCAGCCGGCGGCCCGCGGTCCGGATGGCGCCCATCTCGGTGAAGGTCATCGAGGCGCCGGTGCAGAAGACCAGGACCGCGAGCGTGATCAAGATGGCGTCGGCCGCGTCGGCGCGGCGCCCCGGACCCGGGAAGCTGACCCCGAGCGCCGCCGTGAACAGGACCAGGGGCAGCAGGAACCGGTCGAGCGTGTCGGCGGCGCGGCTCACGGCCGCCACGCTACCCGTCAGCATGACCGGGGATCCGACATGCTCTCTTTCTGGTTAAGTCACCCGCGTAACAGGCGCCCAGCCCCTATCGTGACAAGCTAAGCCATTTTTGTCACTGTTTGTGACGACCGATTACTTTACGGGGTGTAAAAGCATGAGAAGGTGCCGAATTCCGGCTGCTGTGATCGTCGCCGTTGTCTGCGGTGCTGGCCTGGCTGGGTGCGGGGTGCTCGGGTCGAATTCTTCCACCGCCGCGTCTACAGCGGCACCGAACGGTTCGGCGACGGCCTTGTCCTCCGGATCCGCGTCGTCCGCCGCGTCAGCGCCTTCCGCGACGCCCACGATTTCGGTCACACCCGAGCGTTCCGTGACCGCCGATCCTGCCGCTTCGGCGACGAAGTCCGTGCACGCGACCGCTTCCGCGCACGCGACCGCTTCCGCGCACCCGAAGAGTTCCGCGACCAGCGGGAGTTCCGGGACGCATGACTTCACGGTGCCCGCCATCCCCGGCGACAACATCGTCTCCGCCTACGGCTCGTACATCCCGATGGGTGCGCGGGTGAAGGTGACCGTATGCGCCAAGCAGACCGGGAAGGCATTCTCGGTGGGGGCTGTCGCGTACGCCTATGACGCCGGCGGCGCCAGCAAGAATATCGGCGCGGTCGTGCTGAACGGGGTGGGCGATGTCGAATGCGGCTCGATAACGTTCCTCCTTTACACCGCGCACCTGAAGGTTCACGCGTTCATCGGCGGCAATAACGGCACGATCGTGAAGACCGGGCCGGTCCTGACCCTCTACTGAGCGCGGGGAAGGCGGCGCCCGGCTGCCGCGCTACAGTGCGTGTAGATGGCCGGGTGTCCCCGCCGCGGGTGCGGCGGCGGAGCCCGGTCGCGAGCGGAGGTGACCATGGCGCTGCCCTACGATTCCGAGGCCAAGTTCCAGGAGTACGCCCACCCGGAGACGATCGTGTCGACCGGGTGGGTGGCCGCGCACCTGGACGACCCTGGCCTGGTCGTGGCCGAATCAGACGAGGACGTGCTGCTGTACGAGACCGGCCACATCCCCGGCGCGGTCAAGCTCGACTGGCACACCGAGCTCAACGACCCGGACACCCGCGACTACGTTGAGGGGCCCGCCTTCGCCCGGCTGATGTCGGGCAAGGGGATCGCCCGTGACACCACGCTGGTGCTCTACGGCGACAGGAACAACTGGTGGGCGGCGTACGCGCTGTGGGTCTGCTCCTTGTTCGGGCATCCCGACGTGCGCCTGATGGACGGCGGGCGAGCCAAGTGGATCGCGGAGGGCCGTCCGGTCAGCACCGATACCCCGAAGCGGCCGCAGACGGACTACCCGGTCATCGACCGCGACGACCAGCAGATCCGCGCGTTCAGGGACCAGGTCCTGGCCCATCTGGGCCAGCCGCTCATCGACGTGCGGTCGCCAGGCGAGTACACCGGCGAGCTCCTGCACATGCCCGATTACCCCCAGGAAGGCGCCGTCCGCGGCGGCCACATCCCCGGCGCCAAGAGCGTCCCGTGGGCCCGGGCCGCCGCCGAGGATGCCACCTTCCGCGGCCGCGCCGAACTCGAGGGGATCTACGCCGGCGAGGCCGGGCTGCGCCCCGAGGACGACGTTGTCGTCTACTGCCGCATCGGCGAGCGATCCAGCCACACCTGGTTCGTGCTCCACCACCTGCTCGGTTACCCGCACGTGCGTAATTACGACGGATCATGGACCGAGTGGGGAAACAGCGTGCGGGTTCCCATTACCCGCGGGGACAGCCCGTGACCGCCGCGCTCCATCCCCGGCTCCAGGAGATCGCCGACGACTTCAACGACCTCCCGGACCGCGACCGGCTGCAGCTGCTGCTGGAGTTCTCCCGGGACCTGCCCGCCTTGCCCGAGCGCTACGCCGAGCACCGCGACCTGCTCGAGCCCGTACCCGAATGCCAGACGCCGCTTTTCCTGGCCGTCGAGGTCGAGCCCGACTCGGTCGTGCACCTGTTCTTCGAGGCACCCCAGGAAGCGCCGACCACCCGCGGCTTCGCCGCCATCCTGCATGCCGGCCTGGACGGGCTCGACGCGGCGGAGGTGCTGGCCACGCCCGCGGAGTTCTCCAGCCAGCTCGGATTGCAGGACCTGGTGAGCCCGCTGCGGCTGCGCGGCATGGCCGCGATGCTGTCCCGGATCAAGCGCCAGGTCCGCGAACAGCGCGGCGGGGGCCTCGGTAACTCCGCGCCGCCGCGGCCCTAGGGCCTGCGGGCGACGCCCGCCCACACCACCGCGGGGCTGGCCGCTTCGAGCGCGGAATCCGGCCGCCATTGCGAGGCCCTGACCACACCGGGCTCCACCAGCTCGAGCCCGTCGAACAAGCGCGTCACGCCCGCGTGATCGCGCAGCGCCACCTTCTCCGCGACTGATTCGTTAAGACGCCGGACCATCTCGGTGTGCTGCTCCGCGTCGATGTCGCTGGCCGGGTGCGAGATCGTCACGTAGCTGCCCGGCGTGCACGCGTCCATCAACCGGTTCACGATCGCGCTGGCCTCGGCGTCGTCGGTGACAAACTGCATGACGGTGAGGAGCATGACCGCGACCGGCTGGCTGAAGTCCAGGGTGTCCGCCGCGGCGGCCAGGATCTTCTCCGGGTCCCGCAGATCGGCGTCCAGGTAGGCGCACGCGCCCTCGGGGCGGCTGGTGAGCAGGGCCCTGGCGTGGGAAAGCACGATGGGGTCGTTGTCGACGTAGACGATCCGGCTGTCCGGCGCCACGCCCTGGGCCACCTCGTGGGTGTTGTCGGCGGTCGGGATGCCGGTGCCGATGTCGAGGAACTGCCGGATCCCCATCTCGGCGGCGAGGAACCGGGCTGTGCGGCCGAGGAAGGCGCGGTTGGCCCGGACCGAGAACACCAGGTTCGGGTAGGCCGCCAGGGTCCGCTCGCCGAGTTCCCGGTCGGCGGCGAAGTTGTCCTTCCCGCCCAGCCAGTAGTCGTAGACCCGGGCAATATGCGGGACACCAGCGTTGAAGTCAGGCATCAAGGCTCCTGTCGAACGGCACGCTAGAGCCTATAGCGCGGGTCATGATGCGAGCAGCACCCGGGGCGCCCCGGACCACAGGCCAGGGCATTGACCGGGGCATGCCCGGGTGCGACTTTCCGGCCGAAGCGGCACCGTAGATGGCAGGCCCCGCCCGTATGGCCTGGGCAGGCGCCAGCTAATTCACACCGCCGGAAGGCAGAAGGAGCAGCAAGTCATGACTACGTCGCTTACCTATCAGGAAACAGGGGCGGTTCCCCGGGACCAGACTCGCACCTTGTTCGCGCAGACCATGGGGTACGTCGCGGGCACCGCCGCCCTGTTCGCGGCCGGCGCCTACCTGGGCCGCAACCTGGCCTACGGCACGGGCATCGTCGCGTTCATCGTCGCGTTCGGGATCCTGATCGGCATGCGGTTCGCGGCGCGCAAGTCGCAGCCGCTGACGGTCGGGCTGCTGGGCTTGTTCGGCCTGCTGATCGGGCTGGCCCTGGCGCCGGTCCTGGTGTACTACGCGCAGATGAACCCCGCTGCGCTGTGGCAGGCCGGCGGGGCCACCGCGCTGTTCATCGGCGGGTTCGGGGCCGCCGGGTACGCCATCCGCCGCGACCTGACGGTGGTCGCCCGCGTCTGCTTCTGGGCGCTGCTCGCCCTGATCGTGGTCGGCATCGTGCTGATCTTCGTGCACATCCCGGGCGGCGCGCTGGTTTACTCGGTGCTCGGCTTGGTGATCTTCGCCGGCTTCACCATGTTCGACTTCCAGCGGCTGCGGCGCAACGCGGACATCACCACGGCGCCCCTGCTGGCCGCCTCCATCTTCCTTGACATACTGAATGTCTTCCTGTTCTTCTTGACGATCTTCTCCGGCGGGGAGGAAAAATGAACGGTGTCGACGAGATCCTGGCTGGCTACGACGGCCTCCAGGCCGCCCAGGAGGCTTTCTACAAAGACCTGCACGAGCATCCGGAGCTGTCTCATCACGAGCACCGCACCGCGAAGTGCGTCGCCGGGGAACTGCAGAAATACGGCTTCACCGTCCAGACCGGGATCGGCGGCACGGGAGTAACGGGCGTGCTGGCTAACGGCGCCGGGCCTACCGTCATGCTCCGGGCCGAACTGGACGCGCTGCCCATCAGGGAAAACACGGGCGTGGACTACGCGAGCACCGTGACCACCAAAGGGGCCGGCGGCCGCGAAGTGCCGGTGGCTCATGCCTGCGGCCACGACATGCATATGTCCTGCCTGCTGGCTGCGGTCAAGCTCATGGCCGAGCACCGCGACCAGTGGAACGGAACCCTGCTCCCGCTGTTCCAGCCGGGCGAGGAGACCGGCGACGGCGCCCAGGGCATGGTCGACGACGGCCTGTTCAAGCGCATCCCCGTGCCGGACGTCGCGCTGGCGCAGCACTTGCTGCCCGGCATCGCCGGAACCGTCGGTACGTGTTCCGGGCCGTTTATGTCGGCCGAAGATAGCATCAAAGTCACCGTGTACGGGCGGGGCAGCCACGGCGCCCTGCCGCAGAACAGCATCGACCCGGTGGTACTCGCGGCCATGATCATTGTCCGGCTGCAGACCGTCGTGTCCCGCGAGGTCACGCCGGGCGAAATCGCCATCGTGACCGTCGGCAGCGTCCAGGCCGGCACCAGGAGCAACGTCATCCCCGACCACGCTGTCCTGCAGCTCAACGTGCGCAGCTACTCCCAGCCGACCCGTAAGCACATGCTCGCCGCCATCCAGCGGATCGTCCGCGCCGAATGCCAGGCCAGCGGCTCACCCAAGGATCCTGACTTCGAGACCCTCGCCGGCTTCCCGCTCCTGGTGAACGACGCCGCCACCACGGACCGGGTAGCCGCCGCGTTCGCCGGGCATTTCGGCGACCGCGCCCTGAAAATTGACCGGCAGACGGTCAGCGAGGATTTCGGCATCATTCCCGCTGCGGAGGGTGTCCCGTATACCTACTGGGGCATCGGGCGTACCGACCGGCAGGTCTACCTCGCCGCCGAGCAGGCCGGGCGTCTGCAGGACCTGCCCGCCAATCACTCCCCGGAATTCCTCCCCCCGCTGCAGCCCACCCTGCGGACCGGCACCGAGGCTCTGGTCACGGCCGCGATGGCCTGGCTCGCGCCACACTAACGATCTCAACCAGGAGCTGAAAATGCGCACCAGAAAACTCCCGATCACACCGCTGGCCGCCGTCGTGGGTGGTCTCCTGGCCGGAGCCGTGGGGACCGCCAGCATGGACACGGTCCGGTACGTCATGTATCGCCGTGCGGGCGGTACGGATAGCCCCCTAGCCTGGGAATTCGCGCCGGTCGACAGCTGGGAGAAGGCCCCGGACCCCGGGCAGGCCGTGCGGCGCTTGATCGAGGGCTTCACCCAGCGTAAGATCCCGGACCGCTGGGCCTGGCTGACCAGCACCGCCGCGCACTGGGGCTACGGATCGTCGGCGGCGGCGGCGTACGGCGTGCTGGCCGGGTCGCTGCGCCGGCCGCAGCCCCTTTACGGACTGCCCTTCGGCGCCACCGTCTGGGCCTCCAGCTATGTCGTCCTGCCGGAGGCCGGGCTCTACAAGCCGATCTGGGAGTATGACGCTAAGACGCTGGCGAAGGACCTGGGCGCCCACCTCGCCTACGGGACGGGCACCGGCGCCGCCTTCTGGCTGTTCACCAAGATCCGTTAGCCACCAGCGACGGCAAGAGAGCAGGGGTGAGCATGACCACAGAATTGGTACTGCTCGGCACGGCGGGCGCACCCCTGCCCGTCGCCGGCCGCGGCGGGATCTCATCCGCGCTGGTCGTCGACGGGCGAGTCTTCGTCATCGACTGCGGTCGCGGGTCGCCGTCCGCCTTCGCCGACGCGGGCCTGGACTTCTCCCGGCTGGAAGCGGTGTTCCTCACCCACCTGCACGCCGACCACATCGGCGATCTACCCGGCCTGATCCTCTACTCGTGGGGCGTCCGCGAGAACGCGGACGGCCCGCTCCCCCCGATCCGGGTCTACGGGCCGTCCCGTCCCAGCGCGCTGCCGGAAGGCGATGCACTCTTTCACCGTGAGACGACCATTCATCCCGAACGGCCGGCCCCTAGCGCGGCCGATCTGGTCCAGAGCATCCTGGCCGGCTACGCCTACCACCTGAACGTGATGCCGCTGGACAGCCACATGCCGGACGCGGGCGCGCTGGTCCGGGGCATCGACATCCACGTCCCGGCGCGCGCGGAGGGCATTCCCCGGGTTCCGGTCGTGGTCTTCGACGACGGAGCGGTCCGGGTCACTGCCGTCGCGGTGACCCACGGCCATGCGGTTCCTGCGCTGGGGTACCGTTTCGACACCGCCGACGGTTCCGTCGTGTTCTCCGGCGACACCACGGTGAACGACGATCTGATCGCCCTGGCCCAGGGCGCCGACATCCTCGTCCACCAGGTCGCCGACCTCGACTACCTGAAACGGCACGGCGTCGAAGGGCCCGAGCTCGAGCGGATGGCCGGCCTGCACACCGATGTCACCGAGGTCGGCGGCGTCGCCGAACGCGCCCGGGTCCACGAGCTCATCCTCAGCCATTACCTGCCGGCCGATCCGGCCGCGGTCACGGCGACGGAATGGGCCGAACGGGCCGGGCAGGGCTTCGGCGGGACCACCACCGCAGGCCACGACGGCCTGCGGCGAGCCCTGCCACGCGCTGCGGGCTAAGACTCGCCTGGCCGGGCTACGCAGGCACGGCCAGCCGCCCGAGGTCGGGCAGCGCCTCGCGGAGCTCTTTCCTGGAGCTGATGCCGAGCTTGGCGAAGACCTTATGCAGGTGCCACTCGACCGTACGTCCGCTGATGAACAGCCGGACGCCGATCTCCGTATTGGTGTGCCCGTCACAGGCGAGCCGGGCGATCTGGGCCTCCTGCGCGGTCAGCTCGCTGGCCGCCTCGACGGTACGCTTGCGGACCGTCTCTCCGGTGGCCAGCAGCTCGCGCCGGGCGCGTTCGGCGAATCCCTCGAAACCCATCGCGGTCAGCATCTGGTAGGCCACGCGGAGCTGCTCGCGGGCGTCGATGCGGCGGTTCTGGCGCCGCAGCCACTCGCCGTAGAGCAGGTGCGCACGGGCCAGTTCCGCGCGGATGCGGGTGCGGCCGAGCCGCCGGATCGCCTCGAGGTACAGCCGCTCGGCCAGCTCGCCGTCGCTGAGCAGCGCCCGGCAGCGGGCCTGGATCCCGAGCGCCCAGTCGGTGCCGCTGGCCGTGGTGATCACCGCCAGGCGCGCCATGGCGCCCGCGGCCCGTTCCGGTGCCCCGGCCCGGGCGGCCGCTTCGATCAGCTCGACCATCGACCAGGTCGCCAGCCCCAGCTCGCTGGGGCACTCGCTGCCCTGCTCGGCGGCGGTCAGCGCCTGGTCGTAGCGGCCCAGGCCGTTGTGGAGTACCGCGGTCGCCCAGGCCGCCGCGGTCAGCCACTGTCCTTCACCGCGCGCCACCATCTCGGTCGTGACGGTCGCGATCAGCTGAAAGGCTTCGGCTTCCTGGCCCCGCCAGGCGGCGAGCATCAGGGGGCCGTAGGGCCCGACTGGGTTGCCCGTCGCCTGGGCGACGGCCTCCGCCTCTTCTGCCATCGTGGCGGCCATGGTGATTTCCCCGGTCAGCAGATGAAGCGCCACGCCCGAGAGCAGGGCGGCCGGGAGCACTCTCAGCGCCCCGGCTGATCGGGCTAGCCCGATCAGCCGGGCAGTGAGCGCGGACCAGCTCTGGTCATCCCAGACCCCATGCGACATCCGGCACGCCAGCGGCAGCCAGCAGAATCCTTCCTCGGCGGGGATTTTCGCTTCGCGCCATGAGCTCAGCGCCCGTTGCAGCATCGGCGCGCCCGCCGCGTACCCCTCCGTGGTCAGCACCGCCAGCCCGTCCAGCAGCAGATCGGGGCCCTCCGGTGGCCGTAGTCCCGGCGTCGCGGCCAGCGCGGCCGCGGCGACCTCCGGTATCCCGCCGAAGAGGGCCAGGCGGCCGGCGGCCTGCGCCGCGCCGAACGCGTCGCGGTAGGTCTCGCGGGCCAGCCCGGGATGCAGCGGTTCGAGGTGCCTGGCCGCCTTGAGCAGCGACGGCGCGCCATGGCTACGGCCGGTATCGGCCGCGATCTGGGCGCGCAGCAGTTCCGCGCGGGCGCGACCGAGCTCGTCGAGGGGGCCGCCCTGCGCCATGCCAAGCAGCCGCCGCGCCGCTTCCGGCGCGCCGGCCAGATGCTTGGCCTGCGCTGCGGTCAGCGCCCGCTGGGCCCGGCGGGCCGGCTCGGGCGTCAGCTCGGCGGCGCGCTCGCGGAAGGCGGCCGCCGCCGCCAGGCCGCCTCGGGCCCGCGCCCGGTCGGCCGAGCCCTCGAGCTCGCCGGCCACGCCTTCGTCGAGCCCGGGTGCGGCGTGCGCACGATGCCAGGCGCGGCGATCGGGATCGGCGTCGGGGTCGGTGGCCTCCGCCAGGGCGAGGTGTACACGCCGGCGCTCGTCCGGCGAGGCCGCGCGGTAGACCGCGGACCGGGCCAGCGGGTGACGGAACCGTATCTGCCCGCCGGACTCGATGAGGCCGGAGGCGGCCGCCGGGGCCGCGGCGTCGGACGTGACGCCGAGCTGCCCGGCCGCTCGCCACACCAGCACCGGGTCGTGGACCGGCTCGGCCGCGGCGACGAGCAGCAGCAGCCGCGTCGCCGGCGGCAGCGGCACCAGCCGCCGCCCGAACGTTTCCTCCGTGTGGCCGGCCGGGGCCGCCGCGCCGGGCAGCCCGAACCCGCCGGCCAGGTCCCCGGGCGTCAGCCCGCGCGCCACCTCGAGCAGTGCGCGCGGGTTGCCCTGCGTCTCGGCCACGATCCGATCGCGCACCCGCTCATCCAGCGGACCGGTGACGGCCGAATCCAGCAAGGCCCGCGCATCACCGTCGGCCAGCCCGCCGACCTCCAGTTCCGCCAGCCCGGCCAGGTCGTGCCCGGCACCGCCCGAGCGCACCGCGATGACCACCGCGACCGGCCCGGCGGCCAGATGGCGTGCGACGAACGCTAGCGCCTGCGCTGAGGCCCGGTCCAGCCACTGCGCATCGTCTACGACGCAGACGAGCGGGCGCTCCCCGGCCACCTCCGCCAGCAGGCCCAGGACGGCCAGGCCGACCGAGAAGCGATCCGGAGCGTCCCCGCCTCGCAAGCTGAACGCGGTGCTGAGCGCGTCGCGCTGTGGCTCGGGCAGTCGCTCGAGCCGGTCCAGGAACGGCGCGCACAGCTGGTGCAACCCAGCAAAGGCGAGGTCCATCTCGGACTCCACGCCGGCCGCTCGAACCACCCGGCATCCCCAGGCGCGCTCCAGCAGGTAATCCAGCAGGGCGGTCTTGCCGGCCCCCGCCTCGCCGCGCACGACCAGCGTCCGGCTGCTTCCCGCCCGGACGCTCGCTACCAGCCGGTCCAGCGTCTCACGCTCGCCGCGCCGGCCACGCAACCGTTGCTCAGATGCCTCTCCGGCCGGCCCGCACGGGGGCACCATGCCGATGCTGGCCAGGTGCGCATCGGTGCCGTTGGTGGCGTACATGCTTACTCCTTCAATTCAATCTGACTGCTTTAGCGCGGCGTAGTCGCCCCGCCACCAGCTTGTGATCAGTGCCGAGTACTCGGCCGCGGCGTCTTCCCAGGTGAAGTGGTCTGCGTCGATGATGTCGAGTTTGCTGTGGGGCAGCCGCTGATGGAGGAACTCGGCGTTGACCGGCGGCACCGTCGTGTCGTGCGCGCCGGCGATGATCTGCACCGGCGTCTGGATCTTCGGCAGCAGGCCGGCCAGGACGGGGAGATCGGCTGGGTAGCTGCGTACGTAGCGCATCGACTCCGCGAACCGGTTGCCCTCGTACGAGGAGAGGTAGTCCTCACGGACCGGGTCCGGCAGGACGTACCGACTCAGGCTGGCTAGCGCGCTGGCCACCAGCTGCCTCGGGTCACCGTGGCGGAACTCGTCCAGATCGGGGGTCTCGATCCAGTCTTTCAGCATGCCGCCCACCTGGAGCGGGATCGCGGCGGCACCGCCGCCGACGGCAAGACTGCGCAGTCGGCCCGGATACCGGGCCGCGGCGAACAGCGCGGCCGAGGTGCCGGTACCGGGGGCGATGACATGCGGGTGCGCCAACCCGAAGGCATCGGCGGCGCGGACAGTGAACTCACTCATCGCGCTCGGCGACAGCAGCGCCTCGCAGCGCTGGGAACGACCGAACCCCGGCAGGTCTATCGCCACCAGGTGGGCGCAGGTGGCGAGCGACTCCCACATAGGCAGGAAGGCCAGCAGGCTTTCCGGCCACGGGCTGAGCAGCAGGGCGTGATCGCCGTGGTCCTCGCTCTGCGCGTACCGGACCGTCAGCCCGTCGATGACCCGGAACCGCATCTCGAAGGATGTGTTCAGCCAGGTCGTCACAGTACTGCTCCGTCGCGTCGTGCTCGCCCTGATATGGCGATGCTGTCCCTGTGATTGTGATCTCGGCCGGGCCACGTTCGTATCCGCCACCGCACAGTGCAAGTGGCTAGTGGCTAGTGGCTAGCGACGGATGCGTATGCGCAATGGCTAGCGCGGCCAGGCCACGTCAGCACCGCCGGTATCCACGGGGGAAAGGGGCCGCCGGGGCCGACAGGCCAGGGCACCGGCCCGGGTCTGGCCCGGGCGCGACCAACGGCCCGGAGCGAGACCGTGGAGTGGATGCTGCGACCCGCCCTGGCGACCTGGGCGGACGGCATTCAAATCAGCAGGAAGGCAGGGCTCGCCGTGACCCGCAGGCAACGTAGCGAACTGGTGGCCGTGCGTGCTGAGTTCATTTTGGCCGATGAACCTACCGTCAAGGCGTATACGCTCCATTTCGAAGCCCAGCTGCATCGCAGCAAGGTACGCAGGCTGCTGTATGCGGGCTACATACATTTCGTCCGGGCCAGCGCGATCCAGTTCGGTCTTGACGCCAGCGGAATCCAGTGATCTCAGGACCCGGCGGCGCGGCGCCTGGCGAGCATCGATACCGAGACCGCCACGATAAGGGCCGCTGCGACAGGCCAGCAATTCCGGTACCAGAAAGTAAACGGCGGTACGGGCGCCGCGACGGATCGTAAGCGTGCGCGGACACCACATCGATACCGGCCGCCTTGAGATGGTTCCGGGAGACGGCCCCGGGTTAGGCTAGCGGGCAGGCGTTAGCGCAGCTCTAGCTGTCCGGCTGGGAGGCCGTGTGGACATTGGTGTCCTAGCGGGTGATGGCGGGACGGCGCTTTTGCCCTACCGCTCCGCGTCGGCTACCGTCGCCGATTCCGGCGACATGGGCACAGCGTAACGTCGGTGCCGGGCAGATGGTTATACGTTCCCGCCCGCGAGGACGCCCGGCACGGCTGAGGGGCCGGAGCCGCGAGTTGAGCGTGCTAACCCGGCTCGTGGCGGCGGTGCGGGCGGGCGAGAGCCGGGTGCTCGTGGTCCGCGGCGAGCCGGGGATGGGCAAGACGGCGCTACTTGATCACCTGGCCGGGCAGGCGTCGGGGTGCCGGGTGGCGCGCGCGGCGGGCGTGCAATCGGAGATGGAACTGGCCTTCGCCGGATTGCATCAGCTGTGCGCGCCGATGCTGGATCGCCTAGAGCGCCTGCCGGGTCCGCAGCGGGAGGCACTGGCGATCGCGTTCGGCGTCGGTGCCGGTCCGGCGCCGGACCGTTTCCTGGTCGCCCTGGCCGTGCTTGGCCTGCTGTCTGAGGTGGCTGGCGAGCAGCCGCTGGTCTGCCTGGTCGATGACCAGCAGTGGCTGGATCGCGCCTCAGCACAGGTTAACCCGCTGGCGCTGCTTGAGCTGCCGCGGGGGGTGACGCCGGAGCACCTGGCGGGCGGGTTCGGGCTGCCTGGCGTGGTGTCGGTGCCGGGGCGGATCGAGGAGACCTTCGAGCGGCGGATCGAGGCCCTGGCGCCGGCGACCCGGCGCCTGCTGCAGCTGGCGGCGGCCGATCCGTCCGGCGACCCGTCGCTGGTATGGCGGGCAGCCGGGCGGCTGGGGATCCCGGTTCAGGCGGCCGCGCCAGCGGCCGAGGTGGGCCTGGTGGAGTTCGGTGCCCAGGTGCGGTTCAGGCACCCGCTGGTACGGTCCGCGGCCTACCGGTCGGCATCGCTGCCGGATCGGCAGGAGTTGCACGCCGTCCTGGCGGAGGTCACCGATCCGGTGGCTGATCCGGATCGGCGCGCGTGGCACCGGGCGCAGGCCGCCCCCGGGCCGGACGAGGAGGTCGCCGGGGAGCTTGAGCGCTCGGCGGCCGGGCCCAGGGCCGTGGGGGACTGGCCGCGGCGGCCGCGTTCCTGGAGCGCGCGGCGATACTGACACCCGAACCGGGCCGCCGGGCGCAACGCCTGCTCGCCGCGGCCCGGGCCAAGTGCGACGCGGGCGCGCTGGACGCGGCACTTGGGCTGCTGGTCGCGGTGGAGGCCGGGCCGGTGGACGCGCTGCAGGCCGCGCAGGTCGAGCATCTGCGCGGCCAGATCGCATTGGTACAACGCCGGATAGCCGATGCTGCCCCGCTGCTCCTTAGCGCGGCCACGCGGCTTGAGTCACTCAATCCCGAGGCGGCGCGCGAGACGCACCTGGAGGCACTCGGCGCCGCGATCTGGGCCGGGGACCTCGATGGCCCAGGCTCGCGGTCGGCCAGCTGGCCTGGACCCGCCTAGTCGCCGGCGATCTGGCCGCCGCCACGTTGCTGATCGACGAAGACCGCCTGATCGCCGAGGCGACCGGGAACCCGCAGGTTGCGTATACCGCGATGGTCCTCGCGGCCTGGCGCGGCCAGGAACCGCAGGCGTCTGAGCTGATCGAGGTCACCGCGCAGGAGGCCGCGGCGCACGGCATGGGCCGGGTCGTCAACTACGCGAGCCACGCGCGCTCGGTGCTGTACAACGGCCTCGGCCGGTACGAGGCCGCGCGCGATACGGCCTGGCAGGCCTTCGAGCGCGGAGCGGTGGGTTACGGGCCGCTGGTGGTGCCCGAATTGGCCGAGGCGGCAGCCAGAGCTGGTGACCTCACCTTGGTCAGGACCGCCCTGGACTGGCTGTCCGAACGGAGCCGCGCGACACCCAACGAGTGGGCGCGCGGGATCGAGGCCCGGGTCCGCGCCCTGCTCAGCGACGGCGAGGGCGCTGACAGTCGCTACCGCGAGTCGATCGAACTCCTGACCCAGACCCCCGTCCGCACCCAGCTCGCCCGTGCGCATCTGCTCTACGGGGAGTGGCTGCGCCGCGAGCGCCGCCGCGCCGAGGCGCGCGATCAGCTGCGCACAGCTCACGAGATGCTGGACGTGATGGGTATCGGAGCCTTCGCCGAACGAGCCAGACGTGAGCTGCTGGCGACCGGCGAGACCGCCCGCAAGCGCACGGTAGAGACCGCCATCGAGCTGACCGCGCAGGAAGCCCAGGTCGCGCGGCTAGCCCGAGATGGCCTGTCGAATCCCCAGATCGGCGCGCGGCTGTTCATCAGCACCCGCACCGTCCAGTACCACCTGGGCAAGGTCTTCACCAAGCTCGGCATAAGCTCTCGAGCACAGCTCGAGGTGGCGCTGCCCAGCGAGCACGCCGGTGCCGGTGTAGAGCAGCAACGGCGGTAAGTGACCTGCTGTCCTATCCGGCCGCAGCGAAGACCAGCTGGACGGCCTTGCAGCTGACCTCACTTCGCTGGGTTCCGGTTTGGATCCGGGCTGGCGCCTGCCTGCGCTGGCCTTCGGCGGCGGGAAAATTGTCCCGGCTCGAGCCGGCGCGCCGTTGCGTCCTACGATCTTATACGATAAACTGTTCGAGTGTAATACTCATAGCATCCCGGTCATTGAACACCAGTCGCAGAGGGGAGGCGTCCATGGACCGCGAACCGCCGTCTGGCCGCCCCACCCCCGGCCCCGACCCCGGCAGTTCGGGTTGGCCGTTGTGCGGGGTGACGCCGGACTGGGTTGATGAGGCGGAGTGGGCGCGGATGTGCGCGGCGCGCGGGGAGGAGGCCGAGCCGCCGGGTCTGGATGAGGAGTTCTACGCCGATCCTGATCACGGGCCGCCGGGAGAGTGGGCGGAGCTGCCGGCGGAGGCGGCCGCCGCCCGGGCCGGGGCGGCGGCGGAGGAGGCGGTGTTGCGGGCGCGGCTGATCGCGGCGGGGCTGGACGGGGACGCGCACCGCCGTGGTGACCCGCCGCGGCCCGGGATCCCGGCCGGACCGGCCGCGGGGTTCGGGCAGGGCTGCCCGCTGGATGGCGTGGCCCCGGGCACGGTCTTGTCCGGGCTGGCTGATGAGGCGTCGGGGGAGGACCGGGCGTTCGCCGGCGTGACGGGTGATCAGCTGCTGGGGCTGATCGGGGCGCGGCAGCGGCTGGCGGGCCGGCAGCAGTGGGAGCTGCTGATGGCGGTCGCGGAGTTCATCCGCCGCCGCCCGGATCCGGGCTGCGGGCCGGCGGACCTGCCGGGGGCGATGCCGCTGGTGTGGAATGAGCATGCGGCCGGGGAGCTGGCGGTGCAGCTGCACCTGACGGCGGGCGCGGCGGCCGGGCTGCTGGGCCTGGCCCATGACCTGACCGTCAAGCTGCCCCTGACCGGCGCGGCGCTGCGGGACGGGGTCATCGACCTGGACAAGGCGCGGATCATCGCGCTGCACTGCTTCGCGCTGTCCCCGGCGGAGGCGAGTGCGGCGGAGAAGATGGTGCTGGGGCTGGACACGGCGGGGGAGATGACGTGGGGGATGATCCGGGACCGGATCGCCCGCGCGGTCATCGAGGTCAACCCGGCCGCGGCGCGCCAGCGCCGGGAGGAGGCGGCGAAGGACACCCGGGTGGAGATGCACCCGGAGCTGTCGGGGAACTGCCAGCTCGCCGGGCGGGAACTGCCGCCCGCCGCGGCGCTGGCCGCGACTGAGAACCTGACCGCCCGCGCGGTGGAGCTGCGCGCCGCCGGGGTCCCCGGCGGGATGGATGCGCTGCGGGCGCTGGCCTACCTCGAAGCCCTCGGCGTCCTGGACCCCCTGGACCACGTCCCCGGCGTCCCCGGCGGCGGCGTCCCCGGCGACGGCACCCGCGGCGACGGCACCGGCACTGATGGCACCGGCGGCGGCGACGGGAACGGGACCGGGACCGGCGGGCCCGGCGGATCCGGGCCCGGCGGGCGCGGCCCCGGGGATCCGCGGCCGGGGCCCGGCACCCCTGGCGGCGGCGGGGCGGCCGGCGCGATCCCGGCGGGGTTCGCGGCGCGGGTGAACCTGACCGTCCCGCTGGCCACCCTGCTGGGCCTCGCCGGCCGCCCCGGAATGATGTCCCGGGTCGGGCCGGTCGATCCCGCGCTGGCCCGGGACCTCGCCGCCGCCGCAGCCCGCAGCCCCCGCTCCACCTGGTGCGTGACCGTCACCGGCCCCGACCACCGGCCCGTCGCCCACGCCTGCGGCCGCCCCCCGCCCCGCCACCGCGATAAGCGTGATACCAATGCCCGGGCGGCCCGCGACGGGCCCGTCTACACCCCCGGCGATGACCACGACCCGCCCGGAACCGGCACCATCCGGCTCGACATCGCCGCCCTCACCGGGACCCCCGGCCCCGGCCCCGCCGGCGGAGGCGGGGACCTGGTGTTCGCGCTGGAGAACCTGGCCGGGCCGTGTGATCACGAGCACGAAGCGAAAGGACACGACCCCGGCGTCCGGCTCCGGCACCTGACCGGGATCCTGAACGCCTGCTGCACGTTCCCGCCCTGCCGCCGTCCCCAGGACCAGTGCGACTATGAGCACAGCACCCCGTTCGGGCAGGGCGGCCGGACCTGCCTGTGCGACGCCGGGCCCGTCTGCCGGCATAACCACCGCGACAAGCAGGCCCCCGGCTGGCACCTGCAGCACGCCGGAACCCGCGGCTGGTTCCGCTGGACCACCCCCTCCGGGCGGACCTACCTCAGCCGCCCCACCCAGTACCCCGACTGACCAGCACAGCCCCCCGGCCATCCCGGCGCGGGCCGGGATGGCTGCGGGCCTGCCCAGCCTGGGACAAGGTGAAGCCGGTGAACAGCGGGATCAACGTCAGGGTGCCGCCGCCACAGCGTCGGTACCGTCATTCGATGTCCAGCTCGCGCAAATTCGTCCGGGCCAGGTCGACGAGCTCATCTCCGCCGCCGGACAGGATCGTCCTGGTCGCGTACAGAGTGAAGCCCTTGATCTCGCCGTAGGTGAGCTTGGGCGGCAGGGACAGCTCGTGCCGGGCCGTGCGTACTTCCACCAGGGCAGGCCCGTCGTGGCCGAAGGCCTCCTTCAGCGCGCCTTCGAGCTCGCTGGCGTGGCTCACCCGCACCCCCAAAAGCCCGGCCGACCTGGCTATCCCGGCGAAGTCGGGATTGTCGAGGTCAGTGCCGTAGGTGACGATCCCGCCGGCCTTCATCTCCAGTTCCACGAACGACAGCGCGCCGTTGTTGAACACGACGACCTTCACCGGAAGCCGCTGCTGCCGCAGCGTAATCAGCTCGCCGAGCAGCATCGCCAGCCCGCCGTCGCCGGACAGGGTGATCACCTGCCGGCCGGGCTGGCTGGCTTGCGCCCCGATGGCGTGCGGCAGCGCGTTGGCCATGGACCCGTGGTTGAACGAGCCGATCAGGCGGCGCCTGCCGTTCATTCGCAGGTAGCGGGCGGCCCAGATGCACGGCGTGCCGACGTCCGCGGTGAAGATCGCATCGTCGGCGGCGAGGCGGTCGATCGTGGCCGCGACGAACTGCGGGTGTATCGGCGAGCTGTCATGCCCGGCCCGGGTCAAGTGGTCCAGCCGTCCGCGGGCGCGCCGGTAGTGCGCCGTCATCCGGTCCAGGTGCGCCGAATCACTCTTGGTCTTGACCAGCGGCAACAGCGCGTCGACCGTATCCCTGACCGTGCCGATCAGCGGGACATCGACTGGCACCCGCCGGCCGATCCGCTCGCCGCGGACGTCGACCTGGATGACCGGGACGCCTTCCGGGTAGAACGGCCGGTAGGGAAAGTCGGTACCGAGCATGACCAGCGCGTCGCAGTGCTCCATCGCCCGGTACCCCGAGGTGAACCCGATCAGCCCGGTCATGCCCACGTCGTAGGGGTTGTCGTACTCGACGAACTCCTTGCCGCGAAAGGCATGGACGACCGGCGCCTTCAGCGCCGCCGCCAGCGCGATGAGCTGGTCGTGCGCGCCGGCGCACCCGGCTCCGGCGAGGATGGTCACCCGGTCAGCGGCGTTCAGTACCTGCGCCGCGGCCGCCAGTGACTCCTCGTCCGGCCGCACGACCGGCGTTACCGTCCGTATCTGCGCTGGCTTCGCGTCACGCGGCGCGTCGGCGAGGAACACCTCGCCGGGGACCACGACCACGGCGACCCCGCGCCGGGCCAGCGCCGCGCGCATCGCGATCTCAAGCACGCGGGGCAGTTGGTCGGGCACACTGACCAGCTCGCAGTAGACGCTGCACTCGCGGAACAGATCCTGCGGGTGGGTCTCCTGGAAGTATTCGCCGCCGATCTCGGTCCGCGGGATGTGCGAGGCGATCGCCAGCACCGGCACCCCGCTGCGGTTGGCGTCGAACAGGCCGTTGATGAGATGCAGGTTCCCGGGTCCGCAGCTGGCCGCGCACACGGCCAGCTCCCCGGTCAGGGCCGCCTCGGCAGCGGCCGCGAACCCCGCGGCCTCCTCGTGCCGCACGTGCTCCCAGGCGATGCCGCCGCCCCGGCGCAGCGCGTCGGTGAACCCGTTCAGCGAGTCCCCGGGAAGCCCGTATATGCGCCGCACCCCGGACGCCTTCAACGTGGCGATCATGACGTCGGCTACCGTGCTTGCCATTATCTGCTCCTTCCCGATCCCGCTGATTCCGCGGGGATTGCCTCTGCTAGCGGATCACGCTGGGCCGGCCCGCTGACGTGAGCCGGCGCCAGGCGCTCTGGTTCCGGCGCCTGCCCACCGACCTGCTCCCTGACCGCGTCGCCGGCCGGCGACGCGGTCGAGCGCCTGCTCCGGGGACGGCGGTCCGCGACAAACGGCGCAACTATAAAGATGATCAGGATCACCGGGATGACGATCGGCAAGACAATGAAGTCCAGGTTTGACCCGTCCATGGCGCTGGCTCTCCTTCCGCGGAGATGTCGTGTTCCGACCTCCATCGTCGCGCCGCGGACACCCTCGTGACACCTGTGTCAGGCCCCGGTCAGACCCCGGGTCTGCGGTCCCCGGTCGCCCGGGGGCGCTCGGCTACGGGTGCCCCCGGGATGGAGACCAGGGCACGACCGGGTCCAACGGCACCCCTCGCCGCACGGCTGCCCGGCCGACGACAAGCCGGCCGACCACACCGGCCGAGGCTGATTTTTTGGCCGAACGGCCGTCGTTAACCGCCCACGACTACCGCGGCGTGACCGCGCCGGAATCGCTGGGCAGCACGTAGTGCAGCTGGTTCCGGGAGCTGATGCCGAGCTTGGTGAACACGCTGCTCAGGTGGTGCTGGGCGGTGCGCGGGCTGATGAACAGCCGGGCGCCGATCTCCGGGTTGGACAGGCCATCCCGGGCCAGCCACGCGACCTGCGCCTCCTGGGCGGTCAGCGCCGCACTGGTCTGGGCGGCGGTGGTACGCGCGGCCGGGGCGGTGCGTTTGCGGGCGGTCTCCCCGGTGGCCAGCAGCTCACGCCGGGCCCGCTCGGCGAACGCCGCCATGCCCATCGCGTCCAGCATCTCGTGGGCGGTACGCAGCTGCTCCCGCGCTTCGGCGCGGCGCCGCTCACGGCGCAGCCATTCACCGTAGAGCAGGTGAGAGCGAGCCAGCTGGGCGCGGACCGGGGTCTGGCCCAGGTGCTCGATCGACTTGCGGTACCAGCGGTCGGCGGCTGGGCCGTCGCTGAGCAGCGCGCGGATGCGGGCTTCGATGCCCACCGCCCACGCGGTCGGGGTCACCCTGGTGCGCTCGGACAGCCATTCGAGCGCGGCCTGGACCTGCGCTGCGTGGCCGGTCCTGGCCGCCGCCTCGGCCAGCTCGGGCACGACCAGGTGTCCGTACCCCAGATAGTCGCGCTCAAATACCCCCCACGTGGCGTCCCGCGCAGCGTCGTGGCGGCCGAGGCCGTTGGACAGCACCGCCCTCGCACAGGCCGCGAAGACGACCAGTATGCCCGTGTCACGTTCGGTCGCTATCTGTACGACGGCCTCGATCAGCTCGGAGGCCTCTTGCTCCCGGCCCTGCCAGGCCGCGAGCATCATCGCGGCATAAGCAACGTGCGGCGGACCGGTCGCCTCTGCGATCACGCGGTCTTCTTCGATCAGCTGCTCCGCTGTGCTCAACACGCCCCCGACAATGTGGTACAGGCCGAGGTGGGTGATGGCGAACCGCAATTGCACGAGCGCGCCGGTGTCACGGGCGACCTGAACCTGGCGTGCCGCCAGGGCATGCCAGGACTCGGCGTCCCATAGTTCGATGGCGATGCTGCCGGCTCTCCGCCGGCGAGCCAGAGCCAGCGGCGGGCCTCCTCAGTGCTGACGTCCATGGTGAGAAGCAGCTCCAGGGCCCGGGCCAGAGCCGGCGCGGCTGCCGCGTACCCCTGCGTCAGCCGCAGTGCCAGCGCGTCGAGCAGCACGTCAACCGCGCGCGGCGGGTCGGGACCAGGCGGCGCGGCGCACGCGGCCTCGGCCACCTCCCGTCTGCCGCCTGGCCGGCCCAGATCGCCGGCCAGTGTCGCGGCCACGAGTGACTCCAGGTACGTCTCGCGGGCTAGGCCGGGGTCGAGCGGCTCCAGCCGCCGGGCCGCGCTGAGCAGCAGCCTGGCCGCGTCGTTTTCGCGGCGCTGGTCAGAGGCGATCAGCCCGCGCAGGCGCTCCACCTCCGCAGCCTGCCGTGCGTCCAGTCGCTCGGCCTCCACCGCGACCAGTAGCCGCAGCGCCGCATCCAGCTCGCCGGCCTCCCGGCTGGCCTGGGCCGCCGCGAGCAGCCGCTGCGCCCGGCGGCCCGGGGCAGGTGTCAGCAACGCCGCCCGCTCCAGGAACGCGGCCGCGGCGGCCAGGCCCCCGCGCGCCTGCGCCCGGCCCGCCCAGTGCTCCAGCTCGGCCGCGACCTCCTCGTCCGGACCCGGCGCGGCCTCGGCCCGGTGCCAGGCCCGGCGATCAGGATCAACCGCCGGATCGGTGGCCTCCGCCAGCGCGCGGTGCATCTTCTGCCTGTCCTGAACCGGCGCGGACCGGTAAGCCGCCGACCGCGCCAGCGGATGCCGGAACCGCACCCGCGCGCCGAATTCCACCAGGGCCGCCTCGGCCGGGGGCGTCCCGGCCTCGGCCGGGATCCCCAGCCGCCCCGCGGCCCGCCACACCAGCAGCGGGTCGCCGGACGGATCGGCTGCCGCCAGCTGCAGCAGCCGCCGGGACTCAGCCGGCAGGCCCTCGAGCTGCCGCCGGAAACTCTCCTCGATCCGGCCCGGCAATAGCCCCGCACCCGGCAACAGCCCCGCACCCGGCAGTCCGAACCCGCCCGCCAGCTGCTCGGGCAGCAGCCCCCGCGGCAACTCCAGCAATGCCAGCGGGTTCCCCCTGGTCTCGGCGACGATCAGGTCCCGGACCTGATCGTCCACCGGCCCGGTCAGCACCGACTCCAGCAGCGACCGCGCGTCGTCCTCCCCCAGGCCCTCCACCGCCAGCTCCGGCAGCCCCGCCAGTTCCTCGTCCGCCACCAGGGCCCCGAAGACCAGGCCCACCGGGTCGGCCGCCAGCCGCCGCGCTGCGAACCCCAGCGCCTGCGCCGAGGCCCGGTCCAGCCACTGCTGATCATCGACCACGCAGATCAGCGGCCGCTCGGAGGCCACCTCCGACAACACCCCCAGTACCGCCAGGCCTACCAGGAAGCGATCCGGTACCGGGCCGGCGCTGAGGCCGAACGCGGTCCGCAGCGCCTCGCGCTGCGGCGCCGGCAGCCGGTCAGCCCGGTCCAGCATGGGTGCCAGCAGCTGATGCAACCCGGCGAAGGCCAGCTCCATCTCTGACTGCACCCCCGCCGCCCGTACCACCCGGCAGCCCGATGCCCGCCCGGCCAGGTAGTCAAGCAGCGCGGTCTTGCCCACCCCCGGCTCACCGTGTACCACCAGGACCTGGCTCCCGCCCGCCCGCACGGCGTCGATGAGCTGATCAAGCACGCCGCGTTCGGCACGCCGGCCTATCAGCCCGCTCGCGTGTCCCCGTCGCCGGGAGTCTTCGCCCGCCGGCCCGGTACTACGCATCGATAGCACCCCCGGCGTTGACGCCGTGACCTGACTGCCGACCCGGCGCGAGCTTCCCGGCCATCTTGATCAACGCCTCCACGAGCGGCTCAAGCGCGTGCAAGACACCGCCGCTGACTCAGCTTAGCGACCAGGCCGTCGCCTCTCGCTAAGAGGCAGGCACCTCGTGTCACAGTCCGCCCCGTACTGCGGCGCCGCGGCCCAGGGTGTCTAAGCTGGCCTCGTGCCCGCTGAGCCCGAGCCCGCTGAGCCCGAGCCCGTGCCGGCGTGGTTGCGCGAGCTGGCGGCCGCGGCGCAGACGTTGGAGCTTTCCCCTCAGCTGGTGCCGCCCGCGGCCGGCGGCCGGGCGTCGGCGGTGCTGGTCTTGTTCGGTACCGGCCCAGCAGGCCCTGACCTGCTGTTCATTGTGCGCAGCGCCGGGCTTCGGCTGCATGCGGGCCAGTCGGCCTTCCCGGGCGGGGCCGTCGACGCCGGGGATGCCGGGCCCGTCGCGGCGGCGCTGCGAGAAGCGGCCGAGGAAGTCGGTCTTGATCCGGCCGGCGTCGACGTGGTCGGCACGATGCCCGAAGCGTTCATCCCGCCGACCGGCTTCCGGGTCGTGCCCGTGCTCGCCTGGTGGCGGCAGCCGGGCGTGGTCGCGCCCGTGGACGCGGGCGAGGTAGCCGCCGTGGCCCGGGTGAGCGTCACCGAACTGGCCAACCCCGTCGCCCGGCTGATGACGCGCGGGCCCGGTGGTTTCCTGTTGCCCGCGTTCCAGGTCAGGGGGATGCTGATCTGGGGTTTCACGGCGGCGCTCGTGGACCGCCTGCTCGCGCTGGCCGGGTGGGAGCGGCCGTGGGATGCGGCCAGGGTCATGGACCTATGACCACCGGGAAGGTTAGCCTGACGGCAGCGTGCCCCAACCGCTGGCAAGGAGCTGTCCGGTGACGCAGCCGTCCATGCCGTCACTACCAACAGCCAGGTGGCCGCCATCGTCGATCCGTGCAGCTCGATGGCGCGGCCGTCATCTCCGCTGGCCAAGGAATTCGCCTGGACAAGATCCGGGTCAACTGCGTCGCCCTGACCCTCACCTCTGACACCCCGACGATGGACAAGCTCTTCGCCGGCGGGGGCTTCCAGCAGGACCTTTTCGCCAAGGTGACCGGCCGCTTCCCGATGGGCCGCCCGCCGGCCGCGGAGGAGGTGGCCGCGGTGACCGCCTTCCTAGCCTCCGAGGACGCGGCGCAGGTGACCGGCCAGACGATCAGCGTGAACGGCGGATTGTCATTTGGCGGCTGGTGATAATTCTTTTTCTGCCGAACGGTCCCTGGTTCCCGCCCGGGGACAGGCCTAGATCGTGAAGCCGATGGCGCGCAGTTGCTCACCTTGACCCGGGCCAGCTCCTGCCCGCACCCTCCCAGGATGCGCCGCGCCGCGCGTTAGGCTGGTACTCAAGTGGTGGCGCAGGTCTGGGTGTCCGGCTGGGAGGCCGTGTGAGCGTTCACGCCCGGCCGGGCGATCGGGGGGCGGCGTCGCTGTATCACCGGGCGGCGATGGGCGCCGGGGCTGCGGGATAGGGCCGGGCTGATGGTCATGCAGTCGGGTGGGCGGGGACGCGGCGTGCAGCTGCGGGGGCGAAGCGGTGAGATGAGGGTGCTGGGCCGGTTCGTGGCGGCGGTCCGGGGGGGTGAGAGCCGGGTCCTGGTCGTGCGGGGTGAGCCGGGTGTGGGCAAGTCGGCGTTGCTTGAGTACATGGCGGGGCGGGCAGCGAGCTGCCGGGTGGTGCGGGTGGCCGGGGTGCAGTCGGAGATGGAGCTGGCGTTCGCGGGGTTGCATCAGCTGTGCGCGCCCATGCTGGATCACCTAGAGCGTCTGCCGGAGCCGCAGCGTGATGCGCTGCTGACCGCGTTCGGTATCAGCGCCGGTCCGGCGCCGGACCGGTTCCTGGTGGGTCTGGCCGTGCTGGGCCTGCTGTCGGAGGTGGCGGGAGAGCGCCCGCTGGTCTGCGTGGTGGATGACGAGCAGTGGCTTGACCGCGCGTCGGCACAGGCCCTGGGGTTCGTCGCGCGGCGGCTGGCGGCGGACCCGGTCGGCCTGGTCTTTGCGGCCCGGTTTTCCGGCGACGAACTGACCGGGTTGCCGGAACTGGTGGTGGCGGGACTGGCGGAAGGTGAGGCGCGGGCGCTGCTGGACTCGGCGCTGGCCGGGCCGCTGGACGCGCGGGTCCGGGACCGGATCGTGGCCGAGACCCGCGGCAACCCGCTGGCGTTGCTCGAGCTGCCGCGGGGGCTGACGTCGGCGCAGCTGGCGGGCGGGTTCGGGCTGCCTGCCGCGGGGCCGCTGTCCGGGCGGATCGAGGAAAGCTTCGGACGCCGGGTCGAGGCGCTGCCCGCGCCGGCCCGGCGGCTGCTGCTCGTGGCGGCGGCGGAGCCGGCCGGGGATCCGCTGCTGGTGTGGCGGGCGGTCGGCCGGCTCGGCATCGGTGCCGAAGCCGCGGCGCCGGCCGTCGAGGCGGGCCTGGTCGAGTTTGGCGCCCAGGTGCGGTTCCGGCATCCGCTGGTGCGCTCGGCGGCCTACCGGTCCGCGTCCTTGCCGGACCGGCAGCAGGTGCATGGCGCGCTGGCGGAGGTCACCGATCCGCTGCTGGATCCCGACCGGCGGGCGTGGCACCGGGCCCAGGCCGCGCCCGGGCCTGATGAGGATGTCGCGGCGGAGCTGGAGCGCTCGGCGGGGCGGGCGCAGGCCCGCGGCGGGCTGGCCGCGGCGGCCGCGTTCCTGGAGCACGCGGCGCTGCTGACTCCCAACCCCGTCCGCCGGGCCCAGCGGCTGCTCGCCGCGGCGCGGGCCAAGTGCGACGCCGGGGCCCTGGATGCGGCGCTGGGACTGCTGATCGCGGTCGAGGCCGGGCCGCAGGACCAGCTGCAGGCGGCCGAGATGGAACGGCTGCGCGGGCAGATCGCCCTGGACCAGCGACGCGGCAGCGACGCGGCCCCGTTGCTGCTCAGCGCGGCCCGGCGGCTCGAACCGGTCAACGTCAACCTGTCCCGCGCGGCGCATCTGGACGCGCTGGTGGCCGCGGTGTGGGCCAACGACATGGGCAGTCCCGGCGTGCGGGAGGCGGCCGAGGCCGCGCGTACCGCGCCGTCGGGCCCCGAGCCGCCTCGTGCGGTGGACGTCCTGCTCAACACGGTCGCGCTGCGGCTGACGAAGGGATACGCGGCGGCCGCTCCGGGTCTTAACCGGGCGCTCGAGATGTTTCTCGCGCTGGATGTCAGCTCGGCTGAAGCCGACCGCTGGCTCTGGCTCGCCGGCGGGAGAATCGGCCAGATCATCGCCATGGAGCTGTGGGACTTCGAGTCCTGGCATGTCCTGGCGGCCGGCCAGGTTCAGTTCGCGCGCGACACGGGCGCGCTCATGCACCTTACCTTCGCGCTCAACTACCTGGCCAGAACCCACATCCTGGCCGGCGAGCTGGCCGCGGGGGCGCGGCTGGTCGAAGAGGATCGCCTGATCGCGGAGGCCACAGGGAACCCGCCGATCGCGGATACCGCGATGATGCTCGCGGCCTGGCGGGGCCAGGAGCGGGAGGCGTCTGACCTGATCGACGCCATCTCGCAGGAGGCGACGGCCCGCGGTGTGATCCGGCTGGTCAGCCTCGCGGCCTACGCGAGCTCGGTGCTGTACAACGGCCTCGGGCAGCACGCCGCCGCGTGTGCGGCGGCGGGACGGGCCTTCGAGCGCGAGCCGATGGGGTACGGGTCTCATATCGTGCCCGAGCTGGTCGAGGCGGCGGCCAGGACCGGTGCGGTCGCGCTCCTGCGGGCCGCCCTGGAGTGGCTGACCGAACGCACCCGGGTGACGCCCACCGAGTGGGTGCTAGGGATCGAGGCCCGGGCCCGCGCCCTGCTCAGCGACGGTGACGCCGCGGAGCGGTGCTATCGGGAGTCGATCGAGCACCTGGCCCGGACGCCGGTCCGCGCCCAGCTGGCCCGCGCGTATCTGCTGTACGGGGAGTGGCTGCGCCGGGAGCGCCGGCGTACCGAGGCGCGGGATCAGCTGCGCACGGCCTACGAGATGCTGGACGCGATGGGCATCGGGGCGTTCGCCGAGCGGGCCCGCCGCGAGCTGCAGGCCACCGGCGAGACCGCCCGCAAGCGCACGGTCGAGACCACGGTCGAGCTGACCGCCCAGGAGGCCCAGGTCGCGCGGCTGGCCCGGGACGGCCTGTCAAACCCGCAGATCGGCGCCCGGCTGTTCATCAGCACCCGCACCGTCCAGTACCACCTGGGCAAGGTCTTCGCCAAGCTCGGCATCACCTCCCGCGCCCAGCTCTGGCAGGCCCTGCCCAGCGACCCAGGCCGCGTGTTAGCCGGCGCGGAAGGCGAGACGCTCATCATCACCTGCCACAGGTGGCTGGAGATTGCGGACGTCAGGATGCCCGTCGCCAGCTAAACAGGTGCCGGGTAGCTTGCGGCACGGGGTCAGGCTCGCCGATGAGCCCGATGGTCCAGCCTTGCGCGGACAGCGCCGCCCGCAGCCGGCGCGCGCAGTGCCCGCATACGTAAAGCTCGCCGCTCCCGTTGGCGCGGTAAGCCGCGCGGACCGCGGGTCCGCACCGGTCACAAGTCTCGTTCATCGCGCCCTCCTTCTGCTTGCCTCCAGGATCGCGCTCCGGACGGCGGGTGGCGCCCGTGAAAGACCCGGGTCGGTACCCCGGTCTGCGGCTCGGCAGCGCTTGCCTTGCGGGCGAGGAGCCCGCGCCGCAAGCTGGCTCGGTCGGCCGCCACCAGGCCGCCCCAGATGCCGTGCCGCCCAATGTCCCAGTGCCGCAGCGACAGGTCCAGGCACAGGCTGCGGACGGGGCAGGCCCGGCAGACGGCGATCGCGTCGGCGGCCTCACGGCGGGCATCTTCCGCCTGGGTGCTGACCGGGAACCACTGATCCGCGTCGAGCCTGCTGTCCGCGCACCGCGCTCGCCGGATGAGCCGAGCCCACAATCCCCGATCGGCGTCCGGGTCGCAGCTGAACGGAGACGGAGGGACGATGGCGGCCCAGGTCTTCAGACCGCGTGTCAACATGCCGCCGTGGCCGGTCATGCGGCGGCGGAATCGAGGACATTCCGCGACGCCACGGCCGGCTTGCGGAGTTTCCGTTCCACCAGCCGCGCGGCCAATTCCAGCGATGCGGCGAATCCGGGCTGCTTTTGCTCGAGCAGCCTGCGTACGTATTCCATGTTCGCCATGGCCTGCTTAGCGGTATTCATAGCCTCGCCTATTTCCAGGGTTTTGTTTCTAAGCTTGTTATTTAAGGGTGCCTGCCTGCGGGTCTTCTTCTTCGGTTCCTCGCGCTTGACGGTTTTGCCGACGTCGTGGCGGGTGGCGGGCTTTTGGTTCTTCGAGCCCTTCGGGCGGCCGGGGCCGGGCCGGGAGGGTTTCGGCGCGCTGGCGGGAACGGGCAGGTCCTGGCGGATGCGCCGGTAGCCCCGGCGGACCCGGGACGGGGTGAGGCGGCCGGGAGCGCACGGCTGCTGCCAGGGGAGCCGGATGTCGCCCGCGAGATCGCGGGCGAGGTGCAGCTGGACGTAGGCGGTGATGACGAGCCAGGTCCAGCGGTCGGCGGCGGCCGGGTCGCGGAGCTTCGGGCGGGTCCAGCCGAGCTGCTGCTTGCAGAACCGGAACATATGTTCAAGGGGCAAGCCAGACTGCATACATAGGCGTATCGAGCCGAGGGGATCCTCCTGCTGTCCTAGGAATTGACGGCCTGCTGGCCGTGGTCGCAGATGTCCGGCGGCTGCGTGAGGTGCGGGCCGGGGCGGATGAGGGAGGTGAGCGGTGCCTGGAGATGCTGCTGTGCCCCCTTAGCCGGCAGGCGCGGGTGACCGCGCCGGCATGGGAGTCGTTCCCGGAGGTCGACCGGGTGCTCGCGGGTCGTCTGCTGGGCCTGCTGGTCGAGCGGATGGTGCGCGCGATGGGCGGGAGCGGGGGTGAGCGCGGTGAGCGTCACGGCGAGGCTGCCCTGGGAGCGGGCGGAGGGCAAGATCCAGCCCTGGCATCGTGACCGCCTGGCGGCGGTCTATGTCCGCCAGTCCACCGCGGCTCAGGTGGCCGATCACGCCGAGTCCACGCGGCTGCAGTACGGGCTGGCCGAGCGCGCGGTCACGCTGGGGTGGGCGCCGTCGCGGGTGCTGGTGATCGATGAGGACCTGGGGCATTCGGCCTCCGGCGCCGACGCGCGTCCGGGCTTCGCGCGGCTGGTCGCCGAGGTAGGGCTGGATCATGTGGGGATCGTGCTGGGCATCGAGATGTCCCGGCTGGCCCGGTCGGGCCGGGAGTGGCA
>CAWJPF010000010.1:0-339463 GCA_963844625.1 uncultured Actinomycetota bacterium | reverse complement strand
GGAGCCCGCCGCCGGTTCCGGAACCGAAGACGGGTCTAGCCGGCTCGCGGGTGGGCGACCTGGCCGAGGAACAACGGCAGGGCGGTCGCGGTGTCGAGGATCGCGAACAGGAACGGCCGGTCGACGACCATCGTGACCGGCGGGGGCAGCCGGAGCGCGGCTGACGTCCTCATGATGACCGCGGTGGCGGCCGCCGCTTCGGTACCCTGCTCATCGACATCGATATACGCCTTGTGCGCGACCGCGCTTATCTGCAGCGCCTCGGCCTCGGTGATGCCGCTGAAGTCCGCGTCGTCGCCGAACGCCTCGCTCACGCCGAGCTGTCGCAGGGCCGGGATGAGGTCAAACTCGGCCTCCAGCCGGAACCTGGGCATAGACAGCGCGACCTGATGCGTAGCCGGGCCGGCGAGCAGGCCGTCCAGCCCGGCCGCGCCGATCTTCGGCTGCAACGCCGCCAGCGGCCCGTCGGGCAGCACGACCGCCATCGCCAGGCTGGCGCCCCGGTAGGGGAGCAGGACGGCCTGGTACCCGTCGCCGCGGAGGTAGGCACGCGGCGCGGTCCGGTGCATCATCGGCACGGTCAGGCCCGGCTGGCCAGGACCGTCCGGGTAGAACGGCGCGTCCTTGGTTGCAGACTCGGGGAAAGGGTCGGTCCACGCGGCCTTGAGGTACACCGCGCTGGCGAGCACCAGCCTGGTCAGCGACATGATGGTGCCGGGCGCCAGCAAGCCGGTGATCTTGCCCTCGGTTTGCTCGGCGATCACCCGGTTGATCTCGGCCCGCGCCGCCTCGGGTGCCCCGGCGAAATCAACGTCGGCGAGCTTAGCCGTGGCCCCGGCCAGCTCGGCAGTGAAGGCGGGCCGCAGCGGCAGGCCGGACTGGACCCATACCGTATTCGGCGCCCGGAACGTCACCGAATCGCCTGTCGCCAGGGCGGCCAGCATGGCCGACAGAGAGCGCAGCCCGTCGGCGGCCACCCCTGGCGATGGGTCCAGGTGCAGCGCGCAGGCGAGCTCCTGCGCCGTGCGGCCGTGCGCTCCGCACAGGGCCATCATCAGCGCGCTGGCCACGCTCACCGGGGAGAAAACCGTGTCGGTGGTCTGCCCGGCCAGCACCTGGTATAGGTCGATGCCGAAAGCGCCGGCGGCCGCACGAGACCCGTCGGCTCGGGCTGGCTTGTTCGGCATAGTCTTGCGCCCCCTTCGTGCTCACTATCTGATCACGCCAGGGAAACGACCGCTGGGCGACCGCGGGAAATCGGCTGGGATCGGCGGCGGTGCCCGTGCCACCATGGCTGCGTGAGCTGGTTCACCACGGGAGACGTTGGCGCGTTCCTGGTTGAGGCGGGGGAGTTCCTGCGCGCCGAGCGGGTGCGTAACACGGTCATCCTGACCGTCGCGGAGAATCTCAGGGTTAGGGGACAGGCACCCGCAGACGGCCGGCCTAGCCAGAACGAGCCGTTGTTCGGCTGGTGGCGGCCGGGCGCCGACGGGAACCAGGTCCGCGGAGCGTTCATGTATACGCCGGGCTTCCCGGTCTTCCTCACGTTCATGAGCGAGCACGCCGCGGCCGAACTCGCCGGCGAACTCGCCGCGGCCCGGTGCCTGATCCAGGGGATCAACGCGGAATCCGGCGCCGCGGCAGCGTTCGCGGACGCGTGGGTCCACCACGCCGGGGCCGCCGCGAAGGTTCACCATCGCATGCGCCTGTTCGCGCTCGGCGAACTCGCCCGGCCGCAGCCAGCCCCCGAGGGAGCGTCAAGGATGGCTGCCGACCGCGACCGCGACCTGCTGATCGAGTGGTTTCGCACGTTCACTCGTGAGGTCGGCGACCCGGACACGCAGGATTACGCGGCCGCCGCGGACGAACGGCTCAGCTACGGCGGCATCGTCGTCTGGGAGGTGGGCGGTGCCCCTGTCTCGATCGCCGGGAGAACTCGCATCGTCGCCGGGATGGCGCGCGTGGGTCCCGTTTACACGACACCCGAACTGCGCGGACGAGGGTACGCGGGCGGCGCGACCATCGCCGTGAGCCAGGCCGCGCTAGATGCCGGGGCGACCGAGGTCGTGCTCTACACCGACCTGTCTAACCCCACGAGTAACGCCTTGTACCAGCGCCTCGGCTTCCGCCCCGTGGAAGACCGCCTGGTCCTGTCGTTCGCGCCCGCGACCAGATCATGAACCCCACGGGTCGCACCGCTACCGCCAACCCGCCCCAGGCAACCACAACGATGGAGCATCGCTGTGGCTATAACCACAGCGATGGAGCATCGCTGTGGTTGAGGCGGGGCCGCGAAGCCGGGAACCCGGGTCGGTTAGGCTGCAGCGGTGAGCGGACTCGAGGAATTCGCCCGGCTGGTCGAGGGTGATCACGGTTTGGTCGTGGTGTCAACGCTGCGGCCCGACGGGACGATCCAGTCGTCGGTAGTGAACGCGGGCGTGCTGCCGCATCCCGTCACCGGAGCGCAGGTCGTCGGCCTGGTGAGCCGCGGTGACGCCCACCGGGTGGCCAACCTGCGGGCGCGGCCGCGGGCCACGGTCGTCGTCCGGGCAGGCTGGCAGTGGGCATCGGCCGAAGGGCCGGTCGAGCTGGCCGGACCCGACGACCCGATGCCAGGCGTGGACGCGGAACGGCTGCGGTTGCTGCTGCGGGAGATCTTCACCGCGGCCGGCGGAACGCACGACGACTTCGGCGCCTACGACCGCGTCATGGCCGAGGAGCGCCGGGTCGCGGTCCTGGTCACGCCGGAGCGAGGCTTCGCGCGGGCCTGACCCCAGAGCTCAGAGCCCCAGAGCTCAGAGCCCCGACGCCCCAACGCCTGCGCGGCTAACGACCAGCGACCCTAGGCTAAGCGTCCATGGACACCGAACGACGCCTCACCACCTTGCCCGACGGGCGGACGATCGACCTGCTCATCGCCGGTCCGTCCGACGGCCTGCCGCTGGTGCTGCACGAGGGCACTCCCGTCGGGCTCGTGCTTTACCCGCCTGCGGTGCAGGCGGCCGGCCTCCGTGGCCTGCGAGTCATCCTGGCCGCCCGGCCCGGCTACGAGGGATCGACCCCGCGGCCCGGGCGCCGGGTGGTGGACGTGGCTGCCGATACCGCCGCGGTCCTCGACGACCTCGGCGCGGGCACGTTCGTCACGCTCGGCTGGTCCGGTGGCGGGCCGCACACGCTGGCTTGCGCCGCGGCCCTGCCCGGCCGCTGCCTGGCGGCGGCGTCGATCGCCGGGGTAGCGCCGTACGGAGCCAAGGGACTCGACTGGCTAGCCGGCATGGGCCCGGAGAACGTGGCGGAGTTCGGGGCCGCCGTCCAGGGCGAGGCGGTGCTGACCGAATTTCTCGACGGCATGGCCGGCATGATGGCCTCCCTCACCGGCGCCAGCGTGGCCGAGTCGCTAGGTGGCCTGGTGATAGACGCAGACAAGGCGGCGCTCAGCGGCGAGTATGCCGACCACGTGGCCGCCGCGCTGCGAGCGGCGATGAACGGCGGCGTCGCGGGCTGGCGGGACGACGACCTGGCGTTCGTCCAGGACTGGGGTTTCTCCCTGGGCTCGGACTCGCCCACGCCCGGCCAAGCCGCCCCTGTCGCCATCTGGCAGGGCGACCAGGACAAGATGGTCCCGTTCGCGCACGGCCGGTGGCTGGCCGCTAACATACCGGGCGCGCGCGCTCACCTGCTTCCAGGCGAGGGTCACCTGTCCCTGACCGTCAGCTCCTTCGACCGCATCCTCGACGACCTTCTCGATCTGGCCGGCCTGACGCCCTGAAACCCGGCCGAACCGATGAGTTTCGCCCCGGCACGTGGTCTACGTTGAGCAAGTTACCGACGGACAGGAGACGCAAGAATGGGCAAGATCGTAGTGACCGAGTTCATCTCACTGGACGGGGTCGTCGAGGACCCAGGCGGCGCCGAGGGTTACGAGCATGGCGGGTGGTCTTTCACCTTCGATCAGGGCGACGTGGGACGCAAGTTCAAGCTGGACGAGCTGATGGCCTCCGATGCCCAGTTGCTCGGCCGCGTCACCTACGAGGGTTTCGCTCAGGCATGGCCCTCCATGGAGGACCCCTTCGGGTTCGCCGAGAAGATGAACGGCATGCCTAAATACGTGGTCTCGACCACCCTGACCGATCCGTCCTGGAACAACACGACGGTTCTCAGCACCGCCGCCGAGGCGGCAGACCTCAAGGAAAAATACGAGGGCGACATCCTGATCGCCGGCAGCGCCACGCTTGTGCGCGGCCTGACGGACCTGGGCCTGGTCGACGAATACCGGCTGATGACTTTCCCGCTGGTCCTCGGCACCGGAAAGCGCCTGTTCGACGGGGCCAAGCGCACCCGGCTGCAGCTCGCCGACGTCACCCGCATCAGCACCGAAGGCGTGACCATCCAGCGCTACACGCCCGCTTAATCCGAGGCGCCGGCGGCAATCCCGAGCCGCCGGGCGGCGCTATCCCGAGCCGCCGGGCGGCGCAATCCCGAGCCGCCGGGCACCGTACGCTAGCGGCCGCTGGCAGAATGCTCTGGTGACGCAGATTCAATCAGGGTCGGTAGACCAGCGGATCGCCGACGAGCTCGGCGTGGCCGTCCGCCAGGTCAGCGCCGCGGTGGAGCTTCTCGACGGCGGTGCCACCGTGCCGTTCGTCGCCAGGTACCGCAAGGAAGCCACCGGCGCGCTCGACGACGCGCAGCTGCGGACGCTCGACGAGCGACTCCGCTACCTCCGCGAACTCGACGAGCGCCGGGACGCGATCCTCAAGGAGATCCAAACCCAGGACAAGCTGACCGACGAGCTCGCCCAGCAGATCCGCGCCGCCGACTCCAAGGCACGGCTGGAAGATCTCTACCTGCCCTACAAGCCGAAACGCCGGACCAAGGCGCAGATCGCACGCGAGGCCGGACTTGAGCCGCTCGCCGGCCTGCTCCTGACTGACCCGGAGCGCGACCCGTACCAAGAAGCCGCGGCCTTCGTCGCCCCGGACGCAGGCGTCACAGACGCAGGCGTCACGGACGCAGGTGTCACGGACGCAGGCGTCCCGGACGCGAACGCCGCCCTGGACGGCGCCCGCGCGATCCTGGTCGAGCGTTTCGCCGAGGACGCGGACCTGATCGGCGGGCTGCGCGAGGCGATGGCGGCGCGCGGCACGCTGATCTCGAAGGTCCGCGACGGCCAGGAACAAAAGGGCGCGAAGTTCGCGGACTACTTCGACTTCAGCGAGCCGTTTGCGCGGCTGCCCTCGCACCGCATCCTGGCCCTGTTCAGGGGCGAGAAGGAGGAGATCCTCGACCTCACGCTCGACCCGGGCGCCGACGACGCCGAGCACGAGACGCGCATCGCCGAACGTTTCGGGATACAGAACCACAATCGGCCCGCCGACCCGTGGCTGGCCGCCACCGTGCACTGGGCCTGGCGCACCCGCATCCTGGTGCACCTGAGTGTCGACATGCGGGTTCGCCTGTGGCAGGCGGCCGAGGACGAGGCGGTCCGCGTGTTCGCCGCCAACCTGCGGGACCTGCTGCTGGCCGCCCCGGCCGGCGCGCGGACCACGATCGGCCTGGACCCGGGCTTCCGGACCGGCGTCAAGGTCGCGGTAACCGACGCCACCGGCAAGGTGCTCGGCACCGCCACGATCTACCCGCACGAGCCGCACCGCCGCTGGGACGAGTCCATCGACGTCCTCGCCAAGCTGGCTAAACAGCACCGTGCCGAGCTCGTTGCCATCGGCAACGGGACCGCCTCCCGGGAAACCGACCGGCTGGCCGCCGAGGTCATCAAGGGTCACCCCGACCTCAAGCTCACCAAGGTGGTCGTCTCCGAGGCGGGCGCCAGCGTCTACTCCGCCTCGGCCTACGCGTCGGAAGAACTGCCCGGGATGGATGTCTCGCTCCGCGGTGCGGTGTCGATCGCGCGGCGGCTGCAGGATCCGCTGGCGGAGCTGGTCAAGATCGACCCGAAATCCATCGGCGTCGGCCAGTACCAGCATGACGTCGCCGAGGGCAAGCTGTCGCACTCGCTGGACGCCGTGGTCGAGGACTGCGTGAACGCGGTCGGCGTGGACCTGAACACCGCCTCGCAGCCGCTGCTGGCCCGGGTGTCGGGCATCACGCCCGGCCTGGCGACGGCGATCGTGGCCCGGCGCGACGCCGAGGGAGCATTCCGGACCCGCAAGCAGCTGATGGGGGTCCCCCGGCTGGGCCCGAAGGCCTTCGAGCAGTGCGCCGGGTTCTTGCGCATCCGCGGCGGCGACGACCCGCTCGACGCCTCGGGCGTGCACCCCGAGGCCTACCCCGTGGTACGCCGGATGCTGGCCGCGACCGGCAGCACCGCGGGCGCCCTGATCGGCAGCACCGCCGTGCTTCGCACGCTGAAGCCCCAGCAGTTCACCGACGACCGTTTCGGGCTGCCGACCGTCACGGACATCCTCCGCGAGCTGGAGAAGCCAGGCCGCGACCCGCGACCCGCGTTCGCCGCCGCGACGTTCGCCGAGGGGGTCGAGACGATCGGGGACCTGGAACCCGGCATGGTGCTCGAGGGCGTGGTCACCAACGTGGCCGCGTTCGGCGCGTTCGTGGATGTCGGCGTGCACCAGGACGGCCTCGTGCACGTGTCCGCCATGTCCAGGAACTTCGTCTCCGACCCGCATACCGTGGTCAAGTCCGGCGACGTGGTGCGGGTCAAGGTGCTCTCCGTCGACATCCCGCGGCACCGCATCTCGCTCACGCTGCGGCTGGACGACGAAGGCCCGCGCCCGGCGGGCGGCCGCGAGCGAGCCGACGACCGCACCGCCCGCTCTTCATCCAAATCGGGCCGAACGGACACCGGTTCCCCCACCCAGCCAAGCCCAACCGGTTCCGGCGGCGGCGCGCGTGGCGGCGCGCGTGGCGGCGCGCGTGGTGGCGCGCGTGGTGGCGCGCGTGGTGGCGCAGGCCGGGTCCCGGGGACGCCAAGCGTCCGGACGCGGCCGGCGACGGCGCGCTGGCCGACGCGCTGCGCCGCGCCGGACTGGTCCGCGACGACCGGCCCGGCCGCCGCTAACCGGGAATACTCGTGCGCGCGATACCGCCGCCTGCCGATAGCATCGGGTCACCAGTTCTTCCTGCCATCAAGGAGTACACCGTGTCCAGCCAGCAGCTTCGTATCACCCTCGCAGGTCGCGAGCATGTGGTCGAGGCTGGCCCGACGACGGGCGCGGTGCTCTCCGGCGGGCCTGCCTCCGGCCGCGTCCGGGTGTAATCCTGTGCCCTCCGAATCGTCGCCCGATCAGGTTTTCGCGGGCGTACCCGATGCGTTCGGGCGGCTGTGGACGCCGCACCGGATGGCCTACATCAAGGGTGAGGGCAAGCCGTCTGGTCCTGGCGAGGATGAGGGCTGCCCGTTCTGCCGCGCGCCTACGCTCAGCGACGCCGAGGGCCTGATCGTGGCCCGCGGCTCGCTGGTGTACGCGGTGCTCAACCTTTACCCGTACAACGGCGGTCACGTGCTGATCTGCCCGTACCGGCATGTGGCCGACTACACCGAGCTGACGACCGAGGAAACGGCCGAATTCTCCGAGTTCACCAAGCACGCCATCCGTGCGCTGCGGCAGGCGTCCGGCGCGCAGGGCTTCAACATCGGCATGAACCTGGGCTCGGTCGCGGGCGCCGGCATCGCCGCCCACCTGCACCAGCACGTCGTGCCCCGGTGGGGCGGGGACACCAACTTCATGCCGGTCGTCGGCCGTACCCGCGTTCTGCCCCAGCTCCTGGCCGACACCCGCAAGCTCCTCGCCGAAGCCTGGCCCGCGACCTAACCGCAACCGCCGCCTCCGCGCCACGCGCCAGCCCCACCCGCCGGGCAGTACATGGTCGTGGCAACGTGCACACTCTTTGGTGCACGTTGCCACGACCACGACAAACTGATCCGCTAATCGGGGCGTGAGTCGGCGGCTACCTTGGCGGCCAGGTGCGACGGGAGCGGCTCATGCCGCAGGTACTGCCGGGTGAAGGATCCCGTTCCGTGCGAGACCGAACGCAGGTCAATGGCGTACCTGGTGATCTCGAGTTCCGGGATCTCCGCCTTGACCAGCGTCCGGCCGACCCCGACAGGCTCGGTGCCGAGCACCCGGCCGCGGCGGGAAGACAGGTCCGACATGACGGCGCCGACATAGTCGTCAGGGACGAGCACCGTGACCTCGTCCATCGGCTCGAGCAGCGTCGGCTGCGCCTTGTCGACGGCGTCCCGCAGCGCCAGCCGCCCGGCCTTCTGGAAGGCCATGTCAGAGGAGTCCACCGAGTGCGCCTTGCCGTCGTAGAGGGTGACACGGACGCCGGTCATCGGGTAGCCGGCCGTGACGCCCTGCTCCATCTGCCAGCGGACGCCCTTTTCCACCGACGGGATGAACTGGCGCGGTACCACCCCGCCGACGATCTTGTCGACGAACTCGAACCCGGCCGAGTCATCGAGCGGTTCCACCTCGATGTGGCAGATGCCGTACTCGCCGTGGCCGCCGGTCTGCTTGACGTTGCGGCCCAGTCCCTGCGCCTTGCCGGCGATCGTCTCCCGCAGCGGGACCCGCAGGCCCGTCGTCTCTACCGCGACGCCGTGCCGGTTGGCGAGCCGGTCGAGCAGCACGTCGGCGTGGGCCTCGCCCATGCACCACAGCACCAGCTGCCTGGTCTCGGCGTTCATTTCCAGGCGTAGCGTCGGATCCTCGGCGACCAGGCGGCTCAGAGCCTGGGAGAGCTTGTCCTCGTCGGCCTTGGACTTGGCCACGATCGCGACCGGCAGCAGCGGCTCGGGCATCGACCACGGTTCCATCAGCAGCGGGCGGTCCTTGTCGGACAGCGTGTCGCCGGTCTCGGCGGTGCTGAGCTTGGCCACGGCGCAGATGTCGCCGGCCCCGCACTGGGTGACGGGGCGCTGCTGCTTGCCGAGCGGGGAAGTAAGCGCACCCACCCGCTCGTCGTTGTCGTGGTCTTCGTGCCCACGGGCGGCACGCCCGTGGCCGGACACGTGAACGGAGGCGTCGGGACGCAGCGTGCCCGAGAACACGCGGACCAGGCTGATCCGGCCCACGTAGGGGTCCGAGGTGGTCTTGATCACCTCGGCCAGCAGTGGCCCCTTAGCGTCGCTGGTCAGCCCGGTGACGGGCTTGCCGTCGGGCGTGGTGACATCGGGCATGGGGTGCTCGGCGGGGGAGGGGAAGGCCTGGGTCATGACCTCGAGCAGTTCGAGCATGCCGATCCGCTGCGGCGAGGACGCGGCGAGCACCGGGTAGAAGCTGCCGCGCGCGACCGCCTTCTCCAGGTCCTCGATCAGCACCTTGGGGTCGATGTTCTCCCCGGACAGGTACCTGTCCATCAGGCTCTCGTCTTCGCTCTCGGTGATGATGCCCTCGATCAGCTCGCCGCGCAGCTGTGCCATCTGGTCAGCATCCTCCGCCGCGGTCGCGCCCTCGGTACGCACGCCGCCCGAGTAGCTGTACAGCTTCTCGGACAGCAGCCCGATCAGCCCGTTCACCGGGGTGCCGACGGGCTGGTACAGGGGAGCGACAGCATCCCCGAAGGCGTCGCGGCAGGCGGTCAAGGTGGCCTCGAAATCGGCCCGCTGGTGGTCGATCTTGGTGATGACGACCGCGCGCGGCATGCCGACCGCGGCGCACTCCTCCCACAGCATCCTGGTCACGCCGTCGATCCCGCCGGTGGCGGATACGACGAACAGTGCTGAGTCCGCGGCTCGCAGCCCGGCCCGGAGGTCGCCGGTGAAGTCGGCGTAGCCGGGGGTGTCGAGCAAGTTGACCTTGATGCCGTTGTGCACGACGGGCGCGAGGGTCAGGTTGACCGATCGCTGCTGCCTGACCTCGACCTCGTCGAAGTCGCTGACTGTGGTCCCCTCTTCGACGCTGCCCGGGCGCTGGATCGTGCCCGTCGCCGCGAGGAGCGCCTCGACCAGGCTGGACTTCCCGGTACCTGAATGGCCGACCAGCACCACATTCCGTACTTGATCGGCCGTCGGTGCCCTGCCCGCGGCTCCTCCCGACCCGGCTGTCCCACTCGCTGCTGATGTCACTGCCGTTCGCCTCCTTGCGATCGCTGGGTGCGCACGACCAGCCTTAACCCGCGAGCACCATGTCCACAAGCCCCATATAAAGAATCTCCCCGGTTACCAGCAAGTGACACCCAGGCAAGGGCGGCCCGGGCCAGCCGCCCGCGAGAGCTACGTCCCCCCGACGGGGGTCTGGCCGGGGAGCTGGGGAGATACGTCCCCCAGGATCGAGGGTTCCGGGGGGCCGCCCCCACGGACCAGCACAGCCAGCACAGTAAGGTGGGACGGCCATGCTGGACACGCTGCGGCCCGCGATGACGCGCCTGTTCACCCCGGTGGGCAAGGTACTCGCGCGTACCCCGATAACGCCGAACGCCATCACGGTCATCGGCACCGTAGGCGTGGTCGGCGGGGCTCTCGGCCTGTTCCCGATAGGCGAGTTGTTCCCCGGCGCCTTCACCTGCACGATTTTCGTGTTCCTCGACATGCTGGATGGCGTGCTGGCCCGGCTGAAAGGGACGACGGGTACCTGGGGCGCGTTCCTGGACTCGACCATGGACCGGATCGCGGACGCCGGCATCTTCTGCGGGCTCGTGGTGTGGTTCATGCTCGGCGGCCGCAACCCGCTGCTCGCGGGAGTGTGCTTGTTCTGCCTGGTCACGGGGAACCTAGTGTCCTACGCGAAGGCCCGGGCCGAGGGTCTCGGCCTGCGCTGCGACGTGGGGCTGATCGAACGGCCCGAACGGATGGTCATCTCCCTCGTCGCGGTCGGTGTTTCCGGCCTCGGCGTGCCGTACATTCTCAACGTGGGGCTATGGGGCTTGGCCGTGTTGAGCGCCTATACCTTCTGGCAGCGGGTGTACGCGGTCTACCAGGCAGCGAAGGCAGCGAAGGCAGTGCAGGCGCCAGGGGATCAGGGTGGCTCTCCCGGGGAGCAGGGTGGCTAAGGAGTGTTGGCCGTGGCGGTACTGAGTCGCCGGATGAGCGAGCGGCTGACGGGGTTCGCGTACCAGCTGGGCTGGAAGGTGATCTGCCGCCTGCCGCAATCGTGGGCGCGGTGGGCCTTCACCGAGGTGGCCGATCTTGCGTGGCGGCGGCAGGGACCGAAGGTGCAGGTGCTCGAGGGCAACCTGCGCCGCGTACTGGCCTATAAGCAGGGCAGCCCCGAGGTCGACGGCAAGGAGCTGCGTACCCTGTCCCGGGCCGCGCTGCGCTCCTACGCCAGGTACTGGCTCGAGGTGTTCCGGCTGCCGGTGATCCCGGTCGAGCGGATCGTGTCCGGGATGCATTTCCGCGGCCCGGGCGAGGCGACGATGTTCGCTCACCTCAAGGCCGGCCGCGGCGTGGTCATCGCGCTCCCGCACATGGGCAACTTCGAGCAGGCGGGCGCGTGGGTCATCGCCCGCGGCGCGGGCACGTTGACCACCGTGCAGGAGCGGCTCAAGCCCGAGTCGGTCTACGAGAGCTTCGTACGGTTCAGGCAGACGCTGGGCTTCGAGGTCCTGCCGCTGACCGGGGGCGCGAGCCCGTTCGGGACGCTGGCCCAGAGATTGCGGGCCGGCCGCCTGGTCTGCCTGGTCAGCGACCGCGACCTGAAGGCGAGCGGGGTCGAGGTCGAGCTCTTCGGCGAGAAGGTCAGGATCGCCGCGACGGCCGCGCTCGCGGTGCACACCGGCGCGGCGCTGATGCCGACCGCGACCTGGTTCGAGGGCGATGAGTGGGGCGCCTGCATCTACGACGAGATCCCGGTACCCGAGTCAGGCACCCGCGCGGAGAAGGTCGCGGTGATGAGCCAGCAGATGGCGAACGTCTTCGCCGAAGCGATCGCCGAGCACCCGCAAGACTGGCACATGCTGCAGCGGGTTTTCACGGCGGATCTGGACCCAGCCAGGCTGAGCACAAACAACCATGAGCCCGAACGATCCGGGGCCGGGGCCCTAGGGCAGGTGCCACCTCCGCGGCGGAGCCAGCCATGAAGATCGGGATCGTCTGCCCGTACTCGTGGGACGTCCCCGGCGGCGTCCAGTCGCACATCAGGGACCTGGCCGAGGCGTTGATCGAGTTCGGCCACGAGGTCTCGGTGATCTCTCCGGCCGACGACGATACGCCGTTGCCGCCTTACGTGGTGGGCGCAGGCCGGGCGGTCCCAGTTCCGTACAACGGGTCGGTGGCGCGACTGTCGTTCGGATTCCTGTCGGTCAACCGGGTCAGGCGCTGGCTGCGGGAGGGTGAGTTCGACGTGCTGCACCTGCACGAGCCCGCCGTGCCGAGCCTGTCCCTGCTGGCCTGCTGGGTGGCCTCAGGCCCGATCGTCGCGACCGTCCACACCTCGATACCGCGCTCCCGCGTGCTCGTCGTCACCTATCCGGTGCTGCGCACCGCGCTGGAGAAGATCAACGGCCGGATAGCGGTGTCCGAGGCGGCTCGCAGTACCCTTGTCGAGCACATCGGCGGCGACGCCGTCGTCATCCCGAACGGCGTGGCGACCCGCCGCTTCCGCAAGGCCGAGCCGCTGCCCGGCTGGCCCGGACCCGGCGGCGCCATCGGCTTCCTGGGCCGGATAGAGGAGCCGCGCAAGGGCTTGTCCGTATTGCTGAAGGCGTTCGAGATCCTCGGCGCCGAGCGGCCAGGACTGCGGCTGCTCGTCGCGGGGCGGGCCGGGGATCCCGAGGATGTGCTGCACCGGGTGCCGGCGGCCCTGCGCGACCGAGTGGTCCTGCTCGGGCAGATCAGCGACGACGACAAGGTCCGCATGCTGCACTCGGTCGACGTATTCTGCTCGCCGAATACCGGCGGCGAGTCGTTCGGCATCGTGACCGCCGAGGCGATGGCCGCCGGGGTGCCCATCGTGGCCAGCGACATCGACGCGTTCCGGCAGGTGCTGCGCGGCGGCGAGGCGGGGGAGCTGTTCGCCGTCGGCGACGCCGCCGACCTGGCCCGGGCGGCCGGATGCCTGCTCGACGGCCCCGTGCGGCGGGCCGAGCTATCGGCCGCAGCGCTGGCGGCGGTGGCCGACTACGACTGGTCGGTCGTCGCCCGCGACGTGTTCAGCGTCTATGAGACGGTTGTCCTCGGCAGCACCCAGGTCAAGGTCGCCGCGGCCAGCAGCGAGTTCGCCTAGTACCGGGCCGGTCGGTCGTGAATCCGCGAATCGCTGCGCGTGCCTGCGCCTGCCGAGCAGGCGCCCGTGATCGGATGGGGTGGTGGACATGATCACCGACATCGTCATCTTGGTGGCCGCCGCGTTGCTTATCGGCGTGTACGTGTCCTGGCGGGCCGGCCGTATTGACCGCCTGCACGCCCGGGTCGAGATGGCGCGCGCCGCCCTGGACGTGACGCTGCTGCGCCGCAGCTCGGTGGCTCTGGAGCTGGCGACCTCCGGGTTGCTCGACCCGGCGACCAGCCTGCTGCTGGCTGAAGCCGTGCACGGCACGCGCGGCGGCGACCGGCCCAGGGACCTGGCCGAGAGCGACCTGACCCGGGCGCTGCGGGCCGCGTTCAGCCAGCCGGACTTCCGTGCGTCGCTGACCGGGAAGGAAGGCGCGGACGAACTGCTCACCGAAGTCGAAGCGGCCGCGCACCAGGTGTTCCTGGCCCGCAAGTTCTACAACGACATGGTCGCGGTGACCAGGGACGCCCGGCGCCGCCCGCTCGCCCGCCTGCTGCGGCTGTCCGGCAACGCCGCCGCACCCCAGTTCTTCGAGATGGACGACTCCCTGATCGCCGAGAAGAGCGGCGCCGCCTTGGGTGGCTAGCCTTCGGCAGGCGAGCCCCCGCCCTCAGCTGCCCATACGATGGTGATAAGCAGTCACGATTGATCAAGTGAGGTTACGAGTGTCCACCCGCAATCACCAGTCCCCTCCGCAAGAGCACGAGCCGGTCACCGGCACCGCGCGGGTCAAGCGCGGCATGGCGGAGATGCTCAAGGGTGGCGTGATCATGGACGTCGTCACGCCCGACCAGGCCAAGATCGCCGAGGACGCTGGCGCGGTGGCCGTGATGGCGCTCGAGCGTGTCCCGGCCGACATCCGCGTGCAGGGCGGCGTCGCCAGGATGAGCGACCCCGACATGATCGACGGCATCATCGCGGGGGTGTCCATCCCCGTCATGGCCAAGTGCCGGATCGGGCACTTCGCCGAGGCCCAGGTCCTGCAGGCCATCGGGGTCGACTACATCGACGAGTCCGAGGTCCTCACTCCCGCCGATGAAGCCCATCACGTCGACAAGTGGAAGTTCACCGTGCCGTTCGTCTGCGGCGCCACCAACCTGGGCGAGGCGTTGCGCCGGATCACCGAGGGCGCGGCGATGATCCGCTCGAAGGGCGAGGCCGGCACCGGCAACGTGGTCGAGGCGACCAGGCACATGCGCTCCATCCGCTCCGAGATCGGGCGTCTGTCCGCTATCCCCGAGGAAGAGCTGTTCAGCGCGGCCAAGGAACTCGGCGCGCCGTACGACCTGGTCGCCGAGGTAGCGCGGGCGGGCAGGCTCCCGGTCGTGCTGTTCACCGCGGGCGGCATCGCGACCCCGGCCGACGCGGCGCTGATGATGCAACTCGGCGCGGAGGGCGTGTTCGTCGGTTCGGGCATCTTCAAGTCCGGCGACCCGGCCAAGCGCGCCGCCGCGATCGTGAAGGCCACTACCTTCCACGACGACCCGGACGTCGTGGCCAAGGTCTCCCGCGGTCTGGGCGAGCCCATGGTCGGCATCAACCTGGACTCCCTTCCCCCCGACCAGCACTACGCCACCCGCGGCTGGTAAAGCGGCGGCAGCGTTCTAATTTGGCTCTGCCACTCCGCAGCGGCGGTCACGGAGGAATGAATGAAGTCGGCTGCGAGCCCCGTGATCGGGGTGCTCGCCCTCCAGGGCGACGTCCCCGAGCACCTGCGCGCGCTCGAAGCCGCCGGGGCGGCACCGGTCCCGGTCCGCCGTCCCGAGGAACTGGAACGCGTCGACGGCCTGGTGATCCCGGGCGGTGAGTCGACCACGCTGTGGCGGCTCTCCGTCGCCTTCGACATCCTCGAGCCGCTCCGCAAGCTCATCGCCTCCGGCTTGCCGGCTTTCGGCTCCTGTGCCGGGATGATCATGCTGGCGGACCGGCTGGCCGACGGCGTGCCTGGCCAGCAGACGTACGGCGGCATCGACATGACCGTCAGGCGGAACGCGTTCGGGCGCCAGGTCGACTCCTTCGAAAGCGACATCACCCTGGGCGCAGGCGAAGACGGCAAACATCCGCTGCGCGCCGTCTTCATCCGGGCGCCTTGGGTGGAGCAGGCCGGCGAAGGCGTCGCCATTCTGGGAACGGACGAGCACACGGGTAGGATCGTCGCCGTCCGGCAGGGCCCATTGCTGGCCACGGCTTTCCATCCTGAGCTGACCCAGGATGGCTGGATACATGAGCTTTTCGTTGACATTGTGAAGGGATAGTTGATGAGCGGCCACTCCAAGTGGGCCACCACGAAGCACAAGAAGGCGGTGGTGGATGCCAAGCGCGGCAAGCTGTTCGCCAAGCTGATCAAGAACGTCGAGGTCGCCGCGCGTACCGGCGGGGGAGACCCGGCGGGTAACCCGACGTTGTTCGATGCGATTCAGAAGGCGAAGAAGAGCTCGGTCCCGAACGACAACATCGACCGAGCCCTCCGCCGCGGTAGCGGTCTGGAAGCCGGCGGCGCCCAGTACGAGAACATCACCTACGAGGGATATGGCCCCGGCGGCGTCGCGGTGCTCGTCGAGTGCCTGACCGACAACAGGAACCGGGCTGCCTCGGATGTGCGCACCGCGTTCAGCCGCAACGGCGGCTCGATGGCCGACCCCGGTTCGGTGTCGTACCTGTTTCACCGCAAGGGCGTGATCGTGGTCGAGAAAAACGGCGTCACCGAGGACGACGTGCTCGGTGCCGTGCTTGACTCGGGCGCGGAGGAGGTCAATGATCTCGGCGAGTCTTTCGAGGTCGTGTCCGAGCCCACCGACCTGATCGCGGCGCGCACGGCGCTGCAGGACGCGGGGATCGACTACGACTCCGCCGACGTGGCGTTCCTGCCCAGCGTCGAGATCGACCTCGACGAGGAGCAGGCCAAACGGGTATTCCGGCTGATCGACGCGCTCGAGGATTCCGACGACGTGCAGGACGTGTACGCGAACTACTCGGTGTCCGACGACATCATGGAGAAACTCGGCTGAGCCGGCGCCGTGACTACTGACCTGACCATCCGGCCGCTGGCCGCCGGACTCGACTGGGATCAGTACCTGGACCTGGTCATCCGGGCGTTCGGGCCGCAGAACGAAGCACGCATCCGGGTGAACATCGAGCCGATCGTGGCTGACGGCCGGTGCCTGGGTGCGTTCGACGGGGACCGGCTAGCAGGCAGCGCGCTGTTCCACGACATGCGCCAGTGGTGGTACGGGCGCGCCGTCCCGATGGCCGGGGTGGCCGCGGTCATGATCGCGCCCGAGGACCGTGGCCGGGGCGTCGGCCGCGCCTTGATGACGGCGCTGACTGAGCTCATGGCCGGGCGCGGTTATCCGCTATCGGTCTTGTATCCGGCGACGATGACGATTTACCGCTCGCTGGGCTGGGAGATAGCAGGCCACAGGCACGAGGCCGTACTGCCCGCGCGGTCGCTGTTCGTGCTGGCCCAGCCCCTGGCCCGGGCGTCGGACGAGACCGTCCCGCGGCCCAGGCGACCCGGACCGGACGACGCGGCCGAGGTGCTCGACGTCATCGGCCGCGCCCACGCCCTGGCCCGGGACTGCGGCCCGGTCACCTACGACGAGGCGACCATGCGCCGCTGGCTGGTCCGGCCCGGCCGGTATGCCGATATCGACCGGTACGCCTACCTGGTCCCGGATGGATTCCTCGGTTACCACTGGCAGCACGGCCACGACGAGATTTTCGTTGAGCGGGTGGCCGCGGCCTCGGCCGAGGCGACCAGGGCGCTGTGGGGCCTGGTCGCGTCCCACTCCTCGGTCGCCGGCACGGTACGCGCGCAGCTCGGCCCGGCCGATCCCCTCTGGTGGCTGCTGCGTGAGCAGGACGCGGACATCGCCGAACGCGAGAGCTGGATGCTGCGCCTGCTCGACGCGCCGGCCGCCATCGCCGCCCGTGGCTTCCCCGTGACCGATATCGCCGTGCCGCTGCACATCACCGACGACCTGCGCCCCGCCAACTCAGGCCAGTGGGAACTGACCGTCCGCGCCGGCGAAGGTTCTCTTTCTCCATACCGAACGGTCAGTGGCACCACTCCACCTCACCCCGCTTGCTCACCCGGGCCGGCGCCGCTGGCCCTCGGCGCCCGCGGCCTGGCCGCGCTGTACGCGGGTACGCCCGTTGCCACGCTGCGCCTGGCGGGTCTCGCCGAAGGCGGCAGCCCGGCGGCCGACGCGGCCCTGGACGGCGCGTTCGCCGCGACCCCGTTCATGATCGACGGTTTCTGACCCGCGCGTTTAATCGAGGTGACCGGCCCGGAGGCTGCCGTACGGTGTGTCCTCGTGGCGAAGCAGCAAAGTTCCGGGATCGATATCCGGGTCGTGCGCCCCGACGACGACCTCGACACGCAGCTGGAGCTGGCCGGACGTGCCTTCGGCCTCAAAAGCGCCGATGAGCGTGAGCGCTGGCTCCAGACCGTGTCCGGGCTCATCGCCCAGGGCCGGTGCCTGGGCGCCTACGACGGCGACCGGCTGGCCGGCGGGGCGATGTTCCACGACATGCGGCTTCTGAGCCAATTACCGGACACGCCGCCGGGGTGCACGATCCCCCGGCCGGGGACCGGTAAGTTCTAGGCGAACAGATGTTCGCGGAAGCTGAGCTCCGGACGGAGACCTGGTGGCCCTGACCCATGCGCTGCACCCGATCCGGGTGCTCGGCGTCGACCCTGGCCTGACCAGGTGTGGCGTCGGAGTCGTCGACGGGGCGCCGGGCCGGGCCCTGACCCTGGTCCGGGTGGGGGTCATCAAGACGTCAGCCGAGGACGACATCGCGGTCCGGCTGCTGGCCATCGAGACGGAGATCGAGGCCTGGCTGGACGCGTGCCATCCCGACGCGGTGGCGGTGGAGCGGGTGTTCAGCCAGCTGAATGTGCGGACGGTGATGGGTACGGCGCAGGCGGGCGCGGTCGCGATCGTGTGCGCGGCCCGCCGGGGCCTGCCGGTAGCCCTGCACACCCCCACCGAGGTCAAGGCGGCCGTGACCGGGAACGGGCGGGCGGATAAGAATCAGGTCACGGCGATGGTGACGAGGCTGCTGCGGATCACCGATCCGCCGCGTCCCGCTGACGCCGCCGACGCGCTGGCGCTGGCCATCTGTCATATCTGGCGCGGCGGCCACGGGTCGCGGTCCGCGGCCGTGCTAGCGAGGAGGTAACGCGTGATCGCTCACCTGCGCGGGACGGTCGCCGGGGTCGCGCCCGACGGTGCCGTCATCGAGGTCGGCGGCGTCGGGATGCGCGTGCAGTGCACTCCGGGCACCCTGGCCACCCTCCGGCCGGGAGAACCGGCCCAGGTGGCCACGTCCCTGGTGGTCAGGGAAGACTCGCTGACCCTGTACGGCTTCACCTCCGACGACGAGCGGAACGTCTTCGAGCTATTGCAGACGGCCAGCGGCGTCGGGCCCAGGCTGGCGCTGGCCATGCTGGCCGTGCACTCGCCCGACGCGCTGCGCCGGGCCGTCTCGACCGAGGACCTCGACGCGCTCATCCTGGTTCCCGGCGTCGGGAAGAAGGGCGCCCAGCGGATCGTGCTCGAGATGAAGGACCGGCTGGGGCCACCGGGCGACGACGGTGACGGACGGCCTGGCCTTAGGGCGCCGTCGCGGCTGCCCTCCTGGCGCGACCAGGTGCAGTCCGGCCTGGTGAACCTGGGCTGGCCGGTCCGGGACGCCGACCTGGCCATCGCGGCCCTCGAAGAAGAGGGCACGATCAACGGGTCAGGCGACGAAGCGGTCGACGTGGCCACCGTGCTGCGGGCGGCGCTGCGCAAGCTGAGTAAGCAATAGCGGCGATGATCGAAGAAGAGAGCGCCGAAGCCGCCCTTCGCGGGGCGGAGGAAGCCGCCCTTCGCGGGGCAGAGGAAGCCGAGCTCGCCGCGCGCCGGGAGAACCTCACTCCCGGCCGCGGCGACGAACTGGTGTCGCCGCTGGCCGACGCGGATGATCGTGCCATCGAGACCGCGCTGCGGCCCAAGCGGCTCAGCGAGTTCACCGGCCAGGCGCGGGTGCGTGAGCAGCTGTCGCTGATCCTGCAGAGCGCGCTGCGGCGCGGCCGGCCGCCGGACCACGTGCTGCTGGCCGGCCCGCCCGGCCTGGGCAAGACCACGATCGCGATGATCGTCGCCGCCGAGCTCGGGGCGCCGCTGCGGATCACGAGCGGCCCGGCGATCGAGCGCTCCGGTGACCTGGCGGCGGTCCTGTCCACGCTCGCCGAGGGCGAAGTGTTGTTCATCGACGAGATCCACCGCCTGGCCCGGCCCGCTGAGGAAATGCTCTACCTGGCCATGGAAGACTTCCGCGTCGACGTGGTGATCGGCAAGGGGCCGGGGGCGACCGCGATCCCGCTCGACATCGCGCCGTTCACGCTGGTCGGGGCGACCACCCGGGCCGGGCTGCTGCCCGCTCCGCTGCGGGACAGGTTCGGCTTCACCGCCTACCTCGACTTCTACGAGCCCGGCGAACTCGAGATCATCATCCGCAGATCCGCCGGGCTGCTCGGGGTCACGCTCACCGATGAGGCCGCGGTGGAGCTGTCCACCCGGTCGCGTGGGACGCCGCGGATCGCGAACCGGCTGCTGCGCCGGGTTCGTGACTACGCGGAAGTCCGTGCCGACGGCGTGGTCACCGGCGACATCGCCCGGACCGCGCTTGAGATCTACGAGGTGGACGAGCACGGCCTGGACCGGCTGGACCGCGGCGTGCTTGACGCGCTGATCCGCCGGTTCGGCGGCGGCCCGGTGGGCCTGTCGACGCTGGCGGTCGCGCTGGGGGAGGAGGCGGAGACCGTCGAGGTGGTCGCCGAGCCGTTCCTGGTCCGGTGCGGGCTGCTGGCGCGGACACCGCGAGGCCGGGTGGCCACGGCGGCCGGATGGGCTCATCTGGGTCTCGAGCCGCCGCCGTCGCTGGCCGAATCGCCTACCCTGTTTGATTAGGTATCGCCGGAAAGCAAGATCGCGCCGAGGTCACGATCACCGGTAAAAACTCGTAGCCTGGTTGGTGCGCGGTCAAAGCGAGGCTAAACTTCGGCAGTTGGTCTTTGGCCTACGCTACGACCACACCGCATCACCAACTGGAAGGAAGCCCCGCTCATGGGGAATTATGTCGCAGCCGCGGACGCGGCCGCCAAATCGGGCAGTTCGCTGACGTTCCCGATCCTGATCGTGCTGGTCTTCATCGGCTTCTACTTCCTGATGATCAGGCCCCAGCGGCGCCGCCAGCAGCAGGCCGCCCAGAAGCAGAACACGGTCACCCCCGGCGCCCAGGTCCGCACCACCGCCGGGATGTACGGAACGGTGATCGAGGTGGACGGCAACGACGTCATACTCGAAATCGCTCCCGGTGTGGACGTGCGTCTCCTGAAGCGGGCCATCATGGAGGTCATCACGCCAGGTGACGCCGAGGCCAGTGAGCCGTTCGAGGAGGGCGGGTTCACCGAGGACAGCGGCGAGGACGAGACCTCCGGAACCAACGACACCCCCCACGACGTTGAGTCAGCTGAGGATGGTCACGCGGATTCCCCTGACGACCTGGCCAAGTCCGATAAGGACAACGTGTTCTGAGCCTGCGGCTGGCATGAGGGAACGACCGATCTAAGACCGTAAGACAGGCGGAGAAGTGGCAGCCCCAACGAAAACCGTCCCGCATCCGGGACGGGCGCTCGCGGTGCTCGTTGCGCTCATCGTGATCATGCTCTTGGCGATCCTCGGCGGCAATCTGTTCAGCCCGGGCGAGTGGCACAAGGATTTCAAGGTGGGCCTCGGGCTTGACTTGTCCAGCGGCACCCAGCTCACCATGAAAGCCACCACCCCGAGCGGGGCCTTGCCGTCAGCCGCCGAGATGAACGAGGCCATCTCCATCATCCTGGCCCGGGTCAACGGCACGGGTAACTCGGGCGCCCAGGTCCAGACCGAGGGCAACCAGGACCTGACCGTCTCGGTCCCGGGCCAGACCAGCCAGCAGACCGAGGACCTGGTCAGCACCACCGCCCTGCTGATGTTCCGGCAGACGCTGCTCTTCGAGCCCTACAGCGCGACCCCCACCCCGTCGGCGTCGGCGAGCGGCAGCCCGTCCGCCAGCGCCAGCCCGTCGGCGAGCACGAGCCCGTCGGCGAGCACCTCGCCGTCGGCCAGCGCCACGGCCAAGGCGAGCACCTCCGCCAAGATCGTCCCGGCGGCCAGCGCCAGCGCCTCGCCGAGCCCGTCCCCGAGCGCCTCCGCGACCGCCTCCCCGAGCCCGAGCGCCAGTTCGTCGGCGGCGGTCAGCAGCACCACGTTCGGGAATCCGAGCCTGGTGAACAAGGACGTGCTCGCGCTGTTCAACAAGCTGGTGTGCAAGCCAGGGGACACCACCCAGTGGAAGAAACAGGTCGGGTATACGGACGCGGCCGCCTACGACAACGCGGACGTGCAGATCGTGTCCTGCGACAACCAGGGCAACAAGTTCGCCCTGGACAAGGCGGTCGTACCCGGCACGCAGATCGCCGGCGCCACCGCCACGGTGTCGACGACGTCCAACCAGTGGGAAGTTAACGTGACGTTCAAGAGCGGGGGCGCCGCGGCCTTCGCCAAGCTGACCCAGAAGCAGGCCACCCAGTACCTTCCCAGTGCCTCCACCAACGAGGACGACTACTACCTGGACACGATCTCGATCGTCCTGGACGGGAACGTCGTGACGTTCCCGGAGACCGATGGCGCGATCCTGGGCGGCAACGCCCAGATCACCGGCAGCTTCACCCAGGATCAGGCCACACAGCTGCAGAACGTGCTGAAGTACGGGTCGCTGCCACTGACGTTCACCGTCCTGTCTAAGCAGACGGTATCGCCGGAGCTCGGCCGGGCTCAGCTGATCGGCGGGCTGCTCGCCGCCGCGATCGGGCTGGGGCTCGTGGTGATCTACTCGTTCCTGTACTACCGCGGCCTCGGCATCGTGTCAGTGTCCAGCCTGGTGATCGCGGGCGGGCTGGCGTTGCTTTCCGTGGTCCTGCTCAGCAAGTACCAGAGCTTCCACCTCGAGCTTGCCGGGATCGCGGGCCTGATCGTGGCCATCGGCATCACCGCGGACTCGTTCGTCGTGTTCTTCGAGCGATTGCGCGACGAGGTGCGAGAAGGCAAACAGCTGCGGCCCGCGGTGGAGTCCGGCTGGAAGCGCGCTCGGCGCACGATCCTGGTCTCCGACACGGTGTCGTTCATCGCCGCCGTGCTGCTGTACTACTTCTCCATCGGCGAGGTCAAGGGCTTCGCCTACACCCTCGGCCTGACCACGCTCATCGACGTGGTCGTCGTGTTCCTGTTCACGAAGCCGATGGTGACGCTGCTCGCCCGGACCAAGTTCTTCGGCAACGGCCACCCGATGTCGGGCCTGGACCCGGCCCGGCTGGGCGCCCGCGCGCCGTGGCGATCCTCGGTTACCCGCGCCCAGGTCAGGCGTAAGCCGGCCACGACCCGTAGTACCGTGTCCCGCGACACCGGGGAGGCATGATGTCGCGCATCGGCCAGATCGGTAGCCGGCTCTACCGCGGCGAGGTATCGATCGACTTCGTCGGCCGGAAGCGCACGTGGTACACGATCTCCGGGGCCATCCTGCTGATCAGCATCGTGGCGCTGCTGGTCCGCGGGCTGGACTTCAGCGTCGACTTCAAGGGCGGCGCCGTCTTCCAGTTCTCGGCGCCGGCCTCGACGTCCGTCACCGAGGTGCAGAACGTGGTGGCCGCTGACGGCGTCGACGGCGCGATCGTGCAGCAGCTCAACGGCAAGCTGGGTCAGTCCTGGCAGGTGCAGACCAGGACGCTCACCAACGCGGAAACCAACCAGGTCGAGGACACGCTCCAGAGCCAGGTCCACGCGACGAACATAAGTACCCAGTTCGTCGGGCCGAGCTGGGGTGGCCAGATCACCACCAAGGCGATCGAGGCGCTGGTCACGTTCCTGATCGTGATCGTGCTTTACCTCTCGATCGCGTTCGAGTGGAAGATGGCCGTCGCGGCTTTCGTAGCGCTGATCCACGACCTGGTCATCGCCACCGGCGTGTACGCGCTGACCGGGTTCCAGGTCAGCCCGGCGACCGTTATCGGGCTGCTGACCATCCTCGGCTACTCGCTGTATGACACCGTGGTGGTGTTCGACAAGGTCCGGGAGAATACCGCCGGCCTGCTGGGCGGGGCCAGGAGCACCTACAGCCAGGCGGCGAACCTGGCCCTGAACCAGACGCTGGTCAGGTCCATCAACACGTCCATAATCGCGCTGCTGCCCGTGGCCGCCATCTTGTTCGTCGGCGGCGGCCTGCTCGGCGCCGGTGAGCTGAAGGACCTTGCGCTCGTCCTGTTCGTGGGCATGCTGTCCGGCACGTACTCCTCTATCTTCATCGCGACCCCGGTGCTCGCCGACCTGAAGGAGCGCGAGCCGCAGTACCGGGCCCTGACCAAGCGGGTCTCGGTGCGTAGCTCCGGTGGCCGCGCGGCTAAGCGGGCCGCGGCCAAGGCGTCGTCCGGCGCCGGTCCCCGTTCCGCGGTCGCGTCCGAACCACTCGCCGAGTCTGATCTGGACGAGGCGGACGACGGCGCGTCGTCCGCCGAGGAGCTGACCGCCACCGCCTCGCGGGTTCCCGGCGGAGCCGGCGTCTCCGCGGTTCCGGCCAGCCGGGCGGCGCCGGGTCCGGCTCGCTCCGGTCCTCGGCAGCAGCCACGCCGGAGCAGCAGCCACCGCCCGGCCGGCAAGAAGAAGCGGCGCTAACGGATGGTGCAAGCGCGGGACGATGACCCGGTCGGCCATGAGCTGGCCCGGCTCATCACGAGCCGGATCCGTGACATCGCGGACTACCCGCAGGTCGGCGTGGTTTTCAAGGACATCACCCCGCTGCTCGCCGACGGCAAGGCGTTCCAGGCGGTGGTGGAGGGCCTGGCCGGGCTGTACGGGCCCGTGGACAAGGTAGCGGGTATCGAGGCGCGCGGCTTCATCCTTGCCGCGCCCGTGGCCTGCCGCCTCGGCGCGGGCTTCGTGCCGATCCGCAAGAAGGGCAAGCTGCCCGGCATCACGTTCGCGCAGGATTATGAGCTCGAATATGGCACCGCGACCCTCGAGGTCCTGGCCGACGCCTTCCAGCCGTCGGATCGTGTCCTGGTTATCGATGACGTCCTGGCCACCGGCGGGACGGGCCGGGCCACGGTCGACCTGGTCCAGCGCTCGGGCGCGCAGGTGGCCGGGCTGGCCGTGCTGCTCGAGCTGTCTTTCCTGGGCGGCCGCGCCAAGCTAGCCGATCTGCCGGTCACCGCGCTGGTCACGGTCTAGCGGCGGTTCCTGTTCCGGGATCCCGGCCGGGAATCGCCAGCACACCATCTGGTGTTTGTCTCATCCAAGTACACTGATGACTTGGCAGATGCGAGGAGCGCGAGTGGCCGGTGATGTGATCACGACCGGCACGAGGGCGGCCGATGCTGTCGGGGTGGACGCACAGCGGGATACCGATCCTGTAGCTGATGCGGAACAGGCCGAGGCGGCGGGAGCGGCAGACGTGCCCGGCGGTCGCGCGGCCGACAGCGGTCAGGAAACGTCCCCCGAGCGCCAAGAAGTCCCAGACGCTCCAGCGACCTCACATTCCCAGGCGACTCCAGAGGTTCAGGCGACTCCAGAGGTTCAGGCGACTCCAGAGTTCAGGCGACTCCAGAGGTCAGGAGGCCGTCGAGACTGAGGACGCCCACCAGCCAGGCAGCACCAGCCCAGGCAGCACCAGCCCAGGCAGCGCCAGCCCGGGCAGCACCAGCCCGGGCAGCGCCAGCCCGGGCCGGACCAGCCCGGGCCGGACCCCGCGGAGCGAGCGAAGCGGGCGGGCCGGGACCAACGGGCGTGCCGGGACCGACCGGACGAAGGCAGCGGTGGTCTCTGGGCCGCCCGCTGACGTGGCGGCGCCCGGCGTCGGGGTGCGGCGGCGGCTCGCCCGGCTGGGGGCCCAGCGGGGGACGACGATCAACCCGGTGCTCGAGCCGCTGATCAAGACCGTGCGCGCGACCCACCCGAAGGCCGATATCAGGCTCATCGAGCGGGCTTACGAGTCGGCCGCCTACTGGCACCGGGACCAGAAGCGCCGCAGCGGCGACCCCTACATCACCCACCCGCTTGCGGTGGCGACCATCCTCGCCGAGCTCGGCATGAACACCGAGACCATCTGCGCCGCGCTCCTGCACGACACGGTGGAAGACACCCCCTACACCCTGACTGAGCTGCGCGGCGAGTTCGGCGAGGATATCGCGGCGCTCGTGGACGGCGTCACCAAGCTGGACAAGGTCAAGTACGGCGAGTCGGCCGAGGCGGAAACCGTCCGCAAGATGGTGGTCGCGATGTCCCGCGACATCCGCGTGCTGGTGATCAAGCTCGCGGACCGGCTGCATAACATGCGTACGCTGCGCTACCTGCCCAGGGAAAAGCAGGAACGCAAGTCCCGCGAAGTTCTCGAGATCTATGCTCCGCTGGCCCACCGCCTCGGCATGAACACGGTGAAGTGGGAGCTCGAGGATCTCGCCTTCGCGACGCTGTACCCGAAGCGTTTCGACGAGATCGTCCGCCTGGTGTCCGGCCGCGCCCCGCGACGCGAGGTCTTCCTGCAGGAAGTGACCGAAGAGGTATCGGCGGACCTGCGCGAGAACAAGATCAAGGCGAGCGTGACCGGCCGCCCCAAGCACTACTACTCGATCTACCAGAAGATGATCGCCAGGAACGTCGGCTTTGACGACATCTACGACCTGGTAGGCATCCGCGTCCTCGTCGATTCGGTCAAGGACTGCTACGCGGCGCTCGGCACCGTTCACGCGCGATGGAATCCCGTCCCCGGACGGTTCAAGGATTACATCGCGATGCCGAAGTTCAACATGTACCAGTCGCTGCACACAACCGTCATCGGGCCGGACGGCAAGCCGGTTGAGCTGCAGATCCGTACCTGGGGCATGCACCGCAGGGCGGAGTACGGGGTCGCGGCGCACTGGAAGTACAAGGAAGAAGCGATCTTCGGCAACCGGGCCAAGGACGCCAAGGACGACGCCCAGGACATGGCCTGGCTCCGGCAGCTTGTGGACTGGCAGCGCGAGACCGAGGACCCGGCCGAGTTCCTCGAGTCACTCCGCTTTGACCTCGCGGCCGCTGAGGTCTACGTGTTCACCCCGCGCGGCGAGGTGGTGGCCCTGCCGCAGGGCGCCACCCCGGTGGACTTCGCCTACGCCATTCACACCGAGGTCGGGCACCGGACGATCGGCGCCCGGGTCAACGGCCGGCTCGTGGCGCTGGAGTCCACGCTGGACAACGGCGACACCGTGGAGATCTTCACCTCCAAGGCAGCCGAAGCCGGACCGAGCCGGGACTGGCTCAAGTTCGTCCAGAGCCCCCGGGCCAGGAACAAGATCAGGCAGTGGTTCTCCAAGGAACGCCGGGAAGCCGCGGTCGAGGCCGGCAAGGACCAGATCGCCAAGGCCATGCGTAAGCAGGGATTGCCGCTGCAGCGGCTCGCGGCCGCCGACACGGTGCCCCAGCTGGCCCGCGACCTGCGCTATCCGGACGTGTCCGGGTTGTACGCAGCGGTCGGCGAGGGCCGGGTCAGCGCCCAGTCGGTGGTCGAGAAGCTGGTCAAGTCGGTCGGCGGTCTCGCGGGCGCGCAGGAGGACCTAGCCGAGACCACGCTGCCGACCAAGGCCCCGCAGCCCCGGGCGCCCGGCGACTCCGGCGTCGAGGTCACCGGCGCGCCGGACGTATGGGTACGCCTGTCCCGGTGCTGCACGCCGGTCCCCGGCGACCAGATCACCGGTTTCGTCACCCACGGCCACGGCGTGTCCGTGCACCGGGTGGACTGCGTGAACATCGTCCACCTGACCGACACGCAGCGGGAGCGGATGGTCGACGTCCACTGGGCGCCGACCGACGGCTCGGTGTTCCTCGTGGCCATCCAGGTCGAGGCGCTCGACCGGACCAGGCTGCTCTCCGACGTGACCAGGGTGCTGTCCGACCTGCACGTCAACATCTTGTCCGCGACCGTGACGACCAGCCGGGACCGGGTGGCGTTCAGCCGGTTCACGTTCGAGATGGGCGATCCCAAGCACCTCGGCCACGTGCTGCGCGCCGTCCGCGCCATCGACGGCGTCTACGACGTCTACCGCGTCACGAGCTGAACCGGCTAACTCGAGAACTCCGCCAGCGTGTGCTCGGCCTCTTCGAGCCAGGCCCGGCGGGCGGTCAGGGCTTCCTCGGCGGTGTGCTCGGCCCGGGCGTCTCCCCGGTCGCGCGCCTGCGCCAGTGTCTTCTCCAGCTGGGCGATGGTCGCGCGCAGCTGGGCCACGGCGCCCTCGGCCCGCGCCAGCGCCTCCGGGTTCGACCGGCGCCACTGGTTTTCTTCCGCCTTGCGGATCGCGTCCTCGATCCGCCGCAGCCCGGACTCCAGGTGCTCGCGGGCGTCCCTCGGGACCGCCCCGATCTGCTCCCACCGCTCCTGGAGAAGGCGCAGCGCCGACCTGGCGGCCCGGATGTCGGACACCGGCAGCAGGGTCTGAGCCGCGTCGAGCAACTCCTGCTTGGCCTCGGCGTGCTCGCGCAGCTCGGCGTCCTTGGCCGAGAACACCTCGGCCCGGGCGGTGAAGAACTTGTCCTGGGCGCCCCTGAAGCGCTTCCACAGCTCGGCTTCGGTGTCCCTGTCGGCCCGTCCGGCCGCCTTCCATTGCCGCATCAGCTCGCGGTACGCGCTGGTGGTCGCGCCCCAGTCGGTGGATCCTGACAGGGCCTCGGCGTCGGCGACGAGCTTCTCCTTGCGAGCCCTGACGTCTTCCCGTTCGGCCTCCAGGGTGGCGAAGTACGCCTTGCGCCGCTTGGTGAACGCGTTGCGGGCCGCGGACAGGCGCTTCCACAGCACGGCCTCAGCCGCCCGCTCGGCGTGCGGGGCCGCCTTCCACTCCTCAAGCAGCTCGCGCATCCGTTCGCCGCTGCTCTTCCAGTGGGTGGCCTCCGCGGCGATCTGCTCGGCCTCGGCGACGATCCGCTCCTTGATCTCCTTCGCCTGGACGCGCGCCTGCTCCCGGGCCGCCTTGGCCTCTTCGCGGCGGTGGCCGACGTCCTCGGTCAGCCGCTCAAGGCGCGCTCGCAGCCCGTCGAGGTCGCCGAGCGCGTTGGCCTCGGAGATACTGCGGCCCAGGCGCTCCACGCTGGCCGAGGCCTGGGCGGGGGCCATGTCGGTGGCGGCGATCCGCTGCTCGAGCAGGACGACCTCGGTCTCGAGCCCCTCGTATTTGCGCTGGAAGAAGGCGATCGCCTCGTCTGGACTTCCCGCCTGCCACGAGCCGATCACCCGCTCGCCGTCGGCGGTACGGACATAGACCGTCCCGTCGGCGTCTACCCGGCCCCACGGATGGTAGGCGGTGGTCACGGCGAACCTCCTGCGTGTGTCGTGCTCGCGTCAGGTTTTCTTGATCGTCACACTGTCAATGATGACCTTTTCCTCCGGGGCGCCACCCTCGGACTGACCCGACTCCATGTACTCACACGAGTACCCCTTCTTCGCCACATTCTGGACGATATCGAGTCCGGACGAAACCGTGGCGAACGGTGTATACGAGGCCGCGAGCCCCGAAGTGCTGTCTTTGTACACGATGAAGAACTGGCTGCCGTTGCTGTCCGCGGTGCCGTTGTTGGCCATCGCGACCGTGCCGGCCGGATACGTGGCGCCGGTGGTGTTCTCGGTGGCGAACTGGTACCCCGGCCCCCCGGTGCCGACCTTGCCGGTCGTGCTGCAGGTCAGCTTGGTCGTGGCGGTGGCGTACGGATCGCCGCACTGCAGTACGTAGATGCCGCTGGTCACCAGCCGGTGGCACTGGGTGTTAGTGAAGTAGCCCGCCTCGGCGAGGTGGACGAACGAGTTGACCGTGCAGGTGGCCTTGCTGTTGGCCAGGGACAGGACGAGCTTGCCCAGGTTGGTATTGATCGTCGCCTGGTAGCTGTCGGTGTAGTCAGGCGTGGCCGGCGGAACGCTCACGGCGCGCGCCGCCGCCGTAGTGGCCTTGGTGTAGCTGCAGTGATGCGCGGGTTCGGCCACCGTCGTGGCCGACGGCGTGGCGCTCGGTGACTTGCTGGGCGAGGCCGACGGGTGCTTGCCGCCGCCGGGGAGGAATACCAGGACCAACGAGGCGATGAGCGCCGCGGCGAGGACCACGCTGGCCCCGATGGCTCCGCGCCTGCGGGCCCGGCGCCGTCCGGCCGCCCGCAGTTCCTGCTGACGGCGGTGCTTCTCCCTGGCCTGCCTGCGCTGGCGTTCGTTATTACCCGCCACCGGTCGAGTCCTCCTTGGCCTGTCGAACTATCCGGCTACCGCTGGTATTCACGGGAGGCAGGCCATCGAACCCGGTGCATACCTTTGATCTCGATACAGAGACGGTGCTGGCTCCCCGGAGCCACTCCTCCCGGAACCCCCGCCGCAATATTCGCGATCGTTCGCGAATCGTACCTTCCGGATCCCTGGATCGGTACCCTTCGTTATCGGTTCGCGGCCATGCGGGTCCCCTCGGTAGCCTGAGACACCGTACCGTGAGAAAGGACGAATGTGCTCATCGCAGGGTTCCCGGCCGGCGCGTTTGCTGCCAACTGTTACGTAGTTGCGCCTGCGCCTGGTGAGGAGTGCGTGATCATCGATCCGGGCCAGGACGCCGAGCCCGGGATCAACGAACTTCTGGCCGAGCATCGGCTCAGGCCGGCCGCCGTCCTGCTTACTCACGGTCATATCGACCACGTCTGGTCCGTCGCCCCCGTCTGCGACGCGAAAGGCATCCCGGCCTACATCCACCCGCGTGACCGCGCATTGCTGAGCGATCCCGCAAAGGGCTTCCCGCTCGGGACGGGACAGGAACTGTTCCACGGGCTGGAATTCACCGAACCAGACGACGTTAAAGAACTGGCCGACGGGATGACTTTGAGCCTCGTCGGGCTCGAGATCACCGTGAACCATGCGCCCGGGCATACGGAAGGATCCGTGGCATTCCGGCTGCCTTTGGCCGACGAAAGCACAATAAGCGGAGGCGGGACGGACGACACCGATGTCCTGTTCTCCGGGGACTTGCTGTTTGCCGGGTCGATCGGGCGCACCGACCTGCCGGGCGGGAATTACCCGACGATCCTGCGCAGCCTGGCGCGGGTCTGCCTGACCCTGCCCGACCAGACGGTCGTGCTGGCCGGGCACGGACCGCAGACCACCATCGGCGCGGAACGCCGGACGAATCCGTTCCTGGCCGGTCTCGCCCCGGAATCGGGACCGGTCAGGGGTCTGTGAGAACGCCGGGATGGGTCCGGCTGGCCGATGGCAAGCAGCCCGGATCGTTCGGATAAAAAAGACTTGAAATAAGGGAAGAGGCTGAGCTCGATGATCCGCACCCATGAGGCGGGGACGCTGCGCGCATCGCAGGCCGGGGAGCAAGTGGTGCTAGCCGGGTGGGTGGCGCGTCGCCGGGACCACGGCGGTGTGGTCTTCATCGACCTGCGCGACGCGAGTGGCGTCGTGCAGGTGGTGTGGCGGGGCGAGGAGGCGGCGGTCCACGAGCTGAGGGCCGAGTTCTGCGTGCTCGTGACCGGGACGGTGCGGGCGCGACCGGCCGGGAACGAGAACCCCGAGCTCCCCACCGGCGAGATCGAGGTCGTCGCGGATGAGGTCGAGGTGCTCAGCGAGGCCGAGCCGCTGCCGTTCCCTGTCGAGGGCTCGGCCGAGGTCAGCGAGGACATCCGGCTCAAGTACCGGTACCTGGACATCAGGCGGGAGCAGACCGCCCGGGCCCTCCGGACTCGCTCGGACGCCGCCTACTTGCTCTCCGATGTGATGCGTGAGCATCGCTTCGTGAACGTGGAGACGCCTGACCTGACCAGGTCGACACCGGAGGGCGCGCGCGACTTCCTCGTCCCGGTGCGGCTGCGGCCCGGCCACTGGTACGCGCTGCCGCAGTCGCCGCAGCTGTTCAAGCAGCTGCTCATGGTGGGCGGGCTGGAGCGCTACTACCAGCTGGCCAGGTGCTTCAGGGACGAGGACTTCCGCAAGGACCGGCAGCCGGAATTCACCCAGATCGACATCGAGATGTCCTTCGTCACCCGGGATGACGTCATAGCGGTGGCCGAGGAGGTGGTCGCGCGGCTGTGGTCCGAGCTAGCCGGCTACCAGGTGCCGAGGCCGCTGCCGCGGATGACCTACGCGGACGCGATGGCGTGGTACGGCTCGGACAAGCCCGACCTGCGGTTCGGCTGCGAGCTCACCGACCTGACCGGGTACTTCGCGGCCACGGAGTTCCGGGTCTTCCAGGCGCCGTACGTCGGGGCCGTCGTGATGCCGGACGGCGCCGCCCAGTCGCGGCGCGAGTTTGACGGATGGCAGGAATGGGCCCGCTCGCGCGGCGCGCGCGGGCTCGCCTACGTGATGATCGGACCGGACGGCGAGATTCTCGGACCGGTGGCGAAGAACCTGTCGGAGGAGGAGCGGTCCGGGCTGGCCGACGCGGTGGGCGCCGCGCCCGGCGACGCCGTGTTCTTCGCGGCCGGGGCGCCCCACCCGTCCAGGGAACTGCTCGGCGCGGCCCGGCTGGAGATCGGGCGCCGGTGCGGCCTGATCGATGAGTCGGCGTGGTCGTTCCTGTGGGTGGTCGACGCGCCGATGTTCGAGGAGACAGAATCGGGTGGCTGGACACCCGTGCACCACCCGTTCACGGCGCCGCTGCCCGAATGGGCAGGCAAGTTCGTCACCGAGCCGGGCGGCGCGCTGGCCGACGCGTACGACATCGTGTGCAACGGATACGAGATCGGCGGCGGATCCATCCGTATTTACAAGTCCTCGATGCAGCAGGCCGTGTTCGACCTGATCGGGCTTTCGCCCGAGGAAGCGCGGTCGCAGTTCGGCTTCCTGCTTGACGCGTTCAAGTACGGCCCGCCGCCGCACGGCGGCATCGCGTTCGGCTGGGACCGGGTCATCATGCTCCTCGCGGGCGCCGACTCGATCCGCGACGTGATCGCGTTCCCCAAGGCCGCCTCGGGCCTCGACCCCCTCACCGGCGCCCCCACCGTCATCACGCAGGCTCAGCGCCGCGAGGCCGGCATCGACGTGATCCCGGAGAGCCCGGCGGCTTCTTAAGCGAAGGGTGCAAAGGAGGGCCCGGACCACTCCCGGAAACGCTACGGGAGGGAGCTACGAGACCTATGAGCCCCGTGAGGTGATCCGCGGTCAACCCGGTACCACAACGATGCTCCATCGATGTGGCCAGGGCAACATCGATGGAGCATCGTTGTGGTTGGCTAACGTGGCCGAGCGCTTCAGGCGTGCCGCTCGGCTTTTATCCGGGCGAATTCGCCGCCGAGCGCGGCCTCGATGCCGGGCACGGACAGGCCGGCCGCGGTCAGCGCCCGGGCCGCGTCGCCGTCGGCGAACAACACGCCGAGCAGCAGGTGCTCGGTGCCGATGTAATTGTGACCGAGCCGGAGCGCCGCCTTCAGCGTCCCCTTGAGCGCGGCCTTGGCGTCGTCGGTGAAACGGAGCGCCTGGATGGCGTCCGCGTCCGCGTCGCCCTCGGCCACCGAACCCGGCGCCGCCTCGACCTCGAAGACGGCGTATAGCTGCTCGTCGGTGATCCCGGCACCGTGGATCACCCTGGCCGCGAGGCCCTCCGGTTCGCTCAGCAGGCCCGCGACCACATGCGTGGCGCCGACCCGCTCCTGCTGCGACCGGCCCGCGATCTGCCCGGCGGCGACGAGCGCATTGCGGGCGCGCTGAGTGAAGCGGGAGAACATCTGGCCGCCCTCGGGCACCAGGGCCGTGACGAAACGCTGCTGGGCCGCCTGCTTGGACACGCCCATGCTGGCGCCGATCATGCTCCACGAGGCGCCCGAGTGCCGGGCCTGGTCAACGAAATAGCCGATCAGGGCATCGGATTGCTCGTCCAGGCGTGCGGCGACGGTGACCGCGTCGGAAAGGTGGTTCAGCGGTCCGCCGTCTGGGTGCAGTGCCTTGACGTAGCCGATCAGATTGTCGAGGGGCACGGGAAAGGTATCCATGCGTCAAGGCTAGGTTGACGCTAGCCTGTCCGTCAAGGCTAAATTGACGCGACCCGCTTTCCTTGGCCAGGAGGCTTCGGTCGGGCGGTAGTGTCTGGGGATGGCCAGAGTAGGAGACGGCCAGCCCGAGAGCCTGTTCGACGAGGCGGAAGATTCAGCCGCGAGCGCGGCCGCACCGCTTGCGGTCCGGATGCGGCCGCGCAGCCTGGACGAAGTGATCGGTCAGCGGCACCTGACCGGTACGGGCACGCCGTTCCGCAAGCTGATTGACAACGACGCGCCGATGTCGCTGCTGCTGTGGGGACCGCCCGGCACCGGCAAGACGACGCTGGCCTATGTGGTCAGCCAGGTGACCAGGCGGCGCTTCGTGGAGCTTTCGGCGGTGAGCGCCGGGGTCAAGGACGTACGCGCGGCGGTCGACGCGGCCCGCCGCACGCTGGGCATGAACGGCGTCCAAACCGTGCTCTTCATCGACGAGGTGCACAGGTTCAGCAAGACCCAGCAGGACGCACTGCTGCCGGCGGTCGAGAACCGCTGGGTGTCGTTTATCGGCGCGACCACGGAGAACCCGTTCTTTTCTGTCGTGTCCCCGCTGCTGTCCCGGTCGCTGCTGCTCACCCTGCAGCCGCTGTCAGACGACGACGTGCGCGAGGTCATCGGCCGGGCGCTGACCGACCCGCGCGGGCTCGGCGGCGCCGTCGCGCTCGACGACGAGGCAGCCGATCACCTGGTGCGACTGGCCGGCGGCGACGCGCGGCGCACGCTCACCTACCTGGAGGCGGCCGCGCTCGGCCTGCCCGCGGGCGGCCGGATCGACATCCAGGTGCTCGAACGCGCGGTGGACCGAGCCGCGCTCCGCTACGACCGCGACGGTGACCAGCACTACGACGTGATCAGCGCGTTCATCAAGTCCATGCGGGGCAGTGACGTGGACGCGGCATTGCACTACCTGGCTAGGATGATCGCGGCGGGGGAGGACCCCCGGTTCATCGCCAGGCGGCTCATCGTGCACGCCAGCGAGGATGTCGGGATGGCTGACCCTACCGCGCTGCAGACCGCCGTCGCCGCGGCCCAGGCGGTGGAGTTCGTCGGGCTGCCCGAGGCGCGGATCAACCTTGCCCAGGCGGTGATCCACATATCGCTGGCGCCTAAATCCAACGCCGTCATCAAGGCCATCGGCGCCGCCGACGCCGACGTGCGGGCGGGATTGGTGGGCGCGGTACCCGCGCATCTGCGGGACGCGCACTATCCTGGAGCGGGCAAGGTCGGCCACGGCGAGGGCTACCTGTACCCGCACGACTTCGACGACGGCATCGTCCGGCAGCGATACGCCCCCGACTCGGTGGCGGACCGCAGGTATTACGAGCCGTCGGGGCACGGCCTGGAAGCCCGTGTCGGCGAACGAGCCGAGCGGATCCGCGCCATCCTCGGGAAACCAAAGAAGGAGCAGGCATGACACGGACGGTTCTGTCATGAACGCGGCTGAACTCGCCGCGCTGATCGCCGCCGTGTCCTTTGCCCTACTGGTGTGCGTCGCCATCTTCGTGCTGTTCCGGCTGGGCCGGTTCCTGTCCGAGGGCACCCGGCTGGTCGCCGACGTGCGCGAGCGTGGTGACGTGCTGCTGCAGGGCGCGCAGGCGGCCGTCGACGGGGCGCAGGCCGCCGTGGACCGAGCCGGGCGGCAGCTTGACCGCACCGAGTCGGTTACGGCCAGCATGGATGAGCTCGGGGCCGGGATGAATGAGCTCGCCGGGCAGGTGACATCGCTGGCCGGGCTCGGCCGCTCGATCGCTAACGGCCCGGTCGGCCGGGCGGGCGCGCTGGCCTACGGGGTTAAGCACGCCGTCGGCCTACGCCGGTCCGGTCGGCGCACGCTGCCTGGCCGCGTGGTGGAGCACGGGGAACTGGCTAAGACAGGGAACGGGGAGAGGGGGCCGCGGTGATCCGCAGGGGATTCTGGCTCACCGCCGGAGCAGTGAGCGGGATCGTGGCCTACCGGCGTGCCTCCGCCGTCGGCCGCCAGGTGTCCGGCCGCCTTAACCTGGGAGCCGACCGGGCCGCTGGGGCCGGCGTCAGCCAGCCGAAACCACTGATTTCCGTCCGGCGCACCCACCGGGCAGCCACCCGGGCGGCCCGGGAGACATACCGGTTCACTCGCGACGTGCGGGAGGGCATGGAGCTTTATATGGCTCGGCATTCCGAGCCTGCAGGCTCTACCCTCAGGACTAGCCAAGACGCCCCGCCCCAGGCCCTGGAGGCAGTGCGCCCGTTCGGAGCAGTACCGATTGAGGCAGTACCGATCAAGACTGGGCCAGTCACGGCCGCACGACACGACGACACGAAGGATGGCCACTGATGGAGTCGGCAGAGATCGCCCGCCGCTTCCTTGCGTACTTCAAGCAGCAGGGGCACGAAATCGTGCCATCGGCCTCCCTGGTCGCCGACGATCCCACGGTGCTGTTCGTCATCGCGGGCATGCAGCCGTTCAAGCCGTACCTGCTCGGCCAGCGGACGCCTCCTTACCGGCGGGTGGCGGACGTGCAGAAGGTGGTACGGACGCTCGACATCGAAGAGGTAGGCAAGACCACCAGGCACGCGACGTTCTTCCAGATGCTGGGCAACTGGTCGTTTGGCGACTACTTCAAGCAGGGCGCGATCAGGTACGCCTGGGAGCTGCTGACTAACTCAGAGGCTGACGGCGGGTTCGGGTTCCCGGAGAGCAAGCTATGGGCCACCGTCCTGCATGGGGACGACGAGGCGTACGCGATCTGGCGGGACGAGATCGGGCTGCCGGAAAGCAGGATCCAGCCCCGCGGCCTGGCCGACAATTACTGGCACATGGGCGTGCCGGGCCCCGGCGGACCGTGCTCGGAGATCTACTACGACCGCGGCCCGGAATACGGCCGCGACGGCGGCCCCGCGGCGGACGAAGACCGCTTCCTCGAGGTCTGGAACCTGGTGTTCATGCAGGACCAGCTGAGCGCGGTCCGGGCCAAGGACGACTTCGACATCGCGGGCCCGCTGCCGTCCAGGAACGTCGACACCGGGATGGGCCTGGAGCGGATGGCCTCCATCCTGCAGGGCGTCGACAACATCTACGAGATCGACACCACGTGGAAGATCCTGGACCAGGCGGCGGAGCTCACCGAGCAGGAGTACGGCCGGGAGCCGCGGGCCGACGTCGCGCTCCGCGTGGTCGCCGACCACGTGCGCAGCGCGGTGATGCTGATCGAGGACGGGGTGCTGCCGAGTAACGAGGGCCGCGGCTACGTCCTGCGGCGCATCGTCCGGCGCAGCATCAGGAACCTGCGCTTGCTGGCCGGGAGCCAGCGCGGCGGCGGTGCGGCGAACTCGGGCAGCGAGCGTTACATGCACGAGCTAACCTCGGTCGCCATCGAGGCGATGGGGCAGCTTTATCCCGAGCTGCACCGCGACGCGGCAAACATCCACACGGTCATCGACGCGGAAGAAACGGCGTTCGCCAGTACGCTGCGCACCGGCACCGCGATCTTCGACGCCTCGGTCGAGGAGAACCGGCGCCGGAACTCCAGCGCGCTGTCCGGCGCCCAGGCCTTCCAGCTGCACGACACGTACGGCTTCCCGATCGACCTGACCCTGGAGATGGCGGCGGAGCAGGGCCTGACCGTCGACGAGGAAGGGTTCCGCCGGCTCATGGCCGAGCAGCGGGACCGCGCGAAGCGGGACGCGGCCGAGAAGAAGACCGGCAATGCCGACATTTCGGCGTTCGCCGAGATGCTCGAGCGGTCCGGCGCGGTCACGTTCACCGGCTACGACCAGATATCCGCGGAGGCGACCATCCTCGGCCTGATGGTCCACGGCGCGCCGGTCGCCGCGGCGGGCGCGGGTACGGAAGTCGACGTGGTCCTGGACCGCACCCCGTTCTACGCTGAGGGCGGCGGCCAGCTCGCCGACACCGGCACGATCAGGGTGAGTGGCGGCGAGGTCGACGTCTTCGACGTGCAGACACCGCTGCCCGGGCTCATCGTGCACCGGGGCAAGGTCACCTCGGGTGAGGTCCGGACCGGCGCCCCCGCCTTCGCGGAGATCGATGTCGAGCGGCGGCGGGCGCTTTCGCGGTCGCACACCGCGACCCACCTCGTGCACCGCGCGCTGCGCGGGGCGCTCGGAGAATCGGCGGCACAGGCGGGCTCGGAGAACGCGCCGGGCCGGCTGAGGTTCGACTTCACCGCTGCGGGCGCGGTCCCGCTGTCGGTCCTGCGGGACACCGAGGACGAGGTCAACGAGGTTCTCGTCAACGACCTGGACGTGCACGCGTTCTATACCTCCCAGGAGGAGGCCCGCGAGTTGGGGGCGCTCGCGCTGTTCGGGGAGAAGTACGGCGACCGGGTCCGGGTGGTCGAGGTCGGCGACTACTCGCGGGAACTGTGCGGCGGCACGCACGTCGCCAGGTCCGGCCAGCTCGGCCTGATCAAGGTGCTGGGCGAGGCGTCTATCGGATCGGGCGTGCGCCGGATCGAGGCGCTGGTGGGCATCGACGCGTTCCATTTCCTGGCCCGGGAGAGCGCACTGGTCAGCCAGCTCAGCGAGCAGTTCAAGACGCCCCGCGAGCAGCTGCCCGAGCGGATCTCGAACGTGGTGACCAGGCTGAGGGACGCCGAGCGCGAGCTGCAGCGACTCCGCGCAGCCCGGCTGCTCGAATCGGCCGGGGAGATCGCGGCCGGAGCGGAGGACATCAGCGGGATGGCCTTCGTCGCGCACCGTGTGCCCGACGGGACCGATCCCGACGACATCCGCAAGCTCGCGCTCGACGTGCGCGGCCGGGTGCCGCGTGTCCGTCCCGCGGTGGTCATGGTCGTCGGCGTACCCGCGGAGAAGCCGGTCGTCGTGATCGCGGTCAACGAGGCCGGCCGCGACTTCGGCCTGTCAGCGGGTTCCCTGGTCAGTGTGGCCGCGAAGGCCCTCGGCGGCAACGGCGGCGGAAAGCCCGATGTGGCCCAGGGTGGCGGAGCCCCGTTGTCTGATCGCCACCCGGGCGTGGTCGATGAGGCATTTGAGGCCGTTCGTGGCGCATTGCGAGACATAGCCAGATCCGGTAGGTAACGTATTGCCATGCTCCCGCGACCCGGGTCGCGCCCTGCCCGGGAACGGCCCGTTGCGACCAGGCCAGTCCGCCGGTCGGCCGCTTCCGCGACCGTTCCGTCTTCCGGGGCGGTTTGCTCAGCGTCGGCTTCCCCGGGAGAGTGGCTGGTGAGGCACGGGGTGCGGCTGGCCGTAGACGTCGGCTCGGTCCGGATCGGGGTCGCCCGCAGTGACCCGGGCGGTGTGCTCGCCACTCCGCTGGCCGTGCTGCCGGCGGGCCGGGACGCCCACGACGAACTGGTGAAGCTGGCCGCAGGCGCGGGCGCGCTCGAGGTCATCGTCGGCCTGCCTACCTCGTTGTCAGGCCGGGAAGGCGCTGCGGCGGCGTCCGCCAGGAGCTTCGCCGTCGGCCTGGCCAAGCGGCTGGCCCCCATCCCGGTCCGGCTTGTTGACGAGCGTTTCACCACCACCGAGGCACACGGCGCGCTGCGGCAGGGCGGGAAGGATTCCCGCGCCCGCCGTCAGGTCGTGGACGCCGCGGCCGCCGCCGTGTTGCTGCAAGCTGCCCTGGACACCGAGCGCGCGACCGATCGTCCTGCTGGCCAGCTAGTGACGGAGGCCAGTGCGTGAGCGAGTACGGAAACGGGTGGTCGCAGCGTCCGCGGCCGCCGCAGGGTTCCCGCGGGTTCCAGGACCCGCGCCTGGCCCAGGACCCGCGCCTGGCCCAGGACCCGCGCCTGGCCCAGGACCCGCGCCTGGCCCGGGACCCGCGGCGGGGTTTGCCTGGCCAGCCGGGCAGGCCGCCCGAGGATCCGCTGAGCCTGCTGCCCCCTGAATACGAGCCGGTACATCACGAGCCCAGGCCGGATCAGCGGCGTCCCGATGACTCGCCGTGGCGCCGGCCCCAGCGACTTCCCCAGTCCGAAGCTACGGCCTGGCGGCCCGGCCAGCCCGTACGGGCCAGCCACGGGGAGGATCCGCGCGCCCTGGGCGGCGAAGAACATCAGGGCCAGTACCCCGGCGAGGGCCTTTACGAGGACGGGTACGGGTCACCCGGCCAGTTTGTACCTGGCTTCGGCGCGGATGACGACGAAGAAGATGACGGCGGCTGGGCTGATCGCGGCGGCCGGGCAGGCCGGGGCGGGGCTGGCCGCGGCGGACCCGGGAGGGGACCTACCCAGAAGGCGGCCCGTCCGGGCGGCGGCCGGCCGCCAGGCCCCAGGCGGCGCCGGTTCCGCTGGATCGCCCCCCTGGCCGCGCTGCTGGTCATTGTCGTGCCGCTGGCGATCGGCGGAGCCTACGCGTACAGCCTGTATCAGAGCAAATACCACCCCGCCGACTATCCGGGCGCCGGCGCTGGCTCTGTGGTGGTCCAGGTCCCGTCTGGTGCCAGCGCGTCCAGCCTCGGACCGGAACTGGTCAAGCTCGGCGTGGTCGCCAGCTCCCGCGCGTTCGTCATCGCGGCCGAGCACAGCTCCAATCCGAACGGCCTGTTGCCCGGCTTCTACGGGATGCGCAAGCAGATGAAGGCGTCGCTGGCGTACGCGACGCTGCTCAACCCGAAGGACCTCGTACAGATCACGGTGACGATCCCGGAAGGCTGGCGGCTGAGCCAGACCGTGGGCTGGCTCGGCGTGCATTCCGGCATCCCGCTCGCCGCTTACGAGAAGGTCCTCAAAGACCCGGCCTCGCTCCACCTGCCCGCGTACGCGAAGGGCAAGCCCGAGGGCTACCTGTTTCCCGCCACCTACGAGATCCTGCCGCACGAAACGGCGCTCCGCGTGCTGACCGGCATGGTGCAGCGGTTTGACCAGCAGGCATCCCTGGTAAACCTGACCGCCGCGGCCAGCAAGGTGCACCTGACCCCAGGTCAGGTGATCATCATGGCCAGCCTGGTGCAGGCCGAGGGTGGTCGCCTGTCTGACTATCCCAAGATTGCCCGGGTGATCTACAACCGGCTCGGCCAGGGCATACCGCTGCAACTCGACAGCACCGTGCTTTACGGGCTGAACACCTATGGCATCCTGGCCTCCGATCAGCAGCTCACCAGCACGTCACCGTACAACACCTACAAGTACAAGGGCCTTACACCCGGCCCGATCGACAATCCGGGGAACGCGGCCATTCAGGCCGTGCTGCACCCGGCGTCCGCCAACTGGCTGTACTTCGTGACCGTGAACCCCAAGACCGGCGAGACCGAGTTCACCGCGAGTCAGGCGCAGTTCGAGCAGTTCCGGCAGGAGCTCGAGAAGAACCTAGGCCAGGGCTGACCGCGCCGACCGCCAGCGGGCCCGCCGCTAGCCCCTATTTCCTTCATCGTGGATCACCACTACCCCCTGGCGGGCAGTTTTGATCCACGGTCCTTAGAGTCGCCGCTGGGCCACTCTCACCCGGCACTTTCGTCCCATCGAATCAGCCCCCCGCGTCTCGGTCGCCTCGCCAGCCCCAATCGTCTCGTCCGTCCAAACGTCCACCGACAACTAAAATCGTCTTGACAAAAATTTTTGTCGGATGAAGACTTACCTCATGATCGATGTAGCAGTGATCGACGATCCGGCCGCCGCAGAGGCCGCCCTGGAGCCGGCGCGGGCCATGCTGCTCGCTCAGCTCACCGAGCCGGCGTCGGCGGCCATGCTAGCCGCCGCCGTCGGCCTGTCCCGGCAGAAGGTCAACTATCACCTGCGGACACTGGAGCGGCACGGGCTAGTGGAGCTGGTGGAGGAGCGCCGCAAGGGAAACGTCACCGAGCGGCTGCTCCGGGCCGCGGCGGCCTCCTACGTGATCTCGCCGTCCGCCCTGGCGGCCGTGGCCCCCGACCCGGCCCGCGCGCCTGACCGCCTCTCGGCGAGCTGGCTGCTCGCCTTGGCCGCGCAGCTTGTCCGCGATGTCGGGGACCTCGTCACGGGAGCCATCCAGGCCCGGAAGAAGGTCGCGACGTTCGCGATGGACGGCCAGGTCCGGTTCGCGTCCGCAGCCGATCGGGCCGCGTTCGCCGGCGAGCTGATGCAGGCCGTGACCTCGCTGGTGGCGAAGTACCACGACGAGCAGGCCGAGGGCGGACGCGAGCATCATCTGGTCATCGCCATTCACCCGAGCGTCACGGCCCGGCCGGCCGCCGGCGCCAAGGAGGCGTGATGGGTCATCCGTTCGAGCAGCACAAGCGGGCTGACGTGCCCGCCAGCCCCGATCAGGTCTGGGCCGCGATCGCTACCGGCCCCGGGATCGACTCCTGGTTCATGGGCCGTAACGAGGTGCAGCCGGGCGCGGACGGCACCGTGCGGACCGTGTTCGCCGACTACGCGCCGGAACTCCAGGTTACCGGCTGGGATCCGGCGCGCCGGTTCGCCTACCGCAGTGGCCGGGCCCCCGACGGGCGGTTCATCGCATATGAGTTCCTGATCGAGGGACGGGCGGGCGGCAGCACCGTTCTGCGCGCGGTCACCAGCGGGTTCCTTCCCGGTGATGACTGGGCGGAGGAGTTCGAGGCGATGACGCTAGGCGGCGAGCTTTACTTCGCCACCTTGGTCGAGTACCTCACCTTCTTCGCCGGCCGGTTCGCGACGCCGGTCACCGCGTTCGGCCCGCCCGGCGCCACCTGGGCCAGCGACCGGGCCTGGCTGTACTGCGGGCTGGGGCTCACCGAGGCCGTGGACCGCGGTAACCGGGTCCGGTTCACTGACGATGAGATCGGGCCGGCGGACGGCGTCGTGTACTTCGCGAACGCCCACACGATCGGCGTGCGCACGCCGGACGCGATCTACCGGTTCCTGCGCGGTTTCGGCAAGCCGCTGGTCGCCGCCCACCACCTGTTCGGCGAGAACGCCGATCCGGTCCGAAGCCGGCAAGCCTGGGAAGCATGGCTCAGGCGGACGCTCGCACCCACGACACAGGAGGATCTGACATGAACACCGTCCGCTCCGCCGACGGAACGACCATCGCGTTCACCCGGGCCGGCCAGGGACCGGCGCTGATCCTGGTCGACGGCGCCTTGTGCAGCCGGTCATTCGGGCCGATGCCCAAGCTCGCGGCCCGGCTGACGCCGTATTTCACCGTGTACACCTACGACCGCCGCGGTCGGGGGGCCAGCGGTGATACGGCGCCTTATGCGCCGGACCGTGAAGTCGAGGACATCGAGGCACTGGCCACACTGGCCGGTGACACCGTGTTCGTGCACGGCACGTCGTCCGGCGCAGCGCTCGCCCTCGACGCGGCGAAGCGCATCCCCGCGATCGCCAAGCTGGCCGTCTACGAGCCGCCGTTCATCGTCGATGACACCAGGCCGGCCATGCCCGACGACTACCTGCCCCGGCTCAGCCGGCTGGTGGCCGAGGGACGCCGCGGCGACGCGGTCAAGATGTTCATGCGGTTCGTCGGAACGCCCGCCATCTTCACCACGGTCATGCCGTTCACGCCCGTATGGCCGAAGCTCAAGGCGGTCGCGCCTACGCTGCCCTACGACATCTCGATCGTGCACGACCACCAGCGGGGCATACCGCTGACGTCCCAGGAATGGGCCGCCGTCAAGATGCCGGCCCTCGTCGCGGCCGGCGGGAAGAGCCCGGCCTGGATGACCAACGCGACGCGCGCTCTGGCCGATGTGCTGCCCGACGCGAGCTACCGCACGCTGCCCGGCCAGAACCACATGGTCAAGGCGCAGGTCATCGCCCCCGTACTCACCGAGTTCTTCACCGCGGGCAATTAAAACGAGAAAGGACGCAACATGCGAAAAATCGCCGCCGGGCTTTTCATCTCCCTTGATGGCGTGGTGGAGTCACCGGAGAAATGGACCGGTCCTTATTTCAACGACCAGGTTGGGCAGGCCGTCGCGGAACTCATGGCGGAGAACGACGCCCTGCTGCTCGGCCGGGCGACCTACGAAGGATTCGCCGCCGCCTTCGGCGGCCAGTCCGGCGGAATGGCGGACACGATGAACAGCACGCCGAAATTCGTCGTATCCGGCTCGCTTTCCTCGGCTGACTGGCAGAACTCGACGCTAATCAGCGGCAACGTCACCGAGGCGATTACCGCGCTGAAGCAGCAGCCAGGTAAGAACATCGGCATGAGCGGCAGCTCCACGCTGGTCAGCTGGCTGCTGCGGCAGGGCCTGCTCGACCAGCTGGATCTGCTCGTCTTCCCGGTCGTGCTCGGCACGGGCAAGCGTCTTTTCACCGAGCCCGGCGCCCAGGTGCCTCTCACGCTCGCCGGTTCCCGCGCGTTCGGCACCGGTGTCGTTCACCTCAGCTACGAACCAGCCGCGTAGCCGGCGCGAAAACGGCGACCGGATGAGCGGCGAGGCGGCCATCGGCTGGATCAGGGAAGTGGTGCTCGACGGCCCGGATCCGTGGGCTCTGGCCCGATTCTGGGCCGGCCTGCTCGGCGGCACGCCGGTCGAGTGGTATCCCGGCTGGGTCACGCTCGAGCCGCCCCCGCACGGTCAGCGGCTCTCCTTCCAGGCCAGCCACGCGGCCCCGGCCAGTCACGCGGCCCCGGCCAGTCACGCGGCCCCGGCCAGTCACGCGGCCCCGGCCAGTCACGCGGCCCCGGCGGAGCACGCGGCCGCAGCCGAGCACGCGGCCCGCGTCCATTTCGACGTTCTCGTCGAGGACCTGGCCGCGGCCCACGACCGCGTGGTGTCCGCCGGCGCGGTGCAGATCGGCGAGCACGTCTCGCCCCGGCCAGGGCCGGACAGCGCCCCGGTTCCGTGGCGGGTTTACAGGGACCCGGCCGGGCACCCGTTCTGCCTGGTCGTTCGCTGACCGGCGCCGCGCGTTCTGACCTCGCTCAGGCTCGGGTCGGCTTGCCGACCCCGGGGACCGGGCGGCCGTCCTCCAGGTAAATCACCCGCTTGCCCTGGCCTCGGGTGGCCGCCCGCACCCGCCGCCGGATGGGGCCGCGGAGCAGGCCGAGCGCGTCGGGCAGCGTGGCGAGCCGGTACTCGGAGATCTCCTCGGGCTGCAGCACGACGTCGGCCAGGGCCGTGCGGTCGACCTGGCCACAGTCAAAGAGGTACCTGATGCCTCCGGGGCGATCCGGGCGCGGGCGGCGGAAATCCATGCACGCCAGCCGTCCATGGCGCACGTCGACGCCGCACTCCTCGCGGACCTCGCGCCGGCAGGCCTCCCACGGCGTCTCGCCGTCCGCCTCCATGACGCCGCCCGGGATCGTCCAGCCCGACTTATAGGTCGGCTTGAGGATCAGCAGCCGGCTGGCCTGGTCGAAGATGAGCGCCCCGGCGGACACCGGAATACCCGGCGGGGGTATATTGCCCAGGGAAGCAGGCCCCGGCTCTCCCGCCGAGAACCCGTCGGCTCCATACGTCCGCTCTGCGCCGTCACTAGTCACGACAGCCACGTTACGGCCTGCCCGGCCGTACCCGCCGCCCGCGTCCCGCGCCGAAGGCAAAATCACAATCATTTTTCACCGAACGGGCCGTGGTGCCTGCACCGGGCACTCGTCTTGCCACCCGAAGCTGCCATTAACCGATTAATAAAAAACGAGCCTAATGGAGGGTCGCGGAAATCCGCTTTAATCGGCGGCCCCGAATGCAGTACCGTTTCTCAGGGCCGGTCTTTCTTGGGTAGCTTGCTCACCACAGCCGCATAGGAGGCATCGATGGCCTCGGTGATTTCTTCGTCAGGAATCGCGCCGCCGATTCTCAGCGTGTTCCAGCCGGAGCGGCCGATGTATGCCATCACGGAAGCGTCATCCGGATACCGCAGCAGCCACTCGTCGGCCGCTTCCCGGCTGGCGCCGCACTTGAGTCCCGCCGAGGCGGTCGTGCCTGACCCGAGGAACGCGAAGATCTTGCTGCCGACCTTGGCCACGACGTCGCCCTCCCACGGCTCGTCCTGCCAGGCGCCCGGCTTAGCCAGGCAATAGGCGAGCAAGTCGTCCCACGTCATGACGGTCTCCCGATGTCGCATGGCCCAGGAACGTCACACTAGCGCGAAGGGACAGCGGATTGCGGAAGACCATCCAGGGCTACGTCCAGGTGGCGCGGCGCAGGGAGTTCCGCAGGTTCTGGCTGGGGATGATGATCTCGCGGGCCGGCGACGCCTTCACGGTCGTGGCGCTTTCCTGGGTCGTCCTCGACATCGCAGGCCCGCTCCAGCTAGGCCTGGTGCTGATGTGCTTCGGCCTGCCGCGGATCGTAAGCGGTCCCGTCGCCGGGCGGCTGCTTGAGACGTTCCAGCCGCGTATCCTCCTGACCGTCGACAACTCGGCCCGCGGCCTGCTGATCGCCGTCGTGCCCGTCCTGCTGTGGCTGCATCACCTTGCCGTCGCCGACCTCTACTGCATCGCCTTCGTCAGCGCGCTGCTCTCCGCGGTAACCGAGGTCGCCGAGTCGGCGCTGGTCCCACGGCTGGTGGAGGACGAGCAGCTCGACGCGGCGAACTCGCTGCTCTCCGCCAACTGGGAACTGGCCTACATCGCCGGTCCAGCCGTAGCCGGAGTGATCGTGGCCACCATCGGCGCGCCGTTCGCCCTGGTCTTCGACGCCGCCAGCTTCGCGGTCATGGCCGCCATCTGCCTCAGCCTGCCGGCCTTCCCCCCGGCCCCGGTCCCGGCCCCGGCCCCGGCCCCGGCTCCGGCTCCGGCCCCGGCCCCGGCCCCGGCCCCGGTGCCAGCGCCCGCCCCCGCGTCTGCGGCCGCCGAAGCCAAGCCTGTACGCAGGCGGAACTGGCTGGGCCTGGGCATCCTGCTCAGGTTTCCCGCCGTGCTCGTGCTGGGCTTCTGCGGTTTCGGGATGCTCTTCCTCGATGGCGTCGCCACCGTGCTTTACCCGGTGTACTGCCGGACCTTCCTGCATGCCGGGGCGGCCGGCTACGGCCTCCTCGTGGCGGTGGCGGGGGTCGGCGCCCTGCTCGGCGTGGTCGTGGGGGCCGGCGTATTCGGCCGCCTGGCGCCCTCGCTGCGGATCGGCGTGGTCATCTTGGGCGGGGCGCCGCTGTTCGGATTGCTGTGCCTCGCGCCAGATCTGGCGGTCGCGGCCATCCTGCTGGGCCTGGCGGCCTTCGTCTGGGGACCTTACTACGTCTTTGACCGAACCCTCGTCCAGCGGCTCGTCCCCGATGACATGCGGAGCCGGGTGTTCGGCGCGCGGATGACGATCTCGTCGCTCGGGTTCCCGCTGGGCAGCGCGATCGGCGGGGCGTTGCTCGGTACGTTCGGCGTGCCCACCGTCATCCTCGCGATCGCCTGCGCCTACGCCGCACTCGGGCTGCTGCCGCTGCTCGCGCTGCGCAACGTGGATCCAGCTATCGCGGACCGCCGGGTCCAGATCAGCTCTACCGCTTAGTAATACGTGGGCCCGGCGGCAAGATGAACCGGATCGGGCCGCGCGTGCGGGCAGCCGTCAGCCGTTCAGCCGGGGGTGACGAGGCCAGTTTCGTAGGCGATCATCACCAGCTGGGCCCGGTCGTGGACGCCTAGTTTCATCAGCAGGCGGCTGACGTGAGTCTTGGCCGTGGCTGCCGAGATATGCAGGCGCTCGCCTATCTCGGTGTTGGACCAGCCGCCGGCCACTTCGACCAGTACCTCCCGCTCCCGGGCCGACAGGGGATCGAGCAGTTTGGGTGCTGAGTATGCGCCGGGCTCTGGGCGCGCGGCGAACTCGCGGATGAGACGGCGGGTGATGCCCGGGGCCAGCAGGGCATCACCGGCGGCCAGGGTCCGGATCGCGGCCAGCAGCTGCTCAGGGACCGTGTCCTTGAGCAGGAACCCGCTGGCGCCAGCCCGCAGCGCGCCGTACACGTACTCGTCGAGGTCGAAGGTCGTCAGCATGAGGACCCGGGCTCCGGCGGTGCCGGGATCAGTGGTGATGACCCGGGTGGCCTCGATGCCGTCGAGTACGGGCATCCGGACATCCATCAGGACCACGTTGGGGTGATGCTGGCGGACCAGGGCGACGGCCTCGGCGCCGTCCGCGGCCTCGCCCAGCACCTCCATGTCGGCCGCCGCGCCCACCATGACCACGAAGCCGCCGCGGACCAGTGCCTGGTCGTCGGCGATCACCACGCTGATGGTCACCGGGCGCCGTCCCCGGCAGGTACGTCACTGCTGTGGAGCCCGGCTGTGCGGAGGTTGGCCTGGACCCGGAACCCGGCCGCGTACGGCCCGGCGGCCAGCTCGCCGCCGAACAGGGCTGCCCGCTCCCGCATCCCGATCAGCCCGTGACCGCCACCGGGGCGCACAGCCGGGGCCGGCGGCGCTGCCGGGCTTGGTCCGTCGTCGGTGACTTCGATGCCTACCTGGTCGGGCTGATAGGTGATCTGGACCCGGGCGCGGGTAGGGCCGGCGTGGCGGACCACGTTGGTCAGGGCCTCCTGCACGATGCGGTAGGCGGACAGGTCGGCCGCGGGGGACAGGGCCCGGACGTCGCCGTCCACGCGGACATCGACGGTGACCCCGGCCGTGGCCGTGGCGGTGACCAGGCGGTCGAGGTCGCCCAGCCCTGGGACCGGGCTCAGCTCGGCTTGGTGGTCGTCGCTGTCGCGGAGCATGCCGACGAGCAGGCGCATCTCGTGCAGGGACCGGCGGGTGGTGGTCTCGATGATCGCGAGGGCCTCGCGGGCCTGTCCGGGGTCGGTGTCGATGACCATCCGCGCCACGCCGGAGCGTACGGCGATGACGCTCATGGCATGGGCCACGATGTCATGAAGCTCCCGGGCGATCTGGGCTCGCTCGTCGGCGACTGCGTGGCGGACCTGATCGGCCCGCTCCGCGGCGGCCGCCGCTGTCCGTTCCGCGGCCCGTTCGGCCTGCTGGCCGGCATACGCCCGGCCGGCCCGCGTATTCTCCCCGGCCAGCCAGCCCAGCAACACCACAGCGACGCCGCCTATGGCGGCCGGGATGACCTTGCCGCCGCCCCCGACGAGGTAGCCGGCCAGGACCACGCCAGTCGCGAAGCCGACGATGACCAGCGCGGCCCGACGGGAAGAGACGGTCACGACGGAGTAAAGAGCCATCATGACAAAGACGGCAACTCCTACTCCTGACCGCAAGGACAAGGCCACCACCGCGATGGTGAGGACAACCGCCAGCGTCGCGCGGGGCAGCCGCCGTCGCAGCAGGGTGACCGCGGCGGCCGCGGCGAACAACGCCACCCAGCCGCCCGTGTCTCTTTCGCCGCCTGGCATCTGGGGCGCCACGATGAACTCGGAGACGACGAATACCAGCACCACCGTGACCACGTCTATGGCCAGCAATTGAGCCTTGGTGAACCGGTGCGCGGCCAGGCGATGGCTCAGCGGCGGCCCCATCGGGGAGCCGGTGACAGGGTCGGGCATAGAACCGACGTTAGCCGAGGCAGGGGCGGTTGACATGCGCCGCCAGGGTGATTGCGGAATGCGCCTGCCGGTGTACGGCGGACGCTCTGCAGCCTGGCGTTACACCAGCGGGGCAACAGCAAGTCGGGCCCGCAAGCCGACGACGCGGAGTAAGCCGGCCGGAAGCATTGGATCCCGGGTGCGACGGCCGCTCCCGCACGGTTCAGCCGGGAGGTTTTCATGTCTGCATTGGCTCGCTGGTGTTTCGAGCATCGTAGGTGGGTGGTGGCCGGCTGGCTGCTGGCCCTGGTCGTCGTGGTCGGGGTCGGTAAGGCGGCCGGCACCGATTTCAGCTCCAGTTTCAGTCTGCCGAATACTGATTCGCAGGCGGCGGTCACCTTGCTGACGCAGAACTTTCCTTCCGCGTCGGGTGAGGGCGACCAGGTCGTGATCCAGGCCACCCACGGCGCCACCATCCAGTCCGCCACGGTACGGACCGCGGTGACGGCCGCGCTGGCCAAGGTAAGCAGGGTGCCGGGCGTGGAGTCCGTCGTCAGCCCCTACGCCAAGGCGGGCGCGACGCAGGTCAGCCGGGACGGCGCCATCGCCTTTGCCCGTGTGACCTGGGATAAGCAGGCGGCGCTGGTCACGACGGCCGACGCCAGGAACCTGATCACGGCGGCGGAATCCGCCGACGGCGCGACCGTGCACATCTCCCTCGCCGGCCAGTCCATCACCAACTCCGAACGCCCGAGTCCCGGATTCTCCGTCGGCGTCGGCGTGATGGCGGCGCTGATCGTCCTGCTGGTCATCTTCGGCGGAGCGGTGCTCGCCTCGCTGCTGCCTCTGGCGGGCGCAGCGGTGGCGCTGGTCCTCGGCACATCGCTCATCGGCCTGCTCAGCCATGCGATGGGCATTTCCAGCGTGTCCACCGAGCTGGCTGTCCTGATCGGCCTGGGCGTCGGCGTCGATTACGGGCTGTTCATCATCAGCCGACACCGCAGCGCGGTCAAGGACGGGCTGTCCTATGCCGATGCCGCGGCCCTGGCCGTGGCGACGTCCGGCCGCACGGTGCTGCTCGCTGGCCTGACCGTCTGCATCGCCCTGCTCGGCCAGTTCGCCCTCGGGGTCAGCTTCCTCTACGGCGTGTCGGTTTCGGCCGCCCTGGCGGTGGCCCTGACCATGGCCACCGCCCTGACGTTCCTGCCAGCCATGCTCGGGTTTCTCGGCCCCAAGGTCCTGTCCCGACGGGAACGGGCCGCCCAGCAGGTCGGCCGGCCCGCGAGCCGCGAGGCGACGGGTTTCTGGCTCCGCTGGGCCCGGATCGTCGAGGAACACAGGGCGCTGGTCGCGCTGGCGTCCTTCGCCGTGGTGCTCGTGATCGCCCTGCCGATCTTCGGCCTGCGCCTGGGTACCTCCGACGCCAGCACCGACCCGCCGGGCTCGACTACCCACCAGGCCTATACCGCCCTGGCCCAGGGCTTCGGGCCCGGCTTCAACGGGCCGCTCGAACTAGCCGCCCAGGCCGGCTCACCGCGCGACGCCACGGCCTTCGATCAGCTCCTGGCCACCGCGGCCCGCACCCCCGGGGTGGCGTCGGTCACGCCCGCGGTGACATCACCGAACGGGAAGGTGCTGCTGGCCACCGTCTATCCCGCCAGCAGCCCGCAGGCCCAGCAGACCGTCAACCTGGTGAGCCACCTGCGCCATGACCTCATCCCGCAGGCTGAGCAGGGCACCAGCCTGGTCGTCCACGTCGGCGGGGCCACGGCGACCAACATCGACTTCGCCCATGTGCTCACCGACAAGCTCCCGCTGTTCATCGCCGTGGTCGTAATCCTCGCGTTCCTCCTGCTCATGACGGTGTTTCGCAGCCTGCTCATCCCGCTGGTGGCCTCGGTCATGAACCTGCTGTCGGTCGGCGCCGCCCTCGGCGCCATGAACGCGGTCTTCAACTGGGGCTGGGGCAGCTCGCTGCTGCACCTGTCGGGCACGGGCCCGATCGACGCCTTTCTCCCGGTCCTGATGTTCTCGGTGCTCTTCGGGCTGTCCATGGACTACGAGGTGTACCTAATCAGCCGGATCGCCGAAGAATGGCGTGGCCTGCACCATGGTGACAGCGGCGACCTAGCCCTGGGCGGGCGGGCCACCAGGCGCAACCACCTGGCGATCACCACCGGCCAGGCCAAGAGCGGCCCGGTCATCGCGGCCGCGGCCAGCATCATGATCCTGGTCTTCGGGTCGTTCTTGTTCGGCGGCGCCCGGGAGCTGGCGGAGTTCGGCTTTGGGCTCGGCTTCTCGGTGCTCGTCGACGCCCTGCTCATCCGCAGCCTGCTGGTACCTGCCCTCATGCACCTCATCGGCCCGGCCAACTGGGCCATCCCTGGCTGGCTGGACCGCATCCTGCCCCGCCTGGCCATCGAAGCCGCGGCACAGCCCCCCGCGAATGACCGGCAGGACCGGGCCGTCCAGGCTGAGATTAGCCCAGCCAGCCGCACCTGACCCGGCCGCTGGCACCACCGTCCGTTCGGCATAAAAAGAGGACCGTTCCCGGCCGATACCGGTCCCCGGTGTCCGCGCGGTGCCCCGGGCCGAGCAGAATGGCATGCGCGGGAACCTCACCGAACGTAAACGGGGGCGGGATGAGTCCGGTCGGTTTCGACCTCGACATGACGCTGATCGACTCACGGCAGGCCATCCTTTCCTCCTTCGCCGAAGTCGCCCGGGAGACCGGCACCGCCATCGACCTGACCGCGGTCGACCGGCGGCTCGGCATCAAGCTGGACGACGAGCTGGCGTTCTGGTTCCCGGGCGGCCAGGTGGCGGCGGCGGCCGAATGTTACCGGCGGATCTACGTCCGGCTGGCGGGGCGGCTGACAACCGTGCTGCCGGGCGCGCACGAGGCGCTGGCCGCGGTCCGGGCGGCCGGAGACCGGGTGGTCATCATTACGGCCAAGCACCCCATCTCGGTCGAGCCGAGCCTGCGGGCGGTTGGGATCTCGGGCGACGAGATGTTCACCCTCGTGCACGGACCGGAGAAGGCGGCCGTGCTGCGCCGCCTGAAGGCGGCCGTCTACGTCGGCGACACCCCGCCGGACATGGCCGCCGCGGTGCAGGCGGGTGCTCGGGCGGTCGGCGTCGCGACCGGCTCGTTCACCGGCCAGGACCTAGCCGGTGCGGGCGCGGAGATCGTGCTCGACTCGCTGACGGGCTTCCCTGACTGGTACCGCTCCGTCTTCCCGGCCCGGCCCTCGTCTTAGGCGCTGTCGGCAAGCGCGGCCGTTACCGCGAAGGGCAGGTACCGCGGGTGCACGAGCAGGGCCCTGGCCACCTGCCGGATCCGCAGCCGCAACGGGGTCAGCTCGCGTTCACAGTAGCGCCAGGCGCCGACCTCATCGGTGCCGAAGCGCGAGCTCATACCCTGCCGGAACCGGCGCGCGTCACCGCCATCGGCGCGCCAGGTCGGCAGCCACGCGCGCAGCTGGACGTCGTCGGTCAGCATCGACCAGTCCCGGAGCCGTTCGGCGATCTGGCCGGCCGCGTCGATGACGAACGCGTTGGCACCGCCACCTTGGATGCCGTGGACCCGGCCCTGGCTAGCAGCGCCGTGACGGATGCTGGCCGAGCTGAACCGGGCCCCGACCGCCAGCGCGGCGACGGCATGACCGGCTTCGTGCCAGGCCGTCTGTACGGCCGCCGTCCTGGCCGGCCTGTAGCTGGCCGCGGCGCCGAGGTCGTACCGCTGCCTGATCCACATCTCGTGCACGATGGATTCGTCGTCGTAGCGGACGAGCCGGGCCAGCTCGGCCTGGATCCGTCCCACGGTCCGTTCCTCCGCGGGCTTCACCGTGGGGTCAGGACGCAGAACTCGTTGCCCTCCGGGTCGGCGAGCACGGTCCAGCGGACGTCGCCCTGCCCGATGTCGACCGGCACCGCGCCCGCCTCGAGCAGCACCCTGACCGCCGCGGCGTGATCTTCGCCCTTGTCCGTGGCCACGTCCAAGTGCACCCGGTTCTTGACGCGTTTCGCGTCCGGGACCTTGAGCATCGTGAGGTAGGGGCCTGCATCCCGCGGCGAGCGCAGGGAAACCCCGTCGCCGCTCGTGCCGCGGCGTGTCCAGCCGGTGGCCAGCTCCCAGAAATCGGCCATCGTCGCGGGATCGGAGCAGTCGACGACCACGCCACCGAATAGCCCGGTCTGGGGATAGACGGGCTGCGGATCGAGGAGGCAGAACTCGTTGCCTTCCGGGTCGGTCAGGACCTGCCACGGCACGTCGCCCTGGCCGATGTCGGCGAGCACCGCGCCGAGGTCGAGCAATCGCTGCAGTTGGGCCTCCTGCTGCTCAGCTGACTCGGTGGCCAGATCCAGGTGCACGCGGTTCTTGCCGCTCTTGGCCTCAGGCACGCAGACGAACACCAGCGGCAGCGCCACCGGGTCGGGGTAGGTGAACCCGGCGGGCCAGACGGCCACCTCCTTGGCTACTTCCCAGCCGAGGGCCGCGGCCCAGAACCGGGCCATCCGGGTTGGCTCGGTCGCGTCGACCACCAGGTGCACGAGGCGAGTAGACACCTAGCCAGCCTTCCACCCGTTTCGGCCTCCGGCAACTGACGGGATCTGCTCAACGCGGTCGCGCCCGTTCAGCTCGGGTGATCTCACCGCGGGGTCAGGACGCAGAACTCGTTGCCTTCCGGGTCGGCGAGCACGGTCCAGCGGATGTCATCCTGCCCGATGTCGACCGGCACCGCGCCCGCCTCCAGCAGCACCCTGACCGCGGCGGCCTGATCTTCGCCCGTGGCCGGGGCCACATCCAGGTGGATCCGGTTCTTGACCGTCTTGACATCATCGGACGGCAATAGCTCGAGGTAGGGCCCGACCCCCTGCGGCGAACGGAACGACACCCCGTCCTGTATCGAGCCAGCCGGTACCCATCCCGTGGCCAGCTGCCAGAAGCCCGCCACGGCGGCCGGATCGGCGCAATCGGCGACGACCGCGGCCACCGGCCCGACACCCAGGTAAACCGGGCGCGGATCAAGCACGCAGAACTCGTTTCCCTCCGGGTCGGCCAGTATCTGCCACGGCACGTCGCCCTGGCCGATGTCGGCGGGAACCGCGCCGAGGGCGAGTAGCCGCCGCACTTCGGCCTCCTGGTGCTCGGCTGATTCAGTGGCCAGATCGAGGTGGACACGGTTCTTAACGGTCTTGGCGTCGGAGACCGGAACGAACACCAGCGGCAGCGCCACCGGGTCCGGGTAGCTGTAGCCGCCGGGCCAGACGTCGACCTCGCCGTCTTCCTCGGCGCCTATCTCCCAGCCCAGGGCCGCGGCCCAGAACCGGGCCAGCTTGGCCGGCTCAGCCGCGTCAATGACCAGGTGCACCAGGCGAGTAGGCATCCCGCCAGCCTGCCATCCGGCACAGCGCCCGGCAACCTAGGTCACCGCAGACCGTTGCTGGGAGCGGTCGCGATGACGTGACCCGGCGCATGAGATCCGTCACCCGAAGGCGGATCCTAGCCTCATCTTGCAGGCCGGCGTCGTCGCCGGGATCGCCGAGCCGCCGGCAGCTCAGCCCGCGGTAATCGCTTGCGGCCGGGGCTGCCTGGTCAGCCACGCCCAGAAGCTCCGCCGGGGCGGTCGCGCCGGGCGCGCCAGGAAATGCCCGCTGCCGATCTTGCCCGCCACGTCGATCCGGAGCAGGACGGGGACCTCAGCACCCGACGCCGCCTGGACCTTGACGTGCCCGCTGCGGATCGCCACCTCGTCGGTGTCGACGACGATGCCCGGCTTGGTCACCAGCCGGACGTGACCGCTACCGACCTCCATGTCGATCCGGAGCGTCGGCTGCGTGATGACCGCCTGGGTGAAATCGAGCGTCACGTACCCGCTTCGCACCCTCATTTCCAGCCGCTGCGGCACGACCCAGGGCCCGTCTCGCCGGATATGACTGCTCTGGCAGTCGATCCGCACGACGTCCTTCGCCTTCGGCGCGGACGCGGGCGCGGGCGCGCTGGCCACCGATCCCGACGCAGGCAGGTCAGAAACCAGTTTCGCCAGCTCGCCGTAGGTCCGTGCGGTCAGCGCCAGCTCCAGGCGCCCGTCAAGTTCCGCTGCTGTCAGCCGCCCGTCCCCGGCCGAAATTCGCAGCAGCTCGACGACCCGGTCCCGGTCGTCATGCGAGGCACGCAATTCGCTGCGCGCTATCTCGCTACCGGGTTCTGAATCTGCCATGGACAAACTGTAAGGCAGTGATTTGTCCGGCACCATGCGCGCCGCGTCCCGGTGACGGCCGTAATTGGCAAAAGCAGATGATGCCGAACGGGACCGCCGTTCAGCCCCTGGACCAGCGATCCTCGGCGGCGGCGGGCGCACGCGGTGGGCTTCAGGCCGCGGACGTCACGCCAGTGGGCCGCCGCCCGCCGCTACCCCGCCCAGGGCCTCGATGGGACAGCTTCCGCCCACCGTGCCGCCGAAGTGGCGACGCGCCTCAGGCCTTCCGCTCAGTGAAGCTGAACCAGTTGCCCGAGTCGTCGCGGAAGAGCGCCTCGGTGCCGTACGGGCGGGCGGCCGGCTCCTGCATGAATTCGACGCCGCGGGCGGCCATGGCGGCGTGATCGGCCTTGCAGTCGGACGTGCCCATCACCCCAGGCGACAGCGCCCCCTTCGCGACCAGGGCCCGGACCTGCTGCGCCGTTTCCTCGTCGAGCATCGAGTGCATCGGGTCCATGAGCAGCAGTTCCTGGGTGTCACTGCCGGGCGGGCGGACCGTCAGCCAGCGCATGCCGTTGTCCAGCTGGAGGTCGTTGGTGACGGTAAAGCCGAGCTTGCCTGCGTAGAACTCCTTGGCCGCATCCTGGTCCAGGACCCAGACCGACACGATGGAGATACCGGTGATCATGTGGCCTCACCGGCCCGGATCAAGCGTGAGTGGTTGAGTGTCATGCGGTGACTTTATTGCGTAGCGCAGGGCCGTGCTTCTCCGGAAGTGATGCGTTCGGCCAGCCCGGTACGCCACATGAGCGCGAAGCAGCCGGGGATGGGGGCAGGTCCGCCGCGATCGGAGGCCTCGCGGCGGTAGGCGGTGGGGGACATGCCGGTGAGTTCGGCGAAGCGGGCGCTGAACGTGCCCAGGCTGGTGAAGCCGACCAGATGGCAGATTTCTGTGACGGTCAGGTTGGCCGAGCGGAGCAGCTCGCAGGCCCGCTCCACCCGCCGCCTGGTCCGGTAGCGGCCCGGGGTTTCGCCGTAGGCGGTCCGGAAGGCGCGGATGAAGTGCTCACGCGAGTAGCCGGCCCCGGCGGCGAGCGCCGGAATGCCGATCTCGTCGGCGTAGTCGCGGTCGATGCAGTCCCGGGCCAGGCGCAGCATCCGCAGCGAGGAAACATCGGCTGACTTCATCGTCTCAGCTCCTGCGCTATCGTCTCAGCTCCTGCGCTATCGTCTCAGCTCCTGCGCCATCGCTCTCAGCTCCTGCGGCCGAGCTGAGAGTTTCCTGACGATTTCGCTTCGTATGTAAGTGAATCACTCACTTACACATATGATCCGGGACATGGCAGGCAAACGCGACGCGCACGAGCGGCTGCCCGAGCTGATCGCCGCGGCTGTGCGGGTATTCACCCGCGAAGGCTATCGATCCGCCCGGATGAGCGATGTCGCGGCTGAGATGGGACTGTCGGAGGCGGCGATCTACCGTTACGTGGGTAGCAAGGAAGGGCTGTTCGTACTCGCGATCCGGCATGCCCTGCTGCTCGAGGACCTGCCAAAGGGTGACCTGCCGCTGTCGCCCGCGCCGCTGACGGCCACGCTGCGCGAGGCGCGCGACTTCATCACCGAGGTGGTGCCGTTCGGCGCACTCGCTGAGGCGCTTTCCGGCGGGGGCTCCCCGGCGCCCGGCGACTCCGCGGCCGAGCTCGAGGAAATCCTTCGGGAACTGTTCGAGCTTGAATCGCGGACCAAGGAAGCCGCCGACATGCTCGAACGGTCAGCCCGCGAGCTTCCCGAGATGGCGGACCTGCTGAACGCCGGTATCCGCGCGCCGGTGCTCGCGGCGCTGACCGAGTACCTGAACGGCGGGGTTCAGGCCGGGACGCTGCGCCGCACGCCGGACGCCGCGGCCACGGCCCGGCTGGTCCTCGAGACGTTGACCTGGTTCGCTCGGCACCGGTTCTCCGATCCTGACGGTGCCGCCATCCCGGACGACCTGGCCGAGGACACCGCGATCGATGCGCTGGTGCACGCGCTGATACCGGTGCCTGTTTCACTGGCGGGCACACGGTGACCGACGGCGTCGCGGTACAGGTCCGGGACCTGCAGATGACGTTCGGCGCGACGCAGGTCCTGCACGGCGTCACCTTCGACGTCCAATACGGCGAGGTGTTCTGCCTGCTCGGCCCCAACGGAGCGGGCAAGACCACAACCCTGGAGATCCTGGAGGGCTTCCGGTCCCCGACGGCCGGTACGGTTCGCGTGCTCGGCCTCAACCCGTCGACGCAGGCCGCCAAGCTTCGCGAGCGGGCCGGGATGGTCCTGCAGGAGTGCGGCTTCCCCCGGCAGGCCCGGGTCGGCGAGCTCCTCGAGGTATGGCGGGGCTACTACCCGAACCCGCGCCCGCTCGGGGACCTGCTTGAGGTCGTAGAGCTCGCCGAGGCCAGGAACACCCTGGTCCGCAAGCTGTCCGGGGGACAGCGGCGGCGGCTGGATTTCGCCCTCGCGCTCGCCGGCGATCCCGATCTGGTCTTCCTCGACGAGCCGACCACCGGCTTCGACCCGGAAGCGCGGATGCGATGCTGGGCGGCGATCGAGAATCTCCGCCGGCTCGGCAAGACGATCGTGCTCACCACCCACTACCTGGATGAGGCGGAACGCCTGGCCGACCGGATCGCCATCCTGCGGGCCGGCCGGATCGAACTGGCCGGGTCGACGCAGGAGGTAGCCGCCCTGGCCGGCCTGGCCACACGCGTCTCCTTCACCACGCCGTCCGCCGTGCGCCGGGGCAAGGTCCCGCTCCCGGCCGGGGTCGACCTGACGGTATGCGGTCCCGAATCGGTCTGCCACACCGCCAACCCGGGGGTGACCATGCGGCTGCTGCTCGCCTGGATGACCGAGCACGGCCTGGGGGACCTGGACGGCCTCGCCGTGACCGCCCCGAGCCTCCAAGACACCTACCTGCAGCTCACCGGGCCGGATCAAGCTAACGGAGATCACACGTGACGAGATCGGTCCAGCTTGCCGCCCGGCAGGCCCTGCTCGAGCAGCGCAGTTTCTGGCGCAGCGCCGAGTACGCGCTGTTCACCTTCGCCTTTCCGCTGATGATCCTGCTGCTGATCGGGGCGGCCAACGTCGGCTCTGACCTGCCGGGCACGGACATCAAGAACACCACCGTCTTCGTGCCGGGCATCCTGGCCTTCGGGGTGATCGTCGCCGCCTACGTGAACCTCGGATCCAAGGTCGCGGTGCTACGTCACGACGGCGTGCTCAAGAGGATCAGGACCACGCCGCTGCCGTCCGCGGCCTATCTCGGCGGCCTGCTGGTGAGTACGATCGCCACCGCGACCCTGCTCGCCGCGACCACCGGGCTGATCGGCTGGCTCGCCTTCGGCGCCGCGCCGCGACCGGGCGGCCTGCTGGCCCTGACCGGCGGGCTGATCCTGGGAATCGTGTGCTTCGCCTCGCTCGGCCTGGCCATCAGTTCGGTCATCACCAGCGCGGAATCCGCCGGCCCGGTCGCGTACGCCAGCTTCCTGCCCATCGCGATCATCTCCGGTGTGTTTGACCCCACCTTCAGCGGCCTGCCGAACTGGCTGTCGCACCTAGTGGCCGCTTTCCCGGTCAAGCCGCTCGCCCAGGTGCTTGAGAACGCCTATGCCGCCCGGCCGTTCTCGGCCTTGGATCTGCTCAACCTCGGCTTGTGGACGGCTGCCGGGGCCGGCTTCGCCGTCTGGCGTTTCCGCTGGCACAGTTAGGGTGCCTGCCTTAGGTTGGCTGCCACCCGTCGACGTCCGTGGAGGCCGCGAGGTCTTTATGAGCCTCGACGTCGGCGAGCCGGGCCGTGAGAGCGTCGCGGACGAGGGTGTAAGCGTCCGAACCGAGCAGCAGACGGCGGGGCGGGTCCTGGGAGAGAGCCGCATCGATCATCGCCGCGACGACCTTGCCCTGATCACCCGGCATCCGCTCGAGCGGAAGCGGCGCCCGGTCAGTCGGCGTGTCCTGATAAGGCTCGCTGGCCGGGACGCGCGTGGCCGCCTCGTAGAAGCTGCTGCGGATCATCCCGGGCTCCACGAGGATGGTACGGATCCCGAACGGCTCGACTTCCACGGCGAGCGACTCGTAGAAGCCTTCGATGCCCCACTTGGTCGCGTGGTACATCGAGAAGGCGGGGAAGGCGATCTGCCCGCCCATGCTCGACAGCTGCAGTAGCCGGCCACTGCCCTGGGCCCGCAAATACGGGACGGCGGCGCGCGCGAGCTGGATCGAGGCGGTCAGGTTGGTGGCGATCACCGTCTCGACCTGAGCGTCGGTCAGGTCCTCGGCGGCGCCGAACACGCCGTACCCGGCGTTGGAGACCACCACGTCGATCCGCGCGAGGTCGGTGAACGCCTCCCGCACGACGCGGCGCAGCTGCCCGGTATCGGTGACATCAAGCGCGCGTACCCACAGCCGGTCCCCGTAGTGTGTGGCGAGGTCGTCGACCTGGTCAGGATGGCGCAGCGTCGCGGCGACCCGGTCACCACGGGCCAGCAGTTGCTCGGTGAGCTCCCGCCCGAAGCCGCGGGAGGCTCCGGTGACGAACCACGTGTTGGAGGTGCGGTTTCCCGTTCTGGCCACGCTGCGCCTTATTCGATCCGGGTCGCGATGGGCGTGCCCATCTCGACGGTCCGCGTCACCGTGCACAGCCGGTCATGCGACTTCTGCACGGCGTCGGGCAGCAGTGCCCGCGCCTTATCGCCCTGCTCGCCCTCGGGGAACCTGATCCGGAAGGTCACCACGATGTCGGTCACGTGATTACCCTCCGCATCGCGGATCTTCTCCGCGTCGACCTGGACCTCGAACGCGTCGGGCTCGGCCCGCCGCGACGTCAGGATGTCGACGTCGACCGCAGTGCACCCCCCTATCGCGGCGAGCAGCAGCTCGACCGGCGTGAAATCGGTTCCTTCCCCGGTCCCCATGCTGATCTGCCCGCCGCGGTCGTTGGTGGCCACGTACCTGCTGTTCGCGGTGCGCTCCAGCCGTACCCTGCGGTGCGCGGAATCACTCGTCATGCGGCCACACTGCCATATGCTGGCGGCCCCGGGACCGCCAGCCTCGGTGAGCTGGTCTAACCTCGCCATGAAATAATGGACCGGTGACGGCGGGGTTGAGCTGACATGGACGACGCGGGCCCATCGATAACCGCGCGGCGGGTGGCGGCGCACCGGCTCGGCTTCACTCGCGTTCACGCCGCCTTCGGTGACTCGGTCGCCGACGACGCCCTAGCGGCCGACGTCGCGGCCGGGCGCGAGGCCCCGGCGAACCGGATGCACGACTATCTCGCGGCCCGCACCTCGTTCTTCGACCGGATAGCGGTGGCGGCCATCGGGCGGGGCGTCCGGCAGATCGTCATCGGCGGCGCCGGCTACGACGGCCGGGCCCTCAGGTACGCCAAGCCAGGCGTCTGCTGGTTCGAAGTGGATCATCCCGCGACCCAGCGGGACAAGCGGGACCGGCTGGAGCGGCTGGGCATCGCCGTCCCCAAAGTGCGGTTCGTCGAGGCTGACTTCACCAGGGACCCGGTGGCGGACCGGCTGCTCGCGGCCGGGTTCGATGCCGGGGCACCCAGCCTCTTCCTGCTCGAAGGGGTCGCGATCTACCTGGAGCCCGCCGTCCTCGAGACGGTCCTTGACCAGTTCCGCCAGGTCGCCGCGGCCGGCAGCCAGCTGGCGATCAGCGTGTCGCTGCCCCGGGATCACGACGAGGGCGCGCGGGCCCGCTTCCAGGCCGCCGTGGCGGCCATGGGGGAGCCAGTCAGGTCCACGTTCGACGCCGCCGAGGCCGAGGACCTGCTCGCGCGCACTGGATGGCAGATCCTGGCCAGCCAGGACGATCCCGGCGATCGCAACGCGACGGCCAAGCGCGCTCGGCTGCGCCCGGCGGGCTTGCTCCTCGCTAGCGCGGGCCCCAGGAGCCCCAAGAAGACTCAGCGACCTCGGAAATCGGCGCCCGCCCCAGTCTGTCCCGCGGCCCAATCCCAAGGCCCCCTTTCGCTGTCGGCCCTGCTGTCACAGGCACTAGTCGCGTTCACGATCGAGTTCGACAACGAAGCCGAACATCGCGCCCCGCATCGCACCACGAACTTCGGCGCGGCCAGCCACGGCGACGGCGCCTGGCTGGTGTCCATGGTCATGTGGGAAAACTGCATGCGGTTCGTCGCCGATGAGCCGATCACCGTCGGCGAACTCCTGCGCTTCGCCCGGACCGGTACGAACCTGGACGGCATGCGCCGCTGGGGTTACGTCACCATTGACGGCACCGCCATGAAGATCCACAAGGGGCACCCGGGCCCGGACGCCGTGCTCCGCGCCACACCCAGGGGCCTGCGGGCGCGGCAGATCTGGCTGCCGCTGCCCGGCCTCATCGAGCAACGGTGGCTCGAGCATTTCGGCGCCGGGCCAATGGCCCGGCTGCGGGACTCACTGCTGGCCGTGGTCAGCCAGCTCGACCCAGGGCTGCCCGATTGCCTGCCGGTGCTCGGTCAGGGCCTGCACAGCCGGGGACCCGATCCCGCGCTCCCGCCGCGGCCCCATGATGTCGATCTCGCTGGGCTGCCGCTGTCAGCGCTGCTGGCCCGGGTGCTGCTGTCGTTCGCCGTCGAGTACGAGCGGGAATCAAGGCTGTCCCTCGCCGTCAGCGCCGACCTGCTGCGCGTTCTTGACGCGGAGGGAAGACGGCTCCGCGACCTACCGCTCCTGACCGGCATCTCAAAGGAAGCCGTCGCTTGGGCGATGGGCGTCCTGACCAGGGCCCGCCTCGCGGCCGAGGAGCCGGACCCGGCTGCCAGCCGCGGCAAGGTCGCCCATCTCACCCCCAGGGGGATCGACGCGCAGCGGTTCCACCCCGAGCTCCTCGGCGCGCTCGAGCATCGCTGGCGTGAACGCTTTTCCGATGACACTATCGACGCCCTCCAGCACGCCCTAGAAACCCTGGCCACTGGCCCAGAAGGCGAGCCGCCGCCCCTGTTCCAGCGCCTTGAGCCCTACCCAGACAACTGGCGAGCGGCCGTCCGGCCCCCCGCCACGCTGCCGCACTACCCCATGGTCCTGCACCGAGGCGGCTACCCCGACGGCAGCTAACCCGCGCGGCCCGTACGCCCTCCGGGAAGGTGCCGGCATGTCATGGGGCCCCGGGGCGCATATGGCCCGGGGCCGGATGCCCGTACTCCCGCGCGTCCCGTGCGTTTACTCCAGCAAGTCGGGCCTCCCGGATCCCGGGATCTGCCGGGAAGATCCGGGTCCTGGGGAGGATCCGGCGGCGTACCAGCCACAACGATGGAGCATCGATGTGGTAATAGCAACATCGATGGAGCATCGTTGTGGTAGCCGCCGCGCCGGGAACCCGGTCCTTACACGTCGTTGAGCCCGCGGCACGGGTCCGCGGCACGGGTCCGCGGGCCCCGGGCACGTTCTGCTGCTGCCGGTGCGGCGGAGAATAGAGGTTGGCTACGCTGGTCGGCGTCAAGGCGGTATCACTATCGCCACTCCGGGTCACGGCCTTACATGAGGATCGCTACTGATGAGCCAAGAGACTCAGGAATTGCTGCAATACCTCGACATGGAGCGGAACCATGTGCTGGGCATCCTGGAAGGTTTCTCGGAGGAGCAGCTGCGGCGGCCGGTGCTGCCGTCAGGGTGGAGCTGCCTGGGCATGGTGAAGCATCTGGCCCTGGCCGACGAGCACTACTGGTTCCGGAGCATCGTCGGCGGCGAGCCCCTCGACTTCTTCCCCGAGGGGCCGAACGCCGAGTGGCAGGTGGAGCCCGGCGAGTCGGCCGAGGATGTCTTCAACTTGTACCGGGCCGAGATCGAGCGCGCGAACGCCATCATCGCGTCCACTCCGCTCGATATGGCGCCGCGGCAGCTGGATCCGCACTGGGGCGAATGGGGGAAGATGTTCTCCAGCCTCAGGATCGTCATGCTGCACGTACTCAAGGAAACCGCCTGCCACGCCGGCCACCTCGACGCCGCGAGCGAGCTTCTCGACGGCCGCCAGTGGATCGTCCTCGGCGACCGCTAACAGGCGATCCCCAGCGGGCGATCCCCCAGCGGGCGATCCCCCAGCGGGCGATCCCCCAGCGGGCGATCCCCCAGCGCGCGACCCCAGCGCGCGATCCCCGACGGGCGACCGCTAGCGGGCCTGCGCTCTACGCCTCGTCCCCGAGAACCTCGAGGATCTGCTGGCCGTACCTGGCCAGCTTGGTTTCGCCGACGCCGTTGACGTTAGCGAGCTCGGCGAGCGTCGCCGGAGGCGCCGCCGCGATCTGCCGCAGGGTCGCGTCGTGGAAGATCACGTAAGGCGGCATGCCCTGTTCCTTCGCGGTAGCCGTCCGCCAGGCCCGCAACCGCTCGAATACCGCCTCCGCCTCCGCCGGCAGTTCCGCCGCAGGGATCCGCCCGGCCGCCGCCGCCCGCCGCGACTTCCCGCCGCCCCCCGCACCGCCGCCCCCCGCAACGCCGCCCCCGGAAGCCCCAGAATCGCCGCGGCCGCTCCGGGCGAGCGGGGCCACCTTCGGCGGGTCCCGGCGTAGCATCACCTGCCGCTCCCCGCGCAGCACCTCCCCGCTGAGATCGGTCAGCGCCAGCGTCCCGTGGTCGCCCTTGACCGCGAGCAGCCCGGAGGCCAGCAGCTGCCGCACCACCCCGCGCCACTCGCCCTCGCTCAGCTCGCCGCCGATGCCGAACACCGGCAGCGCGTCATGCCGGTACGACTGCACGCGCGGCGTCTTCTTCCCCAGCAGGATGTCGATCGGCTGCCCGGCCCCGAACGACGGTCCGTCCAGCCGCTCGAGCCGTACCACGGTCGAGAGCAGCTTCTGCGCCGCCACCGTCCCGTCCCAGACCGAGGGCGGCGCCAGGCACGTGTCGCAGTTCCCGCACGCACCCGTCCCCGTCTCGCCGAAGTACGCGAGCATCTGCACGCGCCGGCACTCGGCCGTCTCGCACAGCGCGAGCATCGCGTCGAGATGGGCCCTGAGCCGGCGCCGGTGCGCGAGATCGCCGTCGGAATCGTCGATCATCCGCCGCTGCTGCACCACGTCCGACAGCCCGTAGGCGAGCCACGCGGTGGCCGGCAGCCCGTCGCGCCCGGCCCGCCCGGTTTCCTGGTAGTAGCCCTCGACCGACTTGGGCAGGTCGAGGTGCGCGACGAAGCGGACGTCTGGCTTGTCGATGCCCATCCCGAACGCGATCGTGGCCACCATGATCAGCCCGTCCTCGCGCAGGAACCGCGCCTGGTTCGAAGCCCGGGTCCGCGCGTCAAGTCCCGCGTGGTAGGGCAGCGCGTCGAAGCCCTCCGCGGTAAGGAACGAAGCCGTCTTCTCCACTGACGCCCGGGACAGGCAGTAGACGATGCCCGCTTGCCCCGGATGCTCGGTCCGCAGCAGCCGCAGCAGCTGGCGCTTGGGTTCGTTCTTCGGCTCGATGCGGTACTGGATGTTGGGCCGGTCGAAGCTCGCCACGAACTGCCTGGCCTCGCCGAGCCCGAGCCGCAACGCGATCTCCGCGCGGGTGTGCTCGGTCGCGGTCGCGGTCACCGCGATCCGCGGCACCGAAGGCCAGCGTTCGTGCAGCACGGAAAGCGCCAGGTAGTCGGGCCGGAAGTCGTGTCCCCACTGGGCCACGCAGTGTGCCTCGTCGATGGCGAACAGCGCCACCTTGCCGCGGTCGAGCAGCCGCAGCGCGGATTCGGTCCTTAGCCGCTCCGGCGCTAGGTAGAGCAGGTCGAGCTTGCCGTCCATGAACGCGTACTCGACCCCGCGCCGTTCGTCGGCGTCTTGCGTCGAGTTGAGGAAGCCAGCCCGCACGCCGAGCAAGGTCAGCGCGTCGACCTGATCCTGCATGAGCGCGATCAGCGGCGAGATGACCACGCCGGTGCCCTCGCGCACCAGCGCGGGGATCTGATAGCACAGCGACTTGCCGCTGCCGGTCGGCATCAGCGCGACCGCGTCGCCGCCCGCGCAGACGTGCTCGATGATCTCCTGCTGCTGCCCGCGGAACGAGCTGTACCCGAACACGCGGTGCAGGATCTCCGCCGCCGACCCGCCGACGTCGCTGGTTCCATTGCCGGGCAAACCCACGCGGCGAGTCTACGGCCCGCCACCGTCATAGCGGCCCCCACTCGAGCGTGTCCACGCTGATCAATGTGAGCTCAGATCAGGCGCCGGAAGAACGATTGCGGGTCGCCGATGAACTGCCGCCACGAGATGACCAGGCTCAGGTCATCCCAGCAGGCGGGCCGGATCCCCCACGGGCCGAGCTCCAGCAGGTTCGCCCCGGGCACCGCCGCGACGATGGGGGAGTGGGTGGCCACGACCGCCTGGCCCCCGGCGGCGGCCAGGTCGTGCAGCAGCGCGGCCAGCCCGAGCGAGGCGGTGAAGGACAGCGGCGCGTCGGGTTCGTCCATGAGGTAGAAACCGGTCTCGTTCACCCGGGTACGCATGACCTCCAGGAACGACTCCCCGTGACTCAGCTCGTGCAGCCGTTCGGGCCGCCGGCCCGGATTCTGCTCCAGGTAGGTGTACAGCTGGCTCATCGTGTCCGCGCGCAGGAAGTAGGACCAGCGTGGGCGGACCCCCCGCACCACGGTCAGCTCCCCGCCCACGCCCGGCTCGCTCTTCCGGATCTGGAACGACCGGGCCAGCGCCGACCCGCCCTGCGGATTCAGCCCGTACGCCTCGGCCAGGCTCTCCACCACCGTGGACTTCCCTGACCCGTTCTCTCCCACCAGCACCGTCAGCCCGGCCGGCAGCTCCAGCCCTTCCCTGAGCACCTGCGCCATGGCCGGCACGCTCGCCGGCCACACCGACTCATCGACATGACCGCCGGGCGGGGGAAGGAAGGTCCGTACCGGGCGGGCGTCGAACTCCTCACTGTCGGGCATGCTCCCATCCTGCCCGCAAGAAAAGACATTTTGGCCGAACGAAATGTGGTGCCGGCCCACGTCATGCCATACGGTGCCCAGATGGACGCCACTATCGAAGACCGCCTCGCCATCAGGGATGTAGTCGAGACCTGGACCAGCGCCAGGGACTCCGGGGACTGGGAGGCCTTCCGCGCCTGCTGGCACGACGACGGCTACATGATGGCGACCTGGTTCCAGGGCCCGAAAGAGGACTTCATCAAGGTCAGCCAGGAAGGCGCGGCCCGCGGGGTCAACATCTTGCACTTTACCGGCGGCTGCCGTATCACGCTGGCGGGCGAGCGGGCCATCGCGCAGACCCGGATGACGATTATGCAGCGCGCCGAGGTGGAGGGTGTGCTGTGTGACGTGGCCTGCCTCGGCCGGTTCTACGATTTCATGGAGAAACGGGACGGCCGGTGGGCCATGGTGCTGCGCCAGCCGATTTACGAGAAGGACCGGCTGGACCCGGTGGAGCCCGGCGCCTCGCTCGTCCTGGATCCCGAACTGCTGGCCCAGTTCCCTGAGGGCTACCGCTACCTGGCGTATTTGCAGGTCCGGGTGGGCTACCCGGTGAAGAAGGACATGCCGGGCTTGCGCGGCCCCGAGGTGGAACGCCTGTATGAGCGCGGTGCGGCCTGGCTGGCCGGAGAGCCGGTCGCGCCCTGACCTAGGCCGCCCGGCTGGCCAGCACGACCTCGTCGGCCCGGGCCCACGCCGTCTCCTGCCCGGCCGGGGCGTAGCTGACCAGGCGCACGCCGCGCCGGACCAGGGATCGCAGCTGAGGCAGCGATCCGCCGGTGACGCCCAGCGCGCCGGCCTGGACAAGCACGTTGCCCCACGAGGCCGCCTCAGTCGGCCCGGCCACGGCCGGCAGCCCGCAGGCGTCCGCGACCAGCTGGCAGAACAGCGGGTTGGCGACGCCGCCGCCGACGATATGGACCGTGCTGACCAGGTGGCCGGTGACCCGTACCGCGTCCCGTACCGCGTGCCGGATGGCGACGACCATGCTGTCCAGGATGCACCGCAGGATCTCCGCCTCCGATGAGAGGCTGACGCCGCTGGTACGCAGGCAGGCGCGGGTAATCCGTCGCGTCATCGCGCCCGGGGCGGCGAAGCCCGGATCCTGGACGTCGATGAGCGCCCGGCGGCCAGGGATCTCGCTGGCCGCCCGGGTGAGCTCGTCCAGGTCGACGCGCCGGCCTTCGGCCTGCCACTCCCGGACGCACTCCTGCAGCAGCCAGAACCCGGTCACGTTGCGCAGGAACCGGGTGGTGCCGTCGATCCCGGCCTCGTTGCTGAAGCCCGCCTCCCAGGCCGCGCCGGTGATCACCGGCGCGGGCAGCTCGACGCCGGCCAGCGCCCAGGTCCCGGTGCAGACAAAGGCGAAGGCGCTGTCCGCGGCCGGCACGCCCGCGACGGCCGCGGCGGTGTCGTGCGAAGGCCCCACGACGACCAGCGGCGGCCGGCTCGCGCCGAGTTGGGCGGTGACCCGGGGGGCCACCGGCCCGGCCAGGTCGCCGGCCGCGACCAGGCGGGGGAACATTCCGGCCGGCAGGCCGAGCGCGTCCGCCACGCCAGTTGCCCAGGTCATGGTCCGCGTGTCGAGCAGGCCGGTGGTCGAGGCATTGGTCAACTCGGTGCCCATCTGGCCGGACAGCCAGTAGGTCATCAGGTCGGGTACGAGCAGGGCCTGCCGTGCCGCCGCGATCTGCGCCGATTCGCGCTCGGCCATGAGCTGGAACACCGTGTTGAACGAGTGCACCGCGATCCCGGTCGCCTGGTAAAGGCGTGCCGCGTCGACGCCCGCCACCCCGCCCGGCGTCGCGGTGACGGCCGCGAACGGCGGTCCGGTACGAGGGTCCCGGTAACTGGCCGGGTCAGCGATCAGGCCGCCGTCCTCGTCGAGCAGGCCGTAGTCGATGGCCCAGCCGTCGACGGAGACGGCGTCCAGCGGCCCGGCCTGTTCGCCCGCCGCGCGCAGGCCGTCCAGGATCCCGGCGAACAGCGCGCGGGCATCCCAGCGCAGCACGCCGCCGACCGTTCTGGGCTGATTGACGAACCGGTGGACCTCGCGAAGGGTGAACTCGTATCCCGTGCCGTGACCGACTACGACCCGCCCGCTGGAAGCGCCCAGGTCGATGGCTGCAACACGGGTCATCGCGTCAGTCAAGGCGGCCCGTCATCGCAGGAATCCGGCCGCGACCCCGGAGTCGACCGGGATGTGCACCCCCGTGGTCTGGGACAGGTCGCCGCCGGTGATGGCGAACACGGCGTCGGCGACATGCGAAGGGAGCACTTCTCGCTTCAGCAGCGTGCGCTGGGCGTAGTAAGCGCCCAGGTCCTTTTCTTCGACGCCGTAGACCGCCGCGCGCTGGGCGCCCCAGCCGCCGGCGAAGATGCCGGAGCCGCGCACGACCCCGTCCGGGTTGATGCCGTTGACCCGGATGCCGTCGGCGCCGAGCTCGGCCGCGAGCAGCCGCACCTGGTGCGCCTGGTCGGCCTTGGCCGCGCCGTACGCCACGTTGTTGGGTCCGGCGAACACGCTGTTCTTACTGCAGATATAGACGATGTCCCCGCCCATCTGCTGGGCCCGCATGGCCCGGGCCGCCTCGCGGGAGACCAGGAACGACCCGCGGGCCATCACGTCGTGCTGGGTATCCCAGTCCGCCACGGTGGTCTCGAGCAGCGGCTTGGAAACCGACAGCCCCGCGTTGTTCACCACCAGGTCGACGCCGCCGAAGCTCAGCGCCGCCGCGGCGACGGCCGCCGCGACCTGCTCTTCGTCGGTCACGTCGGCGGTGAAAGGCACGGCCGCGTCGGTCCCGCCGATCTCCGCCGCGACGGCGGCGGCGCTGCCTGCGTCGCGGTCGGCGACGACGACACACGCGCCTTCGGCGGCGAGCCGCAGCGCGATGGCCCGGCCGATCCCGGAGCCCGCCCCGGTGACCAGCGCGATCCGGGTGGCGAGCGGCTTGGGCCTGGGCAGCCGAGCCAGCTTGGCCTCCTCCAGGGCCCAGTACTCGATCCGGAACTTCTCGGACTCATCGATCGGGGTGTACGTCGAGAGGCCCTCGGCGCCGCGCATCACGTTGATCGCGTTGACGTAGAACTCTCCGGCCACCCGGGCCGTCTGCTTGCTGGCGCCGTAACTGAACATCCCGATCCCGGGCACCAGCACGATCGCCGGGTCCGCGCCGCGCATCGCGGGGGAGTCCGGTTCCGCGTGCCGCTGGTAGTAGGCCGCGTAGTCCGCCCGGTAGGCCGCGTGCAGCTCCCGGAGCCGGGTGACGACGTCCATCAGCGGAGCGTCCGGCGGCAGGTCCAGCACCATCGGGCGCACCTTCGTGCGCAGGAAGTGATCGGGGCAGGACGTGCCGAGCGACGCCAGCCGCGGGTGCTCGGTCCGGCTGGTGAACTCGAGCACGACAGCGGCGTCGGTGTAGTGCCCCACCTGCGGCCGGTCGGTCGAGGCCAGGCCGCGGATCACCGGGGCCAGCTCGGCCGCCCGGGCCCGCCGCCGCTCCTCGGGCAGCGGCTCGCAGCCCGCGATGACCGGGCCGAACGGCTCCGGGCGGCTGTTGGCCGCGATGAACTCCTCCGCGGTCCGGATGATCTCCAGCGAGCGGGCCTCACATTCCCCGCTGGTCGCGCCCCAGGCCGTGATGCCGTGACCGCCGAGAAGGCAGCCGATAGCCTGCGGGTTGGCCGCGGCGATCGCGGCGATGTCCAGGCCGAGCTGGAAGCCGGGCCGCCGCCACGGCACCCACACCACCCGGTCCCCGAAACACTCCTGCGTGAGCTTCTCCCCGTCCGCCGCGGTCGCCAGCGCGATACCGGAATCGGGGTGCAGGTGGTCGACGTGCGGCTGATCCAGCAGCCCGTGCATCGCGGTGTCGATCGACGGCGCCGCGCCGCGCCCTGCCGGCCCGGACCCCACCACCCCGCCCAGGCCGTGCAGGCAGAAGTCGAACGCCGCCACCATCTCGTCTTCGCGGTCGACGCCGGGGTAGACGCCGGTCAGCGCGCGCAGCCGGTCCAGCCGCAGTACCGCCAGCCCGTTCGGCCTCAAAGTACCCAGGTCACCACCTGAGCCCTTGACCCACAGCAGCTCCACGTCCTCGCCGGTCACCGGGTCGGGGGCGGTGCCCTTGGCCGAGGTGTTGCCGCCGGCGTAGTTGGTGTTGCGCGGGTCGGCGCCGAGCCGGTTGCTGCGGCCGATCAGGGCCTCGACGTCTTCGTGTGTCATGTCCTCAGGTTCCCCAGCTCGCTGGTGTCCCGCCCACGCGCTCGGCCACGATCTTCTCCGCGTAGCCGGATCTGCGGTAAGCCGCGACCGGATCAGGATCCAGGCCGGTTTCCTCGCGCAGTTCGGCCAGCAGCGGGCGGACGTCGGTGTTGTACGCGTCCATCATCGCGGCGTTGGCGCCCAGCACGTCGCCGGCCTGCTGGGCCTCAGCCAGCACATCGGCGTCTATGAGCAGCGCCTTGGCCGTGGCTTCCTGGACGTTCATCACGGACCTGATCTGTGCGGGGATCTTGGGCTCGATGTTGTGGCACTGGTCGAGCATGAACGCGGTACCCGCGGTCGGCGTCAGCGCGTCGGCCCTGATCACCTCGTGCATGATCCGGAACAGCTGGAACGGGTCGGCCGCGCCCACCATCAGGTCGTCGTCCGCGTAGAAGCGGCTGTTGAAGTCGAAGCCGCCGAGGCGGCTGGCCCGCAGCAACATCGCCACGATGAACTCGATGTTGGTGCCGGGGGCATGGTGCCCGGTGTCCACCACCACCTCGGCCCGGGGACCGAGGGCCAGGCAGTGCAGCAGGCTGGTGCCCCAGTCGGGAACGTCGGTGCTGTAGAACGACGGCTCGAACAGCTTGTACTCCAGCAGCATCCGCTGGTCTCCCGTCAGCCTGGAGTAGACGGTCGCCAGGGCCTCGGCCAGCCGGTCCTGCCGGCCCCTGATGTCGTCCTGGCCGGGGTAGTTGGTGCCGTCAGCGAACCACAGCTTCAGGTCGCGCGACCCGACAGCGTCCATGATGTCGACGCACTCGAGCAGGTGGGCCACGGCCTTCTTGCGTACTCGCGGGTCGGGGTTGCAGACGCTGCCCAGCTTGTAGTCGTCGTCCTGGAAGACGTTCGCGTTGACGGTGCCGATCCTGATCCCGAGGTCGGCGGCGTGCCGCGCCAGCGCCGCATGGTCCTCAACCTTGTCCCAGGGGATATGCACGGCCATGCTAGGGGCGACGCCGGTGAACCGGTGGACCTGAGCCGCGTCCTCGGCCTTCTCCCACGGAGTGCGCGGCACTCCCGGCTGGCCGAACACCTTGAACCGCGTCCCTGTGTTCCCGAACGCCCAGGACGGCAGCTCGATCTCGTGCTGCTGCAGCGCTGCTTTGACGGCGGTCAGGTCATGCATTCCGGTTCGTCTCCACTTCCACGTTCACTTTCCCCGTCCTCATAGCGGCACCGGGCCCGGTCAGTCCAGGTGAAATATCTCGGCGATCCGCCGGAACCCCTGACCGGGGGGCCGGCCGTCCAGTTCTGCGAAGTGAGGCGCCATTTCTGCCTGCCATTTGTCCGATCGCACCCGGGCGAGGATGCACACCCGCTCCATCTGGCGTCCTTCCTGGCTCAACTGGATTCCCTGGCCAATGGATTCCCTGGCTTTGCTGACGGCGCCGCGCACGCAGTGCTCAGCGGATCCCGGCCGGCCTGCGCCGTTCGCGGCGGCCGGGATCCGCGGTGCCGATTAGAAGTTGAACTGGCTGATGTTGGCCTTGGTGAACACGAACGGCGGCCCAAGCAGGACGGTGCTGTCCGCCCCGACGGTGAAGCTGCCGAGCTTGCCCGCGGTGAACGACTGCCCGGCGCTGTTCGTGATCTTCTTGGACGCGTAGTTGACCGCCGCGTACGCGGCCAGGAAGCCGAGATTCGCCGGGTTCCACAGCTCGAAGGACTGGACGGTGCCGTCAGCGACGAACTTTCTTCATGGAATCTGGGGTGCCGAGGCCGGTGAGCGCGATCTTGCCGCGGTACTTGGACGTGTCGAGAACCTGCGCCGCGGCGAGGATCCCGACCGTCGTCGGCGAGATGATGCCCTTGAGGTTCGGGTAGTGCTGCAGCAAACCCTGGGTCACCTGCGTCGCGGTGGTCGGGTCGTCGTTGCCGTAGACGACGCTGACGAGGTGCATGTTCGGGTACTTCTTCAGCTCCTGCTTCATGTACCCGATCCAGGCGTTCTGGTTCGTCGCGGAAGCGGCAGCGGACACGATCGCGATATCCCCGCTGGAATTGATCTGCTTCGCGAGCACGTCGACCTCGCTGGTGCCGATCTCGGCGGTGGACGCCTGGTTGATGAACAGGTTCCGGCAGGCGGGCGCGTCCGAGTCGTAGGTGACGACCGTGATGCCCTTCGCCATGGCGGACTTGAGGGTCGGGCAGAGCGCGGATGGGTCGGTCGCGGACACGATGAGGGCGTTGGCGCCCTTGGTGATCGCAGCCTGGAGGGCCGGGATCTGCGAGGCGGGCGTCGCCGCGGTCCCGCTGGTCGCGGTTCCGCTCTCACCGAGCGCGCTGAGCGCGGCGAGGGCCCCGCCGGACTGCACGCTGTCTGCCGTCGTGAAGTACGGGTTACCGAGATTCTTGGGGATTACGAAGACCTTCAATCCTGTCTTCAGCCCGGCGGCCGCACTCGACGAGGAGCTGGCGGACGAAGTGGAGGATGTGGAGGACGAGGCGGATGTGGAACTTCCTGACGAACTGCACGCGGCGAGCGTCGCGGACGCCACGAGGAGCACCGCGGGGACCCACAGCGCTCTCTTAACGGAACCTGTCATATCTGAATCCTTTCAATTCGAGCCGAACATGACACCGGATGGATGTAGCTACGGCCCTGCTCAGTCATTTGCTGCGCCGATGGCCGATCTGGGGGCAGGTTTCCTGCTGGTGGACAGGCCGCGGGCCCGGCCCACCAAGGCGGCGGCGTTGGGTACGAACACGCTGATGAGCAGGAGCCCGCCGGTCACGATGCCGGTGGCCTCCTGATTGAAGTTGGTAAGCAGGAGGGCGTTCTGCAGCCCGGCGAAGACGATCACGGCGAGCACCACGCCGACGATCGATCCCTTGCCCCCGAAGATAGATACCCCGGCCAGCAGGACGACGGCCACGACGCTCAACTCCAGGCCGATGGCGTTGTTCCAGACGGCCGTGTCCAGGCGGAACGTCCAGAGCGCGCCCGCCATGGAGCAGACAAGGCCCGATACCACGAAGAGCATGGTCTTGACGCGCTTGACCCGGATCCCGGCGAACAGCGCGGCTTCTGGGCTGGCGCCCATGGCGTAGATGGACCGGCCGGTCGCTGTGGCGTGCAGCACCACACCGAAGATCACGGCGAGCACGATGAAGATGGCCACGGAATAGGGGATGTTGGTATGCGGAACCGGATTGACCCCGATGGCGTTGTACGGCGCGGGGAAGTTCGAGACCGTGTTCGAGCCCAGGATGATGAGCGCGATGCCGCGGTAAAGGCCGAGCGTGCCGATCGTCACCGCCAGGGACGGCAGGCCGACGCGGGTCACCAGCAGGCCGTTGAACAGGCCGGCGACCACGCCGAGCACGGCCAGGACGACGAAAATGGCCAGCATGGGCCAGTGCTTGCTCCACAGGAAACCGAGCATGGCGCTGGACATGCCGAGGATCGATGCCACAGAAAGGTCGATCTCGCCGCTGATGATGATGAGTGTCATCGGCAGTGCCATGATCGCTATCTCGCCGGAGCTCACGCCCATATTGAAGAAGTTCCCGCTGGTCAGGAACTGTGACGAGGTGAGGACGCCGAACACCGCGACGGCCACGGCTACGATGGCCAGGCCCGTTTCCCAGCGCAGGCCGGGCTGCAGTGCCGACCGAAGCGCGCTGGTCCGCTGGGGCGAGGTAGCACGCTGCGCTTCCGTTTTCTCAGCCGGAAGGCCCTCGGGCGGGAGGGCGTTCTGATCAGGTTCCAACGCCGGAACTCCTTTTCCGCAGCGCGGCCGCGAGCTTGACAGAGATGCCGCGGTCCAGCGTGATGGCCACCAAGAGCAGGAAACCGGCGATGGCCTGGTCCCAGTCGGGCGAGATCCCGAGCACGTTCAGCGCCGAGCCGATGGTGCTCAGCAGAAGCGCCCCGACCGCCGCGCCGACTGCGCTGCCGCTCCCGCCGAAGATTGCCACACCGCCGACCACTACGGCCGAGATCACCGTCAGTTCATAGCCTGTCCCCGCGGTGGAGTCGATGGTCTGGTACTGCGCGGCCCACAGCACGTCGGCCAGCCCGGCGATGGCGCCGCTGATCGCGAAGGCAGTGAAGACCCGCTTGCCGGCGGGGATCCCGGCCAGCCGCGCCGCTTCCGGATTCGAGCCGATCGCGTAAAGCTCGCGCCCGGACCGGAAGGAACGAAGGTAGTACGCCCCGGCCCCGATCACCGCGGCGATCACGATCGCCAGGTACGGAACCCCGAGCACATTGGCCCTGGGAATCGCGACGAAGCTGGCGGGGAGTGTCTGGGCGACCACTTCGTTCCCGCCCACGATGAGGATGTCGATTCCCCTGATGATGTACAGGGTGGCCAGCGTGACTACCAGGCTGGGCACCCGGCCGATGGCCACCATGAGGCCGTTGGCGACGCCGCAGGCGAGACCGATCCCCAGTCCCACCAGGAAGACAACCGGGACGGGAATACCGGGTGAGTGCCCGAACAGGTTCGTGGAGACATAGGCCGACAGACCCAGAACCGAGCCGACCGACAGGTCCACGTTCCGGCTGATGACCACCATCGTCTCGCCGAGTGCGAGGAGGGCGAACACCGTGGTGTTACTGAGGACGAACTGGATGTTCGCCTGGTCGATGAACCGTGGCTGGATGCTCGCCGTGATCGCGACGAACACGACCAGGACGGCGATGATGCCCGACTCCCGGATCCGGAACACCCGCTCGGTGAGCTTACGCGAGCTGGTCCCGGCGGGCGCGCTGGAAGGATCTTGGCGCTCGGTCAACGCGGCGCTCATCGCGCCTGCTTCTGGAACTGGCCGGTGGCCGCGGCCATGATCTTCTCCTCCGAGACCTCCGCATGGGCGAACTCCGCGGTCAGCCGCCCCTCGCGCATCACCAGGATCCGGTCCCCGAGGCGCAGCACCTCCGGGAGCTCCGAGGAGATCACCAAAACCGCGACCCCGTCCCTGGCCAGTTGCACCAGCAGCTCATGCACTTCTGCCTTGGTGGCGATGTCGATCCCGCGGGTCGGCTCATCCACGATCAGCAATACCGGCTTGCGCCCCAGCCACTTCGCGAGGACGGTCTTCTGCTGGTTGCCGCCGGACAGGCGGGACACCGGGTCGGTGAGCTTGCCGTACTTGAGTTTCAGCCGGACAGCCCAATCTGCGGCGAACGCGCGCTCGGCCGCGGCCCTGATCAGCCCCGCCTTCCGGAGCCTGCCCAGCGACGCGAGCGCCACGTTCTGCTGCACGGACATGTCCATGACCAGCCCCTGCTGGCGCCGGTCCTCGGGCACGAAGCCGATGCCCGCCGCCATCGCGGCGGTGGGTGACGCGCGGTGCAGCCGCCGTCCCTGCATCAGCACCGACCCGGCGTCGTACCGGTCGATGCCGAAGATCGCCCGTGCGATCTCACTGCGTCCCGACCCGACCAGCCCGGCCAAGGCGACGATCTCCCCGGCCCGCACGTCCAGCGAGATGTCGATGAATACGTCTTCCCGGGTCAGGTGCTCAACCTTCAGGACATGATCGCCAGGCTTGCCGCGCTCCCCGGCCTGCCGCTGTACCATCTCCCTGCCCACCATCGCCCGCACCAGATCATCCGTGGTGAGGCCCGCCAGTTCCCTGGTGAACACATGCCTGCCGTCGCGCATCACGGTCACCCGCTGGCAGATCGCGAAGACTTCCTCCAGTCGGTGCGAGATGAACAGCACCGCCGCCCCGGCCGCACGCAGTGTCCGCACTACGTCGAACAGCCGGCCGACCTCGGTCGCGGACAAAGCGGCCGTGGGCTCGTCCATCACGATGACCCTCGCGTTCAGCGAGAGCGCCTTGCCAATCTCGACGATCTGCTGATCGGCGATGGAAAGCCCGCGGCAGACCCGGCCCGGGTCCAAGCGCACTCCCAGCCGTTCGAACAACGCCATCGCCTCTGCCCGCATGAGCCGGCGGTCAATGCGCCTGCCCGAGCGCATCGGCTGGCGCCCCATGAAAATGTTCTCCTCGACGCTCAGGTCAGGAAACAGCGTTGGCTCCTGGTAGATCACCGCGATCCCCGCGGCCTGGGCGTCGGCCGGACCGTGCAGCAGGACCGGGCTGCCGTCAATGAACAGCGAGCCCGCGTCGGGCCTGTACACGCCGGCCAGGATCTTCACCAGCGTCGACTTGCCGGCGCCGTTCTCTCCGACCAGGGCGTGCGCTTCGCCACCATAGAGGTCGATGAACCCGTGCGCGATGGCCTGGACCGCCCCGAACGACTTCGACGCGTCTCGCAGCGAGAGCAGCGGGACGGCCTGGTTGGTGTCCGGCGCCGGGGCAAGCCCGGCATTCCCGGCATTTCCGTCGGCGGGGGTAATGCCGTCAGGACCACGGCGCTATCTCCCTCGGCACAGTGGCCGTTGCAGTTCGTTCTGGTGGAGCCTGGTGTGACGCCGTGGAACGTTTCAAATATGTGAAGAAGTGTCGGACCGTATCACGACCCTGTCAATAGGTCCTGCGTCCTGGTATTTGAATCGTTACAGACAGGTTTCAGGGCCGTCGCCTACGCGGGGTACCCGACTGAGCTGCCCAGGCGTGGCGCCCGGCCGTCGTTCGCGCAGGTAAGGCATGCTTATGGTTTGACACGTTCCAATTGACCCATAAAACTTGGCTGCACAGGAGGAAGCCGTGGCGGATGCGCCGGTGAGCATCAGGGAGGTCGCCGCCCTGGCCGGCGTCTCGGTTGGGACTGTGTCCAACGTGCTCAACCGGCCGGGCGTCGTGGCGGAATCAACCCGCAGCCGGGTCCAGGAGGCGATCAAGTCACTGGGCTTCATCAGGAACGAGTCGGCCCGCCAGCTCCGGGCCGGGCGGAGCCGCATCATCGGGCTTGTCGTCCTCGATGTCGCGAACCCGTTCTTTACCGACGTGGCGCGCGGTGTCGAGGACGAGGCCAGCGAGTCGGGACTGGCTGTCATCCTGTGCAACAGCGATGACCAGCAGGCGAAGGAATCCGGCTACCTTGAGCTGCTCGAAGAACATCGGGTGCAGGGCATCTTGATCACGCCGGTGTCCGGGGCCGACGAGCGGCTCACCCGGCTGCAGCGCAGAGGTACCCCGGTGGTCCTCGTGGATAGCAGGTCGCCATCTGGTGGCCAGTGCTCGGTGTCGGTTGATGACGTGCTGGGCGGCGATCTGGCCGTGTCACATCTGCTGGCGGCGGGCCACAAGCGGATCGCGTTCGTCGGGGGGCCGATGAGCATCCGGCAGGTGGCTGACCGCCGCGATGGCGCCCTCCGGGCGCTGCAGCGCGCCAACGGCACCGGGGAGGGCCTGCATGTTATGGAAACTCCGGCCCTCAATGTGCCGGCCGGGCAGCAGGCTGGCGCGGCACTCGCGGAGCTCCCGGCGGGGACCAGGCCTACTGCCGTCTTTTGCGCGAATGATCTGCTCGCGCTGGGTGTGCTCCAGGAAATGACGGCTCGCCGGATCCGGGTCCCTGAAAGCATCGCCCTGGTGGGATACGACGACATCGACTTCGCGGCCGCGGCGGCGGTGCCGCTGTCCTCGGTGCGCCAACCCCGTCATCAGCTCGGCCGGTCGGCTGCCCAGCTGCTGCTCGACGAGACGCTCGGCGGGGAGGCACACCAGCACCGCCAGGTAATCTTCGAGCCGGAACTGGTAATCCGCCAGTCAAGCCAGGCCCAGCGACGCCGCCCGCGGCGGTTGCCGCGTCCCGCCGCGCCCGCGGAGCCGCCGCCACTATTGTCGTGGCCTCGATCCTGACCGCGGCCCTAATGCTCGAGTCGCGGCATCAGCCGCGCTCCGGCGGCCCGCCGCCCCGCGGCCAGCCCGCAGCGCTACGCCTAACTCCGCCGGGCCCGCAGCACGACGGTGACCATCGGCAGGACAAATTCGCCGCCGGACGTCTCCGGCTGGGCAGCCAGGAAGTCGCGGACGGCGGCCAGCAACGTGACTCGCTCGGGATCGTCCATCACCAGCACATGGGAATGGGTGGCGATGGTCGCCAGGAGGGAATCGGCGGTCCGCGCCTGCCCATGCTCGAACTCGCGCTCCTGCGCGTCATGGAACTGGCTCGAACCGGCCGTGATGAGGCCGTCCCGACGGGACTTTGCGGCCTCTTCACGCCAGCGGAGCAGCGTGATGCTGGCCTTGCGTTTGCTCATCTCGGCCAGTTCCGCGACCCAGCCGACCCGGTTGTCGTCCACGTTCCACAGCCCGGCCAGCACCCCTCCCGGGCTAAGGACACGGGCGATCTCGGGTATCGCACGGTCCATGTCGAACCAGTGCATCGACTGGGCGGCGAGGACGGCGTCGATGCTTCCTGCGGGCAGCGGGATGTCCTCGGCGTGGCCAGGCACCGAACGTACCGAGGGCATCTCGCGTCTAAGCTCGGCCAGCATCTGCTGGTCAGGTTCCACCGCGGTCACCTCGGCACCCAGGCGGACCAGGGCCGCGGTCAGCTTGCCGGTGCCTGCGCCCAGGTCGACGACGCGGAGCGGCTGGCGTGAGGCGACTGGCTCAAGGGCCCACCGGATCGCGGCGTCGGCATAGTCCGGCCGGTGCTCGGCGTAGGCGGCCGCGGCCACGCCGAACGACGAGCCGTGCCGTAGCCTTTCGTCCCTGTCGGCCTGGCTCTCGGCTGGATTGGGGTCCACCGGAGTCAGCCTATGGGGACGCGTGCCTGGCGTCGTACTCGGCCCGGGCGGTTTCGATCTCGGGCAGATGGCTGTCCGTCCACGCGACCAGCTGGCCGATGGTGTCCAGCAGCGTGCGTCCCATGGGTGTGAGCGAGTATTCGACCCGGGGCGGGATGACCGGGTGGATGGTCCGGGTCACGATGCCGTCCCGCTCAAGACCGCGCAGCGTAACCGTCAGCATTCTGGCGGTGATGCCATCAATCGCACGATGCAGTTCGGTGAACCGCCTGGTCCCCTGACCGAGGAGATCGATGACCAAGACCGACCACTTGTCGCCGACGCGCTGAAGCACTTCCCGCGCGCGGCAGGTCGACGGTTCGCTGGCCGGCGCTGACGGGTCACCGGCCGACCCTGACGGGTCGCAAACCGGGCCGAGGTGCCCGGGATCCAAGTGATCGCCTCCTGGTATTCCTTGCAGGTTACTTCTCAGAAGCCTGTGTACCCTAGTACTTGACGCTTCAATCATAACTAGGTTACTCTCAGGAAGCTAGGTACGCGAGTGAAGTCGCGTACGAGAAAGAACCACCTACCTGGAGGAATGATGACCGAGACAGCCGTGGAGATTCCCGGCTACGTCACAGGCACCTGGACTATCGACCCTGTCCACTCGGAGGTGTCCTTCGTCGTCAGGCACATGATGGTGAGCAAGGTCCGCGGCCGTTTCGACAAGTTCGAAGGGACTATCGTCACCGCTCCCGACCCGCTGCAGTCCAGCGTGAACGCCACTGTCGACCTCAGCTCGGTGAACACCGGCGAGCCCAACCGAGATAACCACATCCGCAGCGCGGACTTCTTCGAGGTCGAGTCGCACCCCACGCTGACGTTCCACTCCACGGGCGTCCGCCAAGACGGCGAGGACTTCCTGCTTGACGGTGACCTCACCATCCGCGGGACGACCAAGCCGGTCACGCTGAAGCTCGAGGTCAACGGTTTCGGGCCCGACGCTTACGGCGGCACGCGGGCGGGCTTCTCCGCCACCACCGAGATCAACCGGAGCGACTTCGGCGTCAGCTACAACGGCCCGATCCCCGGCGGCGGCGTCGCCGTGAGCGAGAAGGTCACGATCAACCTTGAGGTCGAGGGTGTCCTCGACAAGCCTGAGTAAGGTTTAGTCCCCGGACGCGAGCCAGGGCCCGATAAGACCATCGCGGGCCGGAAGGCCAGTACCTGGCCTTCCGGCCCGCTGTCGTGTGCATAGTCGTCCGGAGAAGCAGCAGTTCCGCCACGCCGGGCGTAACACGGGATCGTCTCCCGGCTCCTCTGCGCGGACCAGCGCGTCAGCTGGCGGTGCTGTGCTTGGCGAGATAGTCGATATAGAGCGGGCGCAGCGCCTCGGCCACGTCACCTTCCCCGGAGTCGATCGCGTCCGCGATCAGCGCGGTGACCTTCGTGATATCCCGGCCGGCCTCTGCGTCGTGTCCTTCGGAAGCCTCGGCCGCCGGGATGGCGCGCACCAGGTTCCACAGGAACTCGACGTCGACGTGGTGCAGCGCCCGTCGCACGGCGAGGTCATGCAGCTCGCGGGAAGAAAGCGCGTCCAGTTCATCGCGTGTGGTCACGCGTGGACTCTACCGCTTGCCCCGCTCGGCGCGATGGCCTGCCCGCCCCAGCGCGATCGTCGGCCCTGCGGCCGTGACACGCCTGAAGGCCATATCCCGCCAGCATGTTTGTGTAGATATGTCGGTATTCATTGAGAGAAGCTTCAGAGTCCGGCGCAGCCGAAAGCCTCGAACGAGGCCACAATATGACGGCTGTTTCTCACTAAGTGATTTTATAGCCATCCTCATGCGCTAACCCGGCCATTCCGCAACCAGCGCCTTGCTGAAGAGTCTGCTGCCCGTCTATGGTTCGGCGTAAACGCATCGATGACGTTGGCGCATGGGTAATGCCGAGGGCTCACTCTCGTTCTGAGTCATGACTTTTCAGAAAAAGATGTAAACCGTGCAGAACAATTGTTGACGGCTTTTGCGCCGATTGTTAGATTCCGTCGGAAAGCGTCTCGTAACGCGGGACGGTCACAACGGCGTGATCGGCGGGCCTGGCACGTACCGGGACTGACGGCACGCGCGAGCGCGAAGGATCGCACATGCGCACTCACTGGTCAGCCTGGGGATCAACAACAAACTCTGGGCGGGGATCGCCGGGCACGGGTAGACGGAAGTGGCGGCTGCTGCTGGTGCCTGTGATGGGTCTGGCGGTCGTCTGCCAGCTGAGCCTCACCGGCTCGGCGGGGGCGGCGACCGTCGCGACCACGGCCAAGGCAGCTCCCGCGGCCGGTACGGTCGCGCCTAATCCCACCAACGAGCTCGACTGCAACGGCTGGAGCGCGGGCTACAAGACCGTCAAGAAGCTCGCAGGCGACCTGTGTACCGACCCCATCAAGGGGAAGGCCAATCGCTTCGTCGATAACGGCTGGTACGTCGGTCATGACGAGCCCAGCGTCAAGTTCATCTCGAGCGCGCCCGGCTCAGGCAACACCATGACGTACCTCACGAAGATCCCAGTGGACCCCCGCCGGGCCCCCACGCCGTCCGGCAGCGTCACCAACTACGGGCAGCTGTCGGTGGCCCCCTGGTTCGGATTGCCGATGTGCGACTCGAATTCCTACCCGCAGAACCCGTGCACCCCGGACAGTGACAGCAACGTCGGCCTGAACGTCCCGAACGCGGCAGGCTCTGCGTTCATGGAGCTGCAGTTGTATCCGCCGGGCTACACGCCGTTTGTCGATAGCGAGAGCTGCAGCGCGACCAAGTGGTGCGCGGCGCTCACCATCGACAGCCTCGAGTGCAACTTCAACTTCGCCAGCTGCAACCCCAACTGCGAGGAGCCGGTCAACTTCGCGTTCCTGCAGACCAACGGCGTCCCCGCCGGGCCGCCGAGCCCGCAGCTCGCCGACGTCAGCACGTTGCTGCCGAACAGAAACACGCTGATGATCAACCAGGGTGACGTCCTGCAGGTCTCGATCTCCGACCCGTCGCAAGGGTTTACGACGGTAGTACGAGATCTCACCACCCATCAGACCGGGTTCATGACCGCCAGCGCGGCGAACGGCTTCATGAACACTAACCTCACAACGTGCGACGGCACCCCTTACACCTTCCACGCGGAGTACAACACGGCGTCGGTCAACAACCGGGTTCCGTGGGCCGCGCTCGAGGGCGGCGTGCTGATGGAGCAGGAACTCGGTCACTCCGAGGTCTGCAGCTCGCTCGCGAACAAGGACCCCTTCACGGAAAGCTTCTCGAACGGCCAGTCCTTCACCGATAACTCGGTGTACGACACGTGCGTAGGCGGATCGGAGGGCAAGGGCCAGACCGGTGAGGGCCCATGTACCTCGACCGGCTGCCAGAACGCAGAGACCCAAGGGCCCAACGGCCCGCAGGCCTGTCCGACCACCAACCCGGCCAGCGGCGCGCTGTGTGAGTTCGCCGACGGCTACTGCTTCCAGCAGGGCACGCGCACCGTCCTGATCAACGGAGTGACGACCACCGAGAGCTCGGACGCCAATCAATGCTTCGCCGACCGGTTCCAGAACGGTGACCTGGACTTCGATGGCCTGTCCTACCAGGCGTCGGCCTGGCCGAACGGCGGACGTAACCACCCGACGGCGATGGCATACCTCGGGCCGTTCACCAACGGGAAAGCGTATCCGAAGATCCAGTTCGAGACGGACATCGCCGGATCCTCGTTCCTGTGCAACGTGGCCACGGGCGCGGAGTGCACCGCTCCGCCGATCGGATCCGACTTCTACCCGTACTGGTCGCTGAGCAAGAACTACTCGCTCGGGTCGCACACGACCTCGTGCGCGTGGAACATCGGCGCCCAACTGCCGAACACCGTCGCGAACTTCGGCAAGGATGCCCAGTACGGAGCTCCGGACCTGAGCTGGTACGGAGGCACGATTATCAGCCCGGTCCAGTCCAATCCTGAGTTCGGCAAACAGTGCTCGCGGTACTTTTAGCCGCTAGCCAAGCGCAGTTAAGCCCAGGGGTGTCCCGCCAGTCGGCGGGGCACCCCGGTGGCGTTCGGGGTTGGCGGATCCCTAACGGCGCAAGCCACCGGAGACGGCGTCCGTGACGGCCCGGGCACCCGCGTGGGCCGGCAGGTCCTCGAGCAGGACCGGCTTGCCTTCGCCGTCGGTGAGCGGGATCCGCCAGTTGGGGTACTCATCCACCGTCCCGGGCATATTCTGCGGCCGCCGTTCGCCCACGGCGTCGGCCAGCGAGACGCCGATCAGCATGGCGGGCGTCCGCGTCAGGTACGCGTACAGGGCGATCGTGAACTCCTCGGGCGACGGCCAGCCCGACCCGCCCAGCAGGCCCTCGCGCGCGAGCATCGCGATCCACCGGCGCGCGTCCGCCTGCGCCGCGGCTCGTTCCTCCGCCTCGGGCTGGGTGAGCAGGCCGAGCTCGGCCCGGATGGTGACCTGATCCCCGAAGAGGAACGCCGCGGCCGGAGGCACGTCGTGGGTGCCCACCGTGGCCAGGCAGCCGCGGCGCCATCCGCCTGGCCTGCGCGGCGTGCCGTCTGCCCGGCGCTCGAACCACAGCATGGAGGTCCCGAGCACCCGCCGCGCGGACAGGAACGCGGGTAGCCAGGGTTCCACCGTGCCCAGATCCTCGCCGATCGCCAGCGCGCCGGCCCGCGCCGCCTCGGCGGCGACCACGCCGCCCAGCAGTTCATGGTCGTATCGCACGTACGTGCCCAGGCCGGGCGGCATCCCGGCCGGTATCCACCACAGGCGGGCCAGCCCCATGACGTGATCCAGGCGCACGCCGCCGGCGTCGCGCGCCGTCGCCGCGATCAGCGCGCCCAGCGGCCTGCCCGCCTGGGCGGCGAGGTGACCCGGATGCCAGGGCGGCAGCGTCCAGTCCTGACCCCGCTGGTTGAACTCGTCCGGCGGCGCGCCGACGCTGACGCCCGAGACGATCACATCCTGATGGGCCCAGGCGTCGGCACCGCCCGGATGAGCGCCCACCGCCAGGTCGGCGATGACGCCGATATTCATGCCGGCCTGCCTGGCGGTCCGCTGGACTGCGGCGGCCTGCTCGGTAACCAGCCACTGCAGCCAGGCGTGAAACGCAACCCGGTCCGCCCGGGCCTGCCTGAACCCGGCTACCTCCGCCGACCCCGGATCGGCCAGCCCCGGCGGCCACGACCGCCAGTCCGGGCCGTGTACCTCGGCGATCGCACACCAGGTGGCCCAGTCTTGGACGGCCTGGTGATCGCGCGCGAGGAAAACGTCAAGCTCCGCCTGGCGGTCCGGGCCGAGCGGCACCGTGCGGATCATCTCGAGCGCCGCGCGCTTGGCTGCCCAGACCGCGTCCCGGTCGATCAGCGCCGTCGTCGTGCTCGCCGCGCGCAGCGGCGCGCCGAGGGCGTCGACCCTGGCCCGGTCATCCGGGCTCAGCCGTCCGTATTCGGGAATGTCCTCGATGCGCAGGTATAGCGGGCTGATCTGGCGCCGGGTCATCGCCAGGTAGGGTGACGGGCTGACCGGCGGCACCGGTTCCGCCGCGTGCAGCGGGTTGACCAGCACGAAGTCAGCTCCTAGCGCACCACCGCTCCACGCGGCGAGATCGGCGAGGTCGCGCAGGTCGCCCTGTCCCCAGGAGGCGCGGGATCGCAGCGAGTACAGCTGCACCGTGAAGCCCCACGACCGGCGGGCGGGAAACGGCGCCCTGGCCCCGCCCGCGGCCGGATCGGTCCGTGGCCCGGCCTCCCCGGATCCGGCCGGGCGCCCGTAGTCTCCCAGCGCGGCCAGTACCGCCGCCAGCGTCTCGTCGCTGACCTCGACGAGCCGCCCCTTCCAGTCCTGGTAGGAGACCCCCACGCCGCATTCGGCCGCCCTGCGCGCCAGTTCTGCCCGTGCTGTCATCGCACCAGTCTGCCCGAATCGGCCACGGCTAAATGTCGGCTCCAACCACAGACCGGTTATCTCCGTCTTAAAGCCAGAAGGACTCCGCAGACAGCGGATGCCGTGTTCTACAGGACAACCGTCATGAAGTACCTCTCCGCCGTCCCATTTACCGCCCGCCGGGTTGCCGCGGTCATCGCTGCCGCGAGTGTCGCCGGGCTGATCGTCACCACCGCCGCCTTCGCGGCTACCTCATCAGGCACCGCGCGCACGTCAGCGGCGGCCATCCATGCCTGCAGCACCTCCGACCTCGGCGCCTGGGTGGCGGTCGATCAGGGTAACGGAGCCGCGGGCAGCACTTACTTCCCGCTGCAGTTCACCAACCTGAGCAAGTACGCGTGTTCGATGCACGGCTTCCCCGGCGTTTCCGCCATCAACCGCAACGGGCACCAGCTCGGCAGTCCCGCGGGATGGGCCAGCGTGACCGCCCCGCGTACCGTGGTCCTCGCGCCCGGCGCCACTGCGCACGCGGTACTGCGGTGGAGCGACGTCGAAGTCACCACGGCACCCGGGTGCGATCCCACCTTCGCAGCATCCGAGCTTCGTATTTACCCGCCGGGTCAGTACTCCGCGACCCATGCCTTCTTTAGCCTGGAGGTCTGCTCGCACGCGGGACCCGTCTACATGCACGTCGGGCCCATCCTGCCGGGCGTGGGCACGATCAACGGCTGACCGCTGGCCAAATCGGCGCCGTCCCGCGGGAAGCTATCCCGCGGGACGCGTCAGCTTTCCGCAGCGGGCTCGAGTATGAAGACCGGTATCTCACGCGTGGTTTTCTGCTGGTACTCCGCGTAGGGCGGGTATACCGCGACTGCCCGCTTCCACCACTCGTCGCGCTCGGCGCCACTGACCTCGCGGGCGATCATGTCCCGCGTGGCCGGGCCATCCTGGACCTCTACCAGCGGGTTAGCGCGGACGTTGTAGTACCACTGCGGATGCTCCGGCGCGCCGCCCTTGGACGCCACCATGGCGTACCGGCCGTCGTGTTCCACACGCATCACCGGTGTCTTGCGTACCTGGCCGCTGCTGGCCCCGAGATTAGTCACGATGACGACGGGGATGCCGGTATCGCGCAGCGTCGTACCCTTCGTCCCGCCCGAGCTTTCGTAAAGCTCAACTTGATCGCGCACCCAGGCCTGTGCGCTCGGCTTGTATTCTCCTTGAACTGGCATACCCACAGTCAACACCAGCAGCCTCCGGTGCCGCACCTCGGGACGCTTACTTCGGGCGGCTATTGCGACCGGGCAATGACAGCTCCACAGTCGCTCGCATTTGAGAGCTCCTGCAAGCGGCATTCGGTTTTGGCATCATGAGCCCAGCGGCGTTTCCCGCAACGTGCTTTCTGTAACTTCGCAGCAGAATCTGGACCCGCCCGGCAGTGACCCGACAGGGAATAGGGTCCATAGTGAGATCGCCGTCCACGATGAAAAACAGGTCGATCAGGTCAGGATCATACGGGACGAGTCGTGCGTTGTGCCCGCTGGCAGCTGGGTCTCAGGGATGTCTTTGCGGCCGGTCATCGGCGGGGAGCCCGAACAGCGGCAGGCACTGTGTCAGTCCGGTGATAGTGACGGGCGCCCGTTCGGTCGCCTCCCATCGGTCGCGTGTCAGGCACAGGCGGCGGGTGGTGGTGGCCTGACCGTGCGCGGCTAGCCGCTCGATGCCGTCGGGCTGGTAGCCGAGTTTCTCCGAGACCCGCAGCGAGGAAATGTTGTCGTCAAAGGCGCCCGAGATAGCGTCGGTCGCGCCGAGGCCAGCGAAGGCGAGGTGAAGGGCGGCCGCGCGCATCTGGGTGCCGATTCCCTGGCCGTGATGGCGTACGCCGAGCCAGGAGAAGGTGCTGACCTCGCGCAGGACCGGATAGTTGCGGGCCGATATATCCTGCTGGCCCACGACCTGTCCATCAGCGAAGACGGCCAGGTCAAGGGACCAGTCGTCGGTGGACCAGTCACCACGGTGCCGCCAGTGGCGCTGCACCAGCGCGCGAGCCCGGTCCTTCGGGGGCAGGCCCGGCCAGGAGACCAGGAACGGCCTGCTGCCCGGGTCGTGCATGCCTTCGGCCGCAAGGTCAGCAAGGTCGCCGAGTTCCTCGCCGGCTGGCAGGCGAAGTTCCAGGCGGGGAGTGATCAGCCGGAGTCCGAGAAGCGGCCAGTGGTCAATGAGCATGGGGCATTGTCCCCAATGCCCGGGCCCGCGGTCACCCGCATATCTGCCATCTGGCCCGGCGTCAGTCCTCGCGCCCGGGACATTTCGACTACCGGTAAATCCGCATTTGTCGGGACGGGGAGATTTGAACTCCCGATCTCTTGACCCCCAGTCAAGCGCCTTAACCAAGCTGGGCCACGTCCCGCCGCGCCGCGACATCGACTCCCGCGGCACGCGCCTGCCCGACCTCGGCAGGCTCAGATAGCTTAGCGCAACCGCGGCGCCGCTCGGAACCGAACCCGGCCCAGCCGGGCCTCGCCTTACGCCGCCTGCCGGCGACGCCGCGCCGCCGTCGATGCGTGAATCCAGTCCGCGGGGAAAGTTACCATGAACCGGGCATGCTGCCGGGCGCTGTGCTAGCTGTATTGGCGTACCGCGTCGTCGCAAGCGGATGAAGGGCTGGGCCTTGAGAGTACTTGGAGCTCGCCGCTCAGCCTCCTACGGCGACGGCTTCGATGGTGACGGGACGACGCGCCCGCTCCGGCGGCGGCGAAGGTTCAGGATCGTCAAAGTCATCCTGGGCGTCGTGGTGGCCTTCGCGGTACTGGCGGGCTTGCTCTTCGTCACGACGCCCTCGGCCGGCCAGGCCACGGCGCTAGCCGCAGCCCAGGCGCAGGAGCATCACATCGCCTACCCGGGCCCGCCGGTCCCTCAGTACTTCGCGCAGGCCCTGGTCGCGACCGAAGATCACCGTTTCTACAGCGACCCGGGCGTGGACCCGCTCGCGATGGCGCACGCGGCGCTCTCGTGGGTCGTCGGGCATCGCGACGAGGGTGGCAGCACCATCGACCAGCAGCTCGCGAAGAACCTGTACACGTCGGGTCACAGCGGCTTCAGCCAGGTGCTTGAGCAGCTGGCGCTGGCCGTCAAGCTCAACACGACGTATAGCCGGGCGGAGATTCTGCGCCTGTACGCGGAGATCGCCTACTACGGTCACGGCTACTACGGTTTGGAGGCCGCCAGCTGCGGTTACTTCGGGCGCCCGGCCGCGCAGCTGACGCTGGTGCAGGCGGCCATGCTGGCCGGCGTGGTCAACGCGCCAACCTACGACGATCCCATTGTCTATCCGGCAGCGGCGCGGGCCCGGCTCGTGCACGTGATCGGCCGGATGGCCGCGGTGGGATACCTGACCCCCGCGCAGCAAGACGCCGCGCTCAACGCGCCTCTCGGGCTTTCCGCCGTCCGCGGCTGCCAGTAATCGCCCCCGCCGCCCGGAGTGCTCCGGACCGTCAGGTGCCCGAGGTCTCCGGCTGCAGCTGCTCCGCCGTCGGCGGTTCCCCTGGGGCCATGATGAACACCCACCGGCGGTAGCAGTACAGCCGGAATATGGTGGCCACGCCGATGCCGATGATGTTCGCCACGTTGTAAGAGAACGTGTCCGTCAGGCCAAGCCCATAGTGTACGGCGGCGACGAACGCGAGCTGGATGAGCAGCCCGATGCCATTGAAGACGAAGAACAGGAGCGTCTCCCGGCCCAGATGGCTGCCCGTTCGGTGCCGGAACGCCCAGAGCTTGTTGCCCAGGAAGGCGAACACGGTGGCGATGACGGTGGCGATCGTCACCGAGGTCAGCGGGCCGAATCCGGCTCCGGAGCGAAGCACGTTCGCGCCGATGATCGTGATGAGGAATGAGAGGACGCCGACGATGCCGAACTTGGCTACCTCGTGTATCAGCACCCTGAATCGGGTGTAACCATCGCGGAGGAGATCCACTCGCTTCGTCCTTATGCTGGTCCATCCCGTGATAGACAGACCCTACCGTGTCCCTGGTGGCCAGATGTCGCGGGCGGTAAACCGTTCGGAGAATGTCATACCCCGCCGGTAGCGTAAATCGGGTGTCTGAAAGAGAAGTACTCGTCCGCGCACGCGGCCTGACCAAGCGATTCGGCAGCTTCGCGGCGGTGGACGGGATCGACTTCGACCTGTACCGGGGCGAGGCGTTCGGCTTCCTGGGGCCGAATGGCGCGGGTAAGTCCTCCACGATGCGGATGATCGGCTGCGCCGGCTGTTCCGGCTCAAGCAGCGCGGCGTCACGCTGATCCTGACCACGCACTACATGGACGAGGCCGAGCAGCTCTGCGACCGGCTGGTGGTCATGGATCACGGCACCTTCGCCGCCGAGGGCTCGCCCCGTGAGCTGATCGAGCGTTACTGCTCGCCCGAGATCCTCGAGCTGCGGTTCGATCCGCAGCTGTCGAGCATCTGGTCCAGAGTGCTCGGCCCGCTTTTCTACCTCGGCGCGATGGGCTTCGGGCTCGGTTCGCTGCTGCACGCCCACGGCACGGCGAGCCTCGGCGGCGTCAGCTACCTGGCCTTCGTGGCCCGGCCATCCTGGCGTCGAGTGCCATGAACACGGCGATGGGCGAGGCGAGCTACCCCGTATTCGGCTCCGTCAAGTGGAACAAGGTCTACGTCGGGATGGAGGCGTCTCCGCTGCGGCCGATCCAGATGATCGTCGAATGGACGCCGCTGTACCAGGTCGTCGTACTGCTGCGTGACCTGACGCTGGGCGTAGTCGGCCCCGGCTTGCTGTGGCGGGCCGCCTACCTGGCCGTGCTGGGCGTGGCTGGCCTGTTCGCATCGGGTCGGCGCATCGGTAAGCTCCTGCTTGTCCGACCCGCGCTCGGGTCGATTTGAGCAGGTAGGCGGCGCGAGATGCTGGACGGGCAACGGACTCAGTCGGACGCCGAACCACTCGTGCCGCGGGACCGACGGACTGGCCGTAGGGCCAAACCGTACGGACCCGGCGGGGTTGGTGCCGCCTGAGGTGATGCCGCCGCAGGCCAAGCCGCGGTCTGGGCGCGTGCTGGCCGGTGCCTACACCGAGATCCGGTCACCTGGGCGATCGCGCTGGCCGTCTTCGGCGCGTACGCCGCGATCTCGCTGTTCCGGCTGATGCAACTCAACCCGACGTCGTGGGATCTCGGCATCTGATCGGCAACGGCGGCAACCCCAGGACCTAGTACATCGTGTTCGATGGCCTCGACAGCGACTACAGTCCCGCCATCAGCAACGTCCCCGCCTTCATCGCCCATCTCTACCTGGATCACGCCTACACCAGATCTTCGAGTCCGGCGACTTCTACGTCTTCCGCCGCACCAGCTCACTACGTCGACCCGAGCGCAAGATGGCGGCCAGTGCTGTTCAGGGGCGCGGTGCTTTCTCGCCGCACACGACCGCGTACTCGGCCGCGAGCCAGGGGCCGAGGTCATTGATCAGCATGGCGAGGACGGCGGGATCGGCCGAACGGGCCCGGGCGGTGGCCGCGGCGACGCGCATCTGCTCAAGGCGCTCAGGATAGTAGCGTCCGAAGATCTCGGCGGAGGAGTTCAGGTCGCTTGTCCAGCCGCCCCAGCGTGGCATGACCAGCGTGAATCCCGTGCGGATCAGCCGGCGGGCGACACCGCGGCTGAGGGTCTGGCGATCAGAGTCGGTAACGGCTTGCCCGGCTCGGGTCCGCCAGCGCGGGAGCAAAAGGGCGAGGTCGCCGCTCGTCTCGCGGGCGAGTAGCCCGGTAGGGCGGTAGCGGGGAGCTGTTCGGCCAGGTCGTGTCCGGTCAGGGGGGTGCATAGGCAGGCGATGAAGAAGCCGCCGTCGTAGCGTTCGAGATCGCTGAGCGAGTGACCCGCGCTGGACAACAGCATGCCGACGCCGTTGATCTGGGGGAACGAGCCGTCGAGAGCGGCCTCGATAGCCGCGGCGTCGGCGTGGTCGGCGGCGGTGGGCTCGTCGTGCAGGACGACCAGGAGGTCGAGGTCGGAAACCCCGGGTCTGGCGGTGCCGCGCGGGATACTGCCGTAGAGGTAGGCGCCGTACAGCCGCGCGCCGAACGTCGCCGTGATATGAGCGCGGGCAGCCTCCACCACGGGGACGAAGTTGGCCTGCACTCGCTCCAGCGCGCCCTCCCGTGCGACCGTCCCGTCACACTCCAGCCCTCGTTCCTCCACGTGCCCACTATGCCTAGGGTGCGGAGTGCCGCCCAGCCGGCCCTGAACGTCAGGCTGACGACAGGCATCGGCAGAACAGGGCGCGCAACCCACATACCTAAGCCTGCCCGGCCGAACCACAACGATGCTCCATCGATGTTGCTATCACCACAGCGATGCTCCATCGTTGTGGTTGCCTCAGCCGCCAGGTGGTGCGGCCGGGGCAGTTGAGGCGCATTCCGCGGTAACGCGGGCGGCGATGGCGGGCATGGCGTGGTCTTCCGCATCCTGCGTCCCAGCCGCGGCCCGCGGCCGTAACTCCGGGTTATAGAACGACGTCGCGGCGCAGAATCAGAAGAAATACAGAAGCGGGGAGGTCGTAGCGGACAGCCGTACTGGTGGGTAGGTAGGGTGGGGAAGAACCCGGTGGAAGCGGCCCTATGGGAGGTTGTGCTCCATGGACTTTGGCTACGACGTCCGGACGCTTGACTTGCGCAAGCGATTGCTTGCCTTCATGGACGAGCGGGTCTACCCCGCCGAGTCGGTGTTCGAAGAACAGGTGGCGACGGCCGTCAGCAGCGGGCACCTGTGGGAGCGGGCGCCGGTCACAGAGGAGCTCAAGGCCGAGGCGCGCAGCCGCGGACTGTGGAACCTCTTCCTGACCGGCAAGGCGGCGAAGGCGGTTACCGCGCTGGCGGGCGTGAGCCTGCCCGATCCGCCGCTGACGAACCTCCAGTACGCGCCGCTGGCCGAGATCACCGGCTGGAGCCCGGCGCTGGCGCCCGAGGCGCTGAACTGCGCGGCGCCCGATACCGGCAACATGGAAGTGCTGGCCGAGTTCGGCTCGCCGGAGCAGCAGGAACGCTGGCTGCGCCCGCTGCTCGAGGGCACGATCAGGTCGGCGTTCTGCATGACCGAACCCGCCGTGGCCTCCAGCGACGCGAGGAACATCGCCACCACGATCACCCCGGACGGCGACGGCTACGTGATCAACGGCCGCAAGTGGTGGTCGAGTGGCGCGATGTACTCGGGCTGCGAGATCTTCATCGTGATGGGAGTGACCGGCGAGGCCGCCGATGGTCATGGCCGGCACTCCATGATCCTGGTGCCGCGTGATACGCCGGGCATCACGATCAAGCGGGGGATGACCGTCTTCGGCTACACCGACGGTACGCACGGCGGACACGCGGAGATCGTCTTCGACCACGTGAAGGTCCCGAGGGACAACCTGATCGCGGGGGAGGGCGAAGGGTTCGCGATCGCGCAGGCCCGGCTCGGTCCAGGGCGCATTCACCATTGCATGCGGCAGATCGGCGCGGCCGAGCGCGCCCTGGAGCTCATGTGCCGGCGGGCCGCCAGCCGCACTGCCTTCGGCAAGACCCTGGCTGAGCAGGGCGTCGTCCAGGACTGGATCGCCGAGTCCAGGGTCAGGATCGAGCAGGCCCGGCTGCTGGTGCTCAAGACGGCCTGGCTGATGGACACCGTGGGCAACAAGGGGGCGCACACCGAGATCCAGGCGATCAAGATCGTGACCCCGGCGATGGCCGAGTGGGTGATCGACAAGGCGATCCAGACGCACGGCGGCGGCGGGGTCAGCCAGGACTTCCCGCTGGCTCACCTCTGGGCCAGCGCGCGCTCGCTCAGGTTCGCCGACGGCCCAGACGAGGTGCACAAGAGGTCCATGGCCCGCCGCGAGCTGCGGAAGGCCACCGCCGGCTGACGAACTTAACCTTCACGACCCCCACGAGGCCCGCGCAGACCGCAACCGACGACGAGCTAAGGAACGTTCCCCGACACGGGCACGACGGCCCGTTCGGAGTAAAAAGGAGAGAACCTAGTGACAGACAGAATCGCGATCGTGACCGGCTCAGCCCGTGGCATCGGTGCCGGGACTGCGCGCAGGCTGGCCGCGGACGGGATGGCAGTGGCGGTCCTGGACCTGGACGAGGCCGCGTGCGCGGGGACGGTCAAGGAGATCGTCGACGCCGGCGGCCGTGCGGTCGCGGTGGGGGCCGACGTCAGTCAGAGCGGTGAGGTCCAGGCCGCGGTCGAGCGGGTCGCCGCCGAACTGGGCGAGCCGACGGTGCTGGTGAACAACGCCGGGGTGATCCGTGACAACCTGCTGTTCAAGATGACCGAAGACGACTGGGACACGGTCCTCGGCGTCCACCTGCGCGGCGCCTTCCTGATGAGCCGGGCTGTTCAGAAGTACATGGTGGATCAGCGTTTCGGGCGCATCGTCAACCTGTCGTCCTCCTCCGCGCTCGGTAACCGCGGGCAGGTGAACTACTCTGCCGCCAAAGCCGGCATGCAGGGTTTCACCAAGACGCTGGCCATCGAGCTCGGGCCGTTCGGGGTCACCGCGAACGCGGTCGCGCCAGGGTTCATCGCCACCGACATGACCGCGTCGACGGCGGCCCGCGTGGGCATGCCGTTCGAGGATTTCCAGAAGGCGGCCGCGGAGCGGATCCCGGTCCGGCGGGTAGGCCAGGCGGCGGACGTGGCCCATACCATCTCCTTCCTGGTCAGCGAGGGTGCGGGCTTCGTGTCCGGCCAGGTCATCTACGTGGCGGGCGGCCCCCTGTGCTGACTCAGAGCGAAAGCACCCCCGAGGCGATCCGCGAGCGGGTCCGCGCGTTCCTGGCCGGGCACGACCCGGCCGAGACGGGTAAACGGGATTTCCTCAACGCGCAGTTCGACGCGGGCCTGGCCTGGGTGCATTACCCGGAAGGCCTCGGCGGGCTGGGCGTGTCGCGTACGCTGCAGGGCATCGTCGACGCCGAGTTCGCGGCGGCGGGTGCGCCCTCCAACGACCCGGAACGCAACGGGATCGGGCTGGGCATGGCGGCGCCCACCATCCTCGCCTACGGTAACGATGAACAGCAAAAACGCTGGCTGCGCAAGCTCTGGACGGGCGAGGAAATCTGGTGCCAGCTGTTCAGCGAGCCCGGCGCGGGCAGCGACCTGGCCGCCCTGGCCACCCGCGCCATACGAGACGGTGACGGCTGGGTCGTCAACGGGCAGAAGGTGTGGACCTCGCAGGCCCATCAGGCCCGCCGTGCGCTGCTGGTCACCCGCACCGACCCGGACGTGCCCAAACACCAGGGACTCACGTACTTCGCGGTGGACATGACCGCCCCCGGCGTCGACGTGCGGCCGCTGCGTCAGCTCACCGGCGAGGCCGAGTTCAACGAGGTGTTCCTGACCGACGTGCGGATCGCCGACGAGGACCGCATCGGCCAGATCGGTGAGGGCTGGAAGGTGGCCAACGCCACCTTGATGAGCGAGCGGGTCAGCATCGGCTCCTCGCGCGCGGTGCCGCGGGACAGCGGCATGATAGAGCCGGTCGTAAGGACCTGGCGGTCCCGTCCCGAGCTGCGCACGCGGGGCCTGCACGACCGGCTGCTGCGGCTGTGGACCGAGGCTGAGGTGGCCCGGCTGGCGAGCGAACGGCTGCGCCAGCAGCTCGCCGCGGGTAAGCCGGGGCCCGAGGGTTCCGCCGCCAAGCTGGTCTTCGCCCGGCTGAACCAGGAAATATCAGGCTTCGACGTCGAGCTGGCCGGCGCCGATGGCCTGCGCTACGACGACTGGAGCATGCGCCGCCCGGAGCACGCCAACTTCTTCGGCCGCGGCCCCGGCTACCGCTACCTGCGCGCCCGCGGCAACTCCATCGAGGGCGGCACCTCGGAGATCCTCCGCAACATCATCGCCGAGCGCGTGCTCGGCCTGCCGCCCGAGCCCCGTGTCGACAAGGACGTTCCCTGGAAGGACCTGCCCAGATGAGCGAGTCGCTTCCCGATCTCCTTTACTCCGAGAACGAACAGGCCCTGGCGGACAGCCTGAGCTCCCTGCTCGCGGACCGGGGCGGCGTGGATAAGGCGCTGGCCCGCACGGAATCGGGCCAGACGTACGACGACGGATTGTGGCAGAGCGTGGCCACGGACCTGGGGTGTGCGGGGCTGCTGATCCCCGAACGCCACGGCGGTGCCGGCGCCTCCTACCGGGAGGCCGCCGCCGCTGCGGACGCGCTGGCCGGCTTCGTGGCCGCGGTGCCTTTCCTCGGCAGCGCCGTGGTCGCCACCGCTGCCCTGCTCAGCGTGGATTCCGCCGAAGCGTCCTCCGCGCCCGCGCGCGTAGTGGCGGACCTGCTCGCCCGGATGGCGGACGGCGGCGTGACCGCGGCGCTGGCGGTCCCGTTCGCGACCGCGCCCGGTAGCGCCTACCCGGTGACGATCCGGCTGACCGGGACCCGCCCCGGCGACGCCGCGGACGGCGTCGCCCGGCTGAGCGGACTGGTCACCGGCGTGGCTGACGCGCTGCCCGCCGGGGTGCTGCTGGTGCCGGCCGACGGCGTGCCGCACGGGCTTTACCTAGTCGACATGGCGGCAGCGGGAGTGGCCAAGCGGCCGGTGACCTCGCTCGACATGACCAGGCAGCTGTGTGACGTGGCGTTCGACGACGCCCCGGGCACGCTGATCGCATCCGGGCCGGTGGCGTCGCGGGCCCTGGAGGCGGCGCTGGCCGCGGGCGCGGGCATGCTGGCCGCGGAGCAGGTCGGGCTGGCCCAGCGCTGCCTGGACATGACGGTGGCGTACGTGAAGGAACGCCGCCAGTTCGCCCGGCCCGTCGGGTCGTTCCAGGGACTCAAGTGGCGGCTGGCCGACCTGTGGGTGGCGGTCACGCAGGCCCGCGCGGCGTCTAGGTACGCGGCGGCGTGCCTGGCCACGGACGACCCTGACGCGAAGGTCGCGGTGGCGCTGGCCAAGGCCTACTGCTCGGAGGTGGCGGTGCTGGCCGCCCAGGAATGCGTGCAGATGCACGGCGGCATCGGCTTCACCTGGGAACACCCTGCGCACCTGTACCTGAAGCGTGCGAAGGCAGACTCGATCGCGTTCGGTACCCCGGACGCGCACCGCGCCGCGCTGGCGTCCCTGGTCAACCTGCCCGCGCCATGACCGGCGCACAAGGCGGACAAGGCACACAAGGCGGACAAGGCGCACAAGAGGTGAACGCAGTGACAGCCGAGGACGAGCTGCGGCGCCGGGTCGCCCGCCTTTCTCTGGCGCAGAAGGTCCAGCTACTGACCGGTGCGGACTTCTGGGCGCTGTACGCCGAACCCGACGCCGGGCTGCGCAGGCTCGTGACCTCCGACGGGCCGGCCGGGGTCCGCGGCGAGACCTGGGACGAGCGCGACACGTCCGCGAACGTGCCGTCGCCGACCGCGCTGGCCGCCACCTGGGACTGCGAGCGCGTCGAGGCGATCGGCAGGCTGCTCGCGCACGAATGCCGGCGCAAGGGCGTCGACGTGCTGCTCGCGCCCACCGTGAACCTGCACCGGACGCCTTACGGCGGCAGGCACTTCGAGTGCTTCTCCGAGGATCCGCTGCTCACCGCCCGGATCGGCATCGCCTACGTGAACGGGCTCCAGCGTGCGGGCGTCGGGGCTACGGTCAAGCACTTCGTCGGCAACGACTCGGAGACGCAGCGGTTTACGGTGGATGTCCGGATTGACGAGCGGACGCTGCGGGAGCTGTACCTGGCCCCGTTCGAGGCGATCGTCCGCGAGGCGGACGTGTGGGCGGTGATGGCCTCCTACAACGGCGTCAACGGCTCGACCCTGACAGAAAGCCCGCTGCTGCGTGACATCCTGCACCGCGACTGGGGCTTCGACGGCCTGGTGATGTCGGACTGGACGGCCACCCGCTCCACCGTGGCCACCGCCCGGGCCGCTCTCGACCTGGCCATGCCGGGACCCGCGAGCCGGTTCGGCCCCTGGGGCGATGCCCTGCTCACTGCCGTGACCGACGGTGAGGTCGACGAGGCGCTGATCGATGACAAGGTGCTCCGGATCCTCCGGCTGGCCGGCCGGGTCGGCGCGCTCACCGGTGGGCCCGCCGCGCCCGCCGGCGGGCCCGCCGCGCCGTCGCTCGGACCGTACGGACCGGCGGAGATCGCGCGTGACCTGCGGGCCGCCGCGGCAGCCTCGTTCGTGCTGGCCCGTAACGACGGCGTGCTTCCGCTGCCGCGCGCCGGGCTCGGCCGCGTCGCCGTCATCGGGCCGAACGCCGAGCTGGCCCGCACTCTCGGCGGCGGCAGCGCCACCGTCTTCCCGCCGTACACGATCTCCCCGCTGGACGGTCTACGGGCCGCCGGCCTCGACGTGACCTACGCGCCCGGGACCCTCGGCCACCTGCGCACCGCGGCGGCCCGGGCGCCCTGGCTGCTGCGGCCGGACGGGTCAGGGCCGGGCGCGGAGGTACGGTTCTACTCGGCCTCGGGCGAGCTGGCCGGCTCGCAGCAGCGCGACGGCGTCGCGTTCCGGTGGATGAACGGATTCGGCTTGGCGGACCCGTCCGAGCCGATCACGAGGCTGGAGATCAGCTGCGTGATCCGGGCCACCGACGCGGGCACCTATCAGCTCGGGGTCTCCGGGCTCGGGCACGTCCGTCTGCGACCTCGACGGGGCCGAGCTCTTCGAGGCCACGCTGACCGCGCCGGAGGGGGCGGACGTCGCCGAACTGCTGATGGCACCGCCTCAGCAGCTGGCCCCGGTCGAGCTGGCCGCGGGCCAGTCGGTCAACGTGCTGGTCCAGCACGACGTGGCGTCCTCGCCGATGGCGGACTTCGGCACGTTCCTGCAGCTCGACCTGGCGGCGCCACACGGCACCGACGACGAGGAGATCGCGGCGGCGGTTGAGCTGGCGGCCGCCAGCGACCTGGCCGTGGTCGTGGTCGGCACCACCGCCGAGGTGGAGAGCGAAGGCTTCGACCGCACCTCGCTCGCGCTGCCCGGGCGCCAGGACGAACTGGTCCGCCGGGTGACGGCGGCCAACCCGCGGACCGTGGTCGTGGTCAACTCCGGCGCCCCGGTCCTGCTGCCCTGGGCCGGCGACGTAGCGGCGGTGCTGCTGACCTGGTTCGGCGGCCAGGAGTTCGGCCACGCGCTCGCCGACGTGCTGCTCGGGGACACCGAGCCGGGCGGGCGGCTCCCCACCACCTGGCCCGCGACCGAGGCCGGATTGCCGTCCACCCAGCCGGCCGACGGCGTGCTTTCCTATACCGAGGGCGCGAGCATCGGCTACCGCGGCTACGACCGTGACCGCCGTGAGCCGCTCTTCCCGTTCGGCTCCGGAACGGGGTACACGACCTGGTCGTATGAATCCATCACGGTAGACCGCGACCCGGCGGGGGGCACCGGGGTTGCAGTCTGCGTCGAGGTGCGGAACACCGGTGCCCGGCGCGGCCGGGAGGTCGTCCAGGTATACGCGTCCCGCCCGGATTCGGCCATCGAGCGTCCGGTCAAGTGGCTGGCCGGCTTCGCCGCCGTCGACGCGGACCCGGGTGAGACCGTCAACGTGGGCATCCTGATCCCCGAGCGCGCCTTCCAGCACTGGTCCGAGAAGGACTGGACGGTTGAGCCAGGCCCGTTCGCGCTGTCCGCCGGTCCTTCCTCCGCCTCCCTGCCGCTCACCGGCAGCGTCACTGTCGAACCAGGATGACAGCCACGGCTATCCCGGCCCTGCTGCGCGCGGGGGCCACCGCCGTGGCGGCGGGGCGCGTGGCGCTCGCGGTACGCCCGGACCGCTATGGCGCCCTCGGCGCGACGGCAGCTGCCAGGCTGGGCGGATAACCGCTTTCCGGCCTCGCCGGGCCGGAGAGTCCGGCTTTGGGATGATTTATCAAACGGGCAACTTCGTCGTTGTTACGGGGACGTGAATCCAGCTGGATGGCCCGGCTGGCAAGCACTTCTGGTCCACAGGGCCCAGTCCTCGCGCTGACCAGCCCCGTCGGCGCGACACACCGAAGTAACGTCATCCGCACTCGTTACCGGCCGCGTAACAACCGAGAAATACTCCCGAAACTCGCGCATGGGACACATGCCTTGCAGGTATACGGAGCGGCCGGGGTTGAAGCCAGCACAAGTTGGACCCCAGAAGGCCCGATTGCCCCATGGAGGCGTAGTGACACCATATCCCGCGTGGCTTAGTGCCGGGGATAACTCCTGGCAGATGACCGCTGCCACGCTAGTCGGGCTGATGTCCATCCCGGCCCTGGCCGTGCTGTACGGCGGTCTGGTGCAGAAGAAGTGGGCCATGAACACGGTGCTCATGGTGTTCACCACCTTCTGCCTGGTCTTGATCACCTGGGTTCTGTGGGCCTTCAAGATGGGCTTCGGCACCCCGTTGATCAGCACGTTCGTCGGTGATCCGCGCACCGTGCTCGGTGCCGCGGCCGAACAGGGCCAGGCGAACATCCCGCTGCTCGACGGCCTGATGCCCAAGTTCAGGTTCCCCGAGTCCTCGCTGGTCTACTTCCAGTTCGTGTTCGCCGCGATCACCCCGATCCTGTTCATCGGCAGCGTGATCGGCCGGATCAGCTTCAAGGCCTGGATGATCTTCGTGCCGCTCTGGATCACGTTCGCCTACGCGGTGAACGCGTTCCTGCTGTGGGGCGGCGGCTACTGGGCCGGCAAGGGCGCGCTGGACTTCTCCGGTGGCTACGTCATCCACCTGGCCGCGGGCGTGTCCGGCTTCGTCGCCGCGGCGGTGGTCGGCCCCAGGCTCAAGCGCGACCGTGAGCGGGCCGTACCGAACAACCTGCTGTTCGTCGCCGTCGGAGCCGGGATCTTGTGGCTCGGCTGGAACGGCTTCAACGGCGGTGACCCGTACTTCGCCAGCGCGGACGCCGCGGGCGCGGTCATCAACACCAACCTCGCCACCGCGGTGGCCATGATGACCTGGATCATCATGGACATGGCGTTCAGCAAGGAGAAGAGGCCCACCTTCCTGGGCGGCCTGAACGGCATGATCTGCGGTCTGGTCGGCATCACGCCGGCGGCCGGCTACGTGAACGGCCTCGGGGCCATCATCATCGGCCTGGTCTGCTCCTCGGTCGTCTGGGTGGCCTGGATCTACCTGCCGAAGTACGTGTGGCCGTTCAACAAGGTCGACGATGCGCTCGGCGTGGTCTACACCCACGGCATCGCCGGACTGCTCGGCGGTTTGCTGGTCGGCTGCCTGGCCGACCCCAAAATGATCGAGTACCTCGGGCTCGGCAAGAACCCGTCCATCTCCGGTGCCGGGTTGTTCTACGGGCACCCGCACCAGCTGCTGGTCCAGTTCGAAGCCGCGCTCACCATCATCATCTGGGACGCGGTCGTCACCTTCATCCTGCTCAAGGGCATCGGGCTGTTCGTCAAGCTCCGGATACCCGATGAGCAGCTGGAGATCGGCGACATCGCGGTACACGGCGAGGAAGCGTACCCATCCGAGGATCTGGTCAGCGTCAGCTCCTCGATGGCTACCGAGAGCTCACCGACCGCGCTGGAGCCGGAGACCGCGAGGAAAGACGTCTAGCAGTACTTCCCAGGCCTGCGCTGCGTGCGGCCGCAGCGCATACCGGACGCGCGTCCGGGCACCCCACCAGGGCGCCCGGGCGCGCGACGGCGTTCCCCCGCGATCATGAAAGCTAGCCCCTGAAGGCTTCCTCCAGCCACCAGGCACCGCGCGCGGACGTGACCTTCGCGTCGATGAGCAGCGGGCGCTCGCGCCGCCCGTCGAGCCAGCCGCGGACCGCGGCGAGGCCCGCCGCCCGGCGCACGGTGACCCCTTCGAACCCGAATCCGCGGGCGATCGCGGCGATGTCGGCGGGCGGGAAGCGCACGATGTCGAGGGGGTCGCCGTCGGGGCCAAAGTGATGGACCTCCGCGCCGTAGGCCTCATCGTCGTAGACCACCACCACCATGGGAAGCTTCAGCCGCACCACGGTCTCCAGTTCGCTGACCCCCATCAGCGCGCCGCCGTCGCCCAGCGCGGCCACCGCCAGCCGGTCCGGCCGCGCCACCGCGGCCCCGATGGCCGACGCCAGACCGAGCCCGATCGACTGGAACGCCTGGGTGAAGCAGAAGCCCGCCTCGTCAGGGACCGACAGGTACATGCTCGGGTATCCCATGAAGTTTCCCGAGTCCACCGCGACGGTGCGCTCGGCGGGCAGCATGTCGTCCAGCGCGATCGACAGCGTGCGCGGGTCGATGTGCTGGCCGTCACTGTCGTCGGCGTAGGCGACGTCCCGCCATCGCACCTCCCGGGCGATCCGCGCCCGGAGCTGCGCCGACCGGTACCCCGCCGTACCAGGCGTACCCGCCGTACCAGGTGCCCCGCCGTCATCTTTGTGCCGAACGGGCACCGGTACCCCGATCCGGTCATCTGCCTCGCCCCCGGCGAGGACGTCGGCCACGGCGCGGGCGGTCTCGGCCACGTCACCCTGCACGCCCAGGTGGACCGGGCGGTGCGCGCCGATCGCGCTGGCGTCGTCGTCGACACCGACGATGGTGGCGTCCGGCCCGATCAGCTTTCCGTGCCGCGTCGTCCACATGTTGAGCGAGCAGCCCCAGCCGACGATCACGTCGGCCCCGCTGATCAGCTCGGCCGCGAGCGGGGAGGCGAACCCGCCGCTCACGTCCAGGTTCCACGGGCTGCCGCCGAAGAGCCCCTTCGCGACCGCGGAGGTGGCCAGCAGCGCGCCGCACGCGTCCGCGAGCCGCTCGAGTTCCGCGGCCTGTCCCCGCGCGCCCCGGCCCGCGATGAACACGGGCCGCCTGGCCCGGCGCAGCACGGCCGCGAGCGCGATGGCCGCTTCGACGCCCGGGGCGGGCGGGAACATCCGCCGGACGGCAGGCGCCTGGCCCGGCCCACCCTGTGCTGGCTCACCCTGTGCTGGCTCACACTGGGCGGCCTGGATGTTCAGCGGCAGAGCGAGGATCACGGTCCGGCGGCCGAGCGCGGTCTGGTAGGCCCGGCGCGCGTCGGCCCGCGCCGAGGCGGGGGAGTAGAGCCGCTCTGCGACCGCGCCGACCGCGGCCGCGAGCCCGGCCACGTCCACGTGGAAGTTGGACCGCACTTCCGGGGCCTCCGCGGCCAGCACCAGCAGCGGTGTGCGGCTCTTGGCTGCCTCTGCGATGCCGGTCATCGCGTTGGTCAGGCCGGGCCCCTGATGCAGGGTAACGACCCCGGGAGCCCCGGTGGTCCTGGCCCAGGCGTCGGCCATGACGGTGGCGCCGCCCTCGTGCCGGGCCGCGATGAAGCGTGCGCCCCCGGCGATCAGCGCGTTCGTGACGTGGAAGTTCCCGCTTCCGACCACGCCGAACACGGTGCCGGCGCCGAGCCTGGCCAGTTCCTGCCCAACCGCGTCCGCGACCCGCATAATCAGGACCGCTCCACGAGGGCCAGCACGCGGCACGGTGACCCCGAACCGCTGACGATGGGCAGCGGCCCGGCGATCACGACCGCGCCGGTGACCGGCAGCCGGGCCAGGTTCCGCAGCTGGGTCAGGCCATACTTGCCCGCCCCCAGCAGGGCCGAGTGACACGGGAACGGCGGGTCGAAAGAGTGCGCGGCGCCGGCGTCGGTGCCGACGGTCTCGGTCCCGAGCCCGGCGATGGGAGCCTCCTCGGCCAGCCATTTCGCGCAGGAGACGCTGATCCCCGGAGTATGCGGACCCGTCTCGCTCGCGTTAAGGAACTCGGCCTGGTCATCAGACCGCTCGTCCCATCCTGTCCGGTAGAGCAGCCAGCCGCCCTCGGGCAGCGGCCCGTGGCTGGACTCCCACTGCTTGACGTGGTCGATCTCGAGCAGGAAATCGGGATCGGCGGCCGCCTCGGCGCTGAAGTCGAGTACGACCGCGGGCGCGATCAGCCTGGCTACGGGAACCTGCGCCACGTCCTCGCGGTCCTGGCCGGTCACCCAGTGCACCGGGGCGTCGAAGTGGGTGCCGGTGTGCTCGCCGGTCACGATGTCGTTCCAGTACCAGGCGGGCCCGCGCTCGTCATAGTGGCTGATCTCCGTCAGCGTGAAACGGGCGGTGTTACCGAACGGCTCGGGCAGCTGGATGATCGGCGTGCCGGACGTCAGCGGCGCGGTGAGATCGATCACCTCGACGGCGCGGTCACGGATGGCGTCGGTCAGGGCCTGCAGCACGGACATGGTGCTCCTCCAGTAGTCGGCTAACCGAAGCTTTCACCATCAGCGGCCCGGTCGGCTACTCCCGCGATCCGGCCCCGCGCCCGGATTGATACCGTGCCCGGCGTGGTTACCGATATGGAAGGCCGCCGGACCGTGGCGGTAACCTACCTGTCGGAGTGAAGCATGGCCAAACCTGTTGTCATGGCAAAGACCCTGGTCACAGAGGATGGCGTACCGATCGAGGCCGTTCATCTGCCCGGGAACCGGGACCTCGCGATCGTGGTCGCGCACGGGTTCACGCTGTCGTGGCAACGGCCGGCCGTCTGGCGTATCGCCAACCGGTTGAACCGGATGGCCGGCGTGATCACCTTCGACTTCCGCGGCCACGGGCGCTCCGGCGGCCTGTCCACGCTCGGCGACCGGGAGATCGGAGACCTGGAGGTGGCCGTCGCCTGGGCCCGTGAGCTCGGCTACCAGCGGATCGCCACGGTGGGCTTCTCCATGGGGGCGTCGATCGTGCTCCGGCACGCGGGCCTGATCGGCGGGCTGGACGCGGTGGTGTCGGTTAGCGGCCCGGGCTGGTGGTACTACCGCGGCACCGAGCCGATGCGCAGGGTGCACTTCGCGGTCGAGCACCGGCTCGGCCGCTTCGTGACCAGGCGGTGGCTGAAGACCCGGATCAGCCCGGAAGGCTGGAAGCTGGTGCCCGTCCCGCCGGCGGAGGCGGCCGCGCAGATCGCGCCCGTTCCGCTGCTGATCGTGCACGGCGACCAAGACCACTACTTCCCGCCCGAGCACGCGCGCCAGCTCTACATGGCGGCCCGCGAGCCCAAGGAACTCTGGGTTCTGCCGGGCATGGGCCACGCCGAGGCCGCCTGCAGCGCCGAACTCGTCGATCGCATCGGCGCATGGGTTCAGCGGGCCGTCACCGCCCAGTTCGCCGAGGTCGCCGCCGGAACCAGCCAGCAGGACTCCACCCAGCCGGAGTCCGCGAATCCGACGCCCAACGCCGCCGCCTAACCCCGCATTCCTATGGCGCGACTCTGTTTACAGATTATTGATGGCGGCGCAATGATGTTTATGTCCCGTTAACAATGTCACCGCTAGGTTAAGACGCGACATCGTTCCGTCGCCGTGCAATTCCTGAATTGCGCGATGGCCGTAGCGTGATTCTTTCGCGCGTATTCACCAGCGAATGGACAGTGGATCGGAAAACTGTGGTGGGGGATGCCCGTATTTAGGGCTGAACGAACGAAGGTAGCGCTATGAAAAGCATCTTCCCGGGTTCGATCCGCCGCTGGCGGCGCCACCCGGTCACGTGGGCGGCGGCCCTGATCGCCGGCGCGGCGTTCGCCGCGGTACCGTCCCAGGTCGCCGGCGCCGCCACCACGAGCCCGGCGGCGGACCCGTCCTCGTCGCTGTGCCCGGGGGCGACCGTCGCCGCCTTCGGTCCTGACGTCTGCGTCTTCAACGACACGATGAGCCAGGCGACCATCCAGGCCGACCTCAACAGCATCGCCACCCAGCAGGTCCCTGTGGCCAGTCAGTTCGACAGCCAGCGGTACGCCATCTTCTTCGCGCCCGGGATCTACGGGTCGGCCGCCAACCCGCTGGTCTTCCAGGTGGGTTACTACACCGAGGTCGCGGGCCTGGGCGCCATGCCGGGGGACACGGTGGTCAACGGCGCCATCGACGTGTTCAACAACCTGTGCACCGCCGGGACCCAGAATTGCAGCTCCGACGACAACTTCTGGCGGAGCCTGTCCAACCTGACGCTCAACGTCGCCCTGCCGAGTTCGCCGCCGGCCTACGCGCCGCCGGTACTGGATCCCTTCGGCGCAGGCTGTACCAACTCGGCGGAGATGTGGTCGGCATCCCAGGCTTCCCCGATCAGGCGCGCCATCATCAACGGCAACGTCGTCTTCCAGGACTACTGCGCGAACATGAACTTCGCGAGCGGTGGCTTCATCGCCGACAGCCAGGTCAGCGGCGACCTGGACTTCTACGGCAACCAGCAGTACATGGTCCGCAACGCTACGATAGGCGGGTCCAATGGGTGCGCCCCTGATAACGGCGGCCTCTGGAACATGGTCTACTCGGGGGTGGCGGGCGCTCCGAGCCCAGCCTTCGGCGGTCAGTGCGATCAGAACACGGTCCTGCCGGCCAGCCCGGTGACCGAGGAGGAACCATTCCTGTTCACTGACTCGGGCGGCAATTACAACGTCTTCGTTCCCGCGGTCGCCCGCAATTCGTCCGGGCCGTCATGGGCCGGCGGTTCGGAAGCAGGCACGTCGGTTCCCCTGTCGAAGTTCTTCGTGGCCAACCCGGGTACGCCCACCGCGCTCATCACCGCGGCCCTGGCCCTGGGCAAGAACCTCATCCTCACCCCCGGCGTCTACGACCTGGACCAGCCCATCGTGGTCAGCCGCCCCGACACCGTGGTCCTCGGCCTGGGCTTTGCCACCCTGGTCCCGCAGCACGGCAACGCCGCCATGGTCGTCCTGCCCAACCGGGGCGTCAAGCTGTCCGGCCTTATCGTGGACGCCGGCCCGGTTAACTCGCCGGTCCTGCTGTCGGTCGGGACCCCGCTGCCCGCCGCCGGAAGCGCCGCGGACCCGGACCTGATCCAGGACGTCTTCTTCCGCATCGGCGGCGCCGAGACCACGCCAGTCTCGGCCACCGTCAGCCTGCTCGACAACGCCTCGAACTCGATCATCGACGACGTGTGGGCCTGGCGCGCTGATCACGGCAACGCGGTGGGCTGGACCGTGAACACCGCCAGCACCGGCGTCGTCGTCGCCGGAGCGGACGTCACAGCCTATGGCCTGGCCGTGGAGCACTACCAGAAGAACGAGGTGGTCTGGAGCGGCCAGGGCGGCACGGACATCTTCTTCCAGAACGAGCTGCCTTACGACGTGCCCAGCCAGTCGGCCTGGATGGCTACCCCGAGCCAGGACGGCTACCCCGCCTTCCTCGTCAGCCCGAACGTCACGACATTCCAGGGTTACGGCCTGGGCAGCTATTCCTTCTTCAATCAGGGGGTGGCGATCGATGACGCGATGGCCTTCCAGGCCCCCTATACCCCCGCCGTGCAATTCCACGATGTGTTCACCCAGTTTCTGAATGGGTCAGGCGGCATCAATTCGGTCATTAACGGCACCGGGGCCGCCGTGAACTCCACCTCGCCCGGGCCAAGCAACGTGGTCACCTACCCGTAATCACCGCATCGTGTGCATTTACCCCCCGCGCGGCGGGGGGTAAATGCACACGATGAAACCAGTGCCGCCTTCTGGCTGCCCGGAGGAAGCGCCAGGCGCCCCCTCGCCTCCCAGCCCGTGTACCCCCTCATGTCCCGTTTCCGTCCGCGGATAAGCTCGAAGATCACGTGCTGTCCTCGGCGGACAGGATCGTCGAGACCGTGAGCAAGGCCCGTAAGGGCCAGAGGGGAACTGAGCGTGAGCGGCAACCTCCGCGAGTTGGTTGGCATCGACGTACCTACTGGGCTGCTGATCGGCGGGGAGTGGACCGGCGGGCGGGGCGGCGGCACGATACCGGTGATCGATCCGGCCACCGAGGACGCGCTGGCCGAGGTGGCGGACGGGACCGTCGCGGACGCGCTCAACGCGGTCGGCGCGGCCCAGGACGCGCTGGCCGGCTGGTCGGCCACACCGCCGCGGCAGCGGGCGGAATGCCTGCGCCGGACCTTCGAGCTGATGACCAGGAACGCCGACGCCCTGGCCCGATTGATGGTCGCCGAGAACGGCAAGGCCCTGCGCGACGCGAAGGCCGAGGCCACCTACTCGGCCGAGTTCTTCCGCTGGTACGCCGAAGAGGCGGTGCGGATGGAAGGCGTGCTGATGCAGGCGCCGTCTGGCGCGAACAAGATCCTGGTCATGCGGCAGCCGGTCGGCGTCTCGGTGCTGGTCACCCCGTGGAATTTCCCGGCCGCCATGGCCACCCGCAAGATCGGCCCCGCGCTGGCGGCCGGCTGCACCGTGGTGCTCAAGCCCGCCTCGGAGACGCCGCTGACCGCGCTGGCCATCGCCGGCCTGCTGGCCGAGGCGGGCGTGCCCGACGGCGTGGTGAACGTCCTGCCCTCACGGAAGTCCGGTGCGGTCGTCTCGGCGATGCTGAACGACCCGCGGGTCCGCAAGCTCTCCTTCACCGGCTCCACCGAGGTGGGCCGGATCCTGCTGCGCGAGGCCGCGGACACGGTGGTGAACTGCTCGATGGAACTGGGCGGCAACGCCCCCTTCATCATCTTCGAGGACGCGGATGTCGACGCCGCCGTCGAGGGCGCGCTGATCGCCAAGATGCGCAACGGGGGCGAGGCGTGCACTGCGGCCAACCGCTTCTACGTGCATGAGGCGGTCGCCGACGAATTCAGCCGCAAGTTCGCGGCCCGGCTGGACGCCATGGTTGTGGGGCCAGGCCTGGACGAGGCTACCGACGTAGGCCCGCTGGTCAACGAATCCACCCGGACCAAGGTGGCGGAGCTCGTCGAGTCGGCCGCCGCGGACGGCGGCAAGGTCATCACCGGTGGGCGGGCGCCGGACCGGCGCGGGTACTTCTACCAGCCGACCATCATCGACCAGGTGCCGGCGGACGCTGGCATCCTCGGCACCGAGATCTTCGGGCCGGTGGCGCCGGTGGTCAGGTTCACCGGCGAAGCCAACGCCGTCGCGTGGGCCAACGACACCGAGTTCGGGCTGGTCTCCTACGTCTACACCGGTGACCTGAGCCGCGGCTTGCGCGTGAGCGAAGCCCTGGAGACCGGCATGGTCGGCCTCAACCGCGGGATCGTATCGGACCCGGCGGCCCCGTTCGGCGGGGTGAAGCAGTCGGGCATCGGCCGTGAGGGCGCGCACGATGGCCTCCTGGAATTCACCGAAACCAAGTACATCGCAACCAACTGGTGACCACGCTCACCGAGCGGAGCGGCTAAGCTTCGCTTGCCATGGGCGGGGTACGCGCCGGCGCCGGGACCCAGTCACCGGCTAGCGAGCATCCGGACACCGAGCCGGGGAGCGGCCCGGCCGGAGTACCCGGATAGATCACACCAGATCCCATACCGTGCTGGTCTGGAACAGGTACTTGCTCAACAGCCTCAAGGAGAGCGCCAGGTGAGTGTCAGCAGGGAGCGCGAAACGCCCGCCCCTGCCGAGCTGGCCGGGACCGGCCGCGGATCGCAGCAGCAGGGCCGGATTCGTTCGTGGCCGGTAGCGGCGGTGGCGGCGGTGGCGCTGGTCGTGCTGCTGTGCGTCCGCAACCGGTTCCTGTTCAGCACGCGCCTGTACGAGGACGCGGACATGGGCGCCAACTCCATCCTGGTGGAGCAGGCACGGCACTTCACGCTGCTGGTCGGGAACTACTCCAGGGATCATTTCCACCATCCAGGGCCCGCGTACATGTACGTCATGGCGGCCGGGGAATCCCTGTTCTGGGCGTGGCTGCACGTGGTCCCGACGGCGTGGAACGGCCAGTTGCTCGCGGTGTACGCGCTGAACGCCCTGTTCGTGGGGCTGGTCGCAGGCGTGGGTTACGGCTGGACGCGATCGCTGAAGGGTGCGGCCGCCTGCTTCGCGGCCGTGCTGGCCCTCGCGGCCGTGCACCCGGCCGTGCTGAGCTCGGACTGGATGCCGTACTTGTACGTACTGGCGTACGTTACCTTCCTGGTCGCGGCAGCGTCGGTGGCGGCAGGGCATGGGCGGGACGCGTGGGTACTGGCGCTGACGGGCTGGTTCCTCATTCACGGGCACGCGTGCTTCCTCTTGTTCGTGCCCCTGATCAGCTGCGCCGTACTAGCCGCGGTGCTGTGGCCGCACCGGCACAGCCTCGGCGCCTCGGTGCGGTCCTTCTTCGCTGCACAGCGACGAGTATGGGTGCCGGTGGCGGTCATCAGCGCCGTCTTCGCCCTGCCGATCGTCGTGGATCTGGTGCTGCACTGGCCCGGCCAGTTCGGTAACTACCTGGCGTTCGCGTCCTCTGGCAAGTCAGGCGGCCACAGCCTGGAGCAGGCGGTGCGGTATGCGCTGTGGTTCTGGTGGCCGCACTGGGGTGCCTGGGCGCTCCCGATAGCGGGGTACGCGGTCGCCGTGGCGGTCACCAGGTGGCTCGCCCCCTCATCGCTGCGCCGGTTCCTGGCCGCGCTGCTCGCCGTCAACGCGCTCTCGTCACTGGCGTTCCTGTATTACGCCGTGTCCGGGATCGACTCCTTTTCCCGGCATTACGAAGGCTATTTCTACTGGTCGGCGCCGGTCATCACGCTGCTGGTCATCGTGCTCGGCGTGGTCGAGGCGATGCCGCTGCCGCTGGGCGCGGTCGCGGCCGCCGGTGCGGCGTTGCTCGTGCTCGCGGCCGTCGCGGTAGCACCGGACACGCGCACCAGCACGACCAGCAGCGATCCGGCTGTGCTGAGCAGCGGCCAGGACACGGATGCCGCGCTGCCCGGTGCCGTGTCCGCGCTCGCGGCGCGCTCGGGCGGCCGGATGATCGTCTTGCGGTTGGACCCCCAATTCTGGGGCGACGTCACCGGCTTCCTCGTGCAGGCGGAGCGGACCGGGGTGCGGGCATGCGTCGCGAACCCCGAATACACGTTCATCGTGACCAGCCAGTTCATCTGCACCCGGTCGGATATCGCCGACGGCCAGGTCTACTGGTTCCGCCCCGCTGCCCCGCCCGGCAGCACGGTCCTCGCCAGGCTCCGGCAGGCAGTGGTGACCGCCGGGTGAGTGGAGGCAGAGCGCTGTCCGCGGAAACCGAGGACGACGACGCGCTGGGCACGACGGCAGCCAGGAGGCTGCCCGCACTGCGCCCGCGGCTATGGACGGCGGCCGTGTGGCTGCTTGGCGTGATCGCCGCTTTCGCGTGCTACCTGCAGCTGGCGAGGACGCGGGCCGTCAATTCCGATGGCGCGGGCCAGGCCCTGCAGGCCTGGGACATGCTGCATGGCAACCTGCTCCTGCATGGCTGGTCGTTCGGCGATGTTTCGTACTACACCACAGAAATACCGCAGTACGTGCTGGTGGAGTTGGTGCGCGGGCTGAACGAGGACGTAGTGCACGTGGCCGCGGCCACGACGTACACGCTCGCGACGCTGCTGGCTGCGTTGCTGGCCAAGGGCAATTCCACGGGGCGTCAGGCCTGGCAGCGCGCACTCATCGCAGTCGGCATCATGCTCGCGCCGCAGCTGTCCTCCGGAGTGAACATCCTCCTCTCCTCACCGGACCACATCGGCACGTCAGTACCGGTGATGGTGGTCTGGCTGATCCTGGACCATGCCCGGCCCCGCTGGTATATCCCGGTCATCGCCGGGGTGTTCCTTGGCTGGGCCATGGTCGCGGACATGCTGGTGCTCTACATCGGGGTGCTGCCGCTCGTGCTGGTGTGCGCGATCCGCGTCTACCGGGCCGTGATCGTCGAGCGCAAGCCGCTGGCGGCGCAGTGGTACGACACGGCTCTCGCCGCTGCCGCCCTGGTGGGAGCCGCGGCGGCCGTGCTGGCGCTGCGCATCATCCACGCCCACGGCGGGTTCTTCATGCCGGCTCCCAACGCGCAGTTCGTCCAGGGCGGCACGGCCCTAGTCCACAACCTGGGTATCACCTTCGAAGGACTACTGCTCCTGGGCGGCGCAGACTTCTTCGGGCTCCGTCCGACGGCCGGTAATGCCTTCACGCTGCTGCACGTGGTCGGGGTGTTCCTCGCGGCATGGGGAACATGGCTGGCGGCGCGGCGCTTCCTGCGCGACCACGATCTGGTCGCTCAGCTGCTCGTTACGGGCGTGGCCATCAACTTGGCCGTTTATGTGCTCAGCACCAGGGCTAATGTGGTCAGCCAGACCCGCGAGATCGCAGCCGTGCTGCCGTTTGGTGCCGCCTTGGCCGGGCGGCTGCTGGCCGGGCGGCTTAACGCGGCCAAGCTCATGCCGCTGCTGCTCGTCGTGCTGATCGGCTACCTGGCCGGCCTGGCGCATGAGATCAGCCAGCCGCCGGCGGCCGCGCAGAACCAGCAGCTCACCTCCTGGCTGGCGGCCAGGCATCTGCACACCGGTCTGTCCGGCTACTGGGAGTCGAACATCGTCACGCTGACCAGCGGCGACCGAGTGCAGATCCGGCAAGTGAAACCGTACCGTGGACGGCTCATCGCCAGCGCTTATGAGTCGAAGGCAGACTGGTATGACCCAGACCGGAACACGGCGAACTTCGTCGTGCTCTCCCCGGGGGGGCAGGGTATCCCGGTTTTAGCTCGGAGCAGGCTGTGCTAGCGACCTTCGGCAAGCCTGCGCGGACCTATCACGTTGGCTCCTACACGGTCCTGGTCTGGAACAGTAATCTGCTCAGCGACTTGAGAGCCGGTCACATCACCGTGGCTTCGTCCGGTGCCGCTTCCCGCCGCGCCTCGACGTAAATGGTGCCGCCCGACCGGGCCGCAACCTCAACCGCGGTGGCCGCCAGGGCGAACGGAAGAGCCAGCACGGCCGCCGCAAGAGCGTACAGGCGAAGGACCTGGCTGTCGGCATCCTGACGCGCCTCGCTGCGCCGGATGGCATCGTACAGGTCCGGGTGTCCGGGGAGCTTGCCGACTAGACCGTGGACCCATCCGAAGACGACCTGCCCGCCCCGCAGGTAGCTAACTCGCTCGACCCGCAACCCCAGGGCCTCGATCTTGGACAGCAAGGCCGGAGCGCTCAGGTGGACGAGATGGCGAGGCAGGTCGAGGGCAAGCCAGCGATCGCCGAAGGCACGGGCCTGAAGGCTTGTCGCATTAGGTACCGCCACGACGAGCATTCCGCCGGGGGACAGGAGCCCGGCCGCGTGACTCAACGCCCGGGCAGGCTGGCGGAGGTGCTCAAGGGAATGCCAGAAGATGACCGCCGACCAGTTCCCGTCCACCTCTTCGACCTCGGCGTTGCGAATGTGCGGCCCGGATGCGTACGGCTCAAGGCCGACGGCTTCGCGGCCGCGGCGCACAAAGGCCCCGGCGAGGGTCCCGTCGCCGGCTCCCACGTCGAGAACCGGGCCAGGCGGCAGGATCCGGTGCAGGCGACGGGCCAGCGCTGAGCGCGTGCGGCGAAGGACCTTGTCCCCCAAGCCAGAGAACCGGCCCGACTCAGGCCGGTACCAGTCAGCGTAGGCCGCGCTCAGCTGCTCGTCGCTTGGCCAGGGCGACGTCGTCGCCACGCCGCAGCGGGCGCATCGCACCCGGCCGGTGAGATACGCGTCGGCACCGTCGAACCGGTGATCGCACCAGGCGCACCCGACGGTACGGGGCGCCTGGGTGCGTGAATACGCCAAGGTGTTACTGCTTTTCCTAGGCGAACCGCTTTTACCTCGCCTGCCCTCGGCAGGGATTACCGGCGACTGTGCGTTCGACAACAGATCGTCCTCCTAGCGCTCCCTCGTGGTCGAAGTGAAGCATAGCCATGGCGGGGCTTCGCTGTTGCCTTCGCGGGCACCTTGGGCCCATGTTTAGCCGGTTACCCGCCACGGGCCTGTCCCGACGGTCACGATATGGTCCGGCGATAGGAGCCGTGAAGTGAAGGAGTGGCACATGGAACCGATCAGCATCAGCGGTGCCTGGACGTTCACGCCCGGTATTCACGGTGATGACAGGGGTTTCTTCCTGGAATGGTTCCGGGCGCAGGAGCTGTCGGAGTCGCTTGGGTACCGGCCGGAGGTCGCACAGGCCAACTGCTCGGTGTCCCGGCGGGGAGTCGTCCGGGGCATCCACTTCGCCAGCGTGCCTCCCGGGCAGGCGAAGTACGTCACCTGCGTTAGCGGCACGGTCCTTGACGTGATCGTTGATGTCAGGGTCGGCTCGCCCAGTTACGGGCGCTGGGAGGCGGTGTACCTGGATGACACCAGCCGGCGTGCCGTGTATCTCTGCGAAGGACTGGGGCATGCCTTCACCGCCCTCAGCGATGAGGCGACGGTCATCTACCTGTGCTCGACCCCGTACTCGCCGGGACGCGAGCACGGCGTGCACCCCTTGGACCCCGGCATCGGCATCGAGTGGCCGGCGGATGCCGAACCCGTGCTTTCGCCGAAGGACGCCGCGGCCCCGACTCTCGAACAGGCGCGCCGCGCCGGGCTGCTGCCTGTTTACGCTGACTGCGAGGCCTACCTGGAGAGCCTGCGCCACGCGGCGGCGGATGCGCGGAATCCGGTAGCCGGCCGGTTATCCGGCCGCCGCGGCTCGCTGCCCCCGCCGGTTATCCGGGAGGAGTTCGGGAAGCGCGCGATGCAGCGCCGTCCGCCAGTCGCCGATAGGCCGGATCCGTGGTCCCGCCCAGGCGTCATGCCCCAGCACGCTGCTGGCGGGCCGCGGCGCCGGCCGGGACAGCGCGCTGCTCGGTATCGGCCGTACCCGGGCCGGGTCGGCGCCGAGCAGGCCGAAGATCTCGCGGGCCAGCCCGAACCAGGTGGTCTGCCCGCTGCTGGTGGCATGGTAGATGCCCGCCGCGGCCGGGGAGCTGGCCAGCGCGATGATCTGGCTGGCCACGTCGACGGTCCAGGTGGGCTGGCCGTGCTGGTCATCCACCACGTCGACCGTCGGCCGCTGGTCCTGGAGCCTGATCATCGTGGCGACGAAGCTCGGCCCGTGCGCGCCGTAGAGCCACGCCGTCCTGACGACGTAGCCCGACCCGGGCAGGCGGCCGAGCACGGCTCGCTCGCCGGCCAGCTTGGTACGTCCGTAGGCGGTCCGCGGTGCCGGGACGTCATCCTCAGCGTACGGCCGGCCGCCGTCCCCCGCGAAAACATAGTCGGTGGAGACCTGCACCAGGCGGGCGCCGCGGGCCGCACAGCTCGCGGCCAGGTTGGCCGCGCCGCCCGCGTTGACCGCCAGCGCCCGTTCCTCGGCCGCCTCGGCGTCGTCGACGGCGGTCCAGGCCGCGCAGTTGACCACCACGTCCGGCTGGCCGCGGCCGATCGCATCGGTGACCGCGGCGGCGTCGGTCACGTCCAGGCTGGCCCGGTCCATCCCGGTCACGGGCTCGCCGCGGGAGGCCAGGGCGGCGACCAGGTCGGTGCCGAGCATGCCACCCGCCCCGGTCACCAGCCAGCGGGTCATCAGGCGCGCCCGGATGCGGCCGGAGCCGGGGCCGCGCCTGGCCGCCTGAGCGGTTCCCACCAGGCCCGGTTACCGGCGTACCAGCGCACCGTGGCCGCCAGGCCCTGCCGGAACGGGACGCGCGGTGCGTACCCCATGGCCCGCAGCCTGGTGTCGTCGAGGCAGTAGCGCCGGTCGTGCCCCTTGCGGTCCGGTACGCGCGTGACCATCTCCCATCCCGTGCCGCAGCACTGCAGCAGCGCGGCGGTGAGCTCGGTGTTGGTCAGCTCCGCGTCGCCGTTGATGTGGTACGTCTGCCCGGGCCAGCCGCGCTCCAGCACCAGCTGGATCCCCCGGCAGTGGTCATCGACGTGGATCCAGCCGCGGACGTTGCCCCCGTCGCCGTACAGCGGGACCTGCCGCCCGTCGAGCAGGTTGGTCACGAACAGCGGGATGACCTTCTCCGGATACTGGTACGGACCGTAGTTGTTGCAGCAGCGGGTGATCCGCACGTCCAGCCCGTGGGTGCGGGCGTAGGCCCCGGCCATCAGGTCGCCGCCGGCCTTGGCCGCCGAATACGGCGAGCTCGGCGCCAGCGGCGCCTGCTCCGTCCACGCCCCCGACGCCACGCTCCCGTACACCTCGTCGGTGGACACCTGCACCACCGGCCCGGTCCCGGCCTCCAGGCACGCCTGCAGGAGCACCTGCACCCCGGCCACGTTGGTGGCGACGAACGGCGCCGCGCCGCTGATCGAACGATCCACGTGAGTCTCGGCCGCGAAGTTGATCACCGCGTCGTGCCCCGGCACCAGCGAGCGCACCAGCGCGGGATCGGCGATATCGCCCCGCACGAGCCGCAGCCGGGGGCTGCCGCAGACCGGGGCCAGGTTGGCGAGGTTCCCCGCGTAGGTCAGATTGTCCAGGACCGTGACCGCCGCATCCTCATAGCCCGGGTACCCGCCCGACAACATGGTGCGCACATAGTGCGAACCGATGAACCCGGCCCCGCCTGTCACCAGGATCCTCACGCAGCCTCCGCACCTATGAGCTGATCTGAACCTTGCTGTGATCCCCGAGCACCAGGCGGTGCGCCTGGCGCACCCGGGGGGCGGGGGTCACCTCGACATGGCGCCCGATGAGGGACGCCTCGATCCGGCGGACACCGCGGATCGAGGCGCCGGCCAAGACGATGGAGTACTCGATCTCGCTATCGGCGATCACGCACCCAGCGGCGACGGAGGTGAACGGGCCGATGTAGGAGCCGGTCACCTCGGTACCAGCGCCGATGATGGCCGGTCCCACGATCCGCGACCCGCTGACCGTGGCCCCGGCCTCAACCACTACCCGGCCGATCAGCTCGCTCGCCGCGTCGACCGCTCCTGCCACCGCCGGCTCGGCGCTCTCCAGCACGGTCCGGTTGACCTCCAGCATGTCCGCGACGTTGCCGGTGTCCTTCCAGTATCCCGAGATGATCGTGGAGGTGACCTTGCGGCCGTCGAGCACCAGCCGCTGAATCGCCTCGGTGATCTCCAGCTCGCCGCGCCCCGACGGCGCCAGCCCGGCGATCGCCTCGTGTACCGCCGGCGTGAACAGGTACACCCCGACCAGCGCCAGATCGCTCTTCGGCTGCTCCGGCTTTTCCTCCAGGCCGATGAGCTGGCCCGCGCTGTCGAGCTCGGCGACCCCGAACTGCCTGGGGTCCGCCACCGAGGTGAGCATGATATGGGCATCAGGCCTGGTGGCCTGGAACTCCTCCACCAGCGCGGTGATACCGCCCACAATGAAATTGTCACCCAGGTACATCACGAAGTCATCGTCGCCGAGGAACTCCCTGGCCACCAGGACCGCGTGCGCCAGCCCCAGCGGGGACGTCTGCCGGATATAGGTCACCTCCAGCCCGAACGCCTGGCCCGAACCGACCGCTGAACGGATCGCCGGCTCCGTATCGCCGACGACCATCCCCACCTCCGCGATCCCGGCGTCGCGGATCGCCTCCAGGCCGTAGAACAGCACCGGCTTGTTCGCCACAGGAACCAGCTGCTTGGCCGAGGTATGGGTGATCGGGCGGAGCCGTGTTCCTGATCCCCCCGCCAGAACGAGGGCCTTCACGGCTTGGTCAGGACCACGATGAGCAGCCCGGAGACGACGAGAAGCGATCCCAGCCAGGTCAGCACGTTGGCCCGCTCATGCAAGACAAGGATGCTCGCGATCAGGATGACGAGATAGCCAAGGGCATTGAACGGATAGGCCACGCTCAGCGGGACCCGCGAGAGCGCAGTCAGCCAGGCGATGGCAGAGACGCCGAAAACCACCAGCCCGAGCAGAACCCACGGCGAGGTGGCCGCGCGAAGCGCCAACGACCCGCCCGAATCGGCCACGCGGGCCGTTGCGACCTGCATGCCGTGCTTGAGCATCACCTGTCCAGTCGCCGCCGAGACGACGGCGAATAGCAGCAACGCGACGCTTGCCATGGTCAAATGACGCCTCCCTGCTGTTGCTTCATGCTCAGGACGCCTCCCTGGGGGGTTCCGCGGTGCCTGCTCCGGCCACCCGCCGAGCTCGGCCGGACGGGTATCCCGAGGGAGCGGGGCATTCGCGTCAGATCGTTTCGACATTCGCCGTTCCTCGATGTGCGACGGCACGGAAAGGGCCTTTACCAGCGTCCAATGCGGATGATCCCCTGCCTGTATTGCACGCCGTCCGCAGTCTACGCGGGTGCGCCTCGGGCTACCCGTCGGTGCGAGCCGGTTTCCTGACTTCGGCCGCCTGGGTGGCCTCGTTATCGGCCACCGCGAGCCGAGCGTGTCCCGGGGCGGGATCGACGTCGAGGTAGGGGTAACGGCGAAGCCCGTGCTTGTGCAGCCGGTACTGACCGCACGTGCGCAGCACGCCGAGACCGTACGTGATGCTCCTGTGCAGGTTGATCGATGAGGAGTCGGGCTGGTAGCGAGTCGGGCAGGACACCTCGCCAATCCTCGCGCCAACAGAAATGGCCTGCGCGATGATCTGGTTGTCGAAGATGAAATCGTCGGAGTTGCGGTCGAACGGCAGGTCAGCGAGCAGCGTACTGCGGAAAGCACGCAGGCCGGTGTGATATTCGGACAGTTTCTGCTGCAGGAATATGTTCTCGACGAAGGTAAGGAAGCGGTTTGCGACATACTTATGGCGAGGCATGCCGCGGGCGACCGAGTTCTGGGCGAGGATGCGTGAGCCGAGGACCAGGTTGTACTCCTCGTAGGCGATCATCGATGCCATGGCCGGAACGAGCAACGGCGAGTACTGATAGTCCGGGTGCACCATGACGATGATGTCGGCGCCAAGCTTGAGCGCCTGGCGGTAGCAGGTCTTCTGGTTTCCCCCGTAGCCGAGGTTGAGTTCGTGGCGAATCGGCTCCAAGCCGAGTTCACGAGCCAACTCAACTGTCTCATCGGTGCTGGCGTCATCGACGAGCACGATCTCGTCGATGACCTCTCGGTCAAGTTCGGCTACTGTGCGTGCCAACGTGGCTGCCGCGTTATAGGCAGGCAGCACGACGCCGATCCGGTGACCATTGATCATTGTGCCAGTGTACGGAAGGCCGGAGTGCGATAGCCGGCAAACGATTCCAATTGCAATGCTATCGAACCCCGCCGGCCCCGGCGTCGGTCAGTGCACGAGGTTGCCGGGCCAGGGTGACGGCGGGGTGCCTAGGTCAGCGAGGAGGTTGTGGCTCCAGACCATGATGGTGAAGGTCTTGTAACGGTAGGTGTGCGCGGGCGGGCCGGCCAGAGCGAGGATATCGCGGCGGGGGATGGGGGGGCCGTCGGCGCTGTTGTAGATGATGAAGTTGGCAACGGCCAGCCGGGGGTCGTACCAGGACGCCTTCGACTCATAGTCGCGGGGGACGGCCCCGGAGAGCCGCCACGATACCGTCCTGACCGCGACGCGGTCCCCGCTGTCGAGCGTGATGAGGTTGGACTCGATGTAGGTGCCGAGCCCGGTGCTCAGGTGGTGAGCCTCGAGCCAGCCGATGACCGGCTGCTCGCTGTCGGCGATGGGCGAGGGCTGCGCGGCTCCGTATCCGAGGGCGAGCGCATAGCAGGCCAGCACCCCCGCGAGCACCCCGGCCCGCGCTCGCCCCAGCCGCGCTGTGCGCAGCGGCCCGGCGAGCAGGCGGCCCGCGAGGACGGCGCCGAAGGGAAGTACGGCGACCATTTCCCTGACGTCAAACCACCCGCGGGGGACGCTGCTGAACACGTAGCCGATCACGTTGATCACGATCCCCACGGCCAGCACGGGGACGATCAGGTCGGCGGAGAAGAAGCGGCGGAAGGCGAGGAAGAAAGCCCACAGCGCCAGCGCGAGGCCAGCCAGGTGCACCACGGCGATGGCCAGGGCCACCCCCGACAGGCCGACGAAATCGGCTCCATACAGGGTGAGGACCCCCCAGAGGGTCTGCGCAAAGTGGGCCGCGACGGCGGCCGCGGAGGCAGAGCTTTGGGGCAGCGGAAGGGACGTGTACCCGCCCGCGGCCTTGATCGCGCTCACGATGAGCGCGGCCACGCCGAACGAGATGATGCTCCCTGCCGCGACGCAAACCTCGAACCACTGGGAGGTCAGCGGCTTGCGGTCATGTACGACGGCCCACAACGCGCGGATGACGCAGACGGCGACCAGCGGGACCGTCGCGTCGAATAGGGCGACCCGGTCGGCGACGGTGACCCAGGTGAGCAGCACCGCGATCGCGACCGGGACGTACCAGCGCCGCGGCGCACGGTCCAGGACGATGAAGATGGCCAGCAGCGGCACCTGGGTGCCAAGGTGGTCCGGCTGCTGGAGCAGCAGGCCGATGGCGTGGCCGAGCTGCGGGGCGAGCAGGATCCCGGCTGCTATCAGCGCACGGACGAGGCCTTCGCGGCCGGTCGCCCGCCCCTTGGCGAGCAGGGCGGCCAGCAGCACAAGCAACGTGTAGGTAACGGCGGCCGAGATGTGCACCACGTCCGGGCCGAGGCCCCTGATCAGCTCGACCAGGATGTACTCAGGCAGCTCAGTGGTGTAATACGACACGTCACCCACGGTCCAGCCGTGCAGCAGCCAGTTGCCGTGCAGCATGTCCCATGCCTGCAGCGACTGGTCCGCGCCGTCAGAGCTGTCGGGGGCGGTGCCGGAAAGCCGCAGGTAACACAGGAACAAGACGACGGCCGCCACCGCCAGCGCGGCGGGCCACAGCCAGCGGGCGCGACGGGAACGCCCGGGTTCTTCCGCCGTCAGCGGCCGGGGCGGTGCGCTGACGCGCACGCCCTGAGAAGGTATCTCACCGGCCTCATTGTCGAATCCTTCGGCCACGAAGTGACCTTAGCAAAGGGTAGGAGGAGCAGGATCTCGGTCATGGCGACCGGCCGTCACGAAATGGTGAGCCTTCGCTGCGTGATCACGATCAGGGCGGGCAGCGTCAGCGCGGCGAGCATGGGGAGCACCCAGGCGCCCAGGATCCGCCGGGGAGTGCCTAGCAGGATGATCACGGCCAGCAGATACACCTCGATGAAGGAGCGCAGGTCGGCGTCGAGGCTGTTCCAGGTGCTCGGCGTGACTACGCAGATCTCGACCAGGTACAGGACGAGGGCCAGCCGCTCGTGCCCCGGCGCGCTGGTGGACCGCAGGCAGAGCAGCGCCGCGATGACGAAGAAGGCGAGGATGGCTATTTCCAGGAACCACAGGTCGTACTGGTCGAACTGGTGCCCGTTGAGGTGGGCCAGGTTGTTCTTGGCGGCCTGGAGCGGGGCGAGGAACGGCGTGCCCGCGTTACGGCCGCCGTCGGCCAGCAGGGGAATGCTTCCGGTCGCGGCCTTCACCACGACCTGCCAGATCACGAAGACCACGCCGGGGATCACCCACGCCAGATCGTCGCGGCCGGGGCGCTGACTGCGGCGTGCCAGGCCAACCACCCGCATCAGCGCGATGGCGGCGACCGCGACCATGACCGTTTCCCTGGTCAGTGCGCCGTAGGCCAGGAGAACACCGGCCAGGACGGGCCGCCGCGCGCGGACGGCGAGCAGCCCGGCCAGCAGGCAAGCGGCAGCCAGCGGCTCCGCCGTATCACGGGACAGGCTGGTGATGAGGCCGAAATAACCGGGCATCAGCAGTCCGGCCAGGGCGTGCCGCCCGCCGTCCCTGGCGAAGACGCCGCCCAGGTAACCCATGGCGCCGATGGCGGCGATGTTGACGGCGACGAGCATGACCGGAACCAGGGCATGCTGGCCGAGGGAGACGAGCCAGGTCAGTGCGGGATAGCCGATCCGCATGTACCGGTAGGACCGGTCCACGGTGATGCCGTACGCCGTGTGGTGAAGGTTGAGCGGATTGAGCGCCAGCCGGTAGAAGAATTGTCCGTCGTAACCGTAGGTCGGCGCGACCGGTATGCCAGGCGGCAACTGGGCCGGCGTCGCGAAATGCCGGCCGACCAGGATGAACCGGCCGATGTTGCCTCCTGCCCAGGTCTGCCAGCGGGCCAGGGCGAAGGCGAGCGCGGCGAGCAGGGAGATCAGGCCGGACACGGCGGGCCGGTCGGTCGCGGCGGCCAGCGGCCAGGAGAACCGCGGCCCGGTTCCCTCGGGCCCGCGGCCGGAAACGGAGGTCGTCGTACCGGCCGGCCCCGCGGCCCGCGGGTCCTCAGGCATGACCGACCGCATCACCCGCGCGCGAGGCATCACGTGCTTATGACCAGGCATGGTCCATCCTTGGGAAGGCGGGCCAGGCAGCCGCGCTTTAACCGGTGCGAGAGCTTACCGTACGTGAAAGCGGTTCGCGCACGAAGATCGTCAATACCGCGTGCCGGTCTACGGGAAAAACCCTGTATGCGCCCTAGATGACCGGCAGGCGACAGAGGGATAACAAGGGCCCCTGGCGGGAGGAGCATGACGGTAAGGTGAAGCGCCAGAGATATGAGGGGGGCGCCGCGTGCGGTGCTGCCGAGGCCCGGAGGCCTGCCACACCAGCCGGAGGTATGCACGGTGACGAAGTTGCCGGATCAGGTCGACCGAGATGTGGTCGTCATCGGGGGATGCGGGCACGTGGGCTTGCCGCTCGCGCTTGCGTTCGCCGATCGCGGCGCGCGGGTCGGCATTTATGACGTGAGCCAGCCCTCCGTGGACAAGGTGAACGCGGGCCACATGCCGTTCGCCGAACCCGGCGCGGATGACGTGCTGCACCGGGTGCTCAGCGCCGGGCGCCTGGAGGCGTCAGCTGATCCCGCGATCGTGGCGACGGCCGAGCACGTGGTGGTGGTCATCGGCACGCCGGTGGATGAGCACCTGAACCCCAACCAGACGGCCATCACCAAGGCCCTCGGCGGATGTACCGACTATCTGCGCGATGGCCAGCTCCTTATCCTGCGTAGCACCGTGTTCCCCGGGGTAACGGCACTGGTGGAAAAGATGGTGGCCAAGCTGGGACTGGAGATAGAGGTCGCGTTCTGCCCGGAGCGGATCGCCGAGGGCAAGGCGATGACCGAGCTGTTCGAGCTCCCTCAGATCATCTCCTCTCGCACCACGCCGGGCGCCAAGCGGGCATCCGCCCTGTTCGAGAGGCTGACCAGCAAGCTCGTCGTGATGTCGCCGGAAGAGGCGGAGCTGGCCAAGCTGTTCACTAACGTCTGGCGTTACATCAAGTTCGCCACCGCCAACCAGCTCTACATGATGGCGAACGAGCGCGGCCTGGATTTCGACCGGATCCGGCGGGGGCTCGCCGAGGACTACCCTCGGGCCGCCGACATGCCCGCCGCGGGCTTCGCGGCCGGACCCTGCCTGTTCAAGGACACGATGCAGCTCGCGGCCTTCAACCACAACAACTTCCCGCTCGGCCATGCGGCGATGGCGGTCAACGAGGGCCTGCCGCTCTATGTGGTGCACCGCCTTGAGAGCCAGTTCGACCTGGCGTCGATGACCGTCGGGATCCTGGGCATGGCGTTCAAGGGCGGTTCGGACGACATCAGGTCGAGCTTGTCGTACAAGCTCAAGCGGATCCTGGAGTTCAAGGCCAACGCGGTCCTTTGCACCGATCCGTACGTGACCGTCGACCCAAAGCTGCTGCCGCTCGAGGAGGTGCTGACCCGGTCGGACCTGCTCGTGATCGGGGCTCCGCACCCGGAGTACCGGGGGCTGGTGACCGATAAGCCCGCGGCCGACATCTGGGACGTTCTCGGAAACGGGGTCCGGGTATGACCGAGCACCCCCGGGTCTCGGTGGTGGTGCCCGCCTACAACGAGGGTGAACAGGTTATCAGCGTGCTCGACCGGCTGTTTGAATCGGTCAGGCTGCCGTCTGAGGTCCTGGTGGTCGTCGACTCTCCCGACGATACGACCGTCCCGGTGACCGAGGAGTACGCCCAGAAGGAACCGCGGCTGAAGTGCCTGGTCAACAACTACGGCCGGGGGCCTGCCAACGCGATCAGGTTCGGTATCGACGCCGCGAGCGCGCCGGTGGTCGTGGTGACCATGGCGGATGGGTGCGACGACGCCAGGCAGATCGATGAGCTGGTCCGGCTGGTCGAACGCGGCGTGGCGGTGGCGGCCGCTTCCCGCTACATGCCGGGTGGGCAGCAGGTCGGCGGTCCCGTCCTCAAGGGCGCATTGTCCCGCCTGGCCGGCCGGTCACTGCGGACGCTCGCTCACGTCGGGACCAGGGACGCGACGAACTCCTTCAAGGCTTACTCGACGGAATTCGTGCGGCAGGTCGGCATCGACTCGAGGGACGGATTCGAGATCGGCATCGAGCTGACCGCTAAGGCCAAGCGGCTGCGCCTGCCGGTGGCCGAGGTACCGACTATCTGGCTGGACCGGCAGGCCGGAGTATCGAACTTCAAGGTCGCGAAATGGGTGCCCAGTTACGCCCGCTGGTATCGTTTCGCCTTCGGACGGCAGCTCACCGCCGAACAGATTCGTGACCGCGGGCCGGCCCGTCAAACCGAAGAACGTCAGTAGGCAGGAGGCTTAATGGAGCGGGTTCTGGTCAGCGGGTCGGCTGGCTTTATCGGCGGATACGTCGTAGAGGAACTGCTGAAACGCGGATACGCGGTGGTAGGCGTCGATAATTTTTCCAAGTACGGGAAGGTCAGGAAGTCTTACGACGACAACCCGAATTACCGGCTCGTCGAGGGCGACGCCACCGATGGCGGCCTGATGACGGAGCTGCTGACCGATTGCGAACACTTCATCGCCGGCGCAGCGATGATCGGCGGCATCTCCTATTTCCACACCTACGCCTATGACCTGCTCGCCACCAACGAGCGGATCATCGCGGCGTCGTGTGACGCGGCGATCGCGGCGCACCGGGAAGGCCGGCTCCGCAAGGTCACCTACCTGTCCTCGTCGATGGTCTTCGAGAGCGCCGACGAGTGGCCGTCTTACGAGGGGCAGCAGCGGCAGATACCGCCGCCCTTGTCCTCCTACGGATTCCAGAAGCTGGCGGTCGAATACTTCGCCAGGGCGGCCTGGGATCAGTACCGGCTGCCCTACACGCTGGTGCGGCCTTTCAACTGCGTCGGCATCGGCGAGAGCCGGGCGCTGGGCGACCAGGAGATCTTGTCGGGGAACGTCCAGCTCGCGATGAGCCACGTGGTTCCGGACCTGGTGCAGAAGGTGCTCAAGGGCCAGGACCCGCTGCACATCCTGGGCTCGGGTGACCAGGTGCGGCACTACACCTACGGCGGTGACCTGGCCGCCGGCGTCGTCACCGCGATGGAGCACGAGGACGCCTTCAACGAGGACTTCAACTTGTCCACGTCGGAGAGCACGACCGTGCTGCAGCTGGCCGAGCTGATCTGGCGCAAGATCAAGGGCGACGATGCGCCGCTGCGGATCGTCCACGACGAGCCGTTCGAGTACGACGTGCAGCGTCGCGTCCCCGATACGGAGAAGGCCAAGAAGATGCTCGGCTTCGAGGCCAGCACCACGCTCGAGGAGATGCTCGACGAGGTGATCCCCTGGATCGATGCGGCCGTTAAGGCCGGAAGCATCTGAACCCGGGCGAGGGGCGTCATCATGAGCGTGGATGGGCGTGAACAACAGGCTCCCGCCCTGACCGCTGTGGCATCTGGGACGCCAGTGGCCACGCAGGCCAAACGAGCGGGACTGGCCGTGGGCGTGGCCGCGATCCTTTTCTTCTGCTACTGGCGCCAGTCTCTGTCCTCGCCGCTGTCCTCCGACGGCGCCGGGAACGCGCTGCAGGCGTGGGACATCCTGCACGGGAACCTGCTGCTGCACCACTGGTGGGTGTCGGACGTATCCTTCTACACCACCGAACTGCCGCAGTACGTACTGATCGAGGCCCTGCTCGGCCTCGGGACCTGGGTGGTCCACGTGGGCGCGGCCATGACCTACACGCTGCTCGTGCTGCTGGCCGCCTTGCTCGCCAAGGGCCACGCCCGCGGCCGGGAAGGCCTGGTCCGTGCCCTGCTGGCCGGCGGCATCATGCTGGCCCCGCAGCTGAGCGCCACCTCGATCCTGCTGCTCTCCCCGGACCACACCGGCACCGCGGTGCCCGTGCTGGTCATCTGGCTGCTTATTGATAGGTCCGAGGAGGCCCGGCCGCGCTGGTTCCTCGGGGTCATAACCGGGCTGCTGTTCATCTGGCCGATGGCGGGCGACTCGATCACGCTGCTGGCCGCCATCATCCCGCTGGTGCTGGTGTGCCTGCTGCGTGCCGTCCGGAGCGGGGACCGGCCGGGGGCGCGCTGGTACGAGCTGAGCCTGGCCGGGGGGGCCGCGGTCGCCGGCGTGGCCGGCACATTCGCGCCGCGTGTCGTGGCGGGCCTGGGCGGATACCAGCAGTGGCGCGTGGGCACGAACGTGGACCTCAGCCAGGTGGGACACGGGGCGTGGGTGACGTTCCAGGCTTTCCTCGAGCTTTTCGGCGCCAATGTCTTCGGCACCAGCAACTTCGGCGTGAATCACCCGATCGAGGTCGTCTTCGTGTGGCTGCACCTGGCCGGGGTGGTCATGGTGATCTGCGCCCTGGGCGTGGCCATCCGCCGGTTCTTCCGCGCCGAGCTGATCGTGCCCACCTTCGCGGTGGCTATCCTGCTCAACCTGGCCGCCTACATGATCAGCACGCACGCGCAAAACCTGCTGGGCGCGCGCGAGATCGCCCCGGTACTCATCCTCGGCGCGGTGCTGGCCGGCCGTACCCTCGGCGACCGGGTCCTGGCGTGGACGCGAGCGGCGAAGGCATGGTTCGTCCCCGTGCTCGCCGTGGTCACCGTAGGCTATCTGGCCGCGTTCGGCTACGGTGCCGCGCAGGCGGCCGTGCCCGCCGCTAACGAGCCGCTGGCCAGCTGGCTGGCGGCCCACCGGCTCAGTGACGGGCTGGCCCCTTACTGGCAGGCCAACAGCACCACCCTGGACAGCAGGGGCGCGATCCTGGTCAGCGCGGTCAAGGTCGGCCCCGGCGGCGTCCTCGTGCCTTACCAGTGGGAGACCGACGACGCCGATTTCAGCGCGTCGAGGCACTACGCGAACTTCGTGGTCGCGGGCACCTCCGCGCGGCCCAGCCTGCAAGACGGCGCCGAGCTCACCTTCGGCCGGCAGGCCCGGATCTATCACGACGACGGCTACGTCATCATGGTCTGGGACAAGAACCTGCTGACCACCCTCGGCTAACTCCGGGCCGCGCAGTCACATGTACAGGATGCGGCGCCTGGCCACGACCAGCAGTGCCGGGACGGCACACGCGGCGATCAGGCCGAGATAGCGCCAGGAGAGGTAACGCCGCGGTGTGGCGAACAGCAGCACCAGCGCCATCAGGTAGGGCTCGATGAGCGAGCGCCCCTCGCCGAACGTGCTGTTCCAGATCTGGCTCGACAGCAGACCGAGCTGGAGCACGAAGAACACGAAGGCGACGCGCTCGTGGACCGGGGCGGTAGTGACCCGCAGCACGGCCAGCCCGGCCAGGATGAAGATCCCGAGCGTGGCGTACTCGAGCAGGGCGATGTCGATCGGGCTCAGGTGGGCCGTGTTGATGTGCGCGGCCTCGTACTTCAGCGCGTGGGCCATGGCCGTGAACGGCGCGGTGAGGTTGCGGCCGGTGTTCGCGAGCAGCGGGAACTCGCCCTTGACCACGAAGTGCACCACGATTTCCAGCAGGCCGTACGCGACGGCAGGGACGACCCAGGTCAGGTCGGCCAGGCCGGGCCGGGCCCGGCGGCGGGCCATCGCGGTGAGCCGGGTCACGGCGATGGCCGCGGGGGCGAGCAAGATGGTTTCCCTGGTGACCGCGCCGACCGCGAACAAGGCCGTGGCGAGCACGTACCTGGACGGGCCGGACGTGGCGGCCCGCCGGTAGGCGAGTAGCCCGGCCAGCATGCAGGCCTCGGCGAGCGGCTCGGCGGTGTCCCGGCCGACGCTGATGACCAGGCCGAAGTAAGCCGCGAAGGTGAGCCCCCACAGCGCGTGGCGACCGGACTCGCGGGCGAACATGCCGCCCAGGGCGGCCATGGCGCCCACCGCAAGGAGGTTGATCGCGACCAGCACCACGGGCACGAGCTGATGCTGGCCGAGTGACAGCAGCCAGGCCAGGACCGGGTACCCGATGCGGGTGTACCGGTAGGACTGGTCCATGGTGATGCCGAACGCAGTCTTGTTCCAGTTGGCCGGGTCAAGGGCGAGCCGGTAGTAGAACTGCCCGTCGTAGCCGTCGGAGGGGACGAGCAGCAGCCCGCGAGGGAGCTGGGCGCGGTGGGTGTAGACGTGCCCGGCCATGATGAAAAGGCTGAGATGACCCTTAGCCCAGACCTGCCAGCGGGCCAGCGCGAAACCGAGCCAGCCCAGGAAGGCGAGGACGCCCGGCACCAAGGGCCGGTTCAATCTCGACCACATCGATGGGGAGCCTTGCCCGAGGGACCTATCCTCTTCGGACGTCGAAGTGAGCTGCAACCGCGAGCCTCCACCGTGGCTGTCTCAGCGGGAAGGGTAATTCTTGGCCAGGCGCGCGCAGCTTACCAGAGTGACGCCTTACGCTGTGACAGCGTGCGACGAACAACCTCGAGACCGAAGGACGTGGTGGCTGCCGTGGCGAGAAGCGGGACGCCGGAAAAGTCCCCCGCGCCGCCTTCCTCCGTCCCCGCCGCCGCGGCGCGGGCGTCCGGATCCGGCCCGGCGATCACCGGCCGCCGCCTGCTCGCCTCGGCCGCGGTCGTGCTGGTCGTGGTACTCCTGTTCATCGCGTACCTGCAGGTGTCCCGGACCTACGCGGAGAACTCGGACGAGTCGAACGACTTGCTGATGGCGTGGGACATGCTGCACGGCAACGTGCTGCTGCACGGCTGGTACCTCTCGGACGTCTCGTTCTACACGACCGAGCTGCCGCAGTACGCGATGCTGGAACGCTTCCTCGGCCTGCATACCGACACCGCCCACGTCGCGGCGGCGATGACCTACACGCTCGTCCTGGTGCTGGCCGTGGTGCTGGCCCGGGGCACGGTGTCCGGCCGCGACGCGTGGCCGCGGATGCTGCTGACCGCCGGCATCATGTTCGCACCCCAGCTCGGGGTGGCCGTCTTCATCTTGCTGCTGTCCCTCGGGCATATCGGCACCGCTGTGCCCCTCATGCTGATCTGGCTGGTGCTGGACCGGTTTGACGGGACCGAAGCGACGAAACGGCGGTGGCTGGCGCCCGTCATCGCCGGGCTGCTGCTGACCTGGGCGCTGATCGCCGACCCGCTCGTGCTCCTGGTGGGGGTCGTCCCGCTCGTGGCGGTGTGCGCCTTGCGCGCTGTCCGCGGGGGGACGCGGTGGTACGAGGTGTCCCTGGCCGCCGCGGCGATCCTCGCCGAAGGTCTCGCCTCGCTGGTCAACCGGCTGCTCCAGGCGAGCGGCGGGTTCATTTTGCACCCCGTCGGGTACGAGCTGGCGTCGCTGCGCACCTGGCCGAAACACGCCTACGTGACCGCGGAGGGACTGCTCGCCCTGTTCGGCGCCAAGCCGCAGGGCGCACCGATCCAGCTGGTCTTCGCCCTGGTGCACCTGGCCGGGGTGGTGCTCGTGGTGTGGGCCATGTGGCGGGTGGCGCGGCACTTCCTCAGCTGGCCCGACCGGATCAGCCAGATCCTGCTCGTCGCGATGATCGTCAACGTGGTGGCCTACGTGCCGAGCACGCTGGCCGACGCGACCGACCTGAACGCCAGGGAGTTCGCCGTCGTGCTGCCGTTCGGAGCCGTGCTGGCCGGGCGTACCCTGGCGGGCGGCCTGCAGGCCCGCGCGCGCGCACGCGGCGGCTGGCCCGGGTGGCAGAAATGGCTGGCCTCCGCTCTGGTCGCCGTCTATGCCGCCAGCCTCGGGTACGCCGCGGCCCAGCCGTCGGTCCCCGCGGCTAACGACCAGCTGGCGGCGTTCCTCGCCGCCCACCACCTGACCAGCGGCATCGGCGGGTACTGGGAGTCGAGCGTGGTCACCGTGGGCAGCGACGGCGCCGTCACGATCCGGGCCGTGCTGCCGGGAACGCTGCAGCCCGACCTGTGGGAAGCCAAGGGTTCCTGGTATGACCCCGCAGCGCACCAGGCGACGTTCCTCGTCACCGACAGCCAGTCCGGGTTCTTCCATCACTGGCAGCCCGCCGCCGCGGCGCTGGCGGCCCTGGGCCGGCCCGCCCGCATCTACCGCACCGGCCCATACACCGTGTACATCTGGGACAAGAACCTGCTGGTCCAGCTCACGCAACCGACCGGTTGACCCGCCATTGACGGCCAGGTGCTGTTGTCAGGGGGCGACGGGACGTAGCCTTGGCGTGTGGACCGGCGAATATTCGGAATCGAGAACGAGTACGGCGTTACCTGCACCTTCCGCGGGCAACGGCGGCTCTCGCCCGACGAGGTGGCGCGTTACCTGTTCCGGCGCGTGGTGTCATGGGGCCGTAGCAGCAACGTCTTCCTGCGGAACGGGGCGCGGCTCTATCTCGACGTGGGCAGCCACCCCGAGTACGCCACGCCCGAGTGCGACAGCGTCCTGGATCTGGTGGCGCATGACAAGGCGGGGGAGCGGATCCTGGAAGGACTGCTCGTCGATGCTGACCGGCGGCTGCGTGAGGAGGGTATCGCCGGCGATATCTACCTGTTCAAGAACAACACGGACTCGGCCGGCAACTCCTACGGCTGTCACGAGAACTACCTGGTCGGCCGGCACGGCGAGTTCGGCAGGCTGGCCGACATCTTGATCCCGTTCCTGGTCACCCGGCAGGTGATCTGCGGTGCGGGCAAGGTGCTGCAGACGCCGCGGGGCGCGGTGTACTGCGTGAGCCAGCGGGCCGAGCACATCTGGGAGAGCGTGTCGTCGGCCACCACCAGGTCCCGGCCCATCATCAACACCAGGGATGAGCCGCACGCGGACGCCGAGCGGTTCCGGCGGCTGCACGTGATCGTGGGCGATTCGAACATGAGCGAGACCACGACGCTGCTCAAGGTCGGATCGACCGACCTGGTGCTGCGGATGATCGAGGCCGGCGCGATCATGCGCGACCTGACCCTGGACAATGCGATCCGGGCCATCCGCGAGGTCAGCCACGACATGACCGGCCGCAGCCGGATCAGGCTCGCGAACGGGCGCGAGCTGTCCGCCCTGGACATCCAGTACGAGTACCTGAACCGGGCGAAGGACTTCACCGACAAGAACGGCGCCGACGCGGTCGCCATGCGGGTGCTGGACATGTGGGAGCGGGCGCTGTCCGCGATCGAGACCGGCGACCTGGACAAGATCGCGCGCGAGGTCGACTGGGTCACCAAGTACCAGCTGATCGAACGCTACCGCGCCAAGCACGACCTGCCGCTGTCCTCGCCGCGGGTCGCCCAGCTCGACCTGGCCTACCATGACGTGCACCGCGGCCGCGGCCTGTACTACCTGCTGCAGCGCGCCGGAGCGGTCGAGCGGGCCGCCCGCGACATTGACATCTTCGAGGCTAAGTCCGTCCCGCCGCAGACCACCCGGGCCAAGCTGCGTGGTGAGTTCATCCGCCGGGCCCAGGAGAAGCGGCGTGACTTCACCGTCGACTGGGTGCACCTCAAGCTGAACGACCAGGCCCAGCGGACCGTGCTGTGCAAGGACCCGTTCCGTTCTGTGGACGAAAGGGTCGAGAAGCTCATCGCGGGCATGTGACCGCCCCCTGTGAGTTAGCTGAGGGACACCTGCATGGGGACGTCGCCGCTTGGACGTGCCAGTAGGCTGACGGGGCTGACATCGACCATATTGAGGTTTTTCATGCGACGCTTCCTGGCGCTCGGCGCCATCCCCCTGCTGGCCTGCGCAGTCCTCGCGGGCTGCGGTTCGTCGACGTCGTCTTCCGCGTCTTCGGCTTCCGCGTCCGCATCCGCCGGCGCTAGCTCAGGCGTGACGGCCACCGGATCGTTCGGCGCGGCTCCGAAAGTGAGCATCCCGAAGGTTAAGCCGGGCAGCAGTCTCGAGGTCAAGACGCTGATTCAGGGCTCCGGCTCGACCTTGACCAAGGCGGACGCCCTGGCCGCGAACTTCGTCCTTTACTTCTGGGATGGCAAGAGTTCCTCGCTGAAGGCGAGCACCTTCACCAGCAACCCGACGGTGATCGGCGGCACGATGCTGCCCGGCCTGGAAACCGCGCTGATCGGCAAGAAGGTGGGCAGCCGGGTCCTCGCGGTGATCCCGCCCGCAGACGCCTACGGTACGTCGGGCAACTCGCAACTTGGCATCACGGGCAGCACCACGCTGGTGTTCGTCATCGACGTGCTCAAGTCCTACTCCGACACCATGTCCGCGTCCGGCACCCAGGTGTCCAACGGCGGCGGCAGCCTGCCGACGGTCACCGCCAAGGCGGGCAGTGCGCCGACGCTCACGTTCCCCTCGTCCGCGCCGCCGAGCGGGCTCGTGACCAAGACCCTGATCAAGGGCACCGGCCCGGTGGTCACCAAGGGTGAGTACGTCATCGCCCAGTACACCGGCTACATCTGGCGGACCAAGAAGTCCTTCAGTTCCTCCTGGAGCTCCGGATCCCCGTTCGGCTTCGTCCTCGGCGCCTCACCCGAGCAGGTGATCCCTGGCTGGGATACCGGCCTGGCCGGTCAGACCGTGGGCAGCCGGGTGATGCTCGTCATCCCGCCTAAGGATGGTTACGGCAGCGCCGGAAACTCCCAGGCGGGCATCAAGGGCACCGACACGCTGGTGTTCGTGGTCGACATCCTCGACGCGCTCAAGCAGGGTTAGGGGAGCTCGCAGGATCCTTGCGCAGCAGGCGGCCGGCGTGCCGGCCGGCCGCCGCCGCGGCGAGGAAATAGGCGAGGTCCTCATCGAGCCCGCGGCCCATGGTGGACAGCGGTGCCGGGCACGCCCGCAGCGCCGCCTCGAGTCCGTCGACGGGGACGCTCACGACCTCGTGCCGCCCGCCGAGTCGCGCCGCCTCGGCCGCGATCCGGCGGCCGAACGCGCCGTCGAGGGCGGGCACTACGACGTCGGCGCGGGCCAGGGCCACCCGGCCGTAGGCGGTCAGGCTGTGGTGGGAGACGCCGCGATGCCGGTCGCGCGGATCCGCGTCGCTCACCCGCAGTGAAGCTACCGGCCGGCCGCCCAGGGCCGCCGCGGCGTTGACCACCTCGCCCGCGGCCACGCCGGAAAACCCCCACCGGGTCCCGGTGCCGAGATTGCCCGGCCCTTGCGCGACCACCGCGACGTCGGCGCCGAGCACGTGCCTCGCGGCGAGCAGCCCGGTATGCACGGTCACGGTCTCCAGGTCTCCGCCGAACGACTGTCCGGTCGTCACGGTCGCGTCCAGCCAGCCCGCGTCCTTGAGCGTCGCGCACGTGCGGGAGAACCAGGCCGGCAGCGCCCCGCCGTCCTGCATGACGTACACCACCCGGACCGGCCGGCGTGGCCGGGCGCTGGCACCGTCGGCTCGTTCGGCCAGATCAAAGAGGCCGGCCAGCACGGCCGGGAGAGCGGAATGCAGGTCGGCCACCACGACGGGCATGCCGCCGATGTCATCCGCGTCCCGCAGCACGTCATGGTGCGGTGATCCCTGCTCGTCCGCGCCCAGAACGGTCGCCTGCAGCGGCGTGTAGCGGGCCTTCACCAGGTGGCCCGCGAGCTCCGGGTCGGGCGGCAGCCGGTCCGGGATCGCGACCACCAGGGCGTAGCCGCCGGTGCCCAGGCCCAGGTCGAGGGCCGTGGTGTTGACCAGCACCCGGTCGCCGGGCTGCGGGTATCCGGTCAGCGCCGGGTAGGCCAGGGCCCGCACCTGCGCGCCGCCCTCTACTGACACGTCAAGCTCGACCGCGCCCGGCCACTCGCGGCGGATGCCGCCGACCGTGCCGTTCCGCCATGTGATCACCCCGGCAGCTTAGTTCGCCGCGGGCCAGCACTATCTGCGAGACAATAACCTGGAGCCATCGCAGGGGTTCGGAGGGTTTCATGTCCAAGCGCAAGACTGAGCGGCTGCTCGGCCTTGTCGTGTGCTTGCTCTCTACCAGGCGCTACCTCACCGCTGAGCAGATCCGGGAGGCGGTGCCTGGTTACCCGGAGCAGGACGACCTGTTCAAGCGGATGTTCGAGCGCGACAAGGAGGATCTCCGCGACCTCGGCGTGCCGCTGGAGACCGGCGTGAATCATCCGTTCGACGACGACACCGGCTATCGGATCAGGCAGCAGGCCTACGAACTGCCCGAGCTGCGGCTGGAGGCGGACGAGGCGGCCGTCCTCGGGCTGGCCGCCCGGGTTTGGCGGCGGGCTGAGCTGGCCGGCGCCGCCGCCGGCGCGCTGCTGAAGCTGCGGGCGGCCGGCATCGACGCGGGCGACGAGCGTCCGTCCCCGCACGGCATCGAGCCCAGGCTGGGCACGCCCGAGCCTGCCTTCGGGCCGCTGTGGGAAGCCGTCAGGGACCGCAGGCCGGTGACGTTCAGCTACCGTGCGGCCGGCCGGAGCGATCCGCAGCGGCGCGAGCTCGAGCCCTGGGGCGTGGTGAACCGCCACGGCCGCTGGTACGTGGCGGGCCGGGACCGCGGCCGCGACGCGACCAGGGTGTTCAGGCTCGGCCGGATCGCCGGGCCGGTGAAGTTCTGCGGGCCGCCCGGCAGCGTCATCGTGCCGGACGGCGCCGACGTGCGCGAGGTGGTCCGCGACTGGGACTCCGCGCCCGAGCGCACCGCGGTCCTCCGCGTCCGGTCAGGCGCCGGCGTCGGGCTGCGCCGGCACGCGGTCTCGGTGCGCCCCGGCGAATCCGAAGGCTGGGACCTGGTCACGACTCACTTCGCCGACATCGGCCGGTTCGCCGACTACGCCGCCTGGTTCGGTGCCGACGCGATCGTCATCGACCCCCCCGACCTCCGCGACGCCGTAATCCGCCGCCTCAAGGGAGTCCTCGCATGAGACGGTCACCCGCCCCGAGCGAGCCCACGGGGCGCGGCGCCGCCTGGACCGACGAGCGAAGGCGGCGCCTCAAAGCGCCCCGGCGGCGAGCGAGGGACAAAAGATGACAGCGCTGGTGACCTCTACCGAACGGCTGCAGCGGCTGCTCGCGCTCGTACCCTACGTGGTGAGCAGGAAGTCCGTAGGGCTGGCCGAGACGGCCGCGGCGTTCGGCATCAGCGAGCGGGAACTGGTCGACGACCTGAACCTGCTGTGGTGCGTCGAACTGCGCGCCCCCGATCCCTACTGCCCGATAGACCTGTCCTACGAAGGCGGCGAGATCGTTGTCAGCCAGGCCGAATCCATGGGCCGGCCGCTGCGGCTGGCTGTGGACGAGGCGAGCGCGCTGCTCGTCGCGCTCCGGATGCTGGCCGACGTGCCCGGGCTAGAGGACAGGTCGGCCCTGTCCCGGCTGATCGCCAAGCTCGAGGCGGCGGCCGGGGAGGCCGCCTCGGCGAGCGCCCAGGTCGCGGTGCAGGTTGATATCCCTGACGAGGAGTCAGAACGGCTGGCCGCCCAGATCCGCGCCGCCCTTTCCGCCGGTCGGCGGCTGCACCTGCGGTACTACGTGCCCGGCCGGGACGAAGCGACCGAGCGTGACGTCGACCCGATGCGGCTACTCGTGGTGGAGGGACGGCCTTACCTGGAGGGCTGGTGCCTGCGCGCCGAGGGAGTACGGCTGTTCCGGCTGGACCGAATGCTCGGTCTCGAGGTACTTGACGTGCCCGCCGCACCGCCGGCCGAGGCCGTCGGCGTGGACGTCGACGAGGGCCTGTTCCGGCCGTCGCCCCATGACGTGCCCGTCGTGCTCGAACTGTCCGCCGCGGGGCGCTGGGTGGCGGAGTATTACCCGTGCGAGTCGGTGTCAGACCTGCCCGACGGCCGCCTGCGGGTGGTGCTGCGCACCCCGGATACGGGCTGGGTGCGGCGGCTGGCCCTGCAGCTCGGCGAGGACGGCCGGGTCATCTCGCCGCCCGCGCTGGCCGCCGACGTCCGTGCGGCCGCCGCGGCCGCCCTCACGAATTATGTCGTTTAGGCCATCCGTTGCCCGCCGCGCTCCGAATAGCAGGTTGAGTGAACACAGAGGCGAAATCAGCCGGGCGCCGTTCGCCGCAGGGAACCGCTCCCGGGTGAGGCCGCCGTGTAGACTCTGGCCCAGAAGGACGTCTCCCTGTTGATAGAGGACGGACATGATTGGTGACCTGTTCGACAGCCCGTGGAAGATTCTGATCGTCGCGGTTGTGATCATCGTGCTGTTCGGGTCGAAGAAGCTGCCGGACGCCGCGCGGTCTCTCGGCAAGTCGATGCGCATCCTGAAGACCGAGGTCGGCAGCATGCACCAGGACGAGCCCGCGGCGGACGCCAACCCCGCGGCCCCGTTCCAGCAGCCAGAGCTCACGCCCGCGCCGGCGCCGGCTCCGGCCCAGCAGGACCAGATCGACGTGCTGCAGCAGCAGATCCGTGACCTTCAGCGGGCGGCGACCATGGACCCGGCCCCGGCGGGCGTGCCGGCCGAGCCTCAGCGCACCCAGCAGCCGAGCTAGATCCGGACCCTAACGGCCTTACGGCGGGAAGCGGTCATGGCGAAACTCCCCGGTGCCGTCCAAGGCGCCCGCATCGTCGGCGAGCGCTTCGTGCACTCGCAGCGGCAGCAGAATCCTGACGGCCGCATGCCCCTCATGGATCACATCCGTGAGCTGCGCAACCGGATCGTCAAGATGGCGCTTGCCCTGATCGCGGGCATGGTCATCGGGCTGGTCTTCTTCAACCCGATCTGGAAGTTCATCGAGCGTCCGTACTGCCGCGCCGTGGGGGGCTGCAAGACCAACGTCATCGGGCACACCCTGATCGTGACCAGCCCGCTGGACGGCTTCTACCTGCACATCAAGGTGGCCTTCGTCGTCGGCGTCATCGTCACCTCACCGGTCTGGCTGTACCAGCTCTGGGCCTTTGTCGCCCCCGGGCTCTACACCCGGGAGAAGCGGTGGACGTACACCTTCCTCGCCACCTCGGTGCCGCTTTTCCTGCTGGGCACCTATTTCGCCCTGCTCGTGATGGGCCGCGGGCTGCACTTCCTCATCGGCATGGTGCCCGGAAACACCTCCGCGCTGTTCACGGCGGACACCTACATCGCCTACTTTATCGCGATGGTCCTCGGCATCGGGCTGTGCTTCGAGCTGCCGCTGTTCCTCGTGATGCTCAACATGGTCGGGATCCTGACCCACGAGCGGTTCAGGAAGTGGCGCCGGGTCATGATCTTCGGCGTGTTCCTGTTCGCGGGGATTGCCTCGCCGAGCCCGGATCCCATTACCATGCTGATGCTTGGCGGGGTATGCCTGGCCCTGGTGGAAGGGGCCGAGGTCATCGTGTTCCTGCACGACCGCCGCCGGAGCCGGCTACATCCCGACCCGTACGCGGGCCTGGCCGACGATCAGCTGGCTCCTATCGACCTCGAGGACACCGAGACCCGCGACGGCAGCCTTAACTGACGCCTGCACGGGGCGATCTGCCCGGGGCCGTAGTCTGGAAGTATGACCACTCCGGTGGACCGGAACGCCCGCGATCTGCAGTCTGACCCGGAGTTCGCGTCCTTCCGCGCGCTCTACGAGTTCGGTTTCGACGACTTCCAGGTCGCCGCCTGCGGTGCGCTCGGCGCGGGGAGCGGCGTGCTCGTAGCCGCGCCCACCGGGTCGGGCAAGACCGTGGTGGGCGAGTACGCCGTGCACCTGGCGCTGGCGCAGGGCCGCAAGTGCTTCTACACCACCCCGATCAAGGCGCTATCCAACCAGAAGTACGCCGACCTTGTCCGCCGCTACGACAGCCACACCGTCGGGCTGCTTACCGGGGACAACAGCATCAACGGCGACGCGCCCGTGGTGGTGATGACCACCGAGGTCCTGCGCAACATGCTCTATACGGGCTCGCAGGCGCTGGCGGGCCTGGGTTATGTCGTCCTCGACGAGGTGCATTACCTCGCGGACAGATCCCGCGGCGCGGTCTGGGAGGAAGTGATCATTCACCTGCCTGAATCGGTGCGGGTGGTGGCGCTGTCCGCGACGGTGAGTAACGCGGAGGAGTTCGGGGAGTGGCTGGACCAGGTCCGCGGCGGCACGGCCGTCATCGTGGACGAGCAGCGTCCGGTGCCGCTCTGGCAGCACGTGCTGGCCGGAAACCGGCTGTACGACCTGTTCACTGACGATGAGCACACCCGGGTCAACCCCGAGCTGCTCCGGGTGGCCCAGCGGGACACCTGGATCGAGCGCAAGGCGCCGGGGCGCCCGGTGCGGGGCGGCCGCCGGCCGCGCCGCTTCCCGCTGGCCTACCGTCCCGACGTGATATCGCGGCTCGACGCCGGCGGCCTGCTGCCCGCGATCACGTTCATCTTCAGCCGGGCCGGCTGCAACGCCGCGGTCGAGCAGTGCCTGCACGCGGGCCTGCGGCTGACCACGCCGGAAGAAGCCGAGGTGATTCAGCGCACCGCCGAGCGCCGTACCGCGGACATCCCGCCGGAGGACCTGGCCGTCCTCGGCTACGGCGAGTGGCTCGACGGGCTGCGGCGCGGGATCGCCGCGCATCACGCGGGGATGCTGCCCGCGTTCAAGGAAGTGGTCGAGGAGCTCTTCGCGGCCGGGCTGGTCCGGGCGGTGTTCGCGACGGAGACCCTGGCCCTCGGCATCAACATGCCGGCCAGGACGGTCGTCATCGAGAAACTGGATAAGTGGAACGGTGAGACCCACGCGAACCTGACCGCGGGGGAGTACACCCAGCTGACCGGGCGCGCCGGGCGGCGCGGTATCGACGTGGAGGGGCACGCGGTCGTGCTGTGGCAGCCCGGGATGGATCCCGGCGCGGTCGCGGGCCTGGCCAGCACCCGGACCTACCCGCTCAACTCAAGTTTCCGGCCTTCCTACAACATGGCGGTCAACCTGACCGGCTGGGCCGGCCGCGCCAAGGCGTCCGCCTTGCTCGAGTCCTCGTTCGCGCAGTTCCAGGCCGACCGCGGCGTCGTCGGGCTGACCAGGCAGATCCGCAAGAGCCGGCAGACCATGGCCGAGCTGGCCGCGGCGATGACGTGCAAGAAAGGCGATTTCGCCGAATACGCGCAGATCAGGAGATCGCTGTCGGAGCGGGAAGGTGACCTGTCCCGGGCCAGGGCGACGTCTCGCCGGGCCGAAGCGGCCAGGTCATTGTCGCTGCTGCGCCCGGGTGACATCATCCGGGTGCCCGGCGGCAGGCGGGCGGGTATGGCCGTCGTCCTGCAGCCCGGGCTGCACCCGGCCCGGGGCAGCGACAACGGCCGTCCGGCCCCCCGTGAGGGAAACGGCCAGGCCGGTCATTGGCGTGCCGAAGACGCGCGCGCGAACGGGTTCGCCGGCCCCGGGCCGCTCGTGCTCACCGAGGGCCGGCAGGTGAAGCGGCTGGCCGTGGCGGACTTTCCGGTGCCGGCTGAGATCATCGACAAGATACGGATTCCCGGATCGTTCAGCCCGCGCTCTCCGCAGCACCGCAAGGATCTCGCCGCCACCATGCGAAACCGGCTGGCGAACCGGGAGCTTGGGGGCTCGACCCGGGCCAGGCGCCCGACCCGGGCGGCGGACTGGGAACGCGCCGCCCCAGAGTCGGCCGGCGATGTGGCGGAGTTGCGGCGGCAGATGCGGCGGCACCCGTGCCACGACTGCCCGGAGCGCGAGGATCACGCCCGGTACGCGGAACGTTACCTGCGCCTGGAGCGCGAGACCGAGACGCTGGAGCGCCGGGTGGCGGGCCGCTCGCACGTGATCGCTCGCACCTTCGACCGCGTATGCCGTGTCCTGGAGCGGCTGGGCTACCTGGCGGGCGATACGGTCACGGCCGACGGGAAACAGCTAGCCCGGCTGTATACCGAGCTGGATCTGCTGGCCGCGGAATGCCTGCGCCGTGACCTGTGGGATGGCCTGTCCCCGGCCGAACTCGCCGCCTGCGTGTCCGCCCTGTCGTTCGAATCGCGGCAGGCCGACGACGCCCAGCCGCCCAGGCTGCCCAAGGGCCGAGTGCCCGAGATGCTCGCCGCGACGATCCGGACCTGGGGCGAACTCGATCAGCTGGAAAAGGACCACGAGCTGTCGTTCCTCCGCCAGCCCGATCTCGGCTTCGCCTGGGCCGCCTATCGGTGGGCACGAGGAGCACGGCTGGAAAGCGTCCTTGAGGAGTCACCCGACCTGACTCCCGGCGACTTCGTCCGCTCGGTCAAGCAGCTGATCGACCTCCTGGACCAGATCGCCGCCGCCGTCCGGCCGGCGGCCCCAGCTCCAGATCTCACCGCGTCAGCTCCCGCAGCGGCCCCGCGCGATCTGGCCGCGACCGCCCGGGCCGCGATCGACGCGATGCGCCGAGGCGTGATCGCTTACTCCGCCGTGGCCGATTAGCCCGCACCAGCCGCTCCGCGCGCCCGCGGTTCAGCCGCTCCGCACTTAGCCCGCACCAGCCCGCTCCGTGCTTAGCCCGCGGTTCATGTCTTCGGTGTCTGTTCGCTCGCGCTGCGCCCCTGGGTCACGCCACAAGTAAATGAACGCGACCACATTGATCAACGTTGCCTATGTGTCAAGCCATCGATTGGCATTGGTGCCCGGACCCGGGTGATCGCTAACCTGGGAACGTCAGAGGAGGTGCCATGACGCTGACCAGCATGGATAAGACCCTGCCGAGCAGTAAAGCGCCATCGGGGACATGTCCGGGCCGCCTCGTGCAGGCGATCCGCGCCGAAGTCTCCCGCGGTCTCGACTGGCAGCAGACCGCCGATCGAGTGGCCGGCGTGCTGCGCGCCGGCCTGCCCGAACCAGCGGCCCTCATGCCCGCGGCGCTGCGGCGCGGGGACCCGGCCTGCTATCAGAGCCATCTGCTCCACGCCGAGCCGGACGGCTCGTTCTCGGTGTCGGCCATGGTCTGGCTGCCTGGACAGGAGACGGTGATTCACGACCACGTGGCCTGGTGCGTCACGGGCGTGCTGCAGGGCCGCGAATACGAAGAGATCTTCGCGCTGGCCGACGGCGGCCGTGCGCTCGAGCTCGTGGCCAGGAAGATCAACCCGGCCGGGGCGGTGGGCGGCTTCGCGCCGCCCGGCGACATCCACCGGGTGCGGAACACCGGCGACGACGTGGCCGTCTCCATGCACGTCTACGGCGCGGACATCTCCCGCCTGGGCAACAGCATCCGCCGCGAGTACACCCTCCCGGTCCGCCCCTAACCCAGCCGCCCCCGATCGCGGATCGGCGCTGCTACCTCACATCTGTCCCAGGCGCCCCGCCCGACCCCCGCGTCCCGGTCCAGAGTCCGGGTGGTCCTCCAGAGCGTCATGAAACCGGGCTTCCAGCACACCAGAGCGTGCTGGAAGCCCGGTTTCATTACCTGGCACCACGGATCGTTCGGGCAAAATCTCGGCCGGAACTTGCCAGCCGATCGTTATCGATATATCGTTGAGCTAACAACAAGGATCGATAAGCGATCTAGACATACATAAGGAGTATCACAATGCATAGCGAACCATGGGGAGACCCCCGAGAGCCGCGAGAACGCCGCGGTGGCTACCGCGGACACACCCGGGAGCGCGGCCGCCGCGGTGGCCCGTTCCCTGACGGCCCTCCGTTCGAGTTCGGGATGCGCGGCGGGCCGTTCGGGCCGCCGAGGTTCGGCGGCCGCGGACCGCGCGTCCGGCGCGGTGACGTCCGCGCCGCGATCCTCGACCTGCTGGCCGAAGGCCAGCCATGGAACGGCTACCAGCTCATCCAGGAGATCGGCGCGCGCACGCAGGGCGTCTGGCGGCCGAGCGCGGGGTCGGTGTACCCGGCGCTGCAGCTGCTCGAGGATGAGGGCCTGATCAGCACGCAGCGGGACGAGAGCGGCGACAGCCGGACCCGGATGTTCACGCTGACCGAGGAAGGCCGGGCGTACGTCGAACAGCACGCGGACGAGCTCAGGGCGTCCTGGGATGCCGTCACGGGCAGCGTGGATGCCGCCGATGTCCAGCTGATGAAAATCATCCGCCAGGTGGCCGTGGCCGTGACGCAGGTCGCCCAGGCAGGCACTCCGGCGCAGGTCCAGCAGGCAGGCAAGATCCTGGCTGACACCCGCCGGGCGCTATACCGTATTCTCGCCGCAGACGGCGAGGATGCGGGAGAGGACACGCAAGGGTGACTGAGGCGATCTCGGTCAGCGCGCTGACCAAGAGGTACGGCGAGATCGAGGCCGTACGCGGCATCGACTTCGAGGTAGCCGCTGGCGAGACGTTCGGCTTCCTGGGCCCGAACGGCGCGGGTAAGTCCACCACCATCAAGATCCTGTGCACCCTGGCGGACCCGACCTCGGGTACCGCCAGGGTGGCCGGGCACGATGTGGTCCGGGAGCGGGATACCGTCCGCCGCAACATCGGCCTGGTGTTCCAGGACACCACCCTGGACAACTACCTGACCGGCGAGCAGAACCTGCGCTTCCACGCGGACCTCTACGGGGTGCCCAAAGCGGCGTTCGCGCCGCGGCTGCGGCAGGTGCTCGAGATGGTCGGGCTGTGGGACCGGCGCGGCAGCGTGGTCTCCACCTACTCCGGCGGCATGCAGCGCCGCCTGGAGATCGCGCGCGGCCTGCTGCACGCGCCGCGGGTGCTGTTCCTCGACGAGCCCACGGTGGGGCTTGACCCGCAGACCCGGGTATCGATCTGGGACTACATCAACGAGCTGAAGAAGCGCGAGGACATCACGATCTTCCTCACCACGCACTACATGGACGAGGCGGAGAACTGCGACCGGATCGCGATCATCGACCACGGGACCATCGTGGCTATCGACACCCCGCAAGCGCTCAAGGCCTCGATCGGCAAGGACCGGGTGCAGATCAGCACCGCGGACGACCAGGCGGCGATCCGCGCGCTAGCCGAGGAGTTCGGCATCGACGCGGGTCTGCACGAGGGACTCGTGACGTTCTCGGTCGAGTCGGGCGAGCATTTCGTGCCCCAGCTGTTCGCCCGCATGCCGGTGGCGATCAAGTCGGTGAGCGTGTCCCGGCCTTCGCTGGATGACGTATTCATGTCCTACACCGGTAAGACGATCCGTGACGCCGAGGCTTCGATCGGCGAGCGCAACCGCAGGATCGCGACGCGGTTCGGCAGAAGGTAGCGAGGTAGCCATGACAGCCCAAGAGGTGGCAGCACAAGAGGTAGCCAGCCGGGAGGCTCTGGAGGCCGCGCAGGAGCGGGACCTGACCGAGCTCATCCGGGTCGCGGTGCCCGAGCGCAGCATCCGCGCCGACCTGCGCGCGGTCAGCATTGTCTGGCGCCGTGAGCTGATCAGGTTCCGCACCGACCGGCTGCGCGCGGTCACCTCCCTGGTCCAGCCGGTGCTGTTCTTGTTCGTACTCGGCACCGGGCTGTCCAGCCTCGCATCCCACGGCTTGCCGTCCGGGGTGGACTTCAAGACGTTCATTTACCCGGGCGTGCTCGCGATGTCGGTGCTGTTCACGGCGATCTTCTCGGCCGCGTCGATCGTGTGGGACCGGGAGTTCGGGTTCCTGCGCGAGATGCTGGTCGCGCCGGTGCGCCGCTGGGCGATCGTGATCGGCAAGTGCCTGGGCGGCGCGACCGTGGCCACCTTCCAGGGGATCATCTTCCTGGCCCTGGCCGGCGTGGCCCACGTCCCCTACAACCCGGTGCTGATGCTGACGCTGATCGGCGAACTGCTGCTGCTGTCGTTCACGCTGACCGCGTTCGGGGTGATGATGGCGGCGCGGATCAAGCAGATACAGGCGTTCATGGCGCTCACCCAGCTGTTCGTGCTGCCGCTGTTCTTCCTGTCCGGGGCTCTGTACCCGCTGAACGGGCTGCCGGCCTGGCTGACCGTGCTGACCCGCATCGACCCGCTCACCTACATCGTCGACCCGATGCGGCATGCAGTGTTTGCCCACCTGCCGGTCAGCCCCCTAGCCCTGCACGCGCTGAGCCCCGGCGTCACCTGGAACGGTTGGCTAGTTCCGATCGGCCTCTCCCTGGCCATAGTCGCCGCGATGGGCCTCGCGATGCTGGCGATAGCCATAGCCGAGTTCCGCAAGACCGAATAATCACTCCCGCCCATTGCCCACAATGCGGCCATTCCCCGCCAACTAGTAAGCACCTGCTGATCATTCGCGCAAAGTTCGTCCATAACGAAAGCCCCCGAACAATCCTCCCCCGTCCCCGGGCGTTCCCTCGTATAGCTAAGAAACTTTACAGATTGCTCTATAGCCCCCGCTGCGTTCCCCCACGGGGAACGCAGCGGGATTAGTCCCTTACCCTCTCCCGCCTCCCAGCCGTGGGACGCAGGTAGCCCTCAGCAGGAACCAGCACGGCAAGCGGAATGCAGTACGAGCAACCAGCACGTCCCCACCAGCCCCCAAGAGAACCAGCCACCAGCCAAAAGAGAACCAGCCACCAGCCCCCAGAGAACCAGGCCAACGAAGAGAACCAGGTCACCAGCCCTAAAGAGAACCAGGCCAACGAAGAGAACCCCAAAGGCCAGGGGGCCACGCGGGGGGTTCCGGGGGGTCGTCCCCCCGGGCGAGCGCTGCGAGCCAAGTCGAAGCCGCCTAGAAGGCGGCGAGCATAGGGCGACGCCGGGTGGCTACGGGGGCAAACCACCCGGCGTCGCGATCATCGGCGTTCCGACGGGGGCCCGGAACGCCGGCAGTGGTGCCCCGACGGGGGACCAGAGCACCGATATGAATGTTACACGGAAACGCCCCGGGTTGTGTCAAGACCCAATTACAACCGGGTCTCGGGCGGAGCCTGAGCAGGCCAATCACGAACCGGATAAGTTATCACTTGAACGCGGCCCCGCCGGGCGCTGGCCGTTTCCCCCGGTGGCTTCTGGCGGCACCGTCGGGTCGCGGGTGGCGGGCACGTTCGCGTGGTACTCCATGAAGCCACGGGTGTTGTCGGGCTCCCGGCCGCCGTTGGCGAACACCACCGCGAAATAGGGAATGAAGATGGCGCCCACCGCCGGTATCGCGGTCAGCCAGCCGAAGTGATTGGTGAACAGAACGAGGGCTATTACGAAGCACAGGGCGCGGATACCCATCATCAGCAGGTACCTGCGCTGCCGGTAGGAGATGTCATCGGACAGCGACCGGCGCGCTTGCGTGACCAGGTGCACCGACTCGCTGCGGTGCGAACGGACCATCCTCACACTCCCACGGTATGCCCCGCCGCCAAAACGCGGCTAGGCCCCCTCGCCGGCCAGTCGCCCCCTCTGCGCGGTCAGCTGGCCTGGCTCACCGATGACATGTTGAAACCCTCGACCCGGGCCGCGGGCATCGCGGCGCGGTTGAAGTAATCGCCCCACTCACGGGGCAACGTCGGCACCGTCGCGCCGACTTCGAGCAGCCGCCCCAGCATGGCGACCGGCGACTCGTTGAACCTGAAGTTGTTCACCGCCCCGACGACCTCGCCGTCCTCCACCAGGTAGACCCCGTCCCTGGTCAGCCCGGTGAGCAGCAGGGTCTGCGGGTCGACCTCGCGGATGTACCACAGGCAGGTCAGCAGCAGGGCGCGGCCGGTCGACGCGATCATCTCCTCCAGCGTCGGCGCCCCGGCGGCCGAGGTGGCGAAGGTCAGGTTGCCGATGGCGGGCGTGACCGGCACCCCGGCCACTGAGGCCGAGTGCCGCGACGAGATCAGGGCGCCTAGCGAGCCGTCCTCGACCCACGAGGTCGCCCGCAGCGGGAGGCCGTTGTCGAAGACCGAGGAATCCGGCCCCGACGCGTGCGCGATCACGAACGGGTCGCAGGCCAGCCCGGGCGCCAGCGGATCGCTGGACAGCGTCACGGGCTGCGAGGACAGGCGCTCGCCGAGCCGTGTCCCGCCGCCGGGCTTACTGAAGACCGTCCGTCCCTCCGCGGCCTCCTTGGCCCCGGCGGACCAGTACATGTAGATGAGCAGGTCGGACATTGCCGTGGGGGGCAGCAGCGTCTCATACCGGCCCGCGGGCAGCGAGATCGTCCGCTTGGCCCAGTCCAGGCGCTCGGAAAGCCCGGCGTCGAGGCCGGCGATGTCCACGTCGGTGAAGTCCCGCGTGGCCACGCCCGTCCAGGCCGAGCGGGCCAGGTCGTCGGATTTCGCGTTCAGCTCGACCCGCCCGGTCGGCTGGTCGTGCCGCCGCCGCAGCCCGGTCGAGGTCCCGAGGAACGTAGTGGCCATCTCGTGTTCGGCGAACCCGTACAGCTTCCGGCCGGTCGCCTGGGCCGCGCGCAGCGTCTCGCCGAGTGCGACGGCGAAGTCGGCCAGGACCCCGATATCGGTGCGGCTAGGTGCCGCATCCCACTTTTCTTTTTTTCCTCCGAACGGACGGCCCTGCTCGGGTCCGATCAGCTCTTCCGCGTCCTCGGCGGGCGCGCCTTCCGCGGCGCCGCGCTCGGCTTCACGGACCACGTCTTCGATCTGGTCGGGCCGGACGCCGGCCCGGGACACGACGCCGGCGCTTGCGCCGTCCGCGCGCCGGTCGATGGCGATGACGGTGAGCTGGCGGGAGGCGGATACGCCGTTGGTGGTGAGCGTGTTCCCGGCCCAGCGCAAGTTGGCGGCGGAGGTCTCCTCGGCGATCACGACACAGTCGTCGCTGCGAGCGGCGGCCAGGGCTCGCTCGACGGTTTCCTGGGGCGAGTACCCGCTGCTCATGAGGCGCCTTCCTCTGCCGTGTTGAGTATCCGCACGCCGCGCATCAGGGCGGCGGGGCAGCCGTGGCTGACCGGGGCGACCTGACCTGGCTGGCCCTTGCCGCAGTTGAACGCGCCGCCGAGGACATAGGTCTGCGGACCGCCCACGGCCTCCATCGAGCCCCAGAAGTCGGTGGTGGTGGCCTGGTAGGCCACGTCGCGCAGCTGGCCGGCCAGCCGTCCGTTCTCGATCCTGAAGAACCGCTGGCCGGTGAACTGGAAGTTGTACCGCTGCATGTCGATCGACCAGCTCTTGTCACCCAGGATGTAGATCCCGTTCTCGACCCCGGCGATGAGATCGCTGGTGGCCGGGCCGCCGGGCGCGGGCTGCAGCGACACGTTCGCCATCCGCTGCAGCGGGATGTGGTTCGGGCCGTCGGCGAACGCGCACCCGTTGGAGCGGCCGAAGCCGCATTGCTGCGCCATCCGCCGGTCAAGCTGGTAGCCGGTCAGGATGCCGTCGCTGATCAGGTCCCAGGACTGGCCGGCCACGCCCTCGTCGTCGAAGCCCACGGTGGCCAGGCCGTATTCCGCGGTGCGATCCCCGGTGACGTGCATGATGTCTGATCCGTACTTCAGCGTCCCGAGCTTGTCCGGGGTGGCGAATGACGTGCCCGCGTAGGCGGCCTCGTAGCCGAGGGCACGGTCGAGTTCGGTGGCGTGCCCGATCGACTCGTGGATGACGAGCCAGAGGTTGGACGGGTCGATCACCAGGTCATAGCGTCCCGGCTGGACCGAGGGGGCGCGGAGCTTGGCTGCGAGCAGTTCGGGCAGCTCGGCCAGCTCGGCGGCGAAATCCCAGCCGGTGCCGCCCCTTGATGTCAGGAACTCATAACCTCGGCCGACCGGGGGAGCCAGCGTCCGCATCGTGTCGAACCGGCCGTCGTCCGACACCGCGACCGCGGTGACCTGCGGGTGCAGGCGGACCCGCTGCTGGGTGGCCGTGGTCGCCCCGTCGGAGTAGAACTTGCACTCCCTGACCTGGTGCAGCGAGGCATCCACGTGGCTGACGGCGGGGTGCGCAAGCAGATTGTTGCTCCACTGCGCCAGCAGGCCCACCTTATCCGCCACGCTCACCGTGAGCGGGTCGATCTCGTACGCCGAAACCCAGGTCACGTCACCGTAGGCCGGCTCCGGGGCGAGCTCGATGGGCTCGGTGTTCATGGCCGCGGCGACCTTGGCGACCTTGACGGCCTGCCGCGCGGCCTGTGCCGCCGCGTCCGCGGTGAGATCGACGGCCGAGGCGAAGCCCCAGGTCCCGTCCACGATAACCCGGACGGCGAGGCCGGTGTCGTCGGCGTCGAACAGCGTCTCCGGGTGGCCGTCGGACAGGCCGATCTGCTGACCCCTGATGCGCTCGGCGCGGAAATCGGCGTGCTGCGCGCCCAGGCTCTTGGCCTGCGTCAGCGCCGCGTCGGCCAGGTCCCGCAGCGGGAGGGCGGTGAACTCCGGGTCGATCCTGGACTGAAGATCATTCACGCCGCGTGAGTCTATCCCACCCGCCGCTGACCCCTGCGGTACCCTCAGGAGGCTGACGAGAGAGGTGAACGTGGGGCGTTCTGCGCTTGTGACCGGCGGGAATCGCGGGATCGGGCTGGCTATCGCGCGGCGGCTCGCCGCGGCGGGCGACAGCGTCACGGTGACCTCGCGTTCTGGCGAGCCGGTGGCGGGCCTGACCGTGGTCCGCTGCGACGTCCGCGACCCGGCGGCGGTCGACGCGGCGTTCGGATCGGTGGAAGCGGAGCAGGGACCCGTGGAGGTGCTGGTGGCCAACGCCGGCGTGACCCGCGACCAGCTGCTCGCGCTGATGAGCGAGGACCAGTTCGCCGAGGTTCTCGACACCAACCTGGCCGGCGCCTACCGGGTGGCCAAGCGCGCGGTGCGCGGCATGATGAAGATGCGCCGCGGGCGGCTGATCTTCATCTCCTCGGTCGTCGGCCTGTACGGCTCGGCCGGGCAGGCCAACTACGCCGCGTCCAAGGCCGGCCTTGTGGGCCTGGCCCGGTCGCTGGCGCGTGAGCTCGGCTCCCGCGGCATCACCGCCAACGTGGTCGCGCCCGGATTCGTGGACAGCGACATGACGGCGGGCCTGCCGGAGGCCAGGAAGGCCGCGATCATGGCCGCGGTCCCCCTCGGCCGCTACGCGTCCGCGGACGAGGTCGCGGCCACGGTAGCCTTCCTGGCCGGCCCGGACGCCGGCTACATCACGGGCGCCGTCATACCAGTCGACGGCGGTCTCGGGATGGGGCACTGAGCCTGGAATTTGTCGGGTCCCCACAAGCCGCCGCGCGGAAGCTTCGTGCTGCGGGCCATGTCGCAGCCAGGCCGGGCGCGGCAGGGTGAAGGGTTAAGACGGTGCTGATCACCAGGGAATGAGGCTTCACATGGGAATCCTGGCGGGCAAGCGGATCCTGATCACCGGGGTCATCACGGACGCCTCGATCGCGTTCCACGTCGCGCGGGTGGCTCAGCAGGAGGGCGCGACCGTGGTACTCACCGGCTTCGGCCGGCTGAGCCTGGTGGAACGGATCGCCAAGCGGCTGCCGTCACCGCCTCCGGTCCTCGAGCTCGACGTGACCAGCGATGACCACCTCGCCTCCCTGGCCGAACGGGTCGGCGAGCACGTGGACGGCCTGGACGGCGTGGTGCACGCGATCGCGTACGCGAACCCGGAAGAGGCGCTGGGCGGGAACTTCCTGCACACCCGGTGGCCGGACGTCGCGACCGCGGTGCAGGTCTCCGCGTACTCGCTGAAGGCGCTTACCATGGCGGCGCTGCCGCTGATGGGCGGCGGCGGGTCGGTCGTGGGCTTCGACTTCGACGCGAGCGTAGCCTGGCCCGGCTACGACTGGATGGGCGTGGCCAAGGCCGCGCTCGAGTCCTGCGCCAGGTACCTCGCCCGTGACCTGGGCGAGCAGCGGGTGCGGGTTAACCTGGTGGCGGCGGGCCCGCTGCGCACCATGGCCGCGAAGGCCATTCCCGGGTTCGAGCGGTTCGAGGATGTGTGGGACGGCCGGGCGCCGCTCGGCTGGAGCATCACCAACCCGGAGCCGACCGCGCGGGCCTGCGTGGCGCTGCTTTCTGACTGGTTCCCCGCCACCACCGGCGAGATCGTGCACGTAGACGGCGGGCTGCACGCGGTGGGCGCCTGATGGCTGAGTTCGTCCTGACCCTTTCCTGCCCGGACCGGGTGGGGATCGTGCACGCGGTCGCGGCGTACCTGCACGAGGCGGGCTGCAATGTACTCGACAGCCAGCAGTTCGGCGACCGGATCGCGGGTCGGTTCTTCATGCGGGTGCACGTCGAGACCGTTCCCGGCACGCCGCTGGGCTTCGACGACCTTCGCTCCGGATTCATCCCGGTGGCGGCCGAGTTCGCGATGGACTGGGACCTGTACGACACCGATGTCCGGCCGCGGGTCCTGATCATGGTGTCCAAGGCCGGCCACTGCCTGAACGACCTGCTCTACCGGCGCGCGGCCGAGTCGCTGCGCATCGACGTCCCGCTCGTCGTCGGCAACCACGCCGACCTGGCGCCGCTCGCGGCCGCGCACGGCGTCGCGTTCGAGCATGTTCCCGTCGAGGCTGGTCCGCGGGCCGCGGCGCGGGCCGAGGGCCACCTGCTTGACCTGGTCAGCGAGCTGGGCATCGACTTCGTCGTGCTGGCGCGATACATGCGCATCCTGTCCCCGGAACTGTGCGCCAAGATGGCGGGCCGCATCATTAACATCCACCACTCGTTCCTGCCGAGCTTCGCCGGAGCGCGGCCGTACCACCAGGCCCACGCGCGCGGCGTCAAGCTGATCGGCGCGACCGCGCACTACGTGACCGCCGATCTCGACGAGGGCCCGATCATCGAGCAGGAAGTCGCCCGGGTCGATCACACGAGCAGCCCGGAAGGGCTGGCCGCGATCGGCCGCGACGCCGAGCGGGTCGCGCTGGCGCGCGCGGTGCGCTGGCACGCCGAGCACCGCGTCCTGCTGCACGGTCGCCGTACGGTCATCTTCAGATGACGGCGGCCAGGCCAGCGACGATTCCCCGGGCGGTCTAGGTCAGCAACGTCCCGGCCGGCCGCCGCGCCACCGTCGTTTTCGATGCGTTACGCATTAATGGCCAATTTGTTATTCACGGCTATTGATTGACGCGCTGCGGAGTACTGGTATTTCACCAAGCAAACCATCCCGCGGAACCGCGCAAGCCGTCAATTGCTCGTGGCCGGCCTGGCGACAGAGGGTAGTGATATGTCTGCACATTGTTGAAGAGTTACGCTTAGTAGTCACCGGCGAGAAGGTGGCATGGGTGTATCGGAGGGAGCACGGCGAGTCGGCTCACCGACGTTCTTGGTGACACCGTTGACGATGGCCGGAGATTCTGCGGCAAGATGACCCTCCCGCGGCAAGCCTTCACGTCGCTGAGGGTCATGGGGTCGCTGGGACGAAAGTTAACAAAGGGGTGCAGATCCGGAAATATCCGGATGCTAACCGTGGCATGATAGGACGCGGCCGTCAGGGGATTGATGGCAAGTTGTGACGTTATTGGCGAGAGATCGATGCAATATGGAACTTACGCTTCGGCTAACTCATAACACCGGTAGCTCACCGGTCGGCTCGGCATGGGCCGCCACGGATACGCCGGCGATACGGGACGTAACCGGGTTGTGGGGTACTGCGACCCAGCACCCCGCCACGGTGCGGAGCGGATCACCGGCAACACAGCGAGAGAAGGGCGACAAGCTGATGACCCCAGGACGGACTACAGGCGCGAACAGCGCGAGGAGGGAGGGGCGATGATGAAGTACCGCATCAAGGCCATCGGCGGGATTGCCATCGCGGTGGCGAGCATCACTGCGCTTGCCGCCTGTAGCAGCAGCAGTAGCAGCAGCGGAGGGGGCAGCACTAAGACCGGCAGCGTCACCGTGGCCGGCGGGATCGGTTCGGTGCCCGCCGCGGGGACGCCCTCGGGGAAGGCCGGCACGATCACCTGGGCGATGCAGCCGGGTACCTCCCCGAACTGGATCTTCCCGGTGGTGCCTACCGCCAGCAACTCGGTCTTCAACAACTTCACCTTCATCTGGGAGATGTGGCGGCCGGTGTACTGGACGGTGAACGGCACCGTCCCCGAGATCGAGCCGAACATGAGCATCGCCGACCCGGCGGTGTATTCCAACGGCAACAAGACCGTGACGATCTCGCTGAAGAGCAACTACAAGTGGTCGAACGGCCAGCCCATCACCGCGAACGACCTGCTCTTCTACATCGACCTGGTCAAGGCGGGCATCAAGGCGTCCCCGGCGAACTGGGCCGGTTACGTGCCCGGCCACTTCCCGGACGACCTGGTGAGCACCTCGGAGCCGAACTCCACGACCCTGGTGATGAACCTCAGCGGGCCGGTTAACCAGACCTGGTTCACCGAGGACATCCTCGGCCAGGGACCGCTGGTCCCGGTGCCGAGCTTCCTGTGGGCCAAGACGTCGACCAGCGGTTCGATCGTTCCCCCGTCCGGCTGGACCCCGGCCACCATGGCGAAGATCTTCGCTTACCTGACCTCGCAGGCCAAGTCGCTCAGCACCTACGCGACCAATCCGCTGTGGCAGGTCGTCGACGGGCCGTACAAGCTCTCGGCCTACAACACGACCAGCGGCGGGTTCACGATGGTGCCGAACACCACCTACGGCGGCCCGCACGTGACCCCGATGTCCTCCTTCCAGGGTGTTCCGTTCACCTCCAACACCGCGGAGTTCAACGCCATCAAGTCGGGCAGCATCGACGTCGCCTACATCGACTTCGACGACGTGCCGCAGATCCCGCAGGTCGTCAGGAGCGGCTACGAGTACTTCGGGATGCCGGACTTCGGCCTGACCTTCGCCGCCTACAACTTCAAGGACACGACGGGCGACTTCGACAAGGTCATCGGCCAGCTGTACATGCGGCAGGCGCTGGCTCACCTGGTGGACCAGCAGGGCTGGATCAACGCGTACATGCACGGCGCGGGCGCGCCGGCCTACGGGCCGATCCCGGCCTACCCGGCGAGCCCGTACCTGCCGTCCAACGCGGCGACCAACCCGTACGCGTTCGACGTCTCGACCGCCGTCAACCTGCTGAAGACCCACGGCTGGACCGTGGTTCCCGGCGGCACGGACACCTGCGCCAGGCCGGGCACCGACCCCACCGAGTGCGGGGCGGGTATCCCGGCCGGCACCAAGCTGGCGTTTAACTACATCTACAGCTCCTCGCCGGCCCTGATCGGCAACCAGGCCACCGACTTCGCGTCAAAGGCCAAGCAGGCGGGCGTTAACGTCACCCTGTCCAGCAGCAACTTCAACTACATGATCACCAACTACATCGACCCGGCCGCCCCGGCGAACGTCAACAAGTGGGCGATGATGGACTTCGGCGGTGAGACCGACGTGCCGTACGCGACCACGTTCGGCCTGTTCAACACCGGCGGGACCAACCAGATCGGGGATTACAGCAACCCGACCGCCGACGAGCTGATCAATGCCTCCATCTCCGGTGGCGACCCGGCGGCCGTGAAGAACGAGGCTTCGTTCCTGACGACCGATCAGCCGGTGCAGTTCCAGCCCAACCCGGACGTCATCTGGTCCTGGAAGAACACCTTGTCCGCCCAGAACCCGGAGGCCTGGCAGAACCTGACCCAGTACTACGCCACGCCTGAGTTCTGGTACTTCAACAAGTAACCGTTTCTTCAGGCGCTGGACTGCCCTGGTCTCCGGTGATACACCGGAGACCAGGGCAGAAGCGCAGCGCGGGCCTTACGAAGGTCCGCGCCGGCGCGGGCGCCTGTCTTGCGGCTGACACCGCGGAGGGAAGGCAGGGACCATGATCACCTACCTAATGCGCAGGCTCGTGACATCCATCATCGTGGTCATCGGCGTCTCTATCTTCATCTTCATCCTGCTGCACGCGATCTACCCGTCGCCAGCCCGGGACGTACTCGGGCTGCAGGCGAAGCCGGTCGCAGTCGCCGCCTGGAACAAGCAGAACGGTTACGACGACCCGGTTGTCGTCCAGTACCTCCGCTACATGAACAACCTGATCCACGGCAACCTGGGGTACTCCTACGCGGAGAACCAGAGCGTGGTCGCGCTGTTCAAGGAACGGGTGGCCCGCAGCGTCTACCTGTCCGGGATATCGCTGCTGATCGCGATTGTCATCGCGCTGCCGCTGGGGATCTTCCAGGCGGTCAAGCGCAACAGCATCGGGGACAACGTGGCGACCAGCGCGGCGTTCATCCTCTACTCGATGCCCGTGTTCTTCCTCGGGCTGATCCTCATCCAGGTCTTCGCCCTGTCGTTCCCGATCTTCAACTTCGAGGCGAGCCAGTCCAACAGCGTGTGGGTCGTCATCGGCGACTGGCATTCCATGACGCTGCCGATCATGACACTGGCCCTCATCACGGTGGCCGCCTTCTCCCGGTACATGCGGTCCTCCTCCATGGACGTCCTGGCCCAGGACTACATCAAGGTGGCCCGGGCCAAGGGCCTGCCCGAGCGGCTGGTGCTGACGCGGCACCTGGCCCGCAACGCCAGCCTGCCGATGATCACGCTGGTGGGGCTGGCGCTGCCGGCGCTACTGGCCGGTAACCTGATCACCGAGGAGCTGTTCAACTACCAGGGGCTTGGGCTGCTCTTCTACGAGAGCCTGCAGAAAGTCGACTACCCGGTCATGCTCGCCTACACCCTGGCGGGCGCCGTCCTCGTCGTCGTCGGCAACCTGATCGCGGACATCGCGCTCACCGTGGCCGACCCGCGCATCCGTCTGGCCTGACCGCCGGGTCAGAGGAAGGAGACAGCCGTGGCGATGCAATCGGCATCCCTGCCACCGCTAGATATCCAGCACGCCCCAGAGGGCGGCGAAATCGGCGCGGTGCAGAGCGGGTGGCGGCTCGCGCTGCGCGAGTTCGCGAGCAACCGGCTGGCCGTGGTCGGCATCGGCATCCTCGTCTTCTTCGTGCTTTTCTGTTTCGTCGGGCCGCTCATCTACCACACCGACCAGTTCGACACCAACCTCGCCATCGCCAACCAGGCGCCCACAAGCGCTCATCTGCTCGGTACCGACACCAACGGTTTCGACGAACTGGGCCGGATCATGAAGGGCGGCCAGGCCGCGCTGGAGATCGGCTTCTTCGCCGCCTTCGTCGCCATCGTGATCGGCACGCTGTTCGGCGCCATATCGGGACTGATCGGCGGGTTCGTGGACTCGACCATGATGCGCATCGTCGACGTCTTCCTCTCGGTGCCGTTCCTGTTCGTGGTCCTGATCCTGGCGGTCAGGTTCGGCGCGACGGTGCTGTCGCTGAGCCTGGTGATCGGCGCGTTTGCCTGGCAAGTCCCGGCCCGGCTGGTCCGCGGCGAGGTGCTCACGATACGAGAACGCGACTATGTCCTGGCCGCGCGGACGGCTGGGGCCGGCCGCTGGCGGCTGATCAGCAAGCATCTCCTCCCGAACGCGCTCGGCGTGGTCATCGTCAACGTGACGTTCCAGGTCGCGGACGCGATCCTGGCCGTCTCGTACGTCGGCTTCCTCGGCTTCGGCCTGCATTTCCCCAACGTGGACTGGGGCGATCAGCTCTCAGACGGCAGCAACTACCTGCAAGACGGGTACTGGTGGCTGATCTTCCCGGTGGGTGCCTGCATCGTCCTGACCGTCATGGCCCTGAACTTCATCGGCGACGCGCTCCGCGACGCGATGGACGTGCGGCTCAGGCGCCGTTAGGAACGCGGTCCCCCGGGCAGGATGATCAACCAAAGCCACAGAGAACGAGAGGTAGCGGCCTGATGGCCCCAGTCCTTGACATCCAGAACCTGTCGACGCACATCAAGCTCACCAGCTCGGTCGTGCAGGCGGTCGGCAACGTGGATATGCAGATCGACGCCGGCGAGACCCTCGGCGTCGTCGGCGAGTCCGGCTGCGGTAAGTCCATGACCGGCCTGTCGATTATGGGGCTGCTGCCCCCCGGCGGGTCCATCGTGAACGGCTCGATCAAGCTCGACGGCCACGAACTCGTCGGCCTGAAAGGCGAGGAGCTGCGGCGGCTGCGGGGCAACGAGATAGCGATGATCTTCCAGGATCCGCTTACCTCCCTCGATCCGACCAAGAGCATCGGCTACCAGGTCAGCGAACCGGTCCGGCTGCACCGGGGCGCCTCGAAGGGGGAGGCGCTCGACCGGGCGGTCGAAGTGCTCGGCCTGGTCGGCCTGCCCCGGCCGAAGGAGCGGCTCAGTGACTATCCGCACCAGCTGTCCGGCGGTCTGCGGCAGCGGGTGATGATCGCCATGGCGCTGGCTTGTGAGCCCAAGCTGCTTATCGCCGACGAGCCGACGACGGCCCTGGACGTCACCATCCAGGCGCAGATCCTGGCCCTGCTCAGGGACCTGAAGGAACGGCTCGGCATGGCCATGCTGCTGATCACGCACGACATGGGCGTGATCGCCGGGCACGCCGACCGCGTCAACGTGATGTACGCGGGCCGGGTGGTGGAAACCGCCGAGGCGGCCACCCTGTTCGAACAGATGCACCATCCGTACACCCAGGCGCTGCTCGCCTCGATCCCCCAGCTCCACCAGGACGCGAAAAAGGCGTTGCACGCCATCCCCGGCCTGCCGCCCGACCTGGCCCATCTGCCGCAGGGCTGCCGGTTCGCGGCCAGGTGCTCCCGGGCCACGGACAAGTGCCGCGCCGAGGAGCCGCCGCTGTCCGGGAAGACGTTCGACCACAGGTTCGCCTGCTGGCATCCGGTCGACGGACCGCTGGTCCTCACCGTGATCGGCGGGGCCGGGCCAGACGCCGAGAGCACGGGCCTGGTCGCCTCAGACGCCGAAAGCATGAAGGAGTCGGTAGCGGGCGACCAGGTTGGTTTCGTGACGGACGCCCAGCTCAGCGACCCGTCGCAGACCGCTCCGGACGCTCAGGAGCCGGCTCAGGAACCGGCGGTATTCGAGGCAGTGACAGTGGTCGCGGCCGGGCTCGAGGTGACGGCCGATGGCCGCCTGGCGGTGACAGGGCGAAAGGTCGAGGTGGCCGCGGCGAACGGGAACGGCGCCGCGCCGCTGCTCGAGCTGCACCACCTGGTGAAGGAGTTCCCGATCACCGCGGGCGCGATCCTGCAGCGCAAGGTGGCCAGCGTCAAGGCCGTGTCCGATGTCTCCTTCGCCGTCCCGGCCGGCACGACGTTCGGCCTGGTCGGCGAGTCCGGGTGCGGCAAGACCACGATCGGCAAGCTGATCGTGGCGCTGGAAAGGCCGAGTGCCGGCTCGATCACGCTCAACGGCGAGGACGTCTCCAAGCTGCGCGGCGCCGATCTGCGCCGCAAGCGCCGCGACCTGCAGCTCATGTTCCAGGATCCGCAGTCGTCGCTGGACCCGAGGATGCGGGTCGGCACCATCATCGCGGAGCCGCTCGCCGTGCAGCGCCTCGGCAGCAAGCGGGCGCAGCGGGACCGGGTCTACGAGCTGCTCGGCGAGGTCGGGTTGCCGCGGAACGCGGTGGAGCGCTACCCGCATGAATTCTCCGGCGGCCAGCGGCAGCGCATCGGCCTGGCGCGGGCGCTCACCGTCAATCCACGGCTCATCGTGGCGGATGAGCCGGTCAGCGCGCTCGACGTGTCGATCAGGGCGCAGGTACTGAACCTGATGAAGCGGCTGCAGGCGTCCCACGGCCTGACCTACATCGTGATCTCGCACGACCTCGCCGTGGTCAAGTACATGGCCGACCGGATCGGGGTCATGTACCTGGGCAAGATGGTCGAGCTCGGCTCAGGAGACGACATCTACCAGCGGGCCGCGCATCCCTACACGGCGGGCCTGCTGGCCACCATCCCGGTGCCCGATCCGACTACGGAGCGGTCCAAGTCGGGCGCGGCCATCAAGGGCGAGCTGCCCAGCCCGGTGAACCCGCCCTCTGGCTGCAGGTTCCGGACCCGGTGCCAGTTCGCGCAGGAGCGCTGCGCCGCCGAAGAGCCCATCCTCCGTTCCTTCGGCCCGGGCCACCTGGCCGCCTGCCACTTCCCCCTGCAGACCCCGGACGGCGCGGACGTGGGCACCTCGGCCATGACCGCCGCCGGACTTAGCGGGGGGCCCCCGACGCCCTGAGGTTTCCAGGCTCCCCGCCACCCGCGGCGCAGAGCCGTCTGATATTCGTCCTACGCCCCTTGCTCTGAGGGCGGCTGATGCCGATACTCCATTCATGGGAGGCTCGACCGCGGACACGCCCACAACGCCCGAGTTTCTCCGCGTCTCTGACGCGGATCGCGATCACGCGGTTAACGAGCTTAGGAATGAGTTCGTCGACGGACGCCTCTCGCACGAGACGTTCGTGTACCGCATGCAAACGGCCCTCGACGCGCGGAACCACGGCCAGCTGGCAGGCTTGTTCACCGACCTGCCACCACGGCGAACCCGGCTGCTCGCCCGGATCAAGTCGGCACTCCGTGGCGAGAGCCACAGCGCAGGCGATCCATGGAAACCGCCCGGCCAGCCGATCCTGGAACCTCAGGCCGCCGGGTGGGGCGGCCGGTCCCAGGGGATCGACGTTCCCCCGAGCCCGGACGGCGCTTACGTCCGGGCGGCCTGGTACGCCAGGCCAGGCCAGGCCAGCGGATCAGGCCCGGGCCATGGGGCCGCCCCGGTCAACGGGTCGGGTGGTCCCGGCGCCTGGCCGGCGCCCTTTTTCTTCCCGCCGGGCAGCGGAGACCGCTTCACCATCGGGCGTACCCGCGACTGCGATCTCCGCCTGACCGACTTGTCGGTATCCCGGCTGCACGCCGAGCTGGTGCGCGGCCGTGACGGCTGGCTGCTCAATGACCTCGGGTCCCATAACGGCACCAGGCTCAACGGCTGGCTGGTCCGGGAGACCGTGTCAGTGCGGGCGGGAGACAGGCTGGAGTTCGGTTCCATGGCGTTCGTGGTCCAGGAGGACCCCAACCAGCCCGCGGCCGACGGTAGCAGTACCCGCGGGTGACAATGCCTACGTGACAGGGCCTACGGTGACAGGGCCTACAGTGACAGGGCCTACAGTGACAGGGCCTTCCGGGTAAGGGGCACCGACTAGAGTCGGGAAGCGTGACAACGGTTCTGCTGGTCCGGCACGGGCTCACCGCGACGACCGGCCATGTGCTGACCGGATGGACGCCGGGCATCCCGCTGGATGACCGCGGCCTGGCCCAGGCGGCCGCGCTGGCGGCCAGGCTCGCGCCGCTTCCGCTGGCCGCCGTGGTCAGCAGCCCGCTGGAACGCTGCCAGCAGACGGCGGCGGCGATCGCGGCGACCAGGGAGGGCCAGCCGGTCGTCACCGACGACCGGGTGGGAGAGTGCCGGTACGGGGACTGGACCGGCAAGCCGCTGAAGAAGCTCGCGGCCGATCCGCTCTGGCGCGTCGTGCAAGCGCACCCGAGCGCGGTGACGTTCCCCGGTCCTGAGGGCGAGTCCATGCCCGATATGCAGCACCGGGCGGTGGCCGCGGTCAGGGACTGGAATGCCAGGCTCGGCAAGGACGCTACCTATCTCATCTGTTCACATGGCGATGTCATCAAGGCCATCGTGGCCGATAGCCTGGGGCTGCACCTCGATCAGAGCCAGCGGATCCAGGCCGACCCGTGCTCGCTGACCGTGATCAGGTATACGCCGCTGCGGCCATTCCTGGTCCGGATGAACGACAGAGGAGGTGGGGTGGATGACCTCATGCCACGCGCCGACGGCCACGGCCATGGCGGCGCGAACAGCGATGCGGCGGTCGGGGGAGGGACAGGCGGAGCTGATCAGGTCAACGGGCAGGCGGCCATGGTGACCGGCACGGCAGGTGCGCAGCCAGCCGCCGTGCCTACCGCCCCTTCAAGTCGCCAGCAGTCGGCGGACACGCGAGGATAGGACTATGCCGGTCTATTTCTATGACCCGCCGGACAGGTTCGTGGCTGGCGCGGTCGGGCAGCCTGGGGAACGGACCTTCTACCTGCAGGCGACGTCCAGCGGTCGGGTGACCAGCGTCGCGCTGGAGAAATTCCAGGTCAGCCTGCTGGCTGAGCGCATCGACGAGCTTCTGGACGAGGTGCTGAGGCGTACCGGCGGATCACCCGAGGTGCCCGAGGCTGCGCCTGCGGTGCTGCAGGACGACGCCCCGCTCGACCTGCCGCTGCTTGAGGACTTCCGGGTGGGCGCGATCGCCCTGGCCTGGGACGGCGACGGCGGCATGGTCGTCATCGAGGCGCAGGAAGAATCCGATGAGCCGGTGGAGCCGCTCGCCGAGGACCTCCCCCCCGACGGGCCTGGGGTACTGCGGGTCCGTATCACGCCGGGTGCCGCCCGCGCCTTCGCCCAGCGCGCTCTGAAGATCGTCCAGGCGGGCCGCCCGCCCTGTCCGCTGTGCGGACTTCCGCTGGATACCGACGGGCACGTCTGCCCGCGGCAGAATGGTCACCGCGTCGGCCATGCTTGAACCGAGAAGGTCAGGATCGCAGGACGCCGACGGTGAGCAGGCGGCGCTTGACCTGCTGGCCAGCGGGAAGCTGGAGATCGAGGGACGACTGGTTGACGCCTCGAACGCGACGCTGTACTGCACGATCAAGACCACGGGCCGGAAATCCAGGCCGGAGAAGAGCCAGGCCGCCGAGGTGGCCTGCGTCTATAAGCCGATAGCAGGCGAGCGCCCGCTGTGGGACTTTCCCAGCGGCACGCTGGCGGGCCGCGAGGTCGCGGCCTACGTCGTGTCCCGCGCCGCGGGCTGGGACGTGGTCCCGCCCACTGTCATGCGCGACGGCCCGTTCGGGCCCGGTATGTGCCAGCTCTGGATCGATCATGACACTGACATGGACCTGATCGCCTTGTCACGGCGCACCGACCACGCAGGCCTGCGGGACATGGCCGTGTTCGACGCGGTGGTGAACAACGCCGACAGGAAGATCGGCCATCTGCTGCCGGTGGACGACGGCCACCTGTACGGCTGCGATCACGGCGTGTGCTTCGCCGAGGACTACAAGCTGCGCACCGTCTTGTGGCAGTGGCGAGGCAAGACCTTGCCGCGGCGCTCGGTGGATGCGCTGCGCCGCCTCAATACGGAGTTCAACGAGGGCAGCCTGGCCGAGGAGCTCTCCGCACTGCTGACCGCGAGCGAGATTACCGCGACCAAGATCAGGATCGATACGCTCCTCGAGCACCGCGTCCATCCCTATCCGCCCGCGGACTGGCCCGCCGTCCCCTGGCCGCCTGTGTAGCGAGGTCGGTTCAGGCTCAGATACCGCCTGGCTCCCCGCCGCCGTGCCGCCTGAAGTATCGCTCGAACTCGCGGGCGATCGCGTCCCCGCTCGCCTCGGGCAGGTCCATGGCGTCCTTGGCCTCTTCCAGGGTCCGGACGTAGTCCGCGACCTCGGAATCCTGCTGCGCGAGCTCGTCGACCCCGCGCTCCCAGGCACGCGCCTCTTCGGGCAGGTCGGCCAGCGGCAGTGCGGCGTCCAGGACGTCCTCGACGCCGCGCAGCAGCGCCAGCGTGGCCTTGGGGCTCGGTGGCTGAGCCACGTAGTGCGGCACCTGCGCCCACAGGGAGACGGTCGGGATCCCCGCCGCGGTACAGGTGTGCTGGAGCACTCCAACAATCCCGGTCGGCCCCTTGTATTCCACCCGGCCGACTCCGACGTCGTTGGCCAGCCTGGAATTCGATGAGCCGACCGACACCGGTACCGGACGGGTGTGCGGCGCATCCGCGAGCAGCGCGCCGAGCAGGACGATCAGACCCACCCCGAGGCCTTCCAGGCCCTGCACCAGTTCCTCGCTGAAGGCCCGCCAGCGCATGTTCGGCTCGATGCCGTGCACGAGGACGATGTCGCGGGAAAGGCCGGTCGGCGGCACAGTTACGTCAGCCGAATGCGCACGCGCAAGCGAGATCCTGGTCGTCGGCCAGATCAGGCGCTGGGTATGCCCGTCCTCGATCTCGATCACCGGCCGGTTGACCTGGAAATCGTAGAAGTCCTCGGGATCGATGGCGCCGATCGGGGTGGCCTGCCAGGCTATGCCCAGGTGGTTGACCACCCCGCTGGCCGACTCGCCCGCGTCGTTCCAGCCTTCGAACCCGGCAATGGCGACGGGAGAAGCGAGTTCGCCGATGTCGTTGAACTCGATGACTCGCCACCTCCCAGCAAAGTGCAGGCCGTCTAGTGACAGCCTACGTGGTCAGCCTTGCTCGTTGGGTGACCGGCCGGCCTGTCCGGTGCGGTCTGTATCAGCCGCCGTCGGCATCAGCTCTCATCTAGGGAAGCTTTACAGCCAACGCCTAGGATGGTCGCCAATGAGCACTCTACGGACCGCCCTAGCCGAGCGAGTCGTGGTGGCAGACGGGGCCATCGGCACCATGCTCCAGGCCAGCACGTCCACCATCGACGATTTCGCTGGCCACGAAGGCTGCAACGAGATCCTGAACGTGACCCGGCCCGATGCCGTGACCGAGATCCACGAGGCCTACCTTGACGCCGGCGCGGATTGCGTCACCACGAACTCGTTCGGCGCCAATCTCGGCAATCTTGGCGAGTACGGGATCGCCGACCGGATCGCGGAACTGTCCGAGGCGTCCGCCCGGCTCGCCCGGGCCGCCGCCGATCGCTGGGCCACGTCGGCGCGTCCTCGTTGGGTGCTCGGCTCGATCGGTCCCGGCACTAAGCTGCCCACGCTCGGTCACACGACGTACCGCGAGCTACGCGACACCTACCAGGTCAACGCGGAGGCCCTGCTACGGGGCGGCGCGGACGCGCTGATCATCGAGACCTGCCAGGACCTGCTTCAGGCCAAAGCCGCCATCATCGGGTCGAAACGAGCCGTGGCCAACCTGGCCCCGGACGCGCTGATCATCGCGCAGGTCACGATTGAGACGACGGGGGCGATGCTGCTCGGCACCGAGATCGCGGCCGCCCTGACGGCCCTTGAGCCGCTGGGCGTCGACATGATCGGGCTGAACTGCGCGACCGGGCCGGGGGAGATGAGCGAGCACCTTCGGTACCTGGCCGGGCACGCTCGCGTGCCGATTTCCTGCGAGCCGAACGCCGGGCTGCCCGTGCTCACCTCGGACGGCGCGAGTTATCCGCTGACCCCGGCCCAGCTGGCCGACGCCCACGACAGGTTCACCAGGGAGTTCGGTCTCTCGCTGGTCGGCGGATGCTGCGGGACCACCCCGGCGCACACCGCCGCGCTGGCGGAAAGGCTGGCTGGCCGACCGGTCGCCAGGCGCAGGCCGCGCCCCGAGCCCGGGGTCGCCTCCCTTTACCAGCACGTACCGTTCCGGCAGGACACCGCCTTCCTGTCCATCGGCGAGCGCACCAACGCCAACGGGTCCAAGGCCTTCCGGGACGCGCTGCTCGAGAGCAGGTACGAGGATTGCGTGCAGATCGCGCGGGCCCAGACCAGGGACGGCGCTCACCTGCTCGACGTGTGCGTGGACTACGTGGGCCGGGACGGCGTCGCGGACATGCGCGAGGTGGTGGGCCGGCTGGCCACCGCGGCCACGCTGCCGCTCGTGCTCGACTCGACCGAGCCGGTCGTGATCGAGGCCGGCCTTGAGCTGACCGGCGGCCGGACCGTCATCAACTCAGTCAACTACGAGGACGGCGACGGGCCGGACTCGCGCTTCGCGCGGGTGATGCCGCTGGTCCGCGAGCACGGCGCCGCGGTGATCGCGCTCACCATCGACGAGCGCGGCCAGGCGCGCACCGCCGCGTGGAAGGTCGAGATCGCCGAGCGGCTAATCGCGGATCTCACCGGCCACTGGGGGATGCGAGAAGACGACATCATCGTCGACTGCCTGACCTTCCCCATCGCCACCGGGCAGGAGGAAACCCGGCGCGACGCGATCGAGACCATCGAGGCGATCGCCGAGCTGAAACGCCGTCATCCGGCCGTGCAGACGACGCTGGGCGTCTCCAATGTCTCGTTTGGCCTCAAACCCGCCGCTCGCGCCGTGCTGAACTCGGTCTTCCTGGCCGAATGCATCCGGGCGGGCCTGGACTCCGCGATCGTGCACGCGGCGCGGATCCTGCCCATCGCGCGGATACCCGACGAGCAGCGGCAGACGGCGCTCGACCTCGTCTATGACCGGCGGCGGGAGGGTTACGACCCGCTGGCCCGGCTGCTCGAGCTTTTCGAGGGAGTGGACGCGGCCGAGCTCAAGGCAAGCCGGGCCGCCGAGCTCGCCGGGCTGCCACTCTGGGAGCGGCTGAAGCGGCGGATCATCGACGGTGAGCGGCACGGCCTCGAGGCGGACCTGGACGCCGCGCTCGAGCAGCGGCCCGCCCTGGAGATCGTCAACGACGTCCTGCTCGACGGCATGAAGACGGTCGGCGAGCTGTTCGGCTCGGGCCAGATGCAGCTTCCGTTCGTGCTGACGTCGGCTGAGGTGATGAAGGCGTCCGTTGCCTACCTGGAACCGCATATGGAGCAGAGCGGCGAGGAAGGCAAGGGCAAGATCGTGCTGGCCACGGTCAAGGGCGACGTCCACGACATCGGCAAGAACCTGGTCGACATCATCTTGTCGAACAACGGCTACGACGTCGTGAACATCGGGATCAAGCAGCCCATCTCGGCGATCGTGGCGGCGGCGGAGGAGAACGACGCCGACGTCATCGGGATGTCGGGTCTCCTGGTCAAGTCAACCGTGGTGATGCGGGATAACCTCGCCGAGCTGAACTCGCGGGGCCTGGCCGGGCGGTGGCCCGTGCTGCTCGGCGGCGCCGCCCTCACCCGTGCCTACGTGGAGCAGGACCTGGCCGCGCTATTCGACGGAGAGGTCAGGTACGCCAGGGACGCGTTCGAAGGGCTGCGGCTGATGAATGCCGCGATAGCGGTCAAACGCGGCGAACCCGGGGCCAGACTGCCCGAGTTGCGGACCCGCCGGGTCCGCGCCAAGGCCGTTCCTTCCGCGGCGGGCGAGACGGACATGCCGGCGAGCGGCGACGCGGTCCGTTCAGACGTTGCTGCCGATGTACCGGTGCCGGAAGTACCTTTCCTCGGCACCGAGGTAATCAAGGGCATACCGCTGGCCGACTACGCCACCTATCTAGATGAGCGGGCCCTGTTCATGGGGCAGTGGGGCCTCAAGCCAACCCGTGGTGGCGGGATCTCCTATGAGGAACTAGTGGAGACCCAGGGACGGCCGAGACTGCGCATGTGGCTGGAGCGGATGCAGACCGAAGGCCTGCTTGAGGCGGCCGTGGTCTTCGGGTACTTCAGGTGCGTGAGTTCGGGGAACGACCTGATCGTCCTCGGCCCGGACGGCGTAACCGAACTCGAACGATTCACCTTCCCCCGGCAGCGACGTGACCGGCGGCTGTGCCTGGCCGACTTCTTCCGGCCGCAGGGCTCAGGTTCGCCGGACCAGACCGACGTGGTGGCATTCCAACTCGCCACCATGGGGACCCGGGTGTCGGCGGCCACCGCCGAGCTATTCGCGAAGAACGCTTACCGCGAGTACCTCGAGCTGCACGGTCTGTCGGTCCAGCTCACCGAGGCGCTGGCCGAATACTGGCATGCGCGGATCAGGCGCGAGCTCGGGCTGGCCGGTTCGGATCCGGGCGACCTGAACGGCTTCTTCCGGGTCGAGTACCGCGGCGCGCGGTACTCGTTCGGCTATCCCGCCTGTCCGGACCTGGCCGACCGGGCCAAGCTGGTCCGCCTGCTCGAGCCGTCCCGCATCGGCGTCGAGCTTTCCGAGGAGATGCAGCTACATCCGGAGCAGTCCACCGACGCGATCGTCGTCCACCATCCCGAGGCAAAGTACTTCAGTGTCTGACCGGCGAAGCGGCGACGCCGTGGCGGTCCTGTTCGACATGGACGGACTGCTGGTCGATTCCGAGCCGCTGTGGCTCGAGGCCGAGACCGCGGTCATGGCCAGGCTCGGTGCGGACTGGACCAAGGCGGACCAGATGCAGCTGCTCGGCGGAAGTCTCGACCGGACCGTGCGCTACCTGCTCGCCAAGGCGACCAAGCCCGTGCCGCCTGAGGTGGTGGCCGAGTGGCTCATGTCCGGCATCGCCGAGCGGGTCCGCGACCGTGGCGTGCCGGTCCAGCCGGGCGCACGTGAGCTGCTCGCGGAGGTCACCAGGGCGGGCCTGCCACACGCCCTGGTGACCTCGTCCGAGCGCCGGTTCATGGAGACGGTGCTGGCCGGCACGGGCATGCGATTCGACGCATTGGTATGCGCGGACGACGTCACCGTGACCAAGCCCGACCCGGAGCCGTACCTGCTGGCGGCCAAGCTGCTCGACGTGGATCCGGACCGCTGCTTTGCCCTGGAGGATTCACCCAACGGCGTGGCGTCGGCCGAGGCGGCCGGCTGCCGGGTCATCGCGGTGCCGTCGCTGCTCCCGATCGATCCGGCGCCCGGCCGGCTGGTAGTGCGCTCACTGCTCGACTTGCAGGCCGACGCCAGCGGAGTGTGGCCAAGGGAGACGACCCCCGGGCCAGCACGGGGGTTAACCCCAGCGCCCCGAGCCCTAATTACGACTTAGACTTCAGGTAGAACCGCGGGAGGCGCGCATGTCCACTTATGACAAGATCGCCTGGCTGCCACTGTGCGGGGGGCTGACCGGGCTGGGCCTGGTGCTGAGCTACCTCGTGATGCGGCGCCGTGGTATCAGTGCTGGCCTGCGCTGGGCGGCCTGGTCCCTGTTGCCGCTGGCGGCCTATCTCACCGGCTCGATCGAGATGTTCTGGAAGATGGGCATCGCGATCGGGGACTTCGCGACTGGCTTCGTCTTCTCGCCCCGGGTGTGGTCGGGGATCGCGCTGGCCGGGCTGGCCGTGGTGCTGTTCATCGTGTCCGGTCCGCTGCGCCGGCGCGGTGTGAAGCAGAGCCAGGACAAGCCAGCCGCCGAGCGCGGGGCCAGCGCGCGGGGCACGCTGCCCGCTAGCGCGGCCGGCGGAGCGATGGCTACCCGCCCGGCCGCCACGGTACCTGCCGCGACGCCAGCCAAGGGCCGCAAGGGTAAGAACGCCGACGACGATGATGACGACCTGGGGGACGTCGCGGACATCCTGCGCCGCCACGGCATCACCTAAGGGTCAGTACGGGGGTCACTGTAAGCGAGGCGGTATCAGCGGACCGCTGATACCGCCTGGCCATGCGGCGGACATCTTTCGCCCTTAAGGCATCAACTCAGGATTTTTTTAGTCACAATCGGGCTACGACGGCCGCTTTGGGCTGGATTTCGGTGCCGGAAGCGCACAGTGTCTCCTGGTAGGTAGTGATCCGGGAGCGCGGGGTGGCCGACGGCTACCTTGTTCTCGTTTTCCGTCTTAACTAAGAGGAACATGCCCATGATTAGTACGCCCAAGCGCTTTGCTGGGCTGGCGGCGGCGGCGGTGGCGGCCGCAATGGCTCTGGCCGCGTGCAGTTCGTCGTCGAGTTCCGCGCCCGCGGCCAGCAGCTCATCAGCAGGCCAGCCCGTATCCGGCGGGACGCTGCACATCGTCGCCGCCTCCGGCCCCGCCCACCTCGATACCGTGCCGTCGTATTACACGACGGACTATCAGATCACGCACGCCTTTACCCGGCAGCTCCTCAACTACCCGACCTACCCGTACACCGCCACTGGCGATGCCAACTGGGTCAAGGACACCACGCCCTCCCCGGACGCGGCGACCGAGGTGCCGAGCGCCGCTAACGGCGGGATTACCAACGGCATGAAGACCTACACGTTCCACATCAAGCCGGGCGTGGACTGGAACACCAGCCCGGCACGCCAGGTCACGTCCCAGGACTTCCTGCGGGAGTTCAAGGCGTTCTTCAACCCGGTCAGCCCGGTCGGCAACCCGGTCTACTACGAGTCCACGATCGCCGGGCTCACGGCGTACGCCAACGCCGAGACCGCGTTCTTCGCCATTAAGTCGAACGCGCCGACCGCGGCGAACATCGCGAACTTCCAGAACACGCACAACATCTCCGGCATCAGCACGCCGAACTCGTCGACGATTCAGTTCACGCTGTCGGCGCCGGCCAGCGACTTCCTCTACATGATGGCGATGCCGTTCACCTCGGCCCGGCCGGTGGAGTACGACAGCTACGTGCCGAACAGCCTGCAGCTGGACACCCACACGATCTCCGACGGCCCGTACCAGATCAGCTCCTACATCCCGGGCAAGTCGCTCACGATGGTCAAGAATCCGGCCTGGAAACAGTCCACGGACTCGCTGCGGCACGACTACGTGTCCACCATCGTGGACACGTTCGGGGTGACCTCCGCCGAGACCCAGCTGTCCGACATGCAGGCCGGCACCCAGGACGTCGTCAGTGACACGCCGATCAACCCGGCGTCGATCCCGCAGCTGGTGGCGTCGAACGCATCCAACTTCCACATCTGGCCGTGGTCGACCACATTCCCGTACATCGTGTTCAACCCGCGCAGCCCGGACGCGAACGGCGCCGCAGGCAAGCTCCTGGTCCGGCAAGCGGTCGAGTACGGCCTGGACAAGGCGGCCGCGGTGAAGGCCATCGGCGGGCCTGCCGTCGCCCAGATCCTCAACACGGTGATCCCGCAGGGCAACACCGGGTACGTGAACAGCAACATGTACCCGGACGACAACGGGCAGGGCAACGTCGCCATGTGCAAGTCCGACCTGTCCAAGGCCGGGTATCCGAACGGCGTCACGCTGACCTACATGTACCCGAACGACTCGTCGAACACCCGGATCTTCACCGCGATCCAGGCCTCGCTGGCGACCTGCGGCATCACGCTGACCGGAAAGCCTGAGCCGGGCTCGTCGTTCTTCACCGACCTGGGCAACGCGCCGGAGAACAACAAGGCGGGCCAGTGGGACATGGGCCAGCCAGGCTGGATCCCCGACTGGTTCGGCAACAACGGCCGCACCGTCGTCCAGGCCCTGTTCCAGGGTCCCAACTGCGTGATCAACACGGTCAACTACGGCTGCTACAACAACGCGTCCGTGAACTCGCTGATTACCCAGGCCGAAGGTGCGAGCTCGCTGACGGCCGCCGGGAATTCCTGGCATCAGGCCGACATGCAGATCATGTCGGACGCGGCCATCGTGCCCGTCATGAACCAGGGCTTCCCGCAGTACTCGAGCAAGCGGGTCAGGGGTGTCGCCTCCAACGGGACCACGTACCCGACGGCGATCTTCGCGCCGAACATCGGCGAGCCCGACATCACCAGCATCTGGCTAGCCGGAAGCTGAGCTTAGAGGTTCGGCAAGCAGGTCCGGCCGGGGAACCACCAATTCCCGGCCGGACCTGCGTAGCGGTATCGGTGAATCTTATGCAACGCTTTCCCTGTCAGCCGCATATCGCATCGTGGCTGCTGAGTCGCGCGCCGGAGGGATACCTTGACCCTGCTTGAGGTAACGAACCTGACCGTCAGCTTCCCGACCGCCGACGGGGTGGTCCGGGCGGTGCGCGGCGTGTCGTTCGCCGTCGAGGCCGGCCGGACGCTCGGCATCGTCGGCGAGTCGGGCAGCGGCAAGACGGTGCTGACCCAGACGCTGCTCGGGCTGACCCCGGGCGCCGACGTAGCGGGACGCGCCCTGTTCGAAGGGACCGACCTGCTGACGCTCAGCGAGGCCCGCCTGAGGGACGTCCGCGGCGCGCGCATCGCCGTGATCTTCCAGGATCCGCTGACCAGCCTGCACCCGCTGTACAAGGTCGGCTGGCAGATCGCCGAGATGATCCGGGCCCATGACAAGTCGGTTTCCAAGAAACAGGCGCACGACCGGGCCGTGGAACTCCTGGGCCGGGTGGGTATCCCGCGCCCGGACCGGCGAGTGGACGACTACCCGCACCAGTTCTCGGGCGGCATGCGGCAGCGGGCGATGATCGCCATGGCGCTGTCGCTCTCGCCGCAGATGATCATCGCCGACGAGCCGACCACCGCGCTCGACGCCACCGTGCAGGCCCAGATCATTGACCTGCTGCTGCGCCTGCAGCAGGAGTCGAATACCGCGTTGCTCATGATCACGCACGATCTCGGCGTGGTGGCGGACATCGCGGACGACGTCATGGTCATGTACGCGGGACGGGCGGCGGAGAAGGCGTCCAAGCGGGACGTGTTCTACGCGCCGCACCACCCGTACACCAAGGGGCTGCTCGAGTCGATACCGAGCAGTACCGCCGCCGGTGGTCGGCTGCGGCCCATCCCGGGCTCGCCGCCGAGCCTGATCAACCTGCCGTCCGGCTGCAAGTTCCACCCGCGGTGCGGCTACGTGCTCGATCAGTGCCTGATCGAGGAGCCCAAGCTGCGGCCGATCAGCCAGGACGGCTTGCACAGCTCGGCCTGCTGGCTGCCAATCCAGGCGGCCGGCCTGAGCGAGCGGGCCGAAGAACTGCGGGCCGAGACGGTCCGCGAGGGCCGCGGTGAGGCGGCGGCCGAAGTCTTCGAAGCCGAGAGCGCCAAGGCGCTGGGGCCTGAGGGGAGCGTGGCCGGGTGAGCGACTTGCTAGCGAGCACCGGATCCGACCCGACGACTCCGGCCGGTGATGACCTCGTCCGGGTGGAGAACATGGTCAAGCACTTCCCGGTCCGCACGAGCGGCCTGGTCCGGCGGACCGTTGGCCAGGTCCACGCCGTGGACGACGTGTCGTTGTCCATCCCGCGCGGCAAGACCCTCGGCCTGGTCGGCGAGACCGGCAGCGGCAAGTCCACGCTCGCCCGCTGCGTCGCGGGCCTGATCCCGGTCACCTCCGGACGGGTGGTCTTCGACGGCCGGGACATCACCAACCTGTCCCGCGGCGCCATGCAGCCGATTCGCCGCGAGATCCAGATGATCTTCCAGGACCCCTACAGCTCGCTCAACCCCCGGCGGCGGATCGGCGCGATCATCGGTGACCCGTTCGCTATTCACAAGACCGCGACAGGCGCCGAGCGCAAGAAAGCGGTGCAGGAGCTGATGGAGCGGGTCGGGCTCAACCCGGAGCACTACAACCGGTTCCCGGCCGAGTTCTCCGGCGGCCAGCGGCAGCGCATCGGCGTCGCCCGTGCGCTGGCGCTGAAGCCGAAGCTGATCATCTGCGACGAGCCTGTGTCGGCGCTCGACGTGTCGATCCAGGCCCAGGTGCTGAACCTGCTCGCGGATCTGCAGCGTGACTACGGCCTTAGCTACTTGTTCATCGCCCACGACCTCGAGGTCGTGCGGCATGTGAGCGACTCGGTGGCGGTCATGTACCTCGGCCGCATCGGCGAGTCGGGGCCGATAGAGCCGGTCTACGGCTCGCCCCGGCACCCGTACACCGCCGCGTTGCTGTCCGCCGCGCCGGCCGCCGACCCGGACGCGGCGGCCGCCAGGCAGCGGATCATCCTGACCGGAGACGTGCCCTCCCCGATCGATCCCCCCTCCGGATGTCGGTTCCACCCGCGCTGCCCGAAAGCGGAAGCGGTGTGCGGCCAGCAAGAGCCTCAGCTTGAGGCCAAGGCAGGCGACGCGGCCACCCACCTGACCGCCTGCCACTTCCCCGTCCAAGCGGGCGAGAACCTCGCCGCCGCAGGCAGGAGCGAACTGACATGAGCATCACCGGGATTGAGGTCGCGGGACAAGACGCCGCCTCCGGCGAGTCCGCGCTCGACGCCGATGCCGCCAAGATCCAGGGGCGCAGCCAGTGGCAGCTGACGTGGCGCCGGCTGCGTCGTGACAAGGTAGCCATGGCGTCCCTGATCGTGATCGTGATCATGGTCCTGCTCGCCATCTTCGCGCCCGCCTTTGTCGCGATCACTCACCATCCGCCGAACGTCGCCTACCCGAACACCGGTGAGGACGCGGCGGGCAACCCGGTGGGACCTGGCACGGCCGGGTTCTGGCTGGGGACCGACGGCACCGGCCGCGACCTGTTCATCCGGATCCTCTACGGCGCGCGCATCTCGCTGTTCGTGGGCTTCGTCACCACGGCGATCGGCGTGGTCGCGGGGGTGAGCGTCGGCCTGATAGCCGGGTACTTCGGCGGAGTCATCGACACCGTGCTGGCCCGGTTCACCGACGCGGTGCTCGCGTTTCCCTACGTCGTGCTGGCGCTCGCCCTCGCCGTGGTGCTCGGCCCGAGCCTGACCGTGATCATCGGGGTGATCGCGTTCTTCTCCTGGGCGGCGATCGCCCGGATTGTCCGGGGCCAGACCCTGTCGATCAAGGAAAAAGAGTACATAGAGGCGGCCAGGTCCCTGGGCGCCGGGCCGTTCCGGATCATGTTCCTCGACATCCTGCCCAACCTGCTGGCGCCCGTGCTCGTGCTCGCCACCTTGTACATCCCGACCGCCGTCGTGTTTGAGGCGACGCTCTCCTACCTGGGCCTGGGCATCCAGCCGCCGACCGCGAGCTGGGGCAACATCCTGGCCGACGCGCAAAACTTCTACTCGACGTCCTGGTGGTACGTCATATTCCCGGCAGCGGCACTGCTCATCACCACGCTGGCCTTCAACCTGTTCGGCGACGGGATCAGGGACGCCATGGACCCGCGCACCGAGCGGGCTTTCGCGGCCGGGAAAGCCCGGAGACGCCGCGGCAAGCGCCAGGTGCTCGCCGACGGCGGCCAATCTGACCTATCGCACGTGGAACCATACGTACCCCCGGCGGGAGGCAGCTGACATGGCGATCATCGGTTTTCTCATCCGGCGTATTCTCACCGGCATCGTGGTCGTCTGGCTGGTCGCGAGCGGGGCGTTCTTCCTTTTCTTCGCGCGGCCCGTGGAAACGGTGGCGCGCCAGCTGGCCGGTCACGCCGCCACCCCGGCGGTCATCGCCGAGGTGATCAGGAACCTCGGCCTGAACCAGCCGATCATGGTTCAGTACTGGCACTTCATCGACGGCCTGCTGCACGGCAACCTCGGCTACTCCTATTTCAGCCAGGAGCCGGTCGACACGATGCTGAAGCAGGACCTGCCGCCGACCATCTCCCTCGTAGTGGGCGGCGTGGTCCTCTGGCTGATCGCCGGGCTGACGGTCGGCATCATCAGCGCCATCAGGCCGCGCAGTCTGTTCGACCGGGCCTCCAACGTCGCGGTGCTGATCGGCTTGTCGATGCCGGTGTTCGTAATCGGTGAGCTGCTGATCCTGTTCGTGTTCGTGCCGCTCAATAAGCACGGGTTCACCTGGATCCAGACCGGATACGCCGGAATCTCGCAGGGGGTCGGCACCTGGGCGGGGCACATGATCCTGCCCTGGATCACGCTCGCGGCCGTGCAGGCGGCCGTCTACACCCGGCTGACCCGCGGCCAGCTGCTCGACACGATGGGCGAGGATTACATCAGGACGGCCCGGGCCAAGGGGCTGTCCGAGCGGCGAGTGACCTTCAAGCACGGGGTCCGGGCCGCTCTGACCCCTGTCGTCTCCCAGCTGGGCGTGGACATGGGCCAGCTGCTCGGCGGTGTCGTCGTGGTCGAGGCCGTCTTCGGTCTCGGCGGCCTCGGCCAGGTGTCCGTCCAAGCCATCGACACCGACGACCTGCCGGTGATCATCGGGTTCGTCATCGTCGCCGCCGTGTTCGTCGTGGTAGCCAACATCATCGTCGACCTGGTCTACGCGCTGCTCGACCCGCGGGTCCGGATCGCCTGAGGTGAATCGCGAGGTATTCCGGCTCGCACCCCCGCTGATCCTGTGGTGGGTGTGGGTCGTCTTCGCGGTGGCCAACGTGGCCGACTTCGTGCTCCAGGGCGCGTCGGCCAGGTTCTCGGTCGTGGTATCGGCGATCCTGCTGACGATCACCGGGCTGGCGTACACCCTGGCGCTGCGGCCCCGCGTCATCGCCGAACCGGCCGGCCTGACGATCGTCAACCCCTTCCGCGACCATCACGTGCCCTGGGCGGCCATCCAGGCGGTGGATACGGGCGAGTGGGTGCGGGTGCACTACGCTCCCGCCCAGGCGAGCCCGGCGGCCAGCAGCGCGGCCGTCCCGGCCAGCGCGGCCGTCCGGGCCAGCAGCGCGGCCAGCAAGGCGATCTCATGCTGGGCGCTCTACCTCTCCGCCCGGACCAAGCGCCGGATCGTCCGGGCCGGGCCCCCCGCGTCCTTCGGGGCGGCCGGACCTCCCGGATTCGCCCGGGCCGCCTCGCGTCCCCGTCCCCGCGGGATCCTTCCGCGTGGGTTCGGCTCGACCGCGACGGACATGCTCGCCGCCTCGCGCCAGGAGCCTGGCTACGCGGAGAACTCCAGGCTGCCCGAGGAGGCGAAGTACCTCGCTTCGCTGCCGGCCGCCAAGGCCATCGCTTTTCGCCTGGACAGCCGCGCGGCCCGGGAACGGGCCGGTCGCGAACCGGGGAATCTCGTCCGCCCGGTGACGGCCAGGTGGGCCTGGCCGCCGATCGCCGCGGTGGGGGTGCCGGCGCTCGGACTGCTGATCGCCGCGGTCGCTTTCTGACCGGATGAGGACGGGCGCCAATTGTTCACTGGCGCCGTCCAGCCGTCAGACGCGCTAGGCCCAGACGGGTACGATACCGTCGCCAAATGGGACTTCGTGGTCGAGAACGACTAGGCGTCCTCACCCAGGAACGCTCTCCTCAGTCCCGGCGACGTCGCGCCCCTTCGGCTCGCTCCATCGCCTCCAATCAGGGGACCTCGGGCAGCGACGGTTCGGGGAGCGCCGTGGGAAACGCGGGGTCGGCGAGCGGAACCGGAGCGAGTGCCGGATCGGGAAGCGGCGGCGGGGTGCCGCCGAACTCGGGGCAAAGTGCCTTGTGATTGCACCAGTCGCACAGCTTGCTCGGTCTCGCCCGCCAGTCGCCTGCCTCCCTGGCCCGCTCGATTGCCTTCCACAGGGCCGCGACCTTGCGCTCGGTGGCGAGGAGGTCAGCCTCGTCGGGGGAGTAACGCAGTACCTCGCCCTCGGCGAGGTACATGAGCTGAAGCAACCTCGGCACCTGGCCCCGTAGGCGCCATATCACCAGCGCGTAGAACTTCATCTGGAACAGCGCGCTGGCCTCGTAGGCCTCCCGGGGAGCCCGGCCGGTCTTGTAGTCCACGATCCTGATGTCACCGCTCGGCGCCACGTCGAGCCGGTCGATGTAGCCACGCAGCCGCAGCCCGGAGTCGAGCGTGGTCTCCACGTAAGCTTCGCGTTCGGCGGGCTCGAGCCTGCGAGGGTCCTCGAGGGTGAAATACGCGTCCAGGATGGCCGTCGCGGACTGGAGCCAGCTGTCTCGCTCGGCGTCGTCGGCGAAGAGCGCGGCCATCTCGGGGGCTTCAGCGGCCAGCCGTTCCCACTCGGGGACGATCAGGGCCCGTGCCGCCTCGGGAGTACGGCCCGCGGCCGGCAGGTCGAACAACCGCTCAAGCGCGGCATGCACCAGCGTCCCGCGAGCGGTCGCCGTAGTAGGCGGTTCCGGCAGCCGGTCGATGACCCGGAACCGGTACAGCAGCGGGCAGTTCATAAAGTCAGCCGCGCGAGAAGGCGACAGCGCCGGCCCCCTTGGCGCGCTCTCGGCCTCCGGAGCGTCCACGGGCAAGGTGTCAATAGCCGCTGCTGATTCATCCACAGCGCCACCGTAAGGCAAGGCACCGACATTCGGGGGGATCTCACGGGCTCCGGGCCCGGTTCCGAGTCTCCTCGAAGGCACCGGTACCACCCCGACCCCACCTGTACCTGCTCGCTAATCTATTCTAGAGCGATGCCATTTATCGTGGATGATTCGAGCTTAGTGGAAATTTAGGGGTGCTATAGTGCACCAAAGTCTCCACGTAACCCGAATCTTCCACGATCTTTTTCGTGGATGGCAGTGAGGAGGGCGCACCAGGACGCATCAGGGCACGCTCAGGTATCACGGGCAGGCACCGGCATCACCCCGCACGCGAACACGAGCCGCCCATCGACCCGAACGACCGCATGTGCACGTAGCATCGGTTACGTGCCTGTGCCAAGCACGCCGCCCGAGCAGCCGCCCGCGACGCCGGAAACGTCGCCGCGGCGCCGCGAAGCCGGTTCCGGGATCGTCATCGCCCGCCCGTTCGGCATCCCGGTGTATATATCGCCGTACTGGTTCGTGATCGCCGGCGTCTTCATCCTCATCTACGCTAACGACCTCGCCTCGACTCTGCACGGGTCCACCAGGTTCATCGTGGCGGCGGCCTTCGTCGTGCTGCTCTACGCGTCCGTCCTCATCCACGAGCTGAGCCATTGCGTGGTCGCCCGCGGATACGGGCTGCCGGTCCGGCGTATCCTGCTGTACCCGCTCGGCGGATTCTCCGAGATCGAGCGGGAACCCCAGACGCCTGGCCGGGAGTTCCTGGTGTCCGCGGCGGGCCCGGCGCTCTCGCTCGCCCTGGCCGCCTGCGGATACGGCCTGATGCAGGTGGTACCGGCCGGTACCATCGCCGGCACTCTGGTCAGCCAGCTCTACTGGGCCAACCTGGTGGTCGGGATCTTCAACCTGCTGCCCGGCCTGCCGCTGGACGGCGGCCGCATGCTGCGCGCGGTGATCTGGAAGCTGACCGGCCGTCCGGGCGCCTCGACCATCGCCGCCGCCTGGGCGGGCCGCGTGATCGCCGTGGCCCTGTTCGTCGTGCCGTTCACCGCCGGGGTAGTGAACGGCAGGGGCGGGGATCTGGTCACGGTGGTGTGGCTGGCGGTGATAGCCGCCTTCATGTGGACCGGGGCCGGGCAGGCCATCAAGGCCACGAAGTTCCGCGAGCGGCTGCCCGGGCTGCAGGCCAGGCGGCTGGCCAGGAAAGCAGTCTCGGTTGCGGCGGATACCCCGCTCGCCGAGGCGATCAGGCGCGCGGACGAGAGCCAGGCCCGCGCGGTCGTGGTCGTGGATCACGATGACAAGCCGATCGCGATCGTCAACGAGACCGCGGTGATGGCGACCCCGCCGCAGCGACGCCCGTGGATCGAGGCAGGGACGCTGGCCAGGACCCTCGAGCCGAATCTCGTGCTGTCGGCGGACCTATCGGGGATGGCGCTGCTCGACGCCATCCGCAAGGCCCCTGCCACCGAGTACCTGCTGGTGGAGCCCTCGGGGCAGGTCTACGGCGTGCTGGCGACCCGCGACGTCGACCATGCCTTTGCCGGAGTCTGAGTTAGCCGAGCGGGGCCGTCGTGGCACTACCCTGACGCCATGACCAAACCGCGGCAAGGGCCGCTGATGCCCGGTGAGCCGGTGCAGCTGACCGACACTAAAGGGCGCAGCCACCTGATCACCTTGCGCGTTGGCGCGTCCTTCCACACCCACCAGGGCACGCTGAACCACGACGACGTGATCGGCGGCCCCGACGGGAACGTGGTCAAGTCTTCAGGCGGCACCCCTTACGTCGTCTTCCGGCCGCGGCTCGCTGACTTCACGCTGGCGATGAAGCGCGGCGCGGCGGTCGTGTACCCGAAGGACGCCGCGCAGATCGTGGCGTTCGCCGACGTGTTCCCCGGCGCGCGCGTGCTTGAGGCCGGCGCTGGCTCCGGTGCGCTCAGCTGCTGGCTGCTGCGGGCTGTCGGCGAGCAGGGCACCCTGACCTCGTTTGAGCGCAGGCCCGATTTCGCCGAGGTCGCCCGGCGCAACGTCGAGCAGTTCTTCGGCGGGCCGCCGGCGGCCTGGCAGCTGGTGGTCGGGGACTTCGGGAGCTCTGCCGCCGGATCCGGGACCGCCGAACCCGCGGGCGCCGGATCCGGGACCGCCGAACCCGCGGGCGCCGGATCCGGGACCGCCGAACCCGCGGGCACCGGATCCGGGACCGCCGAACCCGCGGGCACCGGATCCGGGACCGCCGAACCCGGGGCCGGCGACACCGGGGGCCCCGAGGCCGGACTCGTCGATTTCGACCGGATCATCCTCGACATGCTTGCCCCCTGGGACTGCGTGGACGCCGTCGCCTGGGCCCTCGCGCCCGGCGGCCTGGTCTGCTGTTACGTCGCCACGACGACCCAGCTGTCACGCACTGTGGAGGCGCTACGCGGGCACGGCGGCTTCGACGAGCCCGCCGCCTGGGAGAGCCTGACGCGCGGGTGGCATGTGGAGGGGCTGGCGGTCCGCCCCGATCACCGTATGGTAGGCCACACGGGGTTCCTGGTGACTGCCCGGCGGCTGGCGCCCGGCGTCGTCCCCCCGCCGCGCAGGCGCCGCCCGGCCAAGGGCGCACAGGAGGAAGATCACGAAAAAGATCATTGATCCGAACGGGCGGCTATGTTAAAGCCTGAGTGTTTGGTAACGCCTTGCGATGCTACTGTTACAGGTTGGTGATTACGCGGGAAGCAAAACGGAGTCGATACGGCCTCCGTAGGTTAGGGAATGCCCGTGGATAGGTAGAGTCCAGTTAACGGTGTAGGAGGAGGTGAGGGCCGTGGCCACCAGAGACGACAGCGGGCGTGCCTCGCGGCACGAGGATGAGGTGAAGAGCCTTACCGCTCAGATCTCCTTCCTTGATGAGGAGATTGCCGTGCTCAGGCGCAGGCTAGCGGACTCGCCGCGGCAGGTCAGGCTCCTTGAGGACAGGCTGCGCGAGACCGAGGGGAGTCTCACCGGAGTTACCGCCCAGAACGAGCGTATGGCGGCAACCCTGCGTGAGGCGCGCGACCAGATCGTCGCGCTGAAGGAAGAAGTGGACCGGCTGGCTCAGCCGCCGTCCGGCTTCGGCGTCTTCCTGAACCCGGCAGAAGAGGGCACGGCCGACGTGTTCACAGGTGGCCGCAAGATGCGGGTGAACATATCTCCGAACGTCGAGCTGGACGAGCTGCGCCCGGGCCAGGAAGTGGTGCTGAACGAGGCGCTCAACGTCGTCCTCGCCCAGTCCTACGAGACGGTCGGCGAAGTCGTCATGCTCAAGGAGGTGCTCGCTGACCGCAGGCGCGCCCTGGTCATCTCACAGGCTGACGAGGAGCGGGTCGTGCGGCTGGCCGAGCCGTTGCTGCACGAGACGATGCGGGCTGGCGACTCGCTGCTGCTTGAGTCGCGGTCCGGCTATGTCTACGAGCGGGTGCCCAAGGCCGAGGTCGAGGAGCTCATCCTCGAGGAAGTACCGGACATCTCCTATTCCGACATCGGCGGCCTGGCCGGGCAGATCGAGCAGATCAGGGACGCTATCGAGCTGCCCTACCTGCACGCGGACCTGTTCAAGGAACACCAGCTCAAGCCGCCGAAGGGGGTCCTGCTCTACGGGCCGCCCGGCTGCGGGAAGACGCTGATCGCCAAGGCCGTGGCGAACTCGCTGGCCAAGCAGGTCGCGGCCAAGACGGCCCAGCCGGACGGCTCGGAGGGCAAGAGCTTCTTCCTGAACATCAAGGGCCCCGAGCTGCTGAACAAGTACGTCGGTGAGACCGAGCGCCATATCAGGCTCGTCTTCCAGCGCGCCCGCGAGAAGGCCAGCGAGGGCATGCCGGTAATCGTGTTCTTCGACGAGATGGACTCGATCTTCCGCACCCGCGGCTCCGGCGTGTCCAGCGACGTGGAGAACACGATCGTGCCCCAGCTGCTGTCCGAGATCGACGGCGTTGAGGGACTGGAGAACGTGATCGTGATCGGCGCCTCGAACCGCGAGGACATGATCGACCCCGCGATCCTGCGTCCTGGACGGCTCGACGTCAAGATCAAGATCGAGCGGCCGGACGCCGAGGCAGCCAAGGACATCTTCACCAAGTACGTGCTGAAGGAACTGCCGCTGCATCCCGACGACATAAAAGAGCACGACGGGTCGCCTCAGGCCACGGTCGACGCGATGATCCTGCGCACGGTCGAGCGGATGTACACCGAGTCCGAGGAGAACAGGTTCCTCGAGGTCACCTACGCCAACGGCGACAAGGAGGTCCTGTACTTCAAGGACTTCAACTCCGGCGCGATGATCGAGAACATCGTCGCCCGGGCCAAGAAGATGGCCATCAAGGAGTTCCTCGACACCGGGCAGAAGGGCATGCGGGTGAGCCACCTGCTGGCCGCGTGCGTCGATGAGTTCAGCGAGAACGAGGACCTGCCGAACACGACCAACCCCGACGACTGGGCCCGTATCTCCGGCAAGAAGGGCGAGCGCATCGTCTACATCAGGACGCTGGTCTCCGGCAAGACCGGGACCGAGGCGGGCCGCTCGATAGACACCGTGGCGAACACCGGACAGTACCTTTGATGGCTGTTCGCGCTAAGGGAAACCGTGTCGGCATGTCACCTCGGTTCGTAACGGCATTAGGCTTCTTGGCATGAGCGTTCTTCGCGTGATGGGCACAGAGACCGAATACGGGATCTCTGTGCCCGGCCAGCCCGGTGCCAACGCGATGGTGACCTCATCACAGATCGTCAATGCCTACCAGGCGGCCACCGCCGCCAAGGCCCGACGCGCGCGCTGGGACTTCGAGGAGGAGAACCCGCTCCGCGACGCGCGGGGGTTCGACCTCACCCGTGAGGCGGCGGACTCCTCGCAGCTGACAGATGAGGACCTCGGCCTGGCCAACGTCATCCTCACCAACGGCGGTCGGCTGTACGTCGACCACGCGCACCCCGAGTACTCGGCGCCTGAGTGCACGAACCCGCTGTCGGTGGTGATCTGGGACAAGGCCGGCGAGCGGGTCATGGCGGAGGCCGCGGCGAAGGCCGCGACCGTGCCGGGCAGCGCGCCCATCCAGCTGTACAAGAACAACACCGACAACAAGGGCGCCTCCTACGGCTCGCACGAGAACTACCTGATGCGGCGCGGCACGCCGTTCGCCGACATCGTCAAGTACCTGGTCCCGTTCTTCGTCTGTCGTCAGGTGATCTGCGGGGCCGGGCGGGTCGGCATCGGCGCCGACGGCCGCGGGACGGGTTTCCAGATCAGCCAGCGAGCCGATTTCTTCGAGGTCGAAGTCGGCCTGGAGACCACGCTGAAGCGGCCCATCATCAACACCAGGGACGAGCCGCACGCCGACCCGGAGAAATACCGGCGGCTGCACGTGATCCTCGGCGACGCGAACATGAGCGAGGTATGCACCTACCTCAAGGTCGGCACGACCTCGCTGGTGCTCGCGATGATCGAGGATAAGTTCCTCGGTACCGACCTGTCGGTCGAGGCCCCGGTGGCCGAGCTCCGGGCGATCTCCCACGATCCGACCTGCCGCCGTCTGCTCACGCTCAAGGACGGCCGGAAGATGACGGCCGTCCAGCTGCAGGCCGAATACCTCGAGCTCGCCCGGAAGTACGTCGAGGACCGGTACGGGAACGACGTAGATGACATCACCTCCGACGTTCTCAGCCGGTGGGAGTCGGTCCTCAACCGGCTGGCCGATGACCCGATGCTGCTGTCCAAGGAGCTCGACTGGGTGGCCAAGCTGGAACTGCTTGAGGGGTACAGGTCTAGGGACAACCTCGGCTGGGATCATCCGCGGCTGCAGCTTGTGGACTTGCAGTACTCCGACGTGCGGCCGGATCGCGGCCTGTACAACCGGCTGGCGGCTAGGGGTCGGATGGTGCGGCTAACCGATGACGCCACCGTGGAGCGCGCGGTCGATAACCCGCCCGAGGACACCAGGGCCTTCTTCCGCGGCCGCTGCCTGCGGCAGTACCCGGAGTCCGTGGCCGCGGCCTCGTGGGACTCGGTGATCTTCGACATTCCCGGCCGTGAGTCGCTGCAGCGGGTCCCGACGCTCGAGCCCCTGCGCGGTACCAAGGCGCACGTCGGCGAGCTGCTCGACCGCTGCCGCAGCGCCGCCGAGCTGGTCGCCGCGCTCACTGGTCAGGATTAGCCTGACCCGGAGCGGAGCCCCGGCGCGGATCGCGAGTTCGTACCGATTTCGGCCCGGCGGGATTGGGAGGGACTCCCACGGGTGACGATAGCGTTGGGACTGACGGAGGTAGTGATATGGCAACGAAGGACACAGGCGGTCAGCGGCAGACCACTAGGCGCGCCGAAGAGACCGAGCAGGCCGAGACGGACACCACCGAAGAGGTCAAGGAGCGCCACGAAAAGCTCTCCGATGACGTCGACGCTATCCTCGACGAGATCGACGAGGTGCTCGAGGAGAACGCCGAGGAGTTCGTCCGGTCCTACGTGCAAAAGGGCGGACAGTAACGGCGGCAGCCGGTTCGCCCTAAGCGGACGCGCCGGCGCCTTACGCGTACCTGCCGCGCTCCGGCGTGGCAGTAGGGTCTGATGAGGGCAGTGCTTTTACCGGGGGCGAAACCCCGAAATCCCCCGGCGCCCCGCTCTGCTAGCCCGGGGCAACCCCCGGAGACGCTGACAACCACGGGATGAGGTTCGCCTTGGGCTCGTACTACGACGGCAGCCAGTCCGGCCCGTTTGCCGGGGGTCCTGGAGGACCCGGGCGGGTTCCGGGCTCCGGAGGGGCTGACGGCCGCCCCCCGGCCGGTTTTATGGGCTTGCAGTCCTCGTCGTTCGCTGATTTCCTCGCCTCGCACTCACCAGGCCTGCTGCCTGGCCGGACCGTACCTGGCCCAGGCACTGACCCGGGGTCCGGGCAGGCCATCCGTGACCTGCCGCACGCCACTACGATCGTGGCCGCGGTGTGCGACCACGGGGTGGTCCTGGCGGGCGACCGCCGGGCCACGGCCGGCAGCATGATCGCGAAGCGGGACGTGGAGAAGGTTTTCCGCAGCGATGAATTCTCCGCCATGGGCTACGCGGGCACCGGCAGCGTGGGGATCGAGTTCGTTCGGCTGTTCCAAGTTGAGCTTGAGCACTACGAGAAGATGGAAGGCCGCTCGCTGTCCCTGGAAGGCAAGGCCAACCGGCTCGCCTGGATGGTCAGGGGCAACCTGGGCGCGGCCATGCAGGGACTCATCGTCGTGCCGCTTTTCGTGGGCTTCGACGAGGACACCGGGCGCGGGCGGATCTTCAGTTACGACGTGGCCGGCGGCCCGTACGAGGAGCACAGGTTCTACTCGATCGGCTCGGGCTCCTTGTTCGCCCGAGGCGCGATGAAGAAGCTGTACGTCGATGACATGTCGGTGAACGACGTCGCGCTGGCCTGCGTGCAGGCACTGTACGACGCCGCCGACGACGACTCGGCGACCGGCGGTCCCGACCTGACCAGGCGCATCTTCCCCGTCATCGCGACCATCACGGCCGACGGCTTCAGGAAGCTGCCAGAAGCCGAGGCCGAGGACTACGCCCAGCGGGTCGTCCAGGAGCGGATGACCAGGCCCGACGGTCCTGTGGCCCCGCTAACCTAGCCATCAACCGGTCCGCCAGCCCTCATCCGACCTAGGTAAAGGAAGCGTCCGCGGTGTCAATGCCGTTCTACGTCTCACCCGAGCAGTCCATGCGGGACAAGGCCGATTACGCGCGCAAGGGCATCGCGCGGGGCCGAAGCTGCGTGGCCCTGCAGTACGCGGGCGGCATCCTGCTGGTGGCGCCCAACCCGTCGAGTGCACTGCACAAGATCAGCGAGATCTACGACCGGATCGGCTTCGCCGCGGTCGGCCGGTACAACGAATACGAGAACCTGCGCAAGGCCGGGGTCACCTACGCGGACATCACCGGCTACCAGTTTGACCGGCACGACGTGACGGCGCGGGGCATCGCCAACTGGTACGCGCAGACGCTCGGCAGCATCTTCACCGAGAGCCCGAAGCCGTTCGAGGTCGAGATTGTCGTCGCCGAGGTAGCGCAGCAGCCAGGCGACGACCAGATCTACCGAATCACCTTCGACGGGTCGGTGACTGACGAGCCAGGTTTCGTGGCCTTCGGTGGGCAGGCGGACCAGGTGTCCGCGGCCCTGAAGGAACGGTACTCCGAGGGCATGTCCCTGGGCGAGGCGTTCAGCGCCGCGCTGGACGCACTGGCCGCGCCCGGCAACGGCGAGCGCAACGAGACTGCGGCCTCGCTGGAGGTGGCCATCCTGGACCGCGCCCGCGAGCACCGTACGTTCCGCCGCATCCGCGGCGCCCGGCTGGAAGAGCTCATCAGCGAGAGCCGCGCCGCCGCCAATTCCGCGGCCAGCGACACCCCGGACGCCCCCGGCGACGCGAGCGACACAGCCAGCTCCGCGGCCCCCGCCAGCTCCGCCCCGCCCGCCGACCCCGGGCCCCCCACCGGCCCTGACGCGGCCAGCACGGACCGCGGCAGCGGCGTAGGCGACCCCCCGCTCTAGCGCGCGGGATGGTGATCGCGCACGGTCGGCGCGGGCGGCCTCCGTGTCGACCGCATCTTGCAGCTGGACGGCGAAGGCAGTGATGATCTTGTCTGCGTCGTAGCGAGCCCGGTTGAACCGGCCGTCTACCATCTGCTGCACCCGGTGACGCAGCGGGCTGAACAACGCCGCGGCGGCGAGAGTAGCGGCGGCCACGGCCACGGGCGTCCGGACCGTCAGTACGCGGGTAGCCAGCTGTACCAGCCCCGCATACACCCCGACCAGCAGGCCAGTGACGATCACGTGCGCCATCGTCCGGGAAATGATCCGGTCGATCTCATACAGCCGGTACTTCAAGATCCCCACTCCGATGCCCACCGGCAGAGCGAGGATCGCGACCGGGAGGATATCTGACACGATCCCCGAGGTGAGTGAGCCGGCCACCAGGCCCAGGCTGATAGCGGCCACGCCACGTCAGCACGGCCAGGAAGGCGCAGCACAGCCTAGATAGGACCACAGCACACAGCGCCACCGCGGGGACGGCAGCCGCCCGTCCGGGAACGGCAGGATCACGAGCGGGAGCGAGGCGATTGTCGGCAGCCACGCCTGGTACAGCAACAGCGCCACCGGCCCGAACGGCAGGCTGTGCTTCAGGTGGCTGGCCAACCAACCGTCATTGCTTACCACCGCGACTAAAGTCTGCTCGGGACTGCCTTCGCCCACCACGACCGGGATGAGCGAGACCGTTACGGGCCGAGGGACTTGATTAGCTCCGCTATCAGAGGCCAGGCCCAGGGGACTGCCACAGAACGGGCTGCTCGCCGGCAGGGGAGGCGGTGAAGCCGACACCGGTCAGCGTGCTGCCGGATACGGCGAGGCCGGTGATGGCCTGGATGCTGGGGCCGGCCACGCCCGGCCCGGTTGGTGTGGCTGCCTTCCATGTCGTCCCGTCCTGGGATGTCAATGTCACCGCGTCCTGGTGGCCGGGCGCCGGGAGCACGGCCCGCTCACAGCGGGATGTTGGCGTGGCTGCCTTTCAGCTGGGGGGCCTCGGCGATGACGCGGGCCAGTTCCTGGCGCGTCTGCGCCGGCTCGATGACCGCGTCGATGACGCCTAGGTCGAGAGCGCGCTGCAGGCCGCCTGCGGTGGCCTCGTGCTCGGCGGCGAGCCGCGTCTCGGCCTCGTGGAGCTCCTCGGGCGGTACCGTGGCCAGCGTGCGGCGGTGCAGGATGCGGACGGCGGCGACCGCGCCCATGACCGCGACCTCGGCGCCTGGCCAGGCGAAGACGCGGGTCGCGCCCAGCGAGCGGGAGTTCATGGCGATGTAGGCGCCGCCGTAGGCCTTGCGCGTGACCAGCGTGACGCGGGGGACCGTGGCCTCGGCGAAGGCGTGCAGCAGCTTCGCGCCCCGGCGCACCACGCCATCCCATTCCTGGCCCACCCCGGGCAGGTAACCCGGCACGTCCACCAGCACCACGAGCGGGACGCCGAACGCATCGCACATCCGGACAAAGCGCGCCGCCTTCTCCGCTGACGCGGCGTCCAGGCAGCCGCCGAGCCGCATAGGGTTGCTCGCGACCACGCCGACCGTGCGTCCGGCCAGCCGGCCGAGGATCGTCACGATGTTCGGGGCCCACCTCGGGTGCAGTTCGACGCCCGGCGTATCCAGCAGCTTGCCGGTCAGCAGGTGGACGTCGTAGGCGCGGCGGGCGGAGTCGGGCAGCAGGCCAGAAAGATCGCGCTCTTCGGCGTCCTCGGCGATCTTTCCCTGGTCGCTGAGCATGGCCGCGAGCTGCCGGGCCCGGTCCAGCGCCTCGGCGTCGGTCTCGGTCACCACGTGCACCACGCCTGAACGGCGGCTGTGCGGCTCGGGACCACCGAGCCGCTCCATGTCAACGTCCTCGCCGGTGACGGACCGCACCACGTCCGGACCGGTGACGAAGATGCGTCCCTGGCCGGAGAGGATCACGATGTCAGTCAGGGCCGGGCCGTAGGCGGCGCCGCCGGCCGCGGGACCGAGCACCACGGAGATCTGCGGCACCCGTCCGGAGGCCGCGGTCATCGCCGCGAATACCGTGCCCACCGCGTGCAGGCTGGCCACGCCCTCGGCCAGCCTGGCGCCGCCGGAGTGCCATAGCCCCACGATCGGGACGCCACGTGTTATGGCCTCGGTGTAGGCCCCGACGATCGCGGCGCAGCCTGCGGTGCCCATGGCCCCGCCTTGCACCCGCGGGTCGGAGGCGAAGGCCACGGCCCCTGCGCCCTGGACCAGCCCGACACCCGCCACGACTCCGCTGCGCTCCTCCCCGTCGGCGGGGAGAAGTTCCAGCGTGCCCGGGTCGAACAGGGCCGCTAGCCGCGCCCGCGGGTCACGCGGCAGCATGACCGGCAGCTCTTCAGTCGCCGAAGCCACGGAAGCTCCGGAATCAAGTGCGGTCATCTCGGGTCTCCTCAAGCCGCAGTGAAAACCAGCGATACGTTGTGTCCGCCGAACCCGAACGCGTTGTTCAGGACCGCCATTGGCTCGGAGCCGCGCTTGCTGAGCGGCCTCGGCTCGGTAGCGACATCGACGGGCACGTCGTCGTCGAGGTCGTCGAGGTTGATGGTGGGCGGAGCCACGTGCTCGCGCAGCGCGAGGATGGCGGCCACCGACTCGATGGCGCCCGCGCCGCCGAGCAGGTGTCCGGTCATCGACTTAGTCGACGTGACGACCACTCCATCCGCCGCCGGGCCGAGCGCCTTGACCAGGGCCTGGGCTTCGAGCGCGTCGCCTTCAGGCGTTGAGGTGGCGTGCGCGTTCACGTGCACGACCTGGCCCGGGTCGACCCGGGCGTCGGCCAGCGCCCGGCCGATGGCCGAGACCACCCCGGCCCCGTCAGGCGCCGGGTGCGCGATGTGGTAGGCGTCCGAGGAGTAGCCCGCCCCGGCCGCGATGGCGTACACCATGGCGCCCCGCTGCCGCGCGTGCGACAGCGACTCGAGCACCAGCACGCCGGCTCCCTCGCCGAGCACGAACCCGTCCCTGGCCTTGTCGAACGGCCTCGACGCGCCCTCCGGGTCGTCGTTGCGGGTAGACATGGCCCGCATCACGGCGAAGGCGCCGATGTTCAGCGGCATGATCGCGGCCTCGGTGCCGCCGGCCAGGACCACGTCGGCCCGCCCGGAACGGATCATGTCGATGCCGTACCCGATCGCCTCCGCGCCGGACGCGCAGGCGCTGACCAGGGCGTGAGCGCCCGCGCGCGCCCCCATCTCCATGCTGATCCAGCCGGCCGCCCCGTTCGGCATCAGCATCGGCACCGTATACGGCGAGATGCGCTGCCAGCCCTTCTCCTTGAGCGTGTCGTAGGCGGTCAGTGTCGACCCGATACCGCCGATCCCGCTGGTGACCGCGACCCCGAGCCGTTCGGGGTCCATCTCAGGCGCCCCGGCGTGGGCCCACGCCTCGCGTGCCGCGACCAGCGCCAGCTGCTCGCAGCGATCCATCCGGCGTGCCTGCACGCGGCCTACGATCTCCACCGGGTCCGCGGCGGCCGGCGCGGCGATGCGCACCGGCAGCTCTTCCGCCCATGGCTCGGTGAGCCGCCGCACGCCGCTGCGTCCGGCCAGCATCGCCGCCCAGGTCGACGCGACATCCCCGCCGAGCGGGGTGGTCGCGCCGAGCCCGGTGACGACGACGGTTTCGCGTTCTACGGTCACGCTGTACCTCCGGCATTCTTGGCGACAAACGTCACCACGTCCTGGACCGTGGTGAGGTCCTTCAGCTGGTCGTCTGGGATCTCGACGCCGAACTTGTCCTGCGCGGCCACCGCGATCTCCACCATCGACAGCGAGTCGATGTCCAGGTCGTCGACGAAGCTCTTGCTCAGGGTTACCTCGTCTGCGGGGACGCCGGCGATCTCCTCGACGATTTCACCAAGCCCGGCGAGAATCTCCTGGTCAGTCATTGCAGTTGCTCCTTGTCCTTAGGTTCGTGCGGTATGCGCCCCGGAACGGGGCTCGCCCCTCCGCGTCGGCGCGGCAGGCGCGGCTAGGGTACCGTGATCACCTGCGCCGCGTAGCACAGCCCCGCGCCGAATCCGAGCAGCAGGGCCAGGGAGCCCGGTTTAAGGTCCCCTCGTTCAGTCATCCCGGACAGCGCCAGCGGGATGGACGCCGACGAGGTGTTGCCGGCGTGCACGATGTCGTCGGCCAGCCGTTCCCGCGGGACGCCGAGCTTACGCGCGATGGACTCGATGATCCTCAGGTTCGCCTGATGCGGAACGAAGGCCGCGAGGTCACTCACGGCCACGCCCGCCCGTTCGCACGCCTGGGCTGCGATCGGGTGCATGTTGGTTGTGGCCCAGCGGAACACCGCCTGGCCTTCCTGATGCAGCGAGGACGCGCGGTCCGCGATCGTGATGTTCTGCGATAGCTCGCCCGCGCTGCCCCACACCACCGGGCCGATGCCGGGCGCTTCGCCGTCCGCGGCCGGGCCGACCACCGCGGCGCCAGCGCCGTCCGCAAAGATAATGCAGGTGGAGCGGTCGGTGAAGTCGATCCACGACGTCATCTTCTCGGCCCCGATGACGAGCACGTGCCGGGCTGTGCCCGCCCGGATCGAGTCCGAGGCGGTCGCCAGTGCGTAGCAGAACCCCGCGCACGCGGCGTTAAGGTCGTAGGCGCCAGGCGCGACGATGCCGAGGCGGGACGCGACCACCGCCGACACGTTCGGTATCGGTGCCTCGGTGCTGCAGGTGGCCACGATGACCAGGTCGATGTCGGCGGGGGACAGGCCGCTGGCGGCCAGGGCCTTGCCGCCCGCGACGACTGCCATGTCCGCCACGCTCTCGTCGGGACCGGCGATCCGGCGGCTGACGATGCCGACCCGGCTGCGGATCCACTCGTCGCTGGTGTCGACCTGGACCGCGAGGTCATCGTTGGTGACCACGTTGCCCGGCTGGTAACCGCCGAACGACAAGATGCGCGCGCCCGTGGCGGGCGCGAACGGGCTGGCGGACATGAAGGGCTGGGGAGATGTCATGCGCCTTCCCTGGGCTGGACGCGGACAAGGGGCTGGCCCTCACTGACCGGATCCCCGTCTTCGATCAGCCATTCGATGATCTCGGCCGGCCACGGCGCGGTGACCGGGTGCTCGCCGCCGCGCGCGACGACGGTGCCGAGCGCCGTGGTATGACCGATGGCGGCGCCCGCCAGCGTCGCGCCGGCGGTCTCGCCGGCCGAACGGAACCGGCCCGACGTCGGCGCGACGATCAGGCGCCACTCCGGTGTGTGGCTGTGGTCCTGGTGGGAGACGGGGGCGGATAGGTGCTCCGCGGTCAGGTCGCGCGCCGCGTCGAGCTGATCCGGGGTCTTGAGGGCCAGCTGGGCCACGCCAGGCAGCGCTCGCCTGGCCAGGCCCGTCAGCGTGCCGGCCGGCGGCAGCTCGATGAGGGCGGTCACGCCGAGGTCGGTCATGGTCGCCAGGCACAGGTCCCAGCGCACCGGCGCGGCGACCTGCGCGACGATGCGCTCCAGCCATTCCTTGCCGGTGGTGACGGCCGCGCCGTCCGCGTCGGAGAGCAGCGTGATGGCCGGATCCTCGACCGTGACGCCGGCGGCCGCCTCGCGCAGGGCCGCGACGGCCGGTGCCATGTACCGGGTGTGGAACGCCCCGGCGACCTGCAGCGGGCGCAGCCGGGCGCCGGCTGGCGGGTCGGCCGCGAAGGCAGCCAGGTCGGTCAGCGCCCCGGCGGCCACGATCTGTCCCTCGGTGTTGATGTTCGCGGGGCTGAGGCCGTGCCGGGCGATGGCCGCGAGCACCGCGTCCTGGTCGCCGCCGAGCACGGCAGTCATCCCGGTCGGCTCGGCCGCCGATGCCGCCGCCATCGCCTCGGCGCGCACCGCGACCAGGCGCATGGCGTCGTCGGCGTCCAGGACGCCGGCGATGACCCCGGCCGCCAGTTCCCCGACGCTGTGCCCGGCGGCCGCGTCGGCGGGAACCTCACGCGGGGCCCCGCCCGCCAGTTCCCCGGCCGCGATGAGCGCGGCGCCCAGCAGCAGCGGCTGCGCGACCGCGGTGTCCCTGATCTCATCCGCGCTGGCGGTGGTGCCGCACCTGATCAGGTCGCAGCCGGCCAGCTCAGAGGCGGCACCGAGGCGTTCGGCGACACCGGGCAACTCCAGCCAGGGAGCGAGGAAACCCGGTGTCTGCGCGCCCTGCCCGGGTGCGGTGATGATCAGCATCCTCCTACCTTGCCCTGTAGGAGTCCGCCACTTGCATGCCGGATGGTACGAAGTTATCCGTAGAAGGCTTGTTGCTTTCATACAAATAACGTTCACTCGGATGTCATCGTCGCGTTACCCCCGCGCTAGCCGGCCGCCGCGGCCGCACCGCGAACCGCTCCACAAGCCGTGGCGAGATCAGCCGTTCTTGCCGGCCAGGCGGCCCAGGGCGACGGCGACCCACAGAGTGAAGCCGTCCCGGCCGACAGAGGGCGTGTACTCGGTGAGCTCGGCGACGCGGCGCAGCCGGTAGCGGACGGTATTGGGATGGACGAAAAGCAACCGGGCGGTGGCCTCGAGGGACGAGCCCTGCTCCAGGTAGGTGGTCAGGGTGTCGAGCAGCGCGTTGCCGCCGCTGAGCAGCGGTTCGTAGACGTCGCTGATGAGGGCGGCCCGGGCCTCGGGATCACCGTCCAGGGCCCGCTCGGGCAGCAACTCGTCCGCCCCGGCGGGCCGGGGGGCGTCCGGCCAGGCCGGCGCGGCGCGCAGCGCGGCCAGGGCGGCCCGGGCCGACACGGAAGCGGCCTGCAGGTCGCGGACCAGCGGGCCGGCGATAACCGGACCCGGCCCGAAACGCCCGGCGAACCGCTCGGCCGCGGCGATCGGGTCATCGGTGCCGCCGAGAACCAGGATCAGCCGGTTCCCCTGGACCCCGGCGAGCAGGTCAAGCCGCGCGCGCCTGGCCTGGGCCCTGAGCTCCTCCATGAGCGGCTCGGCCGCCCTGTGGCCGCCCAGCTGACCGCCGGCACCATCCTCCTCGCCGATGGTGCCGACAACGACCACGACGGGGGAGGACGACCAGTTCAGCGCCGACGCCCACGAGTTCATCGAGTCCCCGGTTTCCCCGTGTACGAGAGAGTCCACGACCAGGGCTTCCAGCCGAGCGTCCCACGCGCCGCGCGCTTCCGCGGTCCGCGCGTACACCTGCGCCGTGCTGAACGCGATCTCCCGGGCGTAGGTCAGCACCGCCTCGCGCAGCTCAGCCTCTTCCCCGGGGGCGGCCAGCTCGTCCACCTGTGCTTCGACCGCGTCGATGATGACGCGCACCATCTCGACCGCGTGCTGCAGGCTGACCGCGCGGGCCAGCTCGCGCGGCGCGGTGCCGAACACCTCGGTGACCGCCGGCCGGTTACGTTCCGGGTGCCTGAGCCAGTCCAGGAACGCGGCGATGCCTGCCTGGGCCACCAGGCCTAGCCAGGACCGGTTCTCCGCCGACATCTTGCGGTACCAGGGCAGCCGCTGGTCCATGGCGGCGATCGCGGCCGTGCTGAGCGTCCCGGCCGCCCGCTCCATCCGCCGTACGGTCTCGGCCTGGACGCGTGGCCTGGTGTACTGCTTCCCCGTCACCCCTCCAGCCTGCCATGCCCCGCCCGCCCCCGGTACGCCGAACTTCGCCGGTGACATCCGCCTCAGTCGGCTTCGTCCTCAGCTGTCACATGAGCCCCGGACATACGGCAGCGCGGTGGCTTTGAGCGAGTCGCTTCGCAGTGAAACCCCGGTTCCACCACCCCCCGACGTGGTGAAACCGGGGTTTCATGACGCTGCGGGAGACTACCCCGGCCGAACTGCCCCGGCCGAACTGCCCCGGCCAAGGGGACAGCCCGGGCCAATCAGCAAGCGGCCAATCAGCAGGCAAAGGCGCTTACGAGAGCGCCTCGCTCACCGGCAGGTCCAGGCGGTACCTGGCGATCGCCCGGGCCGGCATGTCGGCGTCCACCGCGCCGGTGCGAGCCAGTTCCCAGAGCACCGCGAGCGTGATGGACTCGGCATCGACGTGGAAGAACCTCCGCGCCGCCGGCCGGGTGTCGGAGAAGCCGAACCCGTCGGTGCCGAGCGAAGTGAACGTGCCTGGCACCCAGCGGGCGATCTGGTCGGGCACCGCCTTGATCCAGTCGGATACCGCCACCACCGGGCCGGGCGCGTCGGCCAGCGCCGAGCTGACATACGGCACCCGATCCGGCTCGCCGGGGTGGAGCATGTTCCACGACTCGCAGGCCAGCGCGTCGCGGCGCAGCTCGGTCCAGGAGGTAGCCGACCACACGTCGGCGGACACCCCCCAGTCCGTCGCCAGCATCTCCTGGGCCGTCAGGGCTGACCGCACCGCGATCCCCGAGGCCAGGATCTGGGCCCGCGGCGCCGAAGCCTCCCCGGACGACGACTCCGACGACGACGACTCCGACGACGACGACTCCGACGACGACGGCCCGGTGACACCCACAGCAGCGGGCGCGTACAGATACAACCCGCGCAGGATGCCGTCCTCAAGGCCCGCGGGGCCGCCGGGGAAGTGGGCAGGCTCGGCGGGCTGCGGGTAGGGCTCGTTGTAGATGGTGAGGTAGTAGAAGATGTTCTCGCCCTCCGGGTGCTCCGGCGTGGCCTCGTACATCCGGCGCAGCGCATCCCGCACCACGTAGGCCAGCTCGAACGCCCACCCGCAGTCGTACGACACGCAGGCCTCGCTGACCGAGGCGAGCAGCAGCGAGTGCCCGTCGTTGTGCTGCAGGCCCTCACCGGTCAGCGTCGTCCGGCCGGCCGTCGCCCCCAGCAGGAAACCTCGTCCGAGCTGGTCTCCGAGCAGCCACATCTCGTCGCCTGTCCGCTGCCAGCCGAACATCGAGTAGAACACGTACACCGGGATCATGTGCGTGCCGTGGGTGGCGTACGCGGAGCCCGCGGCGATCACCGAGCCCATCGCCCCGGACTCGCTGATCCCCTCGTGCAGGATCTGGCCCTTCTCGGACTCCTTGTAGGACAGCAGCAGGTTGCGGTCCACCGCCTCGTAGGTCTGGCCGTGCGGAGAGTAGATCTTCGCGGTCGGGAACAGCGAGTCCATCCCGAACGTCCGGGCCTCGTCGGGGATGACCGGCGCGAACCGCTCCCCGATGACCGGATCCTTCATCAGCTCCTTGAGCAGCCGGACGAACGCCATCGTGGTGGCGACCGCCTGCTTGCCCGAGCCCTTGCGCAGCTCGTCGTAGACCGAGTTGGCCGGCATCGGCAGCGGCTTGGCCCGTACGACCCGGCGGGGGAGCACCCCGCCCAGGGCGGCCCGCCGCTCGCGCATGTACGTGATCTCGTCGGATTCCTCACCCGGGTGGTAGTACGGCGGCAGCTCCGCCTCCAGCGCGGCATCGGAGATCGGCAGGTAGAGCCGGTCCCTGAACTCCTTGAGCTCGGCCACGGTGAGCTTCTTCATCTGGTGGGTGGCGTTGCGGGCCTCGAAGTCCTTGCCCAGCGTCCAGCCCTTGATCGTGTGGGCCAGGATGACCGTGGGCTGGCCGGTGTGCTCGCGGGCCGCCTTGAACGCCGCGTATACCTTGCGGTAGTCGTGGCCCCCGCGGGACAGCCCGCGCAGCTCGTCGTCGGACAGGTGCGCCACCATCGCGCGCAGCCGCGGATCGCCGCCGAAGAAGTTCTCCCTGATGTACGCGCCCGACTCGACGCTGTAGGTCTGGAACTGCCCGTCCGGCGTGGTGTTCATCTTGTTGACCAGTACGCCGTCGGTGTCCCTGGCCAGCAGCTCGTCCCAGTCCCGGCCCCAGATGACCTTGATCACGTTCCAGCCCGCGCCGCGGAAGTACGCCTCGAGCTCCTGGATGATCTTGCCGTTGCCGCGCACCGGGCCGTCCAGGCGCTGCAGGTTGCAGTTGATGACGAAGGTGAGGTTGTCCAGTTCCTCGCGAGCGGCCAGGCCGATCGCGCCGAGCGCTTCCGGCTCGTCCATCTCGCCGTCGCCGAGGAACGCCCATACGTGGGACCGCGAGGTGTCGTGGATCTCGCGGGCCAGCAGGTACCGGTTGAACCGGGCCTGGTAGATGGCGTTCAGCGGGCCGAGGCCCATCGACACCGTGGGGAACTCCCAGAAGTCAGGCATCAGCCGCGGGTGCGGATAGGACGGCAGCCCGCCGCCCGGATGCGAGAGCTCCTGGCGGAAGCCGTTGAGCTGGTCCTCGGTCAGGCGGCCCTCGAGGAAGGCGCGCGCGTAGATGCCGGGTGCCGCGTGCCCCTGGAAGAACACCTGGTCACCGGATTCGCCGTGGTCCTTGCCGCGGAAGAAGTGGTTGAAGCCGACCTCGTACAGGCTGGCCGCGCTGGCGTAGGTCGCGATGTGCCCGCCCACGCCCATGCCAGGCCGGTTGGCGCGGGACACCATGATGGCCGCGTTCCACCTGATGTAGGCCCGGATCCGGCGCTCGACGTGCTCGTCCCCGGGGAACCAGGGCTCGCGCTCCGGCGGGATCGTGTTGATGTAGTCGGTGCTGCGCAGGCCCGGTACGCCGACCTGCTGCTCGCGCGCCCGCTCGAGCAGGCGGAGCATCACGTACCTGGCCCGGGCCCGGCCCCTGGTCTTCACGACCGAGTCGAACGACTCGACCCATTCGCGCGTCTCGTCCGGGTCGATGTCGGGCAACTGGGTCGGCAACCCGTCGCTGATAATGGGGAATTGCTGACGTCCGGAAGCCACGGGGTAGCCTCGCCTTCCGCAGTATGTCGGGCGGCCGGTCGGCCGCGTCCTTGCTGAGCCTTCGTATGATCGATGTGTTGTCCAGACCAATCGTCGTACGAACCGGCCCGGAACGCATCTCTACTCGAAGGTAACCGCCGCGCGGGGGTTGCCGGGCACCTGCCTTAGCGGCCGCCTTAGCGGCCAGCCAAGGCAGTTTCGCCGAATGCGATCTAATTCGTTACTATACGTGATTAGACCTGCTGTACGTGTCCGCTCGGCGGAGCGGGCAGGTCAATTTATGGACGCGGTTTTCGTACCTGGAGCGATTGCTACTTGCGCGCCGGGCCGGGCCAGTGTGAACTGTCCCAACAAGAAGTGCTGACGTGTCACCGCCGTCAGGGGGAGCCGGGCCTCGTGTCCGGGTACCCGCTGCTATGGAGGTGACGCGGGGAGGGATCTGAGGAGGACGTCAGTGAGCGCGACCGCGGGCCAGGCACAGGATGAACGTGGCCAGGCCGAGCGGCTCGGTATCAAACCGGGCCAGGTGGTGCAGGAGATCGGCTACGACGATGATTGCGACGAGCAGCTGCGCGGCGCGATCACCAAGATAGACGGCGTGGAGCTAGTCGATGAGGATTACGACGACGTCGTCGACGTGGTCCTGCTGTGGTGGCGGGACGGGGACGGTGACCTCGTGGATGCGCTGGTCGATGCCCTCACGCCGCTAGCCGACGGGGGATACATCTGGCTGCTTACGCCGAAGGCGGGCAGGTCAGGCCATGTCGAGCCGAGCGATATCGGCGAGGCCGCGCCCACGGCCGGCCTCTCCCAGACTTCGAGCGTGAGCGCGGCCCGTGACTGGTCAGGGTCACGGCTCGTCGCACCGAAGGCGCGCAGATGATCTGCTGAGCCAGGTTCCGCACGGTGCTCAGGTGACCGGCCGTTCCGCCTATTTTGATGCCGAACGGTCCATGGCTCTTGTCCCTCGGCCAGGTGGCAGACTTGGATGTTGGACGGGAATTCCCCGGGCCTACTGAGGCTCCATCGAAAGGATCAGGCATGGCGGTAGAAGTGGGCGAGCAGGCACCTGATTTCGAGCTGAAGGACCAGCACGGTACGCCCGTGCGGCTGTCAGGCTTTCGTGGCGCCAAGAACGTCGTGCTTGTCTTTTACCCGCTGGCGTTCAGCGGCGTGTGCACCGGCGAGCTGTGCGCGATCCGGGATGAGTTTCCCGAGGTGGACCGCGACGACGTCGAGCTGCTGACCGTCTCTGTGGACTCCACGTTCACCCACCGGGCCTGGTCAGACAGCGAGCACTTCGAGTTCGGACTGCTGTCTGACTTCTGGCCGCACGGGGAGGTGGCGAAGCTGTACGGTGTGTTCGACTCCGAGCGCGGCATCGCGACCCGGGGCACGTTCATCATCGACAAGGACGGCGTCGTGCGCTGGAAGGTCGTCAACCCGATCCCGCAGGCACGCGATCTCGCCGAGTACTCCAAGGCGCTTGCCACGCTCGGCTAGCGCCGTTTTCCTGACGTAAGGGCAGGCCTGGGGGTGAGCCTCAATGCCGTGTTACCGCTGCGGGGTACGGCAGACAGACCCAGAGCGGGGTAAGAGCCCGTGGCGACGTGGCGTCCTGCGCGACCAGCTCGTGCTGGTCTGCCCGGCCTGCCAGGAAGCCGGGGACTGGACCGCTGACCTCGAGTCCTGCCCCGGGTGCGGCACCGTGCACCTGATCCGCCGGCTGGGCCAGGTCGAATGCCTGGACTGCGGCCTGGTCCGCGAGCCCGCACCCGTCCTGGTCCCTTCGCTCGCGGGTGGCCAGGAGGCCGAGGTGGCGGTCGCTTCGGCCAGGTCCGCGTCTGGTGGCGGCCCCGGAGCTTCCGGAGCCGCCGGCCGCGACGCAGCTCTGGCCGAAGAGGTCGGGCGCGCCCTCGAACGGCTGCTCGGCCGCCGCTTATTCCTTCCGTGGGCGCATTCCCGTTTAGGGCCAGCCCCAGCAGGTATCGGAAAGGTAACGGGATCGACGGACTCCACGGTACGGAGGTGGCACCACATCATGGACGCCAAGGTGCGTGACGTGATGACGCCAGGCCCCATCGGGGTGGACTACTACCAGACGATCGGCGAGACCGCGCGGACCATGCGCGACTGGGGCATCGGCGCCGTCCTCGTGGTGGCCGGGCAGGCTCTGCACGGCCTGGTCACCGACCGGGACCTCGTGGTCAGGGCGGTGGCGGAAGCTAAGGGCCCGGACGGGCTGGTAGGCCCGCTGAGCAGTGGGAACGTGATCGGGGTGGACGTGGACGCCGACGCCTGCGAAGCCGGACGGCTCATGCACGAGAACCACGTAGGCAGGCTTCCTGTCCTCGAGGACGGGCAGGTCGCCGGCATGGTGACGCTGGGTGACCTGGCCATGCAGCATGATCACGCTTCGGCGCTCGCGGCCATCACCGGACCTCAGCCCGTGCTGACCGGATGCCCGCCGTGACCGAGGCAATTGCCGTCGACGGGATCACGGTAGAGGTCCCGAATGCCGGGAAGCTCCTGTTTCCCGATGACGGCATCACCAAGTACGACCTGGCCAGGTATTACGCCGATGTCGGGGACGCGATGCTGCCGTGGCTGCGCGACCGGCCGATCACGATGGTCCGCTACCCCGACGGCATCAAGAGCCAGCGGATCTTCGCCAAGAACGTGCCCTCGTACTTCCCCGCCTGGATCCGTCGGGTTGAGGTGAAGAAAGAGGGCGGCGTGGTCCACCACGCGATCTGCGACCGGCCCGCCACCCTGGTCTACCTGGCCGCCCAGGCCTGTATCGAGATCCACGGGTTCACCAGCCGCGCGGACCGGGTGGACCGGCCTGACCAGCTCGTCATCGACTTCGACCCGCCCGGCGCCACGCGTTTCGCCGACGTGCGGCGATCGGCGCTTTGGGCTCGTGAGCTGCTGGAAGGCGAGCTGGGCCTGACCAGTTACGTCCGGACCACCGGAGGCCGCGGCCTGCACGTTCACGTGGGGCTGGACCGGCGGGCAGGCTTCGAGCCGGTCCGGGAGTTCGCCCACGCCGCGGCCGGCCTGCTGGCCCGCAGGCATCCGGACCTGATTACCACCGAGCAGCGCAAGGACAAGCGGGGCACGCGGATCTACGCCGATGTCATGCGCAACGCGTACGCGCAGACGGTAGTGGCCAACTACGCCGTGCGGGCCCGCCCCGGCGCGGCGGTGGCCACGCCACTGAGCTGGGCCGAAGTCGAGGACGACGGGTTGGAGCCCAGGCAGTTCACGATCGCCACCACGCGGTCCAGGCTGGCGCGCCACGCGGGATCCCGCGATCCATGGGCAGATTTCCCCGGTACCAGGCATGGCCTGGGCGCGGCAGCCAAGCGCCTGGCCAAACTCGCCGCCGGCTAGTAACCGCGCACCGCGGAGCCCGCCCGGCGTTCGTGCGCGGCCTACTGCCCGCGCCGGGTCAGTGGATGCCGCCGGGGCCGCGTGACCTGGGTCTGGGTGGCCGGACACCCGTACTGTTTGCGCGCGACGCCAGCGGGTAGCGTCAGGGGCTATCGCAGGAGGTAACCATGACGAGGAAAATGCGAGACATCATGTCGCCCGCCCCGATGTGCATGGCTTCTAGCGAATCGGTCGCGGCGGCCGCCCGTGCGATGAAGGAGGGTGGCACCGGCACCGTGCTCATAGTGTCCGACGGCCGGCTCAGCGGGCTCATCACCGAGCGGGACATCATGGTCCGGGTCCTTGCGGAGAACCGGGATCCGCTGACCACGCTCGTCGGTGACATCTGCACCGGCGAACTAGCGGTGCTCGGCCCCGACGACGACGTGGCGGAGGCTATCCGACTGGTCCGCGAGCGCGCCGTGCGCCGCATCCCGGTCCTGGCCGGCGGGGTCGCGGTGGGCATGGTGTACATCGGTGACCTGGCGCCGGATCGGAACGAGCAGGCCGTGCTCACCGGCCTGGCCGCGGTCCGGCCAGACTCCTGAGGAGCAGGCGTCCCATGTCCGCGAACCCAGAATTGATCGTCAAGGAACTCCTGAGCCGCTGCGGATCCTCTTATGCCGAGGAAGCCGGCATCCGGCTCGCCGACCGGCCGGGGCCGCTGTACCAGCTGCTGGTGCTGGCCACCGTGGCCAGCGCGCGGATCTCCGCCGACATCGCGGTGGCAGCCGCGCGCGAGCTGTTCGCGGCCGGCTACCGCAGCCCGAAGGCCATGAGCGAGGCCAGCTGGCAGGATCGGGTGGATGCGCTCGGCCGCGCTCACTACCGGCGGTATGACGAGCGCACCGCGACCATGCTCGGCGACGGCGCGGACCTGCTGGCCAGCCGCTGGCGCGGCGACCCGCGCAAACTGCGCGACGAGGCCGGCGGTGACACCCGCGGCATCGCCTCGCTGCTCACCGAGTTTCCCGGGGTGGGACCCACCGGAGCCAGCATCTTCCTGCGCGAGGTCCAGGGCGTCTGGCCCACCGTGGCTCCGTATGTGGACGCCGCGATGACCAGCGGAGCGCACCGGGTGAGGCTGCCCGCCGACCGTGAGTCGCTGGCCCGGCTCCTGTCCGATAGCGGCCAGCCGGCCCGGCTGGCCGCCGCCCTGGTACGCGTGTCACTGAGCCAGCGCGCCGCCAGTGAGGTCACCGCCGCCGTCCGCGACTGACGGGCCGTTTGCCTGCCGCTGGCCGGGTAGGCGACGGTCTCCGCGTCCGGATCTCAGGCGCAGGAGCCGTTGAGGATGTGAGTAAAAATGAGCCTGCCCGCCCGCCAGCAGCGCGTTATCAACCACATGGAGGGCGCCCTGCGCGCCAGCGAGCCGCAGCTGGCGGCCATGTTCACGGTGTTCGCGCGGCTTAACGAGGACCAGCCGGTAAGTGCCGAACCGCTGCGCGGGAGCCTGCGGCGACGGTGGCTGGCGCCGGGCAACGCCCTGTACGCGATCCTGCTGGTTCCTGTCACATTCATCGCGGTCATCGTCGCTGCCGTGCTGGGCGGCAGCGCCCGGAACCCGGCTACTTGCGACGTCGGTTACTCAGTCGGCGGCGGGACGCCGGCTCTGAGCCGGGCCACGTGCCCGGCCACGGGGAGGACAACCGTCATCCCCGCCACATCGCCCATCAGGTCCGCACCCTGCCCGACGGTCCCGCCAACCGGGCCGGCCGAGTCGGCGGCGGCGGCCCGCCTGGTCACCCGGACCCCAAGTGAGCAGGCGCTTTCCCCGCCGTCACGTGCCGAAGCGACGGCGGGGAATCCGTCCAGGGTGTGCTAGAAATGATGCTGAGACGGAGGATCTGTTGCCGATCGAGCAGCTGGGACACGAGGCGGCGGAGCTACTGAGCCTCACCAACGGCGGAGAGGCCAGGTCGCTTAACAGGCTCACGGAGCTGGCCGCCTGGCAGGTTCCGTCATGCTCAGGGGCGCACGCGGCCGTGTGGCGTGATAGCGAAGTGGTCAGTGCCGCCGCGACCCATCCGGACCTCGCCGAACTCGCTGACTTGCAGTTCCAGATCGGCCGCGGTCCGATGGTGGAGGCGGCCGGCACCGGTGTCCCGGTCAGCTGCCCGGATACGCTCGACGAAGCCCGCTGGCCGGATTACGCGGAGGCGGCGCTGCGCCGCGGCGTCCGGTGCTCGGTCCACCTCGTCCGTGAGCTCCCGCGCGGTGCCCTGGTGCTGTCCCTGTTCGGCGTCCGCCCGGGCGTGCTCGACGCCGAGTCCAATCCCATGGCGGACATGCTGGCCGCCTTCGGCGGCGCGATGCTCACCAACGCGACGGCGTACGACCAGGTCCAGCGAACCGCCAGCCAGCTCCAGGATGCCGTGGTCGCCCGGTCGGTCGTTGACCAGGCCAAGGGCATCTTGATGCACGCGCTCAGCTGCGACGCCGACGAGGCGCTGCAGCGCCTGCGCCAGGAGTCTCAGCGCCGCCACGTCAAGGTTACCGAGGTCGCCAGCGAGGTCGTGGCCGCCTACGGGGGCCAGGACTGAGTCGCTTGAGTGCGGCTTCTTGCTTTCCTCAGCTGCCGTCGTCGGGCGCGGATTTCACCTTCGCGACGACGATCGTCATGTCGTCCCGCAGCTGGTCCTGAGAAAAGCTGGTGACCAGGCCCTGGAGCAGTCTGGTCGTCTCGGCCGCGGTGCGGCCCGCTACTCCGGCCAGCTCGTCGGCGAGGCGGTCCTCGAAGAACTGCATGTCCGCGCCGCGCGCTTCGGTAACGCCGTCCGAGTAGAAGAAGAGCAGGTCGTCCTGGCCGAGCTCGAGGGTTTCCCGCTGCGGCTCGGCGTCGGGGAACAGGCCGAGGGGAAGGCCGCCTCCGCTCAGCACGTCGACCCGCCCGTCCGGCCGCACTACCGCGGGGCCCGGATGGCCCGAGCTCGCCAGTTCCACGTGTACGCGGGGGCCATCCCACCGCAGGTAGGCGAGCTTGGCGGTGACGAAGCGGTCCTCATAGTCGCCGGCCAGGATGACCTCGTTCACTTTGGCCAGGACGTCGACCGGGTCCGGGTTCCAATGCGCGATGACCCGGATGGCATGCCGCGCGGCCGCGGTCATCGCGGCGGCCTCCTGCCCCTTGCCGCATACGTCACCGACGGTGATGGCCCAGCCGCCCTGGACCGGGAAGACATCGTAAAAGTCGCCGCTGACCTCCAGTCCCTCGCTGGCCGGCACGTACGCCGCGGCCAGGTCTAGCCCCGGCACGTCAGGCAGTCGGGCCGGCAGCAGGCTGCTCTGCAGGGCTTCGGCCACGGCGGAACGGTGCCGGAACATGCGGTCCACCCTGATCGCGACGCCCAGGTGCTCGCCGAGCTCTTCCGCCAGGCCCAGTTCGGCGATCTCAAAGCGTCCCTCCGCCGGCTGCCGGGCCAGGGTGAGAACGCCGTAGCTGGTAGTCCCGTCGGAAATCGGCACGCTCAGCACGGAGGTCGCGCCGAGCAGCATCAGCAGCGGCGTGCCGTCTGGGCTGGCGCCCAGGAGCCCTGAGTCCCCCGCATGTGCCACGACCACCGACCGGCCCGCGGTGTGGACCTGGGCCGGTACCGAGCCGGGCTCTGGGTCGGCGGCACGCACCTTCCTGGCCAGTTCCTCTGATGGCTCATCGTGCGGGCCGATCACGAACTGACGTCGCAGCTCGCCCGCCCGCTCGACGTCGACGATGACCCAGCTCGCGAGGTCACCAGCCAGCAGCCGGGCGCACCGCTGCAGCGTGACCGCCTCGCTGAACGTGCTGTTGTCGAGCAGCAGCCTGGTCACCGCCGTGATCATGTCCATCCGGCGTGCCATCGTCTGGACCGCGCCGCCTGGACTCGTGTTTTCACCTCCGCCCTCAGCCGGGGCCGTAAGTCCCGAACCGGACACCCCTTGCACCGTCACCACCATAAGCCGGGAGTCATCCGGCAGCGTGATGACGTTCGCCGTCAGGGTGACGTCGGTTGGTCCGGCGGCCCCGAGTAGCCTGCAGTCCGCCTGGCGGGTCGTCCCGGTCCGGACGGCCGCGGCGAGCTGGCTCTGCACCGCGGCCCTCGAGGGCAGGTCCACGAACGCGGTGAGCGGCTTGCCGGTCACATAGCCGGGCGGGGCGCCGATCAGCTCGCCCGCCTTCGCGTTGGCCCGCCGTATCGTCCCGTCGGGCTCCAGCACAAGCAAGGGCGCGGGCGCGTTCTGGAACACGGACCGCAGCAGTCCCCTTTCCGCGCCGGTCGCGGCGGGCTGGGTCTGCGGGACCGACGCGCCGCCGTCGGCGTCCGCCAGCTTGGTCAGCACCTCGATCGCGGCGTCAAGCTCGGCGAACGTGGCGTCCAGGAGCGCCCGGGGATCGGCATCAGGCATCGCTGCGGCCTGGCGGAGCGCCTCGTGCCGTCCGGCCAGGTCGGTGAAATCGTCGTAGGAGCCGTTGGGCCAGGTGTCTTGCGACATCTCTCCAGACCATCATTCCTCTGAAGCGCTGCCGACGCGGAGTTTCCCCCTTCGGCGGCAACGGGCCTGGTGCGAACTCAGGGCAGTCCTGACCCGCCTCAATACTACCGGGAAAGGGACCGCGCCCAGGCAAAAAGGATCCGCCGGCGCGGATGCCCGGCGGATCCTTTTCGCGTGGTTACCAGCGCCGCCAGGCGGGCCGGCGGCGGCTGCTGCGGTACCGCCCGTAACCGCGGGTGGCGAACGCGCTCACGAGCAGCGCCGCGGCCACCAGGGCGACGATGAAGGTGATCACCGTGTGTCCGGCGCCGATGATGGCGGTCGTGATGATGCCGGCGACCAGCGCGGCCACGACGCCGATGAGGATCGTCATGATGATCCCGATGTGCTGGCGGCCGGGTACGAGCAGCCGGGCCAGCGCGCCGATCACCAGTCCGATGAGGAGCCACACGATGATGACGGAAACTGTGAGTGTCATGACCTCTCCTGGTAGGGCATAAGGCTTATACGGTTGGGTTCGCTTCGTGGGCGAGGTCCCCCCGGCCGCGCCATCTGTTCATGGCCAAGCGCTCGCGGCGCCTGGCCTCACTCGTCGTAAACGTCCTCGATGACCTCCGTCTCGGCGGGGCGCACGTCGGGGGCGGGCAGGCTCGTCTGTACCCGTGTGTTCGCCGGGTTCTGGTTGGCGTAGGCCGGATAGGTCACTTCGTCCACCCGGGTGCCCGGCCGCCAGTGGGTCTGCCGCACGAACAGGCGCCGTCCGACCCAGCCGTAGCCGCGGCGCGGGATCGCGATCCCGATGATGCCGACGATGATGAGCACGTAGCCGGCCGTGTGCAGGTTGAAGACGGACGTGTTCGTGGTCACGGCGAAGGCGAGGATCGCCCCGACTGCGATCAGTGCCAGTCCCATACCGGTTTTCATGTGTGTCCTTCCGCTGCCTGCGCCCGTGATGGTCAGGCCGTGGCCGCTGAGTGAGGGGTGTCGCCAGTCTCGGCCGAATCGAGCAGCCGGTTCTTGAGATGGCCCAGGGCCCGGGCCAGGAGCCGGGACACGTGCATCTGGGAGATTCCGAGCCGCTCACCGATCTCGGACTGGGTGAGGTTGCCGTAAAAGCGCATCACCAGGATGCGCTGCTCACGCTCGGGCAGTTCCTCCCAGTGCGTGCTGACGGCTTCCATGTCGATGGCATGGGCGACACCAGGGTCGTCATCGCCGAGCACGTCCGCGAGCAGCGCGGGGTCTTCCCGGTCGGACAGCGGGGCGTCGAGGGAGTACGTGCTGAAGACGAGGTCCGCCTGGCGGGCCTCCTGCATGTCATCGGCGCTGACACCGAGCCGGTGGGCCAATTCCTCTTCCGTCGGCCCCCGGCCAAGCTGCTGGGTCAGCTCCTCGCTGGCCTTGCGCAGTTCGAGCAGCAGTTCCTGAGCGGACCGGCGGACATGAATCTGCCAGCGCTTGTCGCGGAAGTGGCGCTTGATCTCGCCGCTGATGCACGGCTGGGCGTAGGCGGAGAGGCTGTCGCCGACCTCGGGATCGTAGTTGTTGATCGCCTTGAGCAGGCCCACGTATCCGACCTGCATCAGGTCCTCGGTGGGCTCCGGGCTGCCGCGGTACTGCCGGACGCACGAGCGGACCAGCTTCTGGTAGCGGTCCACGATGATCTCGCAGGCGACCGCACGGAGTTCGCTGTCCCTGGGCAGCGCACGGATCTTAGCGAGCAGGGCGTTATCGGGGAGCTCGTTCAGCTCCGCACGCGAGCCCGGGTGCATGCTGGCGCCAGGGCCGTTGGGGTCGGCGGTGCTCGTGCCTGGCGCCGACTGCTTGAGGGTTCCCCTCATCAAAGTCGTCTCCTTGTGACCCTGGGAATTACGGAATTACGGACGAGTACGGTGTGCCCGACCCTAGACAGATAAACGTGAGGCGATGTGATGCTCGTCACATTACTGTGGGCATACCTCGGTCAGCTCACCGTCACGGACGCGACTCCGGGGCGCCGGGGCCGTGAACCGGGAATTTCGCTAAATTTTCGCGATCGTACGTGTAGCCAGGTGACGCCAGGGAAGCGGATTGAGCGCCTTCGGCGCGGAACGGTCGTGAGGCCGAGGACATGACATCAGCTCAGACCCGTGAGGACGTGCGATGATCGCGACTGGGGGCACCCAGAACTGGCGGTCGGCAGGCGCCTGCCTGACGGCAGATCCCGACCTGTTTTTTCCTATCTCCCCGGGCGGACCGGGTGAGGAGCAGATCGCCGTGGCCAAGGCGATCTGCGCGGAGTGCGGGGTGCGGCGCGAATGCCTGGAGTTCGCGCTGACCCACGAGCCGGTTTACGGGATATGGGGTGGGACTACTCCGGAGGACCGGCAGCGTGACCGTCGACGCAAGCGGCGGGCGGCGGCCGCCGCGGCGGGACGGGCCGCCGCGGCCTGACCCGGCGGCGACCACGGCGGCGGTCGGTATGGTCCTGGCCGGCCGGGCCTGGCGCAGGTAACGGGACGACCGGCTTACCCGTGGGTCAGCCACCGCTCCATGCAGGCGAGGAGTTCTTCGGTGTCGACCGGCTTGGTGACGTAGTCGCTGGCCCCGGCCGCGATGCTTTTCTCCTTGTCCCCGGGCATGGCCCGGGCGGTCACCGCGATGATGGGCAACGTCACGAAGGTGGGCATCTGCCGGATCCTGGTCATCGTCGCGTAGCCGTCCAGCTCCGGCATCATCACATCCATCAGGATGAGATCGGTGTCCTCCGCGGTGAGCAGCGCCTCGATGCCCTTGCGGCCATTGGTCGCCTGGGTCACGATCATGCCGTGCTGCTCGAGCGTGCTCGTGATCGCGAAGACGTTACGCGGGTCATCGTCGATCACCAGGATGCGCTTGCCCTGCAGGGCTTCGTGGCCGCCGGCCTCCGCCGGTACCCGGGCCCCGGCCTCGGCACGCTCGTCGGCTGCGGCCTCGCTGATCAGCGCGGGCACGCGGTCGGGCTGAGCCGCGGACAGGTGCAGCGTGATGCGCTCGCGCAGCTCGTCAAGGGACGGCAGCAGCTCGAGCGTCTGGGAGCCGAAGCGGAGCCGCGCCAGCCGGGCCTGGGCGCTGTCGATCTTGTCCCTGGTGTGGGCGAGCACCGGAACGTCCCGGAGCTCAGGGGCGTCCTGGAGCTGTTCGAGGAAAGCGAAAGCGGACGCGTCTTCCAGGCCGAGGTCGAGGACCACGCACTGATGCGGCGCGGCGGCGAGGGTCTCGATACCCTGCTCGGGACTGACCGCCGTCTCTATCTGGACCGGTCCGTTGATGCCGGTGAGATCGGAGACCGCGCTGTGGGCAAGCAGGGTTAGCAGTCCGCCGCGCGCGCCTTCCAGGACCAGCAGGCGCCTGCCGCTCGCCGCCGCGTCGTCCGGCAGGGTCGGCTGCAGTCGCAGGGCCTCGGTCGCGTCGGCGTGCCCATCGCCGGTCGGCACGATGCTGACGCTCTCGCCCGGGCCAAGTACGCCGGGGTACGGGCCGGCCGCGACTCCCGGCAGTTCGCACGGCAGGTACAAGGTGAACGTGCTGCCCTGGCCGAGTTCGCTTTGCGCGCTGATCTCGCCACCTAGCAGGGCGCCGACCTCGCGCGCGATCGAGAGCCCGAGCCCGGTGCCCCCGTATCGACGGCTGAGCGTGCCGTCGCCCTGCTGGAAGGCGCCGAAGATCGTACTGAGGTTCTCCGGCGCGATGCCGATGCCGGTGTCGGCGACCGAGAACGCAAGCAGCTCGCCCCCCTCCTGCAGACGCCGGTCAGCCAGGCCGACGCGGAGCACCACCCGCCCTCGTTCGGTGAACTTGACCGCGTTGGCCAGCAGGTTGCCGAGCACCTGGCGGAGCCGCTGCCGGTCGGTGAACAGGTCGGTCGGGGCTTCGGGATCCGCCTCGACGGCGAAGTCCAGTCCCTTCTCGGCGGTAAGCGGCTGGAACGTGGCCTGGACGTCCTCTACCAGCGCGCGGAGCGGGAACCGTTCGGCGTGGATGTCCATCCGGCCCGCCTCGACCTTGGACAGGTCGAGGATGTCGTTGATGAGCTGCAGCAGGTCCGAGCCCGCCGAGTGAATGACGTTGGCGTATTCCACCTGCTTGGCGGTGAGGTTGCGGCCCGGGTTCTGCGCCAGGAGCCGGGCCAGTATCAGCAGGCTGTTCAGCGGGGTGCGCAGCTCATGGGACATGTTCGCCAGGAACTGCGACTTGTACTTCGACGCGAGCGCGAGCTGCCTGGCGCGCTCCTCGATCTCCTGCCTGGCCTGCTCAATCTCGGCGTTCTTGATCTCGATGTCCCGGTTCTGCGCGGCCAGCAGCGCCGCCTTGTCTTCCAGCTCGGCGTTGGACCGCTGCAGCTCCACCTGCTGGTTCTGCAGTTCCACCGACCGGGCCTGCAGCTCGGAGGTGAGCCGCTGTGATTCCTCGAGTAGCGCGTCGGTGCGGGCGTTGGCGATGATCGTGTTGAAGTTGACCCCGAGGGTCTCCGTCAGCTGCTCGAGGAAGTCGGTCTGCACCGGGCTGAACTCAGTGAACGAGGCGAGCTCGATGACGCCGAGCACCTGGTCCTCGAACAGGATCGGCAGTACCGCCAGGTTCGCGGGCGGTGCCTCGCCGAGCCCGGAGGAGATCGTCACGTAGCCCTCGGGCAGGTTCGCGACGACGATGGACCGCTTGCTCCGTGCCACCTGGCCGATCAGCGACTGGCCGAGCCGGTACTGGATCGGGGCCGACTCGTCAGCGCGCAGCCCGTAACCGGCGATGAGCCCTAGCTGGGTGTCCCCGCTGACCGGCTCGGATAGGAAGAAGGTGCCGTGCTGCGCGCTAACCAGCGGGGCGAGCTCGTCCATGATCAGCTCGGCCACCACGGCCAGGTCCCGATGGCCCTGCATCATGCCGGCGATCCTGGCCAGGTTGGTCTTCAGCCAGTCCTGCTGCTGGTTGGCCCGGATCGTCTCGCGCAGCGACTGGACCATCGCGTTGATGTTGTCCTTGAGCTCGGCGACCTCGCCCTGGGCCTCCACCGAGATAGACCTGGTCAGGTCGCCTGAGGCGACCGCGCTTGTCACCTCAGCGATCGCGCGGACCTGCCTGGTCAGGTTGCCGGCCAGCTCGTTCACGTTCTCCGTCAGCCGCTTCCAGGTGCCGGATACGCCCTCCACCTCGGCCTGGCCGCCCAGGCGTCCCTCGCTGCCTACCTCGCGGGCGACGCGGGTGACCTCGGCCGCGAATGAGGACAGCTGGTCGACCATGGTGTTGATGGTCGTCTTGAGCTCGAGGATCTCGCCCCGGGCGTCTACGTCAATCTTCTTGGACAGGTCGCCCTGGGCGACGGCGGTGGTGACCTGGGCGATGTTCCGGACCTGGTTGGTCAGGTTGTTCGCCATCGAGTTGACGTTGTCGGTGAGGTCCTTCCAGGTGCCGGATACGCCCTTGACGTCCGCCTGGCCGCCCAGCCGTCCTTCGGTGCCCACCTCGCGGGCCACCCTGGTCACCTCATCGGCGAACGAGGACAGCTGGTCGACCATCCGGTTGATCGTCTGGGCCAGCGCGGCGACCTCGCCCATCGCCTCCACCGTGATCTGCTGGCTCAGGTCGCCGCGTTCCACCGCCGTCGCGACCTGTGCGATCGAGCGCACCTGTTCGGTCAGGTTGGATGCCATCACGTTGACGTTGTCGGTGAGGTCCTTCCAGGTGCCCGACACGCCACGGACGACCGCCTGGCCGCCCAGGTTGCCCTGGGTGCCGACCTCGCGGGCCACCCGGGTCACCTCGTCGGCGAACGCGGACAGCTGGTCAACCATCGTGTTGATGGTCTCCTTCAGCTCCATGATCTCGCCGCGGGCGTCGACCCGGATCTTCTGGCTCAGGTCGCCCTTGGCCACCGCGGTGGTCACCTCGGCGATGGAACGCACCTGGTCGGTCAGGTTGGCCGCCATGACGTTGACGGACTCGGTCAGATCCTTCCAGGTGCCGGATACGCCCTTGACGTCCGCCTGGCCGCCCAGCCGTCCTTCGGTGCCCACCTCGCGGGCCACCCTGGTCACCTCATCGGCGAACGAGGACAGCTGGTCGACCATCGTGTTGAGGGTGGACTTCAGCTCGAGGATCTCGCCGCGCGCGTCGACGTCGATCTTCTGGCTCAGGTCACCCTTGGCCACTGCGGTCGCGACCTGGGCGATGTTGCGCACCTGTCCGGTGAGGTTGCCTGCCATGGCGTTGACGGACTCGGTCAGGTCCTTCCACGTCCCCGACACCCCGGGGACGTAGGCCTGGCCGCCGAGCTTGCCTTCGGTGCCCACCTCGCGGGCCACCCGGGTCACCTCGGAGGTGAACAGGTCAAGCTGGTCCGCCATCCCGTTAAACTCCGTGGCGATCTCGTCCATCAGCGGGTCGCCGGTCTTCGCCAGCCGGGTACTGAAGTCCCCGCCACGGACCGCCGTGAGCCCCGCGAGCAGCTGCTCAGGTCCGGACTTATCAAGCCGCGGACCCGACTGGACCGTATCAGTCACCAAGCGCTCCCATCAGCTGTGCCGAAGCGGCGCCCGGCACCGTCGTGCGATCTATACCGATGGTAGACCGGATGTAATTATCATGGGCCGAACGGACTTCATAGGCCGCGCTCAGGTGCGAAAGCCCGCCGGCCGCGGTGAGGTGGGTGATGCGGAGAGAGGCGGGTGGACGGTGGCGGCCAGCGATGATGACCTGCGGCGGCTGATCGCGGTTATCGAGCGCCAGCGGTGTGAGCTTGTCCATGTCCGTGCCCTGGCCGTCGATGAATCGGTCATCGCGATGGCCAGGGGCGCGCTGATGGAACGGCTCGGCTTGTCCTCCGCCGAGGCGGCCGGCCAGCTAGCCGAGCTATCCGCCGCGACCGGGATACCGTCGGCTGAGATGGCCGCCTCGGTCCTGTCCGGGGCGCTGACCGACTACGCGGCGGCCGATGCCGCGGCCGCCGATGCCGCGGGGGCCGATGCCGCGGCCGCCGACTCCGCCGCTTCGCCACGCGATGGTGCGGCGCACATCAGGTTCGACGGCCCGCCGAGGCGGCGCTTGCTCCTCGTCGAGGCGGGCGCCGAACTGGCTGCCGATGGCGCCGAGCTCGCCGCCATGCTGGCGGCGCAGGTGCTTGAGCCGCTCGGGGCGTCCGCGGTGGCGCTCTGGCTGCTCGAGGCGGGCGGAGCTCTCGCACTGCTGGGCGAGGAGGGATTGTCCGGCGCCGATGTCAGCCACTGGCAGCGTATTCCGCCCCAGCTCGACGGCCCGGCTCAGCGGGTCGCGCACGGAGCCGCCGACCTGTGGTGGCCGGCGCTGGCCACCCGCCGACCACGCGCCGGTGACCGGGACATCCGGCGGGGCCCGGGCAGTCCTGGCGCTGCGGCAGCGGAACGGCAAGCTTCTCGGCGTGATGGAGATCAGCTGGCCGGGGCCGCTGGCGGACTTCACCGCCGAAGTGCGCCAGCGCCTGACCTCCCTGGCCGCGGCCTGTGCCCGGGTGGTGGACGCCCGCCTAGCCCACGGCAACCTCGCCGCGGCGCAGCCCAAAGCGGCGGTCTTCACCCTGCTCGATGGCCTGGCCGACTCCGTGCTTGTGGTCCAGGCCATCAGGGACGGCGCCGGGCAGGTGAACGACTTCAGCATCGAGCACGTCAGCCCCGGCTACTGCCATCCCGCGGCCCGCGCGGGGATCGACCTGACCCGGATGACCCTGCTGGAGGCCTACCCGGCCAGCATCGCGGGCCCGGGCCTGTTCGCCCGGGCCACGCAGGTCCTGGCCGGCGGCGTGCCCCAGTACGTCCCCGGGCCGCTGCGCGAATCGCTGGCCACCGGGCAGCCGGACGGCGAGATCGAAGCCGGGGAAGCCTCGCTGGCCGATCTGCGCGCAGCCCGGTTCTTCGACGGCGTGATCTTCACCTGGCATCGCGACGGTTCCGCGGGTCGGCTGGCCGAGCTCCTTGATCATGCCCAGCAGCTCGGCCGCCTAGGCGGCTGGGAGGAGAACCTGGTCACCGGCACGGTCCGTTGGACCGACTCAGCCTTCGACCTGTTCGGCCTGGCGCCGCGTCCCGGCGCGGAGATTCGGCTAGCCGATCTGCACAGCTACGTGATGGCTGCCGATAAACAAGTGGTGAAGCGCTTCCGGCAGAGCCTGCCCGAGCAGCGGGAGGCCCTGACCGCCACCTTCCGCGTGGTCCATCCGGATGACCAGAGAATCCGGCAGATCCGCGTCTTCGCCGAACCGGTGGTCGACGCGGCCGGCACGGCGGTGGCGCTGCGCGGAGCTTTCCAGGATGTATCGGCCCACTACCACACCCAGGTAGCGCTGGCCGCGACCCGGGACCAGTTGGCGGACAGCGAGCAGCGCGTGGCGGAGGAGCACCTGCTGGCCCTGCGGCTCCAGCAGGCCATCATGCCGCCAGACGAGCAGCCGGTCGAGGCGGCCGGGATCGACGTGGCGGTCCGCTACCGGCCGGTCGGCGAGGGCCACCTGGTGGGCGGGGACTGGTACGACACGCTGCTGCTGCCCAGCAAGGACGTCCTGCTTGTCGTGGGCGATGTCGCGGGGCACGGCATCGACGCGGTGACAGGGATGGTCGCAGCCCGCAACTCGCTGCGCGCCCTGGCCATCACCGGGGAGGGCCCGGCCGAACTGCTGCGCATGCTCAACGGCGTGATGTGCGAACTCACCTCGGGCGTGGTCGGGACGGTCGTGTGCGGGCTCTACCGCCCCGATACGCACGTGCTGCGCTGGGCCCGGGCCGGGCACCTGCCGCCGGTGCTGGTGCGCGGCGCGGGCGCCACCGAGCTTCCGCTGCCCAGCGGGGTGCTGCTCGGCATGGACGCCGACGCCGAATACGAGGAAGCCACTCAGTTGCTGCAGCCCGGCGACACCCTGCTCCTGTTCACCGACGGCCTGATCGAGCGGCGCGGTGAGTCCATCGTCGATGTGCTCGGGGACTTCGTTGCGGCCGCGGTGCCCGCAGCCGCCACCGCCAGGCCTGGCCAGCCCGGCGGCCGAGACGCGGAGCTGACCGCCGCCGCTCAGGCCGACCGGATCCTCGCCAGCGCGGTCTCCGATACCGGCGACGATGCCTGCCTGGTTGCGGTACGCATCCGTCGAGAGCCAGCCAGGCCCCGAACGTTATCCCCTAGGGCAGCCTCACCTGAGGATTGAACAAGGAGAGCACACCCCCTCCACTTTCAACATATAGCGCACCGGGGGGCTTGCGGCAAGCCCCGGGTCGTGCCGCATAATCGTCGGCCGGGGCCAGAACCTACGAAAATGGGAGTCGCGAAATGCGAGTGTTGTTGTCGACGTACAATTCGCGCGGGGGCGTCGAACCACTGGCGGGACTCGCGGTGCGGTTGCGGACGCTCGGCGCGGAGGTACGGGTGGGCATCGGCGACTCAGATCGGAGCTGATGACGTGAACCCCCTGACTACCAGCGCGTTTAACCTTCCCGACCGCCTCTCTCTCAAGGCCGACCCAGCGCTGATCGCCGGTGACGAGCAGCACTTCGCGGCCATCGCGGAGAGCCTCGAGCAGTCGATCGCCGACCTGTCCAGCCGCCTCGATGCCGAGCTCAGGGCGCCCGGCGGCCTAGGCCAGAAGGCGATGGACCGGGACATGGAGATCCACCGGCTGGCCGCTCGCCTGCGCGTCCTGGGTCGCTTCGGTTTGGACCTGTGCCTCGGGCACATGGTCAGCGCAGGCCAACCCGAGCCCGTCTACGTCGGACGACTTGGCCTCACCGACAGCGGGGGTCGTCGGCTGCTGATCGACTGGCGCTCTCCCGCGGCTGAGCCGTTCTTCGGAGCGACCCACGCCAACCCGATGGGTCTGGCCAGCCGCCGCAGGTATCGCTGGACCCGCGGCCGGATCAGCGACTACTGGGACGAGGTGTTCACCCCGGACGGGTTTGAAGGGCACGCTGCCGCGCTCGACGACCAGTCCGCCTTCATCGCCAGCCTGGGCAGCAACCGGTCGGCCCGGATGCGAGACGTGCTCGGCACCATCGCGGCCGACCAGGACGCCATCATCCGCGCGGGAGCCCGCGGCGCTCTTGTCGTCGACGGCGGTCCGGGTACGGGCAAGACCGTCGTCGCTCTGCACCGTTGCGCCTACCTCCTGTACTCCGATCCCCGCCTCGGTCACCGCCGGGGCGGCGTGCTGTTCGTCGGTCCGCACCAGCCCTACCTGGCTTACGTCTCCGACATCCTCCCCAGCCTCGGCGAGGAGGGCGTGCAGACCTGCACCCTGCGGGACCTGGTGGCCGAGGGAGCCGCAGCAGCGATCGAGGCCGACCCGCCCGTGGCCCTCCTGAAGTCGTCCGCGAACCTGGTGAAGGCGATCGAGGCGGCCGTCAGATTCTACGAGAAGCCGCCCGCTAAGGGCATGACGGTCAAGACTCCCTGGTCCGACATCTGGCTGAGCGCCGATGACTGGGCCGAGGCGTTTGAAGCACCAGAACCAGGTACTCCGCACAACGAGGCGCGTGTCCAGATCCTGGAGGCGCTGCTCAAGATCCTGATGGACCACCACGACGGTAACGTCTCGGCTGACCTGCTCCGGAAATCGCTGCTGCAGAACAGCGAGCTGCTCGCAGCCCTCAACCGCGCGTGGCCGCTGCTCGACGCGGCTGACCTTGTCGCAGACATGTGGTCGGTACCCGCCTACCTGCGGATGTGCGCTCCCTGGCTCAGCCCCGATGAGGTTCAGAAGCTGCAGCGCGAGGACGCCCAGGCCTGGACCGTGTCCGACCTGCCGCTCCTGGACGCGGCCAGGCGGCGGCTCGGCGACCCGGAGGTGTCACGGCGTAAGCGCCGGCGTGACGCCGTTGTCGCCGCCGAACGCGAGCAGATGGCCAAGGTCATCGACAACCTGATCGAGGCCGCGGACGACGAATACGGCGTCGGTCTGGTGACGATGCTGCGCGGCGAGGACTTCCAGGACGCCCTGGTCAATGAGGCCGCACTGCCCGGTACCGATCCGGACCGGCTCGCCGGCCCGTTCGCGCACATCGTCGTGGACGAGGCCCAGGAACTGACCGACGCGGAGTGGCAGATGCTGCTGCCCCGCTGCCCGTCCCGCAGCTTCACCATCGTCGGGGACCGCGCCCAGGCCCGGCACGGGTTCACGGAGTCCTGGCAGGAACGGCTCGAGCGGATCGGGTTCTACCTGATCAGCCTGGCTTCCCTGAGCATCAACTACCGGACGCCGGAAGAGGTCATGGCCGAAGCCGAGCCGGTCATCCGGGCCGTGCTCCCGGACGCCAACGTGCCGGCCTCCATCCGCAGCAACGGCGTCCCCGTCGTGCACGGGTCTGCCTCGGACCTGGGCTCGATCCTCGGCACCTGGCTCGCCGCGCATGCCGAGGGGATCGCCTGCGTCATCGGCGATCCCACGTTCCTGGCGACGCCCCGCGTCCGGTCGCTGACCCCGGAGCTGTCCAAAGGGCTCGAGTTCGACCTGGTCGTCCTCATCGACCCGGCGGCGTTCGGCAGGGGTATCGAAGGAGCGGTCGACCGCTATGTCGCGATGACCCGGGCGACCCAGCAACTCGTCATCCTCACGAGCTCCTGACGTCGGCACGTCGTCGGCCACCCGGCCCGGGGCAGGCATACCGGTAGCAGTGATCCACCGGTCGTGAGCGCTGAGCCGGACGGCCCGCGTGCGGGTCCGGATGGCCCGCGTGCGGATCCGGGAGCCCGAGGAGAGGTGCCGGGCGCCCCGGACCCGCACTTTTGTCAAGAACGGGTCCTCACGTGTCCAGCACGGGCCGGGTCAAACGTCGGCGCGCGCTGGTTATCTGGCTTTCCGGCCCGCCAGGACGTCCCTGATCCGGTCGGTGGCCCCGGCGATAGGTGCCGCCACTTTGAGCACCTGAGGGGTCGGCGGCACGTTCGGGTGCGGGCGCGTCGGCGCGAGCCTCTTGGCCTGCTCGAGCTGGGCGCCGACTTCGTCAAGCTCCTGCTCGCTGAGCGCGAGCCGAACCCCGGGCCAGACCCGGGTTTCCTCGAAGTCGATGTGCGCCCGGCCGATGGCGATGAACTGCCGTATCAGCGCCTCGAATCCGGGATCGCCGGGATCGTGCTTCTCGAGCTGGTCAAGCACCTGCTTGACGTCCTGCTCCTGATTGATCGCCTGGTCCGCGAGCCGCGCGCCGTCTTGCACGCGCCTGCGCACGAGGGGCCAGAAGTACTGCTCCTCTATCGCCTCGTGCCCGGACTGCTCGATGACGAGCTGCTCGACGAGCGCGCCGCACATGTCCTGGCTAGCCCTGGCGCCAGCGACCTGCCCGGTTTCCAGTGCCGCCATCAGGCGCCTGGCTTCGTCATGGTCGCGCTTCAAGAGTTCGATGGCATCAGTCATCGGCGTCCCCTCCCGTACGTTCGCCGCCCCTACCAGGTTCCCAGGGCACAACCGAGGGCCCGGGAAGCCGAAGCTTCCCGGGCCCTCAGCAAGGAAACCTGCGGGGGGGATACAGGTCCCTTGTCTATAAGGTTTTACGCCGCTTGGGCGGTGGCGCGATCGTAAACGGCAAGAGTTTCTCCGGCAATCCGGTCCCAGCTGTACCGGGACCGCACCCGGTCGGCCGCCGCGACCCCGTAAGCCTCGAGCAGCATCGGGTGCGCGAGCAGCTGCCGGATCCGCTGGGCCAGCAGCGCGGGCCGGTCTGCCGGGACCAGGATGCCCGTCGTCCCGTCCACTACAGCGTCGACGTGACCGCCGACCGGGGGAGCGATGACAGGGGTACCGCACGCCATGGCCTGCAGGGAGGTCGTTCCGGCCGGCTCGTACTGGCAGGTGCTGACGACCAGGTCGGCCGACCGCAGCAGAGCCGGCATCGCGGCGTACTCCACCTTGCCGGTGAAGATCACGCGGTCCGCGACGCCCAGCGCCGCGGCGAACTTGGCCAGCTTGACGTAGGAGTCATCGTTTTCGAGCTTGGCCTCGGCGGGTCCGCCGACGATCAGGAGCTCGGCGTCGGGGATCCGGGTCAGCGCCCGCAGCAGGTTCTCCAGCGGCTGCCGCTCGCTGAGGTCCGCGACGGTCAGCAGCCGCGGGCGGCCGTTCCGCTTGGCCGCCGGGCCCTCGGGGGTGAACAGGTCGGTGTCGACGCCCCAGGGCACCATCCGGATCGCGGACCGGCGCACGCCCAGGTGAGTCAGGTTGGCTACCTCGGCCGAGTTCGTCGCGACGACCGCGGTGGCGCTGCGGCCGATCGCGGGCTCGAGCCTGATCCGCGCCGCGTTGGCGCCGTCGGCCTTAACACCGCCACGTCGGCTCGTGGCCCGGCGCTCGGTGACCCCGAGCGAGCTGAACTCCTGCACGACCGGTATGCCGAGATCGCGGGCAGCGGCCAGCGCGGCCAGGCCACTCGTCCAGCGCAGCGCGTGCACGATATCCGGGCGGTCAGCGTGCCAGCGGCTCCGCAGCAGGCCGCTGAAGGCGGGCATCCGCTCGAGGAGGTCGGCGTCGTCCTGCTCGCCGGCCCGGGCGGGTCCGGCGTCGATGTACTCGATCCGGACACCCACGTGCAGTTCGGCCTGGTCCGGCAGGCTGGGGTCGTTCTTCTGGGCGTAAACGGTCACCTGGTGACCCTGCGCGGCGAGCTTGCGGGTCAGCTCGCTCAGGCCGATGTCATCGCTGTCCGGGCCTGAGCCCGTGCGGGGGTGCAGCGGCGTCGCGTTCTGGGCAACTAGGGCGATCTTCATGGGGGCCTCTCTCGCTGACGAACCTTGGTCACGGTGTTCGCTAGCGAGAGACGGAAAAGTGGTGCACGATCCGCGCGCTCTGCGAACACCGCGTTCGCATTGAGCGTGCCTGCGTCGTAGGCACCACTAGGGAGGACAATACCCCCTTACCGGGGTTGCGCAAACCATCGGCCGCCAGATAAGCCCCGGCGTGTCGCCGCGCGGCGACGCCCGCCGGTCAGCCCGCGGCGGCCTCAGCCACGCTGTCGAAGACCGGGATGAGCCGGTCAGCGGTGGTCAGCCGCAGGATCTTGGCCACCGCTACCTGCGGGGAGACCAGGGCGAGGACGCCGCCCTGCCGGTCCAGAGACCGATTGACCCGCAGCAGCGCGTGCAGCGCTGAGGAGTCCATGAACCGGAGGCCAGACAGGTCGACGATAAGCGTGCGCGGCTGCTGGGCGACCTCTTCATCGAGCAGGCGGCGCAGTTCGTCGGTATTCGTGACATCGGCCTCACCAGCGATCTCCACCAGTGTGTAAGGCTCACCGGCCGATTCCCGGGCCGTCACAGAGACCGTCAGCAGATCCACGCACTTGTTGTACCACACGGCGGATTCCAGCGGGATACTCCTCATCGGGTTAAAAGGAAGGTCAAGAGCGGGTCACGGCCGGCCTGGTGCCGACGGTCTGCGCCAGGCTGCCCTCAGGCGGCCGTCAGGGTCATATGCAGCCGGATCGTCGTCCCGGCCTCATCTGAGCGCAGGTCGACCCGGTTGCAGACCTCGTTGACGATCCAGAGCCCGTGGCCGCCGTTGGCGTCGAGCGAGGGCGCCCGCCGGCCCGCCAGCGGATCGGTGATCTTTCCCTCGTCGTGTAGCTGGCAGATGATCTCGTGGGCATCGTGCCATATCTGCAGGCTTCCCGGGGATTTAGCGTGCCGGACCGTGTTGGCCGCTACCTCGCTGACCGCGAGCACCAAGTCGATCGCGCGTTCTTCGGTCAGTCCGGCCTTAATGGCATACCCGTGTACGACGGCGCGGATCGCGGCCAGGTCAGTGGTGTACGTGTAGGACATGGGCTCACGAGCCGGAGGAGACCATGGGTCGTCGCCGCCCGGCCGGGGCACCGGCGGACGGGCGAGCGCTTTTTGTGTCGCAGGCGCGCCCTGTGCGGCCGTACCATCCTGGGCCATCAGCAGACACGATACACCGACCCGGGAAACGAATAGCAGGATAGGGCTTGTGTCGTGAAGTGCCGAATTTACGGCACATCAGGCCTCGCCGTCACGTGTATCGGCCGTGGCGTGGGTAGACGAAGGGACGTCGCGGCTCTTCTGCAGCGTAGGAGCTGCCTGTCTTTCGGAGGCAAATATGCGAATCGGCGGGCTTATCGTCTTGATCTGGCTCATTATCGGAGCGATAGCGGCCGGTCAGCGCGGCTACTTCAGCTCGTCCTCGACCAGCTGCGCCCACGCGGGCAATATCATCGCCACCATCGCGGCAGGCCCGCTTAACTACGTAGGCGTGAACCCCAAGATTTCCTGCCACCTGAGCCCTCCCACCCCGAGTAGCTGAGCGGCTACGAATTTACGTTGAAAGATAAACTTCGATAGCAAAATCGATGGGAATGCGGCGTCGCGGTCCGAGGGCTGCGGCGCCGCCGTTTGTGCGAAGGTCCACCGGTGCCAGGATTTTTATGCGGAACGGGCATTGGTGCCTGCACCAGGCACGATTACCGCGTCCCCGCCGCCGCCGCATCGGCCGCGGGGACGCGCCTCGAGACAAGATTTCGCGTCGTTTCGGCCGTACCGTTGGCACGGGCGGCGGCTACCCCCACCCGGAATGGCAAACCGCGGCCGTGCTGCTTGATGCCGCGCCGCCGGCCGGCCCGTGGTCCGGCCGGCGGCGCGACGGATGAGGCCCGGCGGTCACCGCCCTGACCGCCGGGCCAGTCAGCGGCACGTCGCCGGCGCGATCCAGCCGGACACGACGCACGCTAAACCTGACCAACCGGCTACCCGGGTCCGGTGGACAGGAAACGTGCTGTCGGTCACGCGCCGGCTAGTGGGGCCCCAGCGGGCCGCACGTCGGCAGCAGTCGCCCGCCACTTCGCGGCAGGCCCGGGCGGAGCAGCAGGTTTGCTGGCCTGGGACGCGGGAAGTCGGCACCCCGTGGCTGCGCTGACATGGTGCCGTTTTGACTGACCGGCAAAGGCCCGAGATGAACGGCCCGCTGGCGGGCGAGCCGAGAACCCGCCGCATCGGCCTGCCCGTGGCCCGCCGGGCCGGGTCGTGGCTCGTGTGGTGGGTCCTGATGATGTCGTTCTGGGTCATGCTCGACGATTCCATCGCTGCCGACGAACTGCTGGCCGGAGCGGGCGCGGCCGCGCTGGCGGCGCTGCTCGCGGAACTGGTCACCTATCAGGCCGCGACGCGGTTCCGGCTGCGGATCAAGTGGCTCCTTCCGGCCCTGGGCCTGCCCGGCCAGGTGGCCCGTGACACGGTGATCGTCTACCGCGCCCTGTGGCGGCGGCTGGTCCACGGCGAGCAGCCGCCTAGTGCGTTCCTCGAGCGGCCGGCCCGCTTCGGGGACGATACGCCCGAGGGCGTTACCCGCCGGACGTTGCTGGTCGGCGGGACCAGCCTCGCGCCCAATACCTTCGTGCTCGGCATCGACCCCGAGCGCGACGTGATGGTAGTGCACCAGCTGGTAGTCAAGCGGGAGGGGAAATGACATGGTGACGGCGTTTGTCGCGGCCGCGATCGCGATGCTGATCGCGATCATCCCCGCCGGGATCGTGCTGTGCCGCGGCAACCTGATGGCGGCGGTCGTCGCCTTCGAGTTCATCACCTCGGTCATCGTGATGGTGCTCGTCCTGCTGGCGCAGGGGTTCCAGCGTTCCGGCCTGTTCGAGCTGGCTGTGCTACTCGCGGTGCTTATGTTCCCAAGCGGACTGGTCTTCGTCCGGGCCCTGGAGCGTTGGTTGTGATGGCCAGGGACATCGTCGCCGACATCCTGCTAGTCATGGCGGTGGCCGTCGTGATCGGTGCCTCGCTGGGCGTGCTGGTCATGCGGGACCCGTACCAGAAACTCCACTTCGTGACCCCCGCCGCCCTGGTCGCGCCCGTTCTGGTGGCGCTCGCGGTGCTGGTGCAGATGGGCCTGTACGAGAACACCGGCGAAACGTGGCTGGCCCTGCTGTTCATGGTGATCGCCGGACCGTTCCTTTCGCACGCGACCATCCGTGCCATCCGGATCAGGGAAAAAGGCGACTGGCGTCTGGGCCGGGAAGGTGAAAGGGCAAGCCGGGAGAAAGAACAATGAGCGCGGCTGTCGTCACTCCGTACACGGTGCCCATCGCCATGATGGACGCCCTGCAGATCACGATCCTCCTCCTGGTGGCGGCCGGCGCCACTGCCGTCGTGCTGATCAGGGAACGGGTCCGCCAGGTGTTGGCGCTGAGCGTCTACGGTGTGCTGCTGGCCGTGCTGTTCCTCGCCTTCCAGGCGCCCGACGTCACCCTGTCTGAGCTCGCCGTGGGCGCGGTGGCGCTGCCCGCTGTGGTGCTGGTAGCCCTGGCGAAGATCAGGAAGCGAGAAGAATGAGGCCGGGCCCATGACTGGCGGGCAGCGCCGCTTGATCTTTGGCCTGGGAGTGGCCGGCCTGATCTCCTTCTACCTGTGGGGCCTGCTCGGGCTGCCCGGGTTCGGCAACTATCCGGGTCCCTACGGGTTCATCATCAACCGCGCCGTGGTGGCACAGACCAACGCCACTGCCGCGGTTTCCGCCGTCAACTTCGTCTACCGGGGCTTTGACACCGTGGGAGAGGAGTTCATCCTGTTCGCCGCCGTGGCCGGAGTGGCCACCGCGCTGCGCCGTCTGCGTGACGAGCGCGAGCGGTCGGCGGTTGACGAGGCCGCGGATCGTCAGGTGCCGGCGACCAGTAGCGCGGTCCGGATGACCGCCCTCTTGTTTACCGGCCCGGTCGTGGTCATGGGCTGGTGGCTGGCCTCGCACGCCCAGACCAACCCGTCCGGCGGCTTCCAGGGCGGGGTCATCCTCGCCACCGCGTTCATCCTGATTTACCTGGCCGGGGAATTCCTGGTCTTCAAGCGGTTCAGTCCCGTCGACCTGACCGAAGTGGTCGAGGCGGTCGGGGCGGGTGGTTTCGCCGTCATCGGCGTCGCCGCGGTAGCCATGGGCCTGCCCTACCTGAAGGACTTCCTGCCGCTCGGTACCGTGCCCGGTGCCGTCAGCTCAGGGGGCACTATCCCGCTGATCAGCTTCTTCGTCGGGCTAGAAGTCGCCGCGGCGTTCATCTTGATCGTCGGCGAATTGCTCGAGCAGACACTGCTCATCCGGCGAGGAGGCGATTGATGCAGTATTTTCCCTTCATCGTCGTGGTCTGGATCCTGGGCGTCGGTCTCTATGGCATCGTCACCAGCCGCGATCTCATCCACCTGATCATCTGCCTGATCGTCGTCCAGTCCTCGACCTACGTACTGTTGCTCGGCGTCGGGTACGTGACCGGCGCCGTCGCGCCTTACTTCTATGACGTCCCTCCGCACACGCCGGCGGTTGACCCCGTGGTGCAGGCCCTCGCGCTCACCGACGTCGTGGTCGAGGCGGCCGTCACCGCGCTGCTGCTTTCCTTCGCGATCCAGGCCCACAAGCGGTTCGGCACCCTGGACCCCCAGGAACTGGCATCACTGAAGGGATAGCCGTCCTTGGACCAGCTGCTCGCTCTCGCCGTGGTCGTGCCGCTGCTCGCGGCCGCCACGATCTCGGCGGCCGGGCCGCTGCTCCGCCGCAGGCGCCGGATCCTTGACGCGGCGGCGATACTCGTCGCCGCCTCCGTCGCGGTCATCTTGATGGTGATCATGTTCCGTACCAGCGGCGGGGATCAGGTTTACTGGTTTGCCGGGTTCCGGCCCGCCCGCGGCATCGCGATCGGGATCGACTTCGAGGCGGGACCGCTCAGCGCGGGCCTGGCCAGCCTGGCCGCGGTCCTCGTGACGGCGGCCATGACCTTTTCCTGGCGGTATTTCGAGCGGGTCGCCAGCTACTACCACGTCCTGATGCTGATCTTCCTGGCGGGGATGACCGGTTTCTGCCTCACCGGCGACATCTTCGACATGTTCGTGTGGTTCGAGCTGATGGGCGTGGCGGCCTACGCCCTGACCGCTTACCGGCCGGAAGAACGCGGGCCGATCCAGGGCGCGCTTAACTTCGCCATCAGCAACAGCGTGGGCGCCTACCTGTCGCTGTCAGGCATCGCCCTGATCTACGGGCGCACCGGGGCGCTCAACATGGCGCAAATCGGCCGGTACATCGACCGCCACCCGCCCGACGGCCTCGTCGTGGTGGCCTTCCTGCTGATCATCTCGGGCTTGCTGATCAAGAGCGCGATCGTGCCCTTCCACTTCTGGCTCCCGGACGCGCACGCGGTGGCGCCCACACCGGTCTGCGTCCTGTTCTCCGGGGTCATGGTGGAACTCGGCCTGTACGGGATCGCCCGCGTCTACTGGTCGATGTTCGGCCAGGCCCTGGGGCACCGGGCCGCGATCTCCCACGTGTTCCTCGCGCTGGGCGTGCTGACCGCCGTGGTCGGGGCGCTGTTCTGCTTCCGCGAGCGCCACATCAAGCGGCTGCTGGCCTTCTCCACCATCAGCCACGCCGGCGTGTTCCTGGCCGGCATTGCCCTGCTGACCCCGCTCGGCCTGGCCGGCACCGCCGTCTACGTGGCCGGTCACGGCCTAGTGAAGGCGGCGCTGTTCCTGTGCACCGGCATCATCTTGCACCGGCTGGGCTCGGTCAACGAGACCTGGCTGCACGGGCGGGGCCGGCGCCTGCGGGTCACCGGGGTGGTGTTCACCCTGGCGGGCCTGGGGCTGGCCGACCTCCCGCCGTTCGCCACCTTCCTAGGCAAGGGCTGGATCGACGACAGTGCCGCCGCGCACGGGCTGCCCTGGTTCCTGGCGGTTTGCATCGTCTGCTCCATCCTGACCGGCGGGGCCGTACTTCGCGTCGCCGGAGGCGTGTTCTACGGCCTGGGCGACGCGCCGTCGGAGGATCCCGCGATGGCCCAGGCGGCCGCCGAGGAGAAGAGCGAGACGGATTCGGGTAAGCAGCGGACCCCGCTGACCATGATCGTCCCGCCCGCCGTCCTCGTCGTGGCCGCCGCCGTCATCAGTCTCATCCCGGCGCTCGGCCCGGCCGTGGAGGCGGCCGCGATCCGGTTCCAGGATCAGGCCGGGTATAACGCCACGGTCCTGGCGGGCGCGCACATCGCGCATCCGGTGGCCCTCGCCGCCGCGGAGAGCACCGGGATCACCGCCGCCGACGTGCTAGCCGGGGTCGGCTCGGCCGCCGGGGCGCTGATCCTGGCGTGGCTCGCCCTCTACTGGCGCCGCCTGCCGCTGCTGCGCCGCGGTCACGAGCCGGGCGTCGGCCTGACGGCGCCCATCCAGCGCTTCCAGAGCGGCGTGATTAACGACTACGTCACCTGGATCGTCCTCGGCCTAGCCTGCGTAGGCGGCGTCCTCGCCTTCGTCGTCCGGTAAGCGACCCCAACCACATCGATGCTCCATCGTCGTGCCCCCGGCAACATCGATGCTCCATCGTTGTGGTTGGTGCCGCCCGCGGTGAGCCCGGCTGATTCGGTCACTAGGGCTCCCTGTGAGATGTCCGAGGTGCGCCCCGCCCGTGCTTATTGTGAGGTTGTGGACGAGCTGGCCGACTCGGGCGGCCTGATACAGGACACCGATGGGCTGCGTCGGCGGCTGGCCGCCGACGGGTACCTGTTCTTCCGTGGCCTGCTGTCGGCCGGCCAGGTCCGGCAGGCGGGGCAGGCGGTCCTGGCGGAGCTGCACTCGGGCGGCTGGGCCGACGACCGGGGGATACCGTCGATGCAGCCGCGCGCGGTCAACCCGAAGGACGCGCTCGCCGACCCGGCGTTCCGCGCCGCCGCGTTCAGCGCCGCGTTCAACCAGCTCCCGTACCTGCCGGCGCTGCGCGGGGTCATCCGGCGCGTTCTCGGGCCAGGGGCGTTCTCCTATCCGGCTAAGGTGCTGCGGGCCGTCTACCCGGAGGGACCCGATGCCTTTCCGCGCGGCCGGTACATCCACTACGACTACGGGGTGTCCGGCGTTCAGGACATGCTGACCAGCTGGATCCCGCTGATGGACATCCCGGTCCGGCTCGGGGGCCTCGCGGTGCAGCCGGGCGGCCATCTCGGCCCGCCGAGGCGGCCGCGCCCGCTCAGCCGGTCCGAAGCCGGCTGGGCCACGACCAGCTATGAGCCAGGTGACGCGATCATCTTCCACTGCCTCACGCCGCACGCCGCCCTGCCCAATCACGGCTCGGCACTGCGTATTTCCGGCGACTTCCGCTGGCAGCGGCCTGATCAGCCTGCCCCGGCCGAGCTCGTCCTGCGCCCCGTTCCCGGCCCGGACGGACGGAAGCCCGAGATGTTCAGCAGGCTGTTCCGGCGTGCACAGTGGTGGGAGCCCGTTCCCGCCGGGCTGACCCTGTACCCGCGGGCGCAGCTGGTCGGCGCCCCGCCGGGACCCTCGCGGCTGATCGCCACGCATCCCGGCTGGAAGCACTGGCAGCCACCGCCCGCGGCCGTGCACTGACTCTAAATCGCGCGCCGGGCTCCGTGAACTGCCCCGTCTAGTCGCTCGTCACCAATGATCAGCCCGCGCCGATCGCCGCCAGCAGGACCAGCAGGATTGTCGCGGTCGCGAACATGCCATGGAGGGCGATGACGGTCACGGGGAGGCGGGCCCGGATTGCCGTGCCCCGGGCCGGGTCTGGCAAAGCGGCCGACAGCGCCCCCATGCCCAGGGCCGCCACGCTGATGATTACCCCTACCGCGAGCCAGGCCAGGACCGGCACGCCGGTCACCATGAACGCTATCCAGGTAACGAGCCCGGCGAGGGCCAGCCCGAAGTGGCTGAACACGGTGACCGCCACCACACCCGCCGACCGTAGCCGGCGCAGACGCCGGCGGAATTCCCCGTCGGCCGCCAGCCAGCCCGCGAGCAGGTAAGCGCCGGCCGCGGCAGTGACCAGCCAGGCAGCCAGCGCGGCCACGCTGAGCGGCAGGCCCGGCGATGTCCGCGCGGAAACGGCGGCCGGCGGTGCCGCCGGCGCGGGCTGGACCGTGCTGACTATATGCGCGAGGTAGGCACCGTCCCTGGCGGCGAGGCGCCGGGCGACGGCCTTGGGTTCGGACCCGACCGCCTTCCGCACGGCGCTGGCCACGGCCTGGTTGACCTGTTCACGGCTCAGGCCGGCGCAGGCCTGCGGCTCGCCGGTCACGGTGATCTGCCGCTGGATGGCCTGCAGGTCGAAGGCGTAGCAGGTGTCAAAGGTCGGCCGGTACGAGGCGGGCGCGCCAGCCGAACACCCGGCCGCGAGCACCGCCACCAGCAGTCCGCAGACCCCGGTGCCGACGATTCGCCGCATCGCTAAATGCTGGCATACCTGACCCGCCTCCGGCGTCACGGCCAGCCTGCCCCCGGCACGTCGACGTCCATGGCGAAGACGCGGCCACTGCCGGGCGCGACCAGCTGCGAATCGGTCATGCCCCGCCACTGCGCCGCGGTGATGAACAAGGTTGTCCGTCCGGGGCCGCCGAGGACACAGGCGAAGCCGCCGCGGTCCAGTTCGACGGTCTGCAGCACAGCGCCGCCCTCGGCGACGCGCACGCACCGCTGGTTAGGCACGTCGGCGTACCAGACCGCGTTCTGCTCGTCGGTGCAGATGCCGTCCGGGGTGCCTTCGCCCAGGTCGGCCCAGACACGCCGGCCGGAAAGCGAGCCATCGGTGCCGATGTCGAAAGCCACCAGGTGGTGCCGGTAGGAGTCCGCGACGATCAAAGTGGAGTTGTCGCGGGTCACCGCCATCCCGTTCGGGAACGCGAGGTCGTCGGCTACCTGGCGCACGGAACCGTCCGCCGCGACTCCGAAGACGAAACCCGGCTGGAACGGCTCGCCCGCCATCGGGTTGAAGCCGGCCCCGTTGACGTAGGCGCGGCCATGACCGTCCACCACGATGTCGTTCCAGCCCGGCCGGCCGAGCTCCGCGTACGTGACCAGGGACCCGTCGGGCTCCCGGCGTAGCAGCTGCCCGTCCGGGGACGAGACGATCAGCAGTCGGCCGTCCGGGAGCCACGCCGTGCATAGCGGCAGCGACGCGACGCGTGCGATGACCTCGCTGCGGCCGGCCAGATCGACGGCGAGCACCTCACCCGCGGACCAGTCAGAGAAATACAGGCGGCTGTCGTGCCAGCGTGGCGACTCAACCAGCCCCCGGCCGCCCAGCAGCGTCCGCACCCCGTTCAATACCATCACCATCTTTCCTGCCTGACCGCGCCCGATGGCGGTCTCACTACCTAGACGAACGGCCACCCGGGAAATCGTCAGGAGCCCTGCCCCTCGGCCAGTTCCCGGCCACGCCAATCACGATTCCGGCGACCGATACGATCCCGTCATCCGCCGGTAAGTCACGGCCCGGGTCTTGCGGGCCTGCGGCCGCGGTGATCAGGGCCTGTCGCATGCGCGGGTCGAGGTTGGAGCCGGTGAGGATCAGGCAGATCCGGCCCGCGCGGCCCAGCGGCGAGCGCCGCGCGGCCGCCAGCGGAAGGGCCGCGGCCGGCTCGACTACAAGCCCGGTGAGGTCATACAGCTCGTACACGGCCGCCGCGATCTGGTCCTCCTCGACGGTGGTGACGTCATCCACCCACCGGTGCATCCAGGCCAGCGCACGGGATACCGGCCGGCGCACCGCCACGCCGTCAGCCCGCGTATCGGCCGTGTCGGTCGGAACCGGCCGGGCCCGCCAGCTGAGGGCCATCGACGGTGCCGCAGACGGCACCACGCCCACGATCCGGGTGTCCGGGTGCTGGTCTTTGACGGCGCAGGCCAGGCCGGAGATGAGGGCGCCGTTGCCGACCGGCACGAGTATCGCGTCGAACTGCCTGGCGCTGAGTTCCGCGCCGATCGAACCCGCGCCGATCGTGATGGCCAGATCGTGCCCGTCCTCCGCGAACAGGGCGCCTGCCAGCCGCCCGGCCGCGTCGCGGGCTGCCAGTTTCGCCTCGTCGAAGTCGTGACCATGCTCGATCACGGTGGCGCCGAGCTGGCGGATGCGGTCGACCTTGGCCGGGTTTGCGTTGCGCGACACGTACACCGTGACCGGCCGGCCCGTCGGCCGGAAGCTGTAGGCGATGGCCTGGCCGAAGTTGCCCGCCGACGCGCACAGCACGTGGCGGGCCGACTTCGGGACGGTTGCCGCGAGATACGAGCTCCCGCGGCCCTTGAAGGAACGGATGGGGTTGCAGAACTCGACCTTGAGCCAGCATTCGACTCCGAGCATCGCCGACAGCTCCGGCGACATGAACTGCGGCGAGTCCGTGAACGCAGGATCTATCCGGCTGCGTGCCTGCCTGATCGCTGTCGCGGTGACCAGATCGTCCACGCGGCACATGCTACGCAGGCAAGGTGGCCTCGTGGACCGGGCGGCCGGCGTCATCCGGGCCGAGTGGCGCGCGGGCCCGCCGTATGGCCATGGCGGCGAGCGCCCCGGCCGCGGACAGGCCCGCCGCGACCGCCATGGCCGGCTGGTATCCCCTGATGACCGCATCCGGGCTGGTGAGAGCGCCGTTGGCGTTGAAGACCACGGTGACGATGGCGATGCCGAAGGTGGCGCCAAGCAGCTGCATGGTATTGAGCACGCTGGCGGCCCGCCCGAGCGAGGCCGCGGGCACGGCGTTCAGCCCGGCCGACGGGAGGCTGGGCAGCGCCATGGAGACTCCGATCCCCGCGATGAGGAAGGGGATCACGTAGCCGCCGTACCCGGAGTGGATGTGGGCGAGGTGGACGATCCAGGCGAATCCGAGAGCCTGCATGATCAGACCGGGGACCGCGAGCCGCCTCGCGCCCACCTTGTCGAACAAGATCCCGGCGATGGGCGCGACGACCAGCGGGGCCGCGGTCCAGGGCAGGAAGCGCAGCCCGGTGCCGAGCGGTGAATCACCGCGCCCGAGCTGGAAGAACTCGCTGGTCAGGTACGCGGCAGAGAAAATCGCGCTCGAGTTGAGGAACGTCGTCGTGACCGCGGCGGTGAACGTGCGGGCGCGGAACAGCGACAGCGGGATCATCGGTTCCGGCGCCCTGGTCTCCCAGCCGAAGAACGCGGTGACCAGCAGCGCCCCCGCGGCGAGTGACACCACGGTCCGGAGGCTGCCCCAGCCGGCTTGCGGGCCCTGCACCAGTCCCCAGATGAACACGCCGACGCCCGCCGACGCGAGCACCAGGGCCGGCAGGTCGAGCCGTTCGCGCGGTCCGTAGCTCTCGGCCAGCACAACCCGGGAGCCGAGCCAGGCCGCGATGCCGATGGGGACGTTCACCCAGAAGATCCAGTGCCAGTCCAGGCCTTCGGTCACGCCACCGCCGACCAGCGGCCCGGCCGCCACCCCCAGCCCGGCGATGCCGCCCCAGATCCCCACCACCGATCCGCGGCGTTCGGGGGGGAACGCGGAGGTGAGCAAGGTCAGGCCGAGCGGCATCACGATGGCCGCGCCCGCCCCCTGGACCGCGCGGAACGCGATCAGCGTCCCGAGGTTGGGGGCCAGCCCGCACGCGGCGGAGGCGGCGGTGAACAGGGCGAGCCCACAGCGGTACACCCGGCGCCTGCCGAGCCGGTCACCGAGCGCGGCCGCGGTGATGATGCCGGTCGCGAACGTCAGGTTGTAGGCGTTGACGGTCCACTGCAGCGTGCTGGCGCTGCCGCCGAAGTCACGGTGGATCGACGGCAGCGCCGTCACCACCACCAGCGCATCCAGCGTGACCATGAAGTAGGCCAGCGCGGTCAGCGCGACGGTGAGCCGCCGGTCCGGCGCGGTCCCGCCGCTCACCGCGGGCCCGTCAGGTCCACCGGGATGTAGTCCTGCGGCAGGCGGTAGGTGAACACGAACTCAGCCATGGGGGTTCTCCTTCGCATCGTGGCCGGCCATCCGCCGGCCTTTCCCGAAGGGGTAGGCGCCGCCGCTGGCCGGAACTGGGCCAGCGATCACCGCCCAGTTCCGGCCTCGGCCGGCGTCTGCATAGCAGGTCGGCCGATCCGGCCGGGGGTGCCAGGGCGGCGAGGTGATGCGAGGGTGGCGGGATGAGCGCGGATCTGATTCAGCGGGCGCGAGCCGGGGACGCCGAGGCGTTCGCCGCGCTGGTGGAGCCGTACCGGCGGGAGCTGCAGGTGCATTGCTACCGCATGCTCGGGTCCGTGCAGGACGCGGAGGACGCCCTCCAGGAGACCCTGCTATCGGCGTGGCAGGGCCTCGCCGGCTTCGAGAGCAGGTCCTCGGTCCGGACCTGGCTCTACCGGGTCGCGACGAACCGGACGCTGGATGCGCTGCGCGCAGGCAGCAGGCGGCCTCCCGTCACGGCGGGGCTCGCCGCCATCCAGCCGCCCGAACCCACCCGGTTCGGGGAGATGCCCTGGCTCCAGCCCTATCCCGACGTGCTGCTCGACGACATAGCCGACCATGCGCCGGGCCCGGAGGCGGTCATCGAGGTACGGGAGGCGATATCGCTGGCCTTCGTGACCGCCTTGCAATTGCTGCCGCCCCGGCAGCGGGCGGTACTGATCCTGCGTGATGTCCTCGGCTACCGCGCCAGCGAGGTCGCGGCCATGCTGGAGGTCACCCAGGAGTCCGTCACCAGCGCACTGAAGCGCGCGCGGGCGAGCCTCGCGACAGAACCCGGGCCAGGCCGGCCAGCGGCGCCACCCGCCCCGGAATCGGCGCAGGAGCGCCGGCTCGTCGAGCGCTTCGTCGACGCCTTCGGCGCGCACGACATCGACGCGATCATCGCGCTGCTCACGCAGGACGCGTGGGTGAAGATGCCGCCGATGCCGTTCGAGTACCAGGGCCGCGACGCCGCCGCCCGGTTCTTCGCGGCGGTCAGCCCGCCGGGAGGCCATGAGCGCCGGTTCGTGCTCACCCGTGCCAACGGCCAGCCCGCCTGCGCGATCTACCTCCGTGATACCGCCACTGGCCTGTGGCGGGCCCTCGGCGTCATTGTCCTGACCCTGGCCGGGGACCTGATCAGCGAGATCACCCGGTTCGACAACAGCGTCCTCGGCGCCTTCGGGCTGCCCCGCACCCTGCCCTAAACCAGTTATTCGCGGTCATTCCTGTCCGGAATCGGCCGTTCTCAGGCTGCGTGCCGACGGCGCTTATTTGACCTAAGCGGATCTCTAGACGGGGTTTCTGCAGTTGGCGGCGGAAAATCGATCGCCGTTTCCTGCAGCTCGTTGGATCGGTCGGCATTCTGGCCCTTGCGGGCGTGCTTGTCGTGGCTGAAACGTCTGTGCCGGGCAGAATAGAACAAGGTCCCCTCCATGTATGAGACGGAGGGGACCTTGCTCGGTCTCACCGCACCAGACCGAGCCAGTTGCCTGGCTTTCGCTGGCACCGCGGACCGCCCGCCAGTGCCAAGCATCCGCACTAGGCACCGGTTTCCCGGCTCCTCCCGCGTCCCGGGGTCACCCCCGGACGATGCCCGTTTCCAACGGTGAATGTATTTCTACTGCCTCCGCGAAAGATGTGCAAGGTTTTGCGGCAGTTCATTTCTAATTTTCTTGGTATCCACACAATATCCACAGAACGCGGCGCGTTATTCCCACTAAACGGTGGTTGTCCACTGTGCTATACACAAGCCATCCACAGGCTACCGGGCGTAACGCGAGGAATACCGGACTTGCGGCGGTCACTGAAAGCAACGGCAAATAGTGGCTGCGTCAGCGGTCACATTCAGGGCCCTGCCCTCACCAGCGCAGCGCGCCGGCGGAGCCGCCGTTCTCGATCACTAGCTGGCGGGCCGATTCCTCGGCGGCCGGCTTGCGCGCCACCCGTTCGGTGACCAGAGCCCGGGCCAGCGCGTCGTCCCCGGCCCGTGCCGCGGCGGCGATCAGGGTCAGGTCGATGATGTCGCGCTGCGCGTGGCTCCCGCCGACGGCGTTGGCCCGCGGCCGGATGTCGATGAGCAGGTCGATGGTCCGGTCGGGGCGGCCGGCGGCGAACGCGCTGAAGGCCTCGAGCAGCGCCAGGCCGGCCTGCTCGGCCGCCCCCCGGTTGGTCGGCGCGGTCAGGTGCCGGTTCGCCGCCACCACGAGGTCGTTGCGCGGGTGGTCCCCAGCCAAGCCGAAGGCCATCACCGCATGCCAGTCGTTGAAGACATAGACGGGGCTGCCGACGAGCTCGTCGATGTCGGCCGCGAGCTTGGTGGCACGCTCGGTGACGTCGACGCCGAACAGGGACAGCCGCCACAGCAGGGCGGCGGCGTCCACGACGTCGAGCCACTCGGTGGACCGGCCCGCGCGGATGGGACCGTCGTAAAGGGCGAGCGCTTCGGAGATCTCGCCGAGCTCGAGGTGATACAGGCCCCGGTGCCACCAGTTGTGGATGGCGAAGAAGCTGCCGGACCAGTCGCTGGCCGATGCCGTGAGGAATTTCACGCCGTCGCGGTGGCTGCCTTCCATCTCGAAGACGTGCGCCAGCGCGTGTACGGACCATACGTCCCTGGGGTTGTAGTCGAGCGCGGCCCGGGCGCGGGCCTCCGCCTGCCGGTAGTCCGCGTTCTCCTCCAGGCCGAACGCGTAAATACCCTGCACGTAGCCCCAGCCAGGCTGCTCGCGCGGCCAGGCGGGCAGGACCCGGGCCGCGGAGTCGCGGAGCTCGAGCCGGTTGCCGAGGAAGAAGTACAGATCCTGGGCCACCTTGAGCGCGAGCAGGTCACGCGGATGGCGCAGCAGGGCCCGCTCCAGCGAGCGGGTGGTGGCTTCCCAGTCGCCCGCGACCCAGTGCTGAGCGGCGCGCATGTGATGGGCTTCTCGTTCGCCCATCACGGTCTTGTCGAGCTGCTTGAGGATCTCACTCGCCGCGGCGATCCCCGCGGGGGTGGTGCCGTACAGGTTGAGGTAAGCGCGGTAAATGTGGCCGAGGACCAGCCCGTCGTCGGCGGCGACCACCGCCTCGGCGTCGGCGACCGGGTCGCCGCCCAGCGTGGCGAGGTCCTCGATGGCCCCGTCAAGGAGCGCCACCGCGTCGGCGTCGCCGGCCCGGACCGGAACACCCCAGCGATCCGCGAACGCCTTGGCCATCTCGGATCCTCCTGCCGTCTCGCCGTCCGCCGTATTGCCGAAGTTGACCGTTCCATTTTCAAATAGAGCGTACTCACCGGGCTGCCGCACAAGCGCACAAGTGCGCCACAGGACTGTTAGTGGGCTAGGTTCAGCCACGGTCAATGGCTGACCAGCGGCTGACAGGACAGACACCAGACCTCGCCCCGACCGCCGGATCGCGTTGGCTACGGTAGTGGCATGCGGGACGTTCCTTGGTGGGGCGTGGTTTCGGCGGCGCTGGCTCCGGTCCTGATGGTCGGCGGCTGGACGGTCGCCGCCAGCTTGCAGCCGCAGTACGCGCAGTACGATCCGGTCGCCGATACGGTCAGCGCGCTCGCCGCGCCAGGCGCGACCGACCGGTGGGTGATGACGGCGACGTTCCTGCTGGTCGGCGCCTGCTACATCGTCACGGCACTCGCACTGCGGCCGGCCAGGACCGCGGGGCGGCTGATCCTGATCGCGGGGGCGGTCGGGGGCATGCTCGTGGCGTTCAACCCCGAACACCCAGGGCAGGCCTATCCGGTGCCGCACATCGTCGCGGCCTCGGTCGGGTTCGCCGGGGTAGCCCTCTGGCCGGCCTGGGCCTGGCGGCGCGGGTCCGCGGTACCGTGGGCCCTGCGGCCCGCCGCGGCCGCGGCGGCCGTCGCGGTGCTGCTCACCCCCGTCGCCTGGTTCGGCACCGAACTGATCCTGGGCGCCGGGCAGGCCGGGCTAGCGGAGCGGACCGCGGGCGCCACGCAGGCGATCTGGCCGCTGACGGTGATCCTTTCCTGCCTGGCCGCGTCACGTCGGCGGCCCGTACCGCTACCAGCGGAGGCCGCCGCCCCGGCTAACCGGACCAGGGCAGCGTAGGCCAGGCCGGCCGCCAGCGCGCCGAGCACGGTACCGCCCGCGACCTGGGCGGTCGTATGATCCCCGAGCGTCACCCGGGACCAGCCAAGCAGCGCGACGAGCAGGTAGCCGGCCAGCACTAGCGGCCCGTAGGTGAGGGCGAGCACGGCCACCGAACCCGACGCGACCGCGCAGTGGATGGATATCTTCCACACGGTGGTGATGACCGCCAGTAGCGCCACGCTGGCCAGCATGAGGGCGAGGTACCCGGTCAGCAAGATGGGCGCGCCGAGCACGACGAGCAGGATCAGCCCGGCCGCGACCGACGTCGTGATGAATGCCAGCACGATGAGCCGGGGCCGTCGTGCCCCTACGTTCCTGTCGTCCCACCGGCCGTGCCGGATGCCGTGCGAGATGAACAGGGTCGGCAGTACCGCGGTGAACAGCGCGGCCACCAGTCCCCAGCCCAGGCCGGCCAGCCCGTCGGCGTGCCCGCCGATGCCCAGCACCGTGACGATCAGCCAGTTCTTCGGCTCGAGCAGGTAGGTGATCATCTCGGCGCGCGACCGCTGGCAACTGGCCATAGCCCGAAGGTACCGCCGTCCGCCCCGCCCAACCACGTCGGCCTGGACCCCAGGATCCCCGGCACGACCTCCAGGCCAAGCGGCGCCTGAACTCAACGACCCGGTCACCTGCCCGCGGGCACGCACCCCTGCCCGTTCGGTCAAAAGAAAAGATCATCTGGGCCGAACGGGCGTCCGTTCCCGTACCGCCATGGCCCGAGCCAGCCGAGGTGGCCGTTGCGTAATGCTCCCGCCGCCGCGCGGACAGCGGCCGTCAGGCCCTCCAGGGGCAGCTTGCCGTCGATGCGCTCACCGTTCACGTAGAACTTGGGGGTGGCGTTCACCCCGTTGCGGATTCCTTCCTGCACGTCATGCTCGATCCGCGCGGCATAGGCATGACGGCCGAGGTCGTGGCGGAACCGGGTGATGTCCAGACCCGCCTGGTCGGCGTAGTCACGCAGCGAGCTGAGGCCGAGCCGGGCGGCAGGCTGCAGCAGGAGCCCGTACATCTCCCAGAACTTCCCCTGCGCGGCGGCCGCCTCGGCCGCCTCGGCGGCCTGCTCCGCATGCGGGTGGATCTGCGGAATCGGGAAGTTGCGGAACACGAACCGGACCGTGTTGGGGTACTCGTCGAGCAGCAGGTGCACGTCCCTAAAGGCCCCCCGGCAGTAGGGGCACTCATAGTCGCCGTATTCGATAACCGTCACCGGGGCTTCCGCGAACCCGCGTACGTGATCGTCAGCTGTTACCCGCGGTGCGGTGAACCCGGCCAATCTCATCTCCTCCGATGGCGCCCTCGCGAGTCTTGCCCCGTCATCGCGCCAAGCGTATGACGAAGATTCCTGCGCCGCTGCTCGCGTCGGAGGTGGGAAGTGGAAAAGATCTTTAGCCCGAACGGACGGCAAGGTTTCCCCTATGGCCTCCCGCTACGCCCCGGACGCGCTTTTGCGCTCCGCGATCTGGGCCCGTGCCGCGGTGACCAGCTCCGCGTTGGTGTTCGCGTGGCCGTGCAGGCCCCAGCCGCCCTCGGGAGCCTCGGTCAGCAGCACCCACGTGCGGTCCACCAGGGTGGGGTCGCCCGCGGCCTTCGCGACGATTTCGGTGAGCTGGCGCACGACGGCGAGTTGCTTGTCGCGGTCCAGCGCGCTCGCGTTGGTCAGGACCTGAACGCGGACGTAGTTGCTGTCGCCGTCGACGTTGGACAGGGAGTCGGCCGGGAGGTCATGGATGAAAGCCGCGGTGTTCTGGCGGAACATCGGGATGTTAGGGACCTGCTCGATCGTCATGACGGCGGCGGCGAGATCCGCGGCTAGCTGGTGCTTGTCGGCGAACGTGCCGGCCACCGCGTAGGTGTCGATCATGGGCATGGGAAGCTCCTCTGGTTTCCGGCGCGAGTTGCGTGCAGACGGTCTCCATCGTTGACTATGACGGTCGTCATAGTCAAGCCCTGAGTCCCGCTGTTGACCTGGGAGATCATGATTCATGAGTGTCCGCGAACGGATGGTGTCGAGCGCCGTGATCCTCCTGGCCAAGCGTGGCTTCCAGGGTGCGTCCCTGATCCTCGATCCGCTCCGCGGACGCGGCGCCGTGGCGATCGTCGACGGCTTCCTGGCCACGTGGCGGTCCGTTCTCGTGCGGATGACTTCGCCACGATGCTTATCGCGGCCAGCGAGGGCGCCGTGGTGCTCGCCCGGGCGCAGCAGGACTTCGCGGCGTTTGACGCGGTGCACCGGCAGCTCCGCGCGCTGGCCGCGACGTATGCCCCTGGTCCCGAAGCGAGCTGACCTGCGTGCTCAGCTTCGCCGTGACCGGCGGCCGGATCACCGCGCTCGACCTGGTCGCCGACCCCGCTAAGCTGCGGCACCTACCAGGCGCAACGCGAACTCGCCGTACTCGCTGGCCACGTAGGTGTCGGTGAAACGGCCGGCGGCCCTGAACCACGACTTCGCGCTGTTGCCCATCTCGAGCACGGCGTACGCGGCGATCTGCGGCGTACGGGTCCGGAACCGGCCACTGCGGCAGCCCTGCTCGATGATGCGGCGTACCTGGGCCGCGTACCGGTCACGCTTGGCCACGATGGCGAGGCGATAGCCGGGGTCGAGGCTGCGCACCTCGGTGTTGCAGACGGTCACCTCAGCCGGGTAACGCAGGAAGTCGAGCACCAGGGATTCGGTTGCCCGGCGCAGTTGCTCGGACACGTCCTCGACGCCGTCCAGCGCCTCTTCCTGGGCGGCGAGTGCTCGGTCCATCGCCTTGTCCATGATCGCGTACAGGATCTCTTGCTTGGAGGCGACGTGGTTGTACAGGCTCGGGGCCCGGACCCCGAGGGCCTCGGCGATGTCCTTCATCGAGGTGCCGTGATAGCCGCGATCGGCGAAAAGCAGGCGGGCCGCGTCGAGCACGGAGCCCGGGCTGGTGACGGTTGACCTGTCCACGGCAGTAGCCTACGGTACTAATGAATGTTCGTTAGTAGCTAGCACGGAGTCTTCTCATGACCACCGCTATGAACTGGGAACTTGACGAAGAGCACGAGGAGTTCCGGGCCAGCGTCCGGGCCTTCGTTGACCGCCACGTGCGGCCGGTAGTCGATGAATCGGAGGCGGCCGGCCGTCCGCCCGCGGCGCTGCTCAAGGAGATGGGCGGCGCCGGCCTGCTCGGGCTGTCGATTGCCGAGGAGTACGGCGGGGGCGGCGGCGACGCACTGGCCATCGTCGTGCTCGCCGAGGAGCTGGCCAGGGCTAGCGGCGGCATCGCCGTCACCGCGCTGGTCAGCGGCTACATGTCGGCGCCGCATATCGCCCACTTCGGCACCGCCGAGCAGCGCGCCCGCTACCTGCCGGGTCTGGTCTCCGGCGAGAAGATCGGCTCGATCGCGGTCACCGAACCGGGCACCGGGTCGAACGTCGGCGGCATCACGACCCGGGCCACCCCGGTGCGGGGGGCTGGGGAGGCGGGTGAGGGGTTCCGCCTCAACGGCACCAAGATGTTCATCACCAACGCCGGGATCGCCGACGTTCTCGTGGTCGCCGCCCGCACCGCGGCGGACGCGCACCGCGGCATCACCACGTTCATCGTGGAGGCCGGGACACCGGGCCTTTCCGTGGGCCAGCCGCTGCGCAAGATGGGCTGGCACGCCTCCGACACCCGGGAGGTCATCTTCTCGGACTGCCTGGTCGCGGCCGACGCGGTGCTCGGTACCCAGAACCGCGGCTTTCACCAGATCATGTCGGCCTTCCAGCTGGAGCGGCTCACCCTCGCCGCCATGGGCCTCGGGCACGCCGAAGAATGCCTGCAGGCCGCGACGACCTACGCCAGGGACCGCGAGGTGTTCGGCTCGCCGCTCATCAGCCTGCAGGTGACCAGGCACCGGATCGCCGCCTTGTCCGTGGAGCTCGAGGCGGCCCGGCTGCTCACCTACCGGGCCGCGGCGCGCCTGGACAGCGGTCACCCAGGGGCCGCCACGTCGGTCGCCATGGCCAAGTATCACGCCGCGATCGCGGCCAACCGGATCGTCGACGAGTGCGTCCAGCTGTTCGGCGGCAGCGGTTTCCTGGAGGAGACGCCGGTCGCGCGCCATTTCAGGGACGCCCGCGTGCTGCGCATCGGCGGCGGTACCGACGAGATCCAACTGGAGATCCTGGCCAAGGGACTGCCTGCGTGAGCTCGCCCGACGTCGCGTCACCCCCGGAGGCGGATGCCGCCGCCGGGGCGCCCGAGGTTGACGGGGGCACTGCGGTGCGGGCCGCGATCGACGCGGCCCGCCGCGGAAACGACGCGAGCCGCTGGCCGGGCAAGCTGCCGGTCGCCGATCGCCTGGCCGTCCTGCTTGACCCGGGCAGCTGGCGGGAGGACGGCCTGCTCGGGAACGCCGCCGCGGACGGCCTGCCCGCCGACGGCGTGCGGACCGGAGTGGGACGCGTCGACGGCCGGGCGGTCGCCGTCATCGCCCACGACTTCGCGGTCAAGGCGGGCTCCTGGGGCAAGCTGACCTGCGAGAAGCAGGTCCGGATCCTGGAACGCGCCGATCGCGACCTGCTCCCGGTGATCTACCTGGTCGACTCCGCGGGCGGCCGGCTCACCGACCAGCTCGGTTTCTTCTCGGACCGCCGCGGCGCCTCGCGCATCTTCCAGCTGCAGGTCGCCCTGTCCGGCCGGGTGCCGCAGATCTGCTGCCTGCTCGGCCCGTCTGCGGCCGGCGGCGCCTACATGCCCGCCTTCACCGACTGGGTCGGGATGGTCGAGGGCAACGCGTCGATGTACCTGGCGTCCCCGCGGGTCGCGGAGAAGGTCACCGGGGAGCTGACGACCCTGGAGGAGATGGGCGGCGCGCTCATGCACGCGACGGTCTCCGGCTGCGCGGACGAGGTGTTCGGGTCGGACTGGGAAGCCATCGCCGCGGCCCGCCTGCTGCTGTCGTACCTGCCCGACAGCTGGGAACAGCGGCCGCCGCCCGGGGTTCCCGCGGCACCCACGCGGGAGGACTGGTCGGACGTGATCCCGGCGGCGGAATCGGCGGGCTACGACGTCGGCGAGGTCATCGACGGGCTAGTCGACGCGGGCTCGTTCTTCGAGATCAAGGCGCGCTGGGCGCAGGAGATCGTGGTCGGGCTGGCCCGCCTGCAGGGCCAGGTCGTAGGCATCGTCGCCAACCAGTCTCAGGTCCGCAGCGGAGCGATCTTCGTGGACTCCGCCGACAAGGCGGCGCGCTTCATCACCATGTGCGACGCCTTCAACGTGCCGCTGATCTTCCTGCACGACGTACCCGGGTTCATGGTGGGCGCCGCGGTCGAGCGGCAGGGCATCATCCGCCACGGCGCCAAGATGATCACCGCGATGGCTAGCGCCGAGGTGCCCAAGTTCTCGGTCATCTTGCGCAAGAGTTACGCGGCCGGGTACTACGCGATGTGCGCCCCCGGCTTCGAGCCGCGCGCGTCGATCGCGCTGCCCGCAGCGTCCATCGGGCCGATGGCCGCGGCGGCCTCGGTCAACGCGATGTACGCCAAGAAGATCGCCGGCATCGACGATGCCGGGCAGCGCGCCGCCTTCATCGAGGCGCGTACGGCCGAGCAGCGCGCCGACATCAACCTGCTGCGGCTGGCCAGCGAGCTCGTGGTCGACGCCGTGGTGGAGCCCGCTGGCTTGCGGGCCGAGCTCATCGCGCGGCTCGCCGACGCGGAGCACTGGACCCGGGGCCCGCAACGGCGACATCATCACATCAGCCCGGTCTGACCACGGCCGAGGCGCTATCAACCGAGTGGCAATTCCGGGGAGGATGTCTATGACAGACAATCTCAGCCAGCTGCTGGCTACGCCGCTGCAGCCACTGCCAGAACAGTGGCGCATCACCGCTCAGGCCGAGCTGCTGCGGACCGCGCGGGCCAGGCACGACAGCAGTCCAGACTCCTACTGGACCTGGGTCGCGGAGCAGCAGCGCTGGATGCGGCCATGGCATACGGTCCGGACCGGCGAGCTCGGCGACTTCACCTACTTCGGCGGCGGCCGGATGAACGTCTCGGACAACTGCCTGGACCGGTGGGCGGAGGACCCGGCCACCGCAGGCAAGACCGCGGTCATCTGGGAGGGCGAACCGGGCGACGTCCGCACCGTCAGCTACGCCGAGCTCGCGGACGAGACGAGCCGGCTGGCCGCCGCGCTCGCCTCGCTGGGCGTGGCCAAGGGCGACGTGGTCGCGATCTACATGCCCAACGCCATCGAGGCGTTCACCGCGGTGCAGGCGTGCAACCGGATCGGCGCCATTTACACGATCCTGTTCTCCGGGTTCGGCCCGGATGCCGTGCGGTCCCGGCTGGAGGCCTCCCGCGCCAAGGTCGTGATCGTCCTGGACGCCTCCTACCGGCGGGGCAAGCTCACGCCGCTGCTGGACACGCTGCGCGCCGCCCGCGCCAAGGCCGGCGGCGTCGAGTACACAATCGTTGTGGATCGCACCGGGCGGGCTGTACCGCTGCAAGCAGGCGAGATGTCCTACGCCGAGGCCCTCACCGTGGCCCCAGAGGGCATCCCGGCCGTCCCGCTCGAGGCGAACGACCCGGCGTTCCTGATCTTCACCAGTGGTACCGAAGCCCGGCCCAAGGGCGTGGTGCACAGCGTGGCAGGCTTCCTCCTCGGCACCTGGGCCAACGTCCGCTGGCAGGTCGGCCCGGAGGACGGCGACGTCTACTGGGTAGCGGCCGACGTCGGCTGGCTGACCTTCCCGATCCAGGCCGTCGTCGGCGGCCTGGCCAACGGCATGACCATCGCCTGCTTCGAGGGGGCGATGGACACGCCGAGCAACGCGCGCTTCTATGAGATCTGCGAGAAGCACCACGTGACCAAGGTGCTCGGCGCGCCGACCCTGCTGCGGATGCTGCGCAAGTACGGCGACGACCTCGCCGCCGCGCACCCGCTGCCAGAGCTGAAGCTGGTCACCGTCCAGGGCGAACCCCTCGACGGAGAGACGTTCGCCTGGGCGAGCAGGCACCTGGGCGGCGGCGTTCCGGTCGTCAACGCCTACGGGCAGACCGAGACCGGCTCGACCTGGGCCTATTCCGTCGCAGGCGTCGAGGCGCTCAAGCCCGGTTCGACTGGCACGGCGGTGCCCGGGCACGTCTACGAAATCCTCGACGACAACGGCAAGCCCGTGCCGCCCGGGACGAAGGGCAATCTCGTGCTGACGCAGCCCTTTCCGACGCTCGCGCGGACGGTCTGGGACGACCCGCAGCGGTACCAGCACGCGTACTTCAGCCGGTTCCCCGGCTGCTACACCACCAACGACGAGGCCGTGCTGGACGACGACGGCCACCTGTGGGTGCTCGGCCGGGCCGACGACGTCATCAACGTGGCCGCGCACCGCATCTCGACGCTGGAGATCGAGGCCATCGCGACCGCGCACCCGCAGGTCGCCGAGGCCGCCGTCGTGGGCGTGTCCGACGCCACCAAGGGCACCGTCCCGGTCGCGTTCCTTACCTTGCTCGACGGAGCGGACCCGGGCACGGTCGAGCAGGAGGTTTCTCATGACGTGACCTCCCAGCTGGGCGGCTACGCCCGGCTAGGCTCGGTCTACCTGACCTCCGCGCTGCCCAAGACCCGGACCGGCAAGATCATGCGGCGGCTGCTGCGCGACGTCGTCGAGCACGGCGGCCCGCAGGGCGATACCAGCGCGATGGAGGATGCGGCCGGGCTGCAGGCCGCCCAGCAGGCCGTCGCGTCCGCGTCGGCCCCGGGAGTGTGACGGCCGTGTCCGGACGGTGGTTCGAGCAGCTCGAGGTCGGCCTGCGGGTGGAGCACGCGACCACCCGCACCGTCACCGAGACCGACAACGTGCTGTTCACGACGATGACCATGAATCCGCAGCCGCTGCACCTGGACGCGGAGTTCGCGGCGACGACCGAGTTCGGGCGGCCGCTGGTAAACAGCCTGTTCACCCTCGGCCTGGTCGTCGGCCTGGCCGTGCCCGAGCTGACGCTCGGCACCACAGTCGCCAACCTGGGTTTTTCCCGGGTGGACTTCCCGGCCCCGGTGTTCGCCGGCGACACCATCCACGTGGTGACCAACGTCGTGGAGGCGCGCCGGTCGCGGTCCAGGCCTGGCACCGGCATCGTGACCTTCGAGCATCACGGCATCAACCAGCGTGGCGAGACGGTGTGCGTGGCCGTCCGGGCGGCGATGATGCGCTGCCAGCCAGATCCGGAACAGGGCTGAGCGCGCCATGCCGGTGCTGACGCGAGTACGCAGCATGCTGTTCATGCCGGCTACCCGGGCTGACATGATCGCGAAGATTCCCCGGATCGCCCCGGACGTGGCGGTCGTCGACCTGGAGGACGCGGTCGCGGCGGGGGAGAAGGAAGATGCCAGGCGGACCGCCTCAGGCGCGATCGACGCGCTCGACCCGGCCGTCGCGGGCACGGTGCTGATCCGGGTGAACCCGGTCGGGACCGGCTGGTTTGCCGGTGACGTCGCGGCCGCGGCGGCCTGCGCGGCGGCCGGCATCGTGGTGCCGAAGCTGGGTACCGGGCTGGAATTGCTCCAGGTGCGCCGGGCCCTGGCGGAGCATTCCTGGTCCGATGCCGTGCTCGTGGCCGGAATCGAGACCGCGCTCGGTGTCGCTGACGCCCGGCCCTTGCTGGCCGCGGGCCTGGGTGCGGGCCCCGGGGCGGCCCAGGGGACGGTGCTGAGCGGCGCGTACTTCGGCGCCGAGGACTACATCGCTGACATCGGCGGGCGTCGCAGTCCCGGCGGTGCGGAGGTGCTGTACGCCCGGAGCCAGCTGTGCCTGGCCGCCTTCCTGGCCGGCCTGCCCGCGATCGATCAGGCCGTGGTCGGCCTGGCCGACGACGAGCATTTCCTGGCGGACGCACGCGGCGGCCAGAACCTCGGCTACCAGGGCAAGATCTGCATCCACCCGCGCCAGGTCGAGCTGGCTCACCAGGTCTTCACGCCCACGCCGGACGAGGTCGCCCACGCCCGCGCGGTGCTCGCGGCCGGCGCGGCCGGGGTCGGGGTGGTCGACGGCGAGATGGTGGATGACGTGCACGTGCGGCTGGCCCAGGCCGTGCTGGCCCGCGCCGCGGAGCCAGCTTCGCCGTGACCTCGCCGACCGCCACGGAATTCAAGCGGGTGCTCATCGCCAACCGCGGCGAGATCGCCGTCCGGGTGATGCGGGCCTGCCGCGACGCGGGCCTGGCCAGTATCGCCGTCTACGCCGAGCCCGACGCCGGCGCTCCCTTCACCGCGCTGGCCGACGAGGCGGTGCCGCTCGCCGGGACGAGTTCCGCTGACACCTACCTCGACATCGCGAAGCTGCTGGCCGCCGCCGGGCAGGCGGGCGCCGAGGCCGTGCACCCCGGCTACGGCTTCCTGGCCGAGAACGCCGACTTCGCCCAGGCCGTCCTGGATGCGGGACTGACCTGGATCGGGCCGCCGCCGGAGGTGATCCGCGCTCTCGGCGACAAGGTGCGAGCCCGGGCGATCGCCGCCCGGGTCGGGGCGCCGCTGGTCCCCGGCACCACCCGTCCCGTCGCCGACGCCGCCGAGGCGGTGCGGTTCGCCGAACAGCACGGGGTGCCGGTCGCGATCAAGGCGGCGCACGGCGGCGGCGGCCGTGGCCTGCGGATCGTCCGTGACCTCGGCGAGGTCGCGGCGCTGTTCGACGCCGCGGTCCGCGAGGCCAGGTCCGCGTTCGGGCGCGGCGAATGTTTCGTCGAGGCCTACGTCGAGCACGGGCGGCACGTCGAAGCCCAGGTCCTGGCCGACATCGGCGGCACGGTAGTGGTCGTCGGAACCCGCGACTGCACCCTGCAGCGGCGCTACCAGAAGCTGGTCGAGGAGGCGCCCGCGCCGTTCCTCAGCCAGGCCCAGCGGGCCGAGCTCGAGCGCTCGGCGGCGGCCATCTGCCGCGAAGCCGGCTACGTCAACGCCGGGACGGTCGAGTTCCTGCTCTCGCCGCAGGGTGCGCTGTCTTTCCTGGAGGTCAATACCCGCCTGCAGGTCGAGCACGCGGCGACCGAGGAGAGCGCCGACGTGGACCTGGTCCGGGCCCAGCTGCTGATCGCGGCCGGCCACCCGGTCGAGTCCGCGCTCGGATCCGCCGGGCCGGTCACGCCGCGGCGGCACGCCATCGAGTTCCGGATCAACGCCGAAGACCCGGACCGCGGGTTCGCCCCGTCCACCGGGACGATCACGCGGTTCCGCGTGCCCAGCGGACCCGGGATCCGGCTCGATTCCGGCGTCGAGGCGGGCCGCGTGATCGGCGGCGAGTTCGACTCGCTGCTGGCCAAGCTGGTCGTCACCGGCCGGGACCGTCTTCAGGCGATCGAACGGGCCCGCCGGGCCCTGGCCGAGTTCGACGTCGCGGGGGTGCGGACCACCCTGCCGTTCCTGCGGGCGGTGCTGACCGAGCCGGCGTTCACCGCCGACGGCCCGGACGGTTTCGCCGTCTACACCAGCTGGATCGAACAGGACTACCGGCCCGCCGCGGCCGCCGCCGGTGCGGCCGATCCCGGTGACCGAGATGACGCGCGGGTGGCCGTCCGGGTCGGCCGCCGCTGGCTCGACGTGGACGTGCCCGGCCTGACGCAGGCGCGCGAAGGTCCGCTGGCCCAGGCCCGCCAGCAGGCTCGCGAGCGGCTGGAACGGGCCGGGCAGCAGCTCGGCGATCTGATCAGCGCCCCGATGCAGGGTACGGTGATGCAGCTCGCGGTGGACGAGGGCGAGGAGGTCACCGCCGGGCAGTTGCTGGCCGTCATCGAGGCGATGAAGATGGAGAACCCGCTGCGCGCACCGCACCCGGGCCGGGTCACCGGGCTGCACGTCCGCGTCGGCGACACCGTCGCCCAGGGAACCGTGATCTGCCGCGTCACCGGCGCGGACGCCGCCGGACCCGGCGACGCGACAGATGGAAGGGCAGGCGGAACATGAGAGCAGGTCTGGTCCTCGACACGGGCGGGGAGCCGGGTGGTATCGCCGACGAGGCCCGTGCGGCCGAACGGCTCGGCTTCGACCTGGCCGCCGCCACCGAGCACGTCTTCTTCGAAGGCCCCGTGTCCAATGCGTTTGTCACCCTGGCCGCGGCCGCCGCGGTCACCGAGCAGATCCGGCTGCTAAGCGCGGTCACTATCTTGCCCATGTACCCGATGGCCCTGGCGGCGAAGATGGCAGCTACCCTCGACCGGGTTCTCGCATGGCCGTTTCGAGCTCGGCGTCGGCGTCGGCGGCGAGTTCCCGCCGGAGTTCGCCGCGAACGGCGTCCCGGTGGCCGGGCGGGGCGCACGCACCGACGAGGCGCTCGGGGTTCTGCTGCGGCTGCTGTCCGGGGAGAAGGTGACCGCCGAGGGACAGTTCGGTTCGCTGCGGGACCTGCGGCTGGACCCGCCGCCCGTGCAGCAGCCGCGGCCACCGCTGTGGGTGGGCGGCCGCAAGACGCCGGCGATGCGGCGGGCGGGCCGTTTCGCCGACGTCTGGATGCCCTACCTGGTCAGCCCGGAGTCCTTCGCGCGCAGCCTGGCCGGGGCGCGGGATTTTGCCCGGCAGGCGCAGCGGCCCGAGGCGTCGCTGACCGGCGCGCTGTTCATCTGGGGCTGCGTGGACGCCGACCCGGCGCGGGCGCGGCGCGAGGCCGTGGAGTCGGTGAGCCGCATCTACCGCCAGGATTTCGAGCCGCTGGCCGACCGTTACCTGCTGCATGGTGACCCGGACATGGTGGTGGCCAGGCTCGCCGAGTACCACGCCGCCGGGGTGGACACCGTGGTCTTCTCCGCCGCCTGCACGCCGGACCGGCGTCAGGCGGTGACCAGGCTGTTCGCCGAGTCGGTGCGGCCGCACCTGGCCGGCTGGCGCCGCTAGCGAGGGTGCCGGCCAGGCTACTTCGGCGGCCGGCCAAGCGACGGGCGGATGGGGGGGATGGACGGGGTGGGCGGCTGGCGCGGGCCTGACCAATTCGCCGGCACGGCGTAGACGGCGGCGGCTACCGCGTAGGCCGCGTGCTCGTAGTTGACCCGCCAGCCGACAAAGTCCGGCCATGCGTCCTCAGGTTCGCGCTCGATCGGGAACCCTACCTCGCGCATCCGCCCTACGGCGTCGAGGAACTCCTGATAGGTCAGGCTGATTTCGCCTCCGCTGGGCTCATCAGGCACCGCGATGCCCATCGCCCGCGCGACCCGGGTGAAGCACTGGAATCCGCCGCGCAGGCACAGGCGCGCCGGTACCACGGGCGCGGCTTTGGGGGACAGGGCCAGGAAAAGCGCGGCCGAGTCCAGCACGGCCAGCAGTGACGTCACCCAGGACGACAGTGGCTGGGGCGAGCGGAACCGCACCAACCCCAGGTAAGTGGTGTGGCTTTCGGCGACGTCCGCAGCCCAGCGTTCCCACTCACCATACAGAGCGGGCATCGTATCAATCGTCGACATGCCTGACCCCAGCGCGTAATGTGTCCGCGCCAGCAGTTCCGGGCCCCAGGCCGGAACACCGCCCCGCGCGTTCAGCAGCGCCACCTCGGTTTCCCTCCGGTTGAACGCCGCGTACAGCGTCGGCAGGTAGGCGATCTGCAGCGTGACGATCACCAGACCGGTCGCCGCGGCCAGGAACACGATCACCGCCGGCACCGCTCCGGCTGGCACGGCGAAGCCCAGGGTGAACAGCGAGGACCCGGCGTCGACGAAGGCGGACACCACGCCACGGGCGGCGAAAGGCCACAACACGAGGGCGAACCCGACATAGGAAACTCCCAGCCATACGGCCAGCTGGAGCATCAAGATCGTCGCTGCCTGCGTGGCGAGCAGCCGGTCACGGTCTTTGTATTCGGCGATGTGCTTGACCGCCAGGTGGTAGGCACCGTGGACAATCCAGTCCACGTACCGTGTCAGCCGGCTGGTGACCGACCGCGTCACAATCAGCGTCCCGATGACGCTGGAACCCGCCAGGAGCACAAGCAGGCCGCCGATAACCGCGGCCGCGATACGCCCCGCCATTGGCATCACCATGGGGTTCTCCTGCTGCTTCCGGCGCCGATGGCTGAGGTGGTGCGTATAAGCATGGCATACCTGGGATGTGCTGTCCCGGTCAGCGGGGGAAGGTCCAAACGGTGGTGCTCTTGGTGTCGCTGTCTTCCAGCGCGCTGAGGCCGGGGACGTCATACGTGGCCAGCGGCACCAGGCGGTCGCGGGGCAGGTAGGCCCGGCCGAAGTCGCCGACCAGGACGGCGGCTCCGCGGGCGTGGCATCGGTCGAGGAAACGCACCACCTTGGCGGCCAGCTCACGCTGGTAGAAGGCGTCGGCCACCAGCACCAGGTCGATGCCGGGATCCATGGTGCTTTCCTCGCCCAGGATGTCGGCGCACGCCACCTGGACCGTGACGGCGTTGGCGGCCGCGTTCACGCCGATAGCCGCCGCCGCGAGCGGGTCGATGTCGTAGGCGGTCACGGCGGCCGCGCCCGCCTGGGCGGCCGCGATGGCGACCAGGCCCGAACCGGAGGCCACATCGATCGCGTGCCGGCCTCGCACCGCCTGCTGATGGTCCAGCAGGTAGCGGGCCAGCGCCTGCCCGCCTGCCCAGGCGAACGCCCAGAACGGGGGATCCAGGCCGGCCTGCCCGGAGGTCAGCTCGATCCGCTGCCACAAGCTGACCGGGTCATCGGCTTGCTGCAGCCGGATCTGCGGGACCAGCGGCACCGGCCTGAGCTGGGTGCCCGTCCGGATGATCTGCGGTGCCCGCATGAGCCGCCCCACCCCGTCACTACGGCTACGTTTCTGTCACATCGGCTTGCTGCGCCTCGGGGGCCAGGATGGCGCCCTCATCGCGGTAGAACAGCCGGTGGAGCCCGGCGGCGAGGACGCCGCCGATCAGGGGCGCCACGATGAAGAGCCACACCTGGCTGAGGGCCGTGCCGCCGACGACCAGGGCCGGGCCGAGGCTGCGGGCCGGGTTTACCGATGTGCCGGTAACCGGGATGCCGACGAGATGGACCACCGTGAGGGTCAGGCCGATGGCGATGGCCGCCGTGGCCGCGTTGCCCGTCGCCGAGGTCACCCGGAGGATGACGAAGACGAAGATAGCGGTCAGGATGATCTCGAAGATGAGTGCTCCGCCCAGGCCGATGTGGATCATCGATGCCTTGCCCCAGCCGTCGGTTCCCAGCCCGGTGACGGTCCTGTGGTACAACGGCGAGGTGCTGAACGTTCCCCACAACACCAGCGCGCCCACGATCCCGCCGGCGAACTGGGCGATCCAGTAGCCGACGGCTTCCGTCAGCGGGATGCGGCCGGCGAGCAGGGCCCCGATCGTCACCGCCGGGTTGACATGGCAGCCCGATATCGGCCCGATGAAGTACACCAGCGACAGCAGCGTCAGGCCGAACGCCAGCGCCGTGGCCACTACCCCGGCCGCCACGCTGGCGCCAGCGAACTTGAAGCCGAACATCAGCGTGGCCACGCCGACGGCGACGAATACCAATATCGCGGTGCCTAGGAACTCAGCAGCGAACTTCCGGATCATTGCCATCCCCTCCCGTTGCGCATGCACAGTGGCGTGAACATAGGTCACGACGCTACGGGATGGCTCACGCGCGGGGAAAGGCAGCCGTGAGGTTTGGTCGCCTAACCTCGTATCGTGACCATCCACGAGCTCTCCCGCGCTGACGCCCGCCGCATCGCCGTGCGCGCGCAGCTGCCGGATAGCGCGCGGCCGGCCGCGCTGCTCGACGTGGCACTCCCGCTGCCCGGCGGGGCAGCCCTTCTGCTACTTCGACGGGGTGCCGCAGGAGTAGTGTCGTTAGGGAAATTTAGGCGTTGTCCGTCCGGGTCGAGACCCCGCCTGGCCATCCCGGTGGTGATGCTGACCACGTCGCAAGCCGAGGATGACATCGCGCGCAGCTACCTGCTGCACGCTAACGCCTACATTGCCAAGCCGGTGGACTTCGAGCGATTCACTCATGTGGTCCGGCAGATTGATGACTTCTTCCTCGCGCTGGTGCAGCTGCCGCGATGAGCGCCTCTTTTGTCGCGCACCCCAGAGCCCTGGAGCTGTCCCTGAGCACCGCTCACGGGGCCGGGTCAGTAAACCGGGGCGGACGCTGGCCGAACTCGGCGGCGACCGCTTCGGCTTGGTTCGGGCTGCCGATGAGGGCGCCGATCTCCTTCTGCTCCGCGGCGAAGCCGGTCTCCAGGTCTACGCGGCCCGCCAGGTCCAGGAGCCGCTTCGCGGCCCGGATGGCATCGGGGCTGCGGGCGGCGATGGAACGCGCCAGCTCGAGGGCGGCTTGACGCGGATCGGGATCGACCCGCGTGGCCAGGCCCAGTGCCACGGCCTCCTCTCCGCGCACGACGCGCCCCGAGAAGGTCAGCTCCTTGGCGACGTCCCGGCCCACGAGCTCAGGGAGCAGCTGGCTGCCGGTCATGTCAGGCACCAGGCCCCACCTGATCTCCAGCACGGATAGCTTCGCATCCGCCGCGACGATGCGGATGTCGGCGCCGAGCGCGATCTGCAGACCGCCGCCCAGGGCGTTGCCGGTCACGGCCGCGATCACCGGGACGGGGACCTCCGTCCAGACGTACGCGGCGCGCTGCCCGGCGGCCCGGGCCGGCCCGTAGCTGGGGGGCAGATCGACCTGGGCGCTGAGCCGCTCGCCGTCGCGCATCGCCTGAAACGAGCCGAAGTCCAGGCCCGCGCAGAAGTCCGGCCCCTCACCGGAGAGCACGACCGCCCGGAGGCCGGGTTCGGACTTGAGCCGTTCGCCCGCGGTGACCAGGCCGGCGAACATCGCCCCGTCGAGGGCATTGCGCTTCTCCGGCCGGGCTAGCCGGACATCCGCGACCCCGTCGGTGATCTCCACCGTGACCCGCTGTTCGGTCATCATTGCTCCCTTGCGCACGTCTGGCTGCCGCCGTATCCGTCCACGCTCTCGGATTTACCGAGCGCAGGCAAGGGCGAGGAGGGTGTCCGCCCTTCGAGCAGTTCGCCACGACCACGCGGCAGCCTTCTCGTGACCGCGCGGCGAGCCGGCTACCGTAACGCGCGGGACCTATCCGGGGACGGTGGTCATGTTTCACGTCGATTCCGAGGTCGGCCGCCTCAGGCAGGTGGTCCTGCATCGCCCTGACCTCGAACTCAAGCGCCTGACCCCCGATAACGCCGCCGACCTGCTCTTCGATGACGTGCTCTGGGTGAGCCGGGCGCAGGCTGAGCACGATGCGTTCGCCGGTGCCCTGCGCTCGCGGGGCGTCGTCGTCCACTACTACAGCGACCTGCTCACCCAGACGCTGGAGATCCCGGACGCGCGCGGATACATCCTGGACCGGGTGTTCGACCCGCGCCGGCACGGGCCGCTCGCCGCCGCCATCCTGCGCGCCACGATGGACGGGCTCGACTCGGCGCACCTGGCGGGGTTCCTGGCCGGCGGGATCACCAAACGCGAGATCATCGAACTCGGCCCGGAGCCCAAGAGCATCGCCTTTCATTCACTGGACCTGGACGGTTTCGTGCTCGCCCCGCTCCCGAACCTGCTCTACCAGCGCGACACGTCATGCTGGATCTACGGCGGGGTATCCATCAACTCGATGCGCCGGCCTGCGCGGATCCCGGAGACCGTCTTCGACGAGGCCATCTACCGCTGGCATCCCATGTTCGCGCAGGCACGGTTCGACATCTGGTACCACGGGGCCGAGGCCGGGCCGGCCACCATCGAGGGCGGCGACATCCTCGTCATCGGGAACGAGGCGGTGCTGGTAGGGATGAGCGAGCGGACCACGCCGCAGGCGGTCGAGGTGCTCGCCCACCGGCTGTTCGCGGCGGGGGCAGCCCGCTGCCTGGTGGCGATCGACATGCCGAAGACCCGCGCGTTCATGCACCTGGACACGCTGCTGACGATGGCGGACTACGGGGTGTTCACCAAGTACGCGGGGATGGGCATGCTGCCGTCGTACACGGTCGAGCCAGGAGCGACGGAAAGCGAGCTCAAGGTCACCGACCACCCGCCCGAGGACATGCACCGCGCCATGGCCGCCGCGCTCGGGCGGCCGGGCATCAAGGTCCTGACCGCCGTCCAGGACGTCCATGCCGCTCAGCGGGAGCAGTGGGACGACGGCTGCAACGTGCTGGCGGTCGAGCCGGGAGTGGTTATTGCCTATGAGCGGAACGTGACGACCAACACGTTCCTGCGGGATAACGGCATCGAGGTGATCGAGGTCCCGGGCGGCGAACTCGGCCGGGGCCGGGGCGGTCCCCGCTGCATGAGCTGCCCGCTCGAACGCGACGCCTGAGATGCCGGACGCGAGTGCCACCGTTCGTTCGGGAAAAGAGGATTTACCTGGGTGCGGCCCGCAGTCTTTCCTCGGTGAGCTGCCTGAGCCGGAAGCGCTGGGTCTTGCCGCTGATGGTCTTGGGCAGCTCGGCGACGAACTCGACCACCCGCGGGTACTTGTACGGGGCGATCGAGGACCTGGCGAAGTCCTGCAGCTCAGTGACCTTCGCCGCGTCCGCTGCCGCCCCCTCGCGGAGCACGACGAACGCCTGCACGATCATGCCGCGGCCCGGGTCGGGCGCACCCACGACGGCCACCTCGAGTACGTCGGGGTGAGCCAGCAGCGCCTCCTCGACCTCGGGTCCGGCGATGTTGTAGCCGGCCGAGATGATCATGTCGTCGCTGCGGGCCTGGAACCAGTAGTACCCGTCGGCGTCCCGGACGTAGGTATCGCCGGTGATGTTCCAGCCCCGCTGCACGTAGGTCCGCTGGCGTTCGTCGGAGAGGTAACGGCAGCCGGTGGGTCCCTGCACGGCGAGCCGCCCGGGCTGCCCGTCAGGCACCGGGTCGCCGTTCTCGTCCAGGATCGTCGCGCGGTAGCCGGGTACGGCCCGGCCGGTCGCGCCGGGCCTGATGTCGTCGCCTTCGGCCGCGATGAAGACGTGCAGCATCTCCGTCGAGCCGATGCCGTCGATGATCGAGATGCCGGTGGCCCGGCGGAACTCCTCCCATACCGACCTCGGCAGGTGCTCCCCGGCCGACACGCAGCGCCGCAGGTTCGCTACCGACGACGCCTTCCCCGCCGCCAGCATGGCCCGGTAGGCGGTCGGAGCGGTGGACAGCACGGTTACCCCGTGCGTCGCGATCGCGTCGGCCAGCTCACCCGGCATAGCCCGCTCGATGAGCAGCGTCGACGCGCCCGCCCGCAGCGGGAACAGCAGCAGGCCGCCGAGCCCGTAGGTGAAGCCGAGCGGGGGAGTGCCGCAGAACACGTCGTCCGGGCGGGGCTTGATGACGTGGGCGGAGAAGGTGTCGGCGGTGGCCAGGATGTCCCGGTGGAAGTGCATCGTCACCTTCGGCTGCCCGGTGGTGCCCGACGTCGGGGCGAGCATCGCCACGTCATCAGCCGCGGTGCCGACCGCGGCGAATCGCCCGTCCTTGGCCGCGCACCTGGCCGCCAGGTCCGCACCAGGACCGTAGTAGGCGGTGGTCAGTGCGGGCGCGCCGGCGGTCAGGTCGGCGGCGAAGCGGTGGTCGCACAGGGCCAGGCTGGGTTCGGTCAGCGCGACGATGGCGGCGATCTCCCTGGGGCGCAGCAGGGCCATGGTGGTGACCGCCACCCCGCCGGCCTTGAGGACGGCCAGCCAGGCCGCGGCGAGCCACGGGCTGTTCGGCCCGCGGAGCAGGACCCGCTGGCCGGGTCGCAGGCCGAGGTCCTCGGTTAGCACCTGCGCCAGCTGGCTGGTCAGCCGGACCACCTCGCCGTAGGACCAGGTTCCGGCGGGAGAGCGCAGGCAGGGCCGGTCGTGGCCACCGCGGGCGGCGGTCGCGTCGAGCAGCTCCGCCGCCGCGTTCAGCCGCTCCGGGTATTTCAGTTCGGGCCGGTCGAAGCGGAACTCGGGCCACTGATCCCGCGGGGGAAGCCGGTCACGGCAGAAGGTGTCGAGGTGAGCCGAAGGAGAAAGCCGCATCTGGCCCCTCTTCCCTGCGTCCCGGAGGCTAGATCACCAGTATTCAACCTTTGTGACGGCAGTCAAGAGTCCGCCATACTTAGCCGGGGCGATCCTGGGGCCCGGTCCCGGCGATACGTCATGAAACTGGGCTTTCAGCACGCTCCAGTGTGCTGAAAGCGGGGTTTCATTACGCCGCGACACGCCGCGACACGCCTCGACGCCGCGACACGCCTCAGCCCAGCCGGTCGACCAGCTCCTGGTGCAGCTCCCAGAGCCGCGGGGGCAGCTGCTGGCCGAACATCGCGAAGAACTCGGGGATGTGCTCCGCCTCGAGCTTCCACGCCTGCGCGTCCACGGTGAGCAGAAGTTCCTGGTCCGCCGGGCTGAGGTCGAGGCCGTCGAGGTCCAGCGAACCCGGCGCCGGAAGGTTGCCGATCGCCGTCGACACGGCTGAGGCGTCACCGGTCAGCCGCTGGATGATCCACTTCAGCACGCGGATGTTCTCGCCGAAGCCAGGCCACACGAACTTCCCGCTGGCGTCCTTACGGAACCAGTTGACGTAGAACACCCGCGGCAGCTTGGCCGGGTCGGCCTTGGCGCCGAGCGCCAGCCAGTGCCCGAAGTAGTCGCCCATGTTGTAGCCGCAGAACGGCAGCATCGCGAACGGGTCATGCCGAAGTTCGCCGAGCGTGCCCTCGGCCGCGGCCGTCTTCTCCGAGGCGACGTTGGCCCCGAGGAACACGCCGTGATCCCAGCCGAACGACTCGATCACCAGCGGCACGGTGCTCGCCCGCCGGCCGCCGAACAGGATCGCCGAGATCGGCACGCCGGCCGGGTCGTCCCACTCCGGCGCGATGATCGGGCACTGGTCCGCGGGCGTGGTGAACCGGGCGTTGGGGTGGGCCGCAGGCTCGGGCGAGCTGGGCGTCCAGTCCCGGCCCTTCCAGTCGGTCAGGTGCGCGGGCGGCTCCTCGGTCAGCCCTTCCCACCACACGTCGCCGTCGTCGGTCAGCGCGACGTTGGTGAAGATGCTGTTGGCCGCCATGGCCTCGACCGCGTTGGCGTTGGTCTTGATGCCCGTGCCAGGGGCGACGCCGAAGAAGCCCGCCTCCGGGTTGATCGCGTACAGCCTGCCGTCCTGGCCGAACCGCATCCAGGCGATGTCATCGCCGATGGTCTCGACCTTCCAGCCGGGGATGGTGGGCGCCAGCATGGCCAGGTTGGTCTTGCCGCACGCGGACGGGAAGGCCGCGGCGACGTATTTCGCCTCCCCTGCAGGCGGGGTGATCTTGACGATGAGCATGTGCTCGGCCAGCCAGCCCGCGTCCCGCGCCATCACCGAGGCGATCCGCAGCGCGTAGCACTTCTTGCCGAGCAGCGCGTTGCCGCCGTAGCCGGAGCCGTAGGACCAGATCTCCCTGGTCTCAGGGAAGTGGGAGATGTACTTGACCGAATTGCACGGCCACGGCACGTCCGGCTGGCCCGGCTCGAGCGGGGCGCCGACTGAGTGGACGGCCCGGACGAACGACCCGGCCTGCTCGATCTCGCGCAGCGCCGGCGCGCCCATCCTGGTCATGATCCGCATCGATACGGCGACGTAGGGCGAGTCGGTGATCTCCACGCCCAGCTCGGAGATGCTGCTGCCGAGCGGTCCCATGCAGAACGGGATCACGTACATGGTACGGCCGCGCATGCAGCCGTCGAAGATCTCCCCGAAGGTCTCGCGCATCTCGGCGGGCGCGATCCAGTTGTTGGTCGGGCCCGCGTCCTGCTCCCGCTGCGAGCAGATGAACGTGCGGTCCTCGACGCGCGCCACGTCGCTGGGGTCGGAGGCGCAGTAAAAGCTGTTGGGGCGCAGCGCCGGGTTCAGCCGGGTGAAGGTTCCGCTCTCCACCAGCAGGCGAGTCAGCCGGTCCCATTCCTCCTGCGAGCCGTCACACCGGACAACGTCATCGGGCTTGGCCAGAAGTGCGATATCGCGGACCCACTTGGTCAGCTCCGGCAGGCTCGATTGCGCCTGATCGTCAATAAGGTCCGCGGTGATCATTGCTTTCTCTCCTGCATGGGACTTACCAGCGTAGTCCGGTCCGAGGGCGGTTACGGTAAATCTGTGGTCTAGTCCACTAAATGGTCTAGTCCATTATCGCCCGGCGGCAATGCCGCCGGAACGGGAGCCAAGGCCCCTCAGTGCCGGGGCCCTCCTGGTCGTTGCGTCCCGTGGCGATGTGTCGTAGCGGCCCGCAGCGATGCGGCCTTCACCTGCGACGATGCGGGTCTGGCCATTCACGCTCCGCGAGATCATTCGTGTAGTCGTCGATGGCAACCAGGAACCACCCTCAGCCGGCGTTTTGCTTTATCCGCCTCTGTCGCGATGAAGTGTATAACGAATTATACCGAGCGCATGCGGGTGAAGTCCCGGTCACCTGGCTGTGATTCTGAACACCTTTGTTGCGCCGCGTCCCGCGCTTACTCATCGGTAAAGCCACTCCAAAGTGCCGTTCGCCTAGTGGTAAAGCTTCACCGGCTGGCCGGCCGCCAGCGGGAATGCGCGGTCTGCGGGACCCCGGCCCGGATCTCCTCGAGCCGCGGCCGCGGGTCCTCCGTGCGTCCGGCCTGCGGCCTGCGGCGGCCCGCGGCGAACGGTTCCGGCCAGGTCGCGCCGGGACCCGCGTACCCCTGCTCGGCGGCGGCGTGCAGGGTCCACTGCGGGTCGTACAGGTGCGTCCGGCCGAGCGCGCACAGGTCGGCCCGGCCCGCCAGGATGATGGAGTTCACGTCGTCGCAGGAGGAGATCGCGCCGGCCGCGATCACGGCCACTCCGTGCTTGCGGCCGATCTCATTGCGGATCCGGTCCGCGTACGGCGTCTGGTAGCTGCGGCCGAAGGCAGGTTGCTCGTCGCTGACCACCTGCCCGGTCGACACGCTGATCCCGGCCGCGCCGTGTTCGGCGAACGCCCGGGCGATCTCGACCGCGTCATCGAGGTCGAGGCCGCCCTCGCGCCAGTCGGTCGCCGAGATCCGCACCGTCATCGGCCGGTCCCGCGGCCACACCGCCCGGACCGCGTCGAAGACCTTGAGCGGGTAGCGGAGCCGGGCCGCCCGCGAGCCGCCGTAGGCGTCGGTGCGCTGGTTAGTCAGCGGTGAAAGGAACGAGGACAGCAGGTAGCCGTGCGCGCAGTGCAGTTCGAGCAGGTCGAAGTCCGCCCGCGCCGCCGCCTGGGCGGCCAGGACGAACTGCTCGCAGATGTCGTCGAGTTCGGCGGGACTCAGCTCGCGCGGCATCTGGCTCTGCGCCGTGTAGGGGAGGGCGGAGGGACCGCAGACCTCCCAGTTACCCTCAGGCAGCGGGACATCCATCCCCTCCCACATCAGCCTGGTCGAGCCCTTGCGGCCGGAGTGCCCGAGCTGGATGCCGATCTTCGCGCCGGTCTGGCCGTGTACGAACGCCGTGATGCGGCGCCAGGAATCCTCCTGCTCCGCGGTGTAGATCCCGGTGCATCCCGGCGTGATCCTGCCGCTGGGGGAGACGCAGGCCATCTCGGTCATCACCAGCCCGGCGCCACCTAGCGCCTTGCTGCCCAGGTGGACCAGGTGGAAGTCGCCGGGCACGCCGTCGCGGGCCGAGTACATGTCCATGGGGGAGACGACGACCCGGTTCGGCAGCTCCAGGGGGCCCAGCCGGAACGGCTGGAACATCGGCGGCCGCGGCTCAGCGGCCCCAGCGGAACTCCCGGCGAACCAGCGGTCCAGCCCGGCCACGAACTCGGGGTCACGCAGCCGGAGGTTGTCGTAGGTGACCCGGCGGCTGCGGGTCACGATGTTGAAGGCGAACTGGTGCGGGTCCTGGTCCGCGTACTGGCCGATGTTCTCGAACCACTCCAGGCTGGCCTGCGCGGCCCGCTGGGTGGACGCGACCACCGGGCGCCGCTCGGCCTCATAAGCGGCCAGGGCGTCAGCCGCCGCGGGGGCATGCTCGTGCAGGCATGCGGCCAGCGCCAGAGCGTCCTCCATGGCGAGCTTGGTGCCCGAGCCGATCGAGAAGTGCGCGGTGTGCGCGGCGTCGCCGAGCAGCACCACGTTCTCGTGCCGCCAGGTCCGGCACCTGACCGTGGTGAAGGTGGTCCACCGCGAGTGGTTGGCCACCAGGCTGTGCCGGCCTGCACCGGACCCGCCGAGCACGTCGGCGCACAGCTCGCGGATGAGCTCGATGGAGGCCTCATCGCTGCGCCCAGGCGCGAGGTCCGCGAGGCCCGCGACCTCGCCGAACCCGGCCCGCCGCCAGACGTCCTCGTGCATCTCCAGGATGAAGGTGCTGGCCCGGTCGCTGTAGGGGTAACCGTGCACCTGCATGATCCCGGCCGGGGTATCCAGTATGTAGAACTTGAACGCGTCGAAGACCAGGTCCGTCCCGAGCCAGATGTACCGGCACCGCCTGCGCTCCAGGTCAGGGCCGAACGTCGCGGCCAACCGCCCGCGGGTCGCCGAGTTCATGCCGTCGGCCGCGACCACCAGGTCGTAGCTCGCCGCCAGCCCGGCCACGTCCGGGGCCTGAGTGCCGAACACCATCCGTACCCCGAGCTCGGCACACCGGCCTTGCAGGATGGCCAGCAGGCGCTTGCGGCTCATCGCGGCGAAGCCGTGCCCCCCCGAGGTAAAAGTGGTACCGCGGAAGTGCACGTCGATGTCGTCCCAGCGGGCGAACTCGCGCTGCATCGCCCCGAAGATCCCGGCGTCGGCGTGCTCGATGCCGCCCAGGGTCTCATCGGAGAACACCACCCCGAAGCCGAAGGTGTCGTCGGCGGCGTTGCGCTCCCAGATGGTGATGTCATGACGGGGGTCCAGCTGCCTGGCCAGGGCCGCGAAGTACAGCCCGCCAGGCCCGGCGCCCAGGACCGCGATACGCACGACCCCATTGTATGCCGAAAATTCTACGATCGTCAACGAAACGCGATACGCGCTAGGGTTTCGTCATGAACCTGGAACGGATCAATCCCGGGGAACTCGGTGCCCCCTCGGGCTTCTCCCATGCCGTGTCCGTGACCGCGAGCCGGCTGGTGTTCCTGGCGGGCCAGCTCGGGACGGGCCGGGACGGGACGATCGTGCCCGGCGGCGTCGTGCCGCAGTTCGAGCAGGCGCTCACCAACCTGCTCGCCGCGCTGGCCGCGGCGGGTGGCGGCCCGGGCGACCTGGTCAGCCTGACCATCTACATCGTCGACGTCGAGGACTACCAGGCGCGCGGCCGCGAGATCGGCACGGTCTGGCGGCGGCTGGCAGGCGCCGACTACCCGGCCATGGCCGGCGTCGGGGTGACGCGGCTCTGGGATCCCGGGGCGGTGGTGGAGATCCAGGGCGTCGCGGCGGTCAGCCGCTGATGATCTTCTGCACGTAGGCCCGCGCCGGTTCCTCGAGCAGCGCGCGCAGGGTGAAGAACTCCTCGGCGGCGCGGATGCCGATCCAGCCGTCGGGCAGCAGGTCGGCGGGCAGGCCGGGGTCGAGGTAGGGCAGCCGCCGCCAGTCGGTGAGTACCCGCACGTAATCGGCGAAGGCCGCCTGCCCCGCGGCCGGCGGGCTGTCCCGCGTCCAGCGCCGCAGGGCGGTCTCGTGCGCCTGGACGAATGATTCGTACCGGCGCTCGAGCTCGTCCAGGTCCCACCACTGACGGATCTTGGCCGCCGGATCGCCGAAGGTGAGGTGATCGGCGTGGAACAGGTCGGCGTAGGAGTCGAGTTCGAGCCGTCGCAGCGTCTCGGCCGTGGTGTCCTGCGGATGGGCGGGCACGATCCAGACCCCCGGGGCGACCATCCCGAACCCGAGCCGGGTCAGCTCCGAACGCAGCACGTGCCGCCGGTGGCGCTCGGTTTCCGGTACGGAGAACACCGCGAGCAGCCAGCCGTCGGCCAGCGTCGCGCGGCGCCGCCGGAAGATCCGGGCATCCCCCTCGCGCAAGATGGCCAGGGCCCCGGCGGACAGCTGGTAACCAGCCGTGCCGCCGTACCGCCGCGACTGCAGGATGCCCCTTCTCTTCAATCGTGATATGGCCGAACGGACCGCCGCTTCTTCCACCTGGACATCTGCGAGCAGCCGGACGAGGGCGGCTACCGACAGCCAGCCGCCATCGGTCCGGGCGTAGAGCCCGTAGACCGTGACGATCAGGTGCCTCGGCGCGGCTGAACCGGCCGCGGCCTCCCCGTCCGGTTCGTTCCTTTCCGCTACGGCCGTCACGGGGTGACGATACCAAGGCGGCTGGCGTCAGTCAGTAATCCGGCTACTCCTTCACTTCGCGCAAGCGGCCGGTTTCGACTTCGTAGATGAAGCCGCGGAGGGAGTCCTTGTTGGGGATGTAGGGGCTGGCCTTGATCCGGGCGATGGACTGGCGGACATCGCGTTCGAGGTCGGGGAAGGCCTCGAGGGCGAACGGCGGCCGGATCCCGGTGTCGGCCTCGATCTGGGCCTTCACGTCGTCGTCGTGGAAGGTGAGCATCCCGCAGTCGGTGTGGTGGATGAGGATGATCTCGCTGGTGCCGAGCAGTCGCTGCGAGATGGTGAGCGACCGGATGACGTCGTCGGTCACGACGCCCCCGGCGTTGCGGATGACGTGGGCGTCGCCCTCGGAAAGCCCGAGCACGCCGTAAGGGTTGAGCCGGGCGTCCATGCAGGCGACCACGGCAACGTGAGAAGCGGGCGGCAGCGGCAGGTCGCCCCTGTCGAAGTTGGCGGCATACCGCTCGGAGTTAGCGACGAAGGTGTCGCTGCTGCTCATGCTTCCTCCCCGGACAAATCGGATCTAGGTATCGGCGGAATCGTATCCATTCCCACGCTAACCTAATCCTGACTTGCCAGACCAGAAATATTGCTTTACCGGTGAGGCCAGTGTGGTCAGGAGCTCGGATCGATCTGATCGAGCAGGGTGCGCTGCTGCCCATATCCGGCAGGGTAACCAGCCGGTTACCGCACGGTGGCCGGCTCGTCGCCGAGGAGCTCGTCTTCGGGGCTGGGCTCGCGGGCGAGCCTGCTCGGCCACCAGACCCAGCGGCCCAGATCCAGGTTCAGCGCGGTGACCAGTATCGAACGGACCACAATGGTGTCGAGCAGCACCCCGAACGCGACGGCGAAGCCGAGTTCGGTCAAGAACGTGACCGGCAGGGTGCCGAGCACGGCGAAGGTCCCGGCCAGCACGCAACCGGCCGAGGTGATCACCCCGCCGGTGGCGGCCAGGCCGGTCAGAGCACCGGTGCGGGCACCGTGCCGCTGGGCTTCCTCGCGCACCCGGGTCATCAGGAAGATGTTGTAGTCGATGCCCAGGGCGACCAGGAACACGAACACGAACAGCGGGAACGAGGTGTCCGCGCCGCCGAAGTTGAACACGTGGTTGAAGAACAGCGCGCTCACCCCGAGGGCCGCCGCGAACGAAAGCACCACAGTAGCGACGAGCATGACCGGTGCGACGAGCGCTCGCAGCAGCAGGCAGAGGATGACGAACACGACGGCCAAGATGATCGGGATGATCAGGTTCCGGTCGTGCGCGGCGGCTCGCTGGACATCCAGGTTAACCGCGGTGTTACCGCCGACCAGCGCGTCGGCGCCCGGGACGGCGTGCAAGGCGGCACGGGCCCGGTCGATGGTGTCGTACGCGGCCTGGCTGTCGGGAGCTGAGGTCAGGGTGCCTTCAAGGTAGGCATGCCCGCCCTGGATCACCGGCGACGTCACGCCGGTGATACCGGGTACCGCCCGGAGCGCCGCGGCCAGTTGCGCGCCCGAAGCCGCGTTGCCGAACACCTCGACCGGCTGCCCCGCTCCGGCGGGGAAGTGCTGGTCGAGCACGGTCTGCCCGGCCACCGAGTCCGGGTGGCCGCGGAACGACTCCGCGTTCGTCAGCCCGCTGGCCTTCAGCCCGATCAGCCCGATGGCCATCACGCCGAGAACAAGCGCGGTGGTGATCCAGACCACCCGCGGACGTACGGCAATGCGGCGGCCGACCCGCGCCCAGAAACCCCGGGTCGTGGGCTCTGGCGAGCCGAACTGGGGCTTGGCGGGCCAGAACATCCAGCGACCGGTGATCACCAGCAGGGCCGGAAGCAGCGTCATCATCGCGAGCAGCGCGACGCCGACGCCGATCGCCAGCACCGGTCCCATGCTCTTGGTGGAATTCAGCTCGGCCAGGGTCAGGGTCAGCAGGCTCAGGATCACCGTGCCGCCGCTGGCCAGGATCGCCGGCCCGGCTCGGCGCAATGCCACCGCCATCGCCGCGTGCCGGTCCTCGTGCCGCCGCAGCTCCTCGCGGTACCTGGCGCTCAGCAGCAGCGCGTAGTCGGTGCCGGCGCCGAACACCAGCACGTCCAGGATGCCCGCGCTCTGCGCGTTCACGGTCAGCCCGGCGTGCGCGGCCAGCAGGTAGATCACCGCCTGGGCGGTGATCAGCGCCACCCCGGCGGAGATTACCGGCAGCAGCCAGAGCGTCGGGCTGCGGTATGTGATCAGCAGGATGATGATGACGACCGCCAGCGCGGAATAGAGCAGCGTGCCGTCGATACCCTTGAACGCCTTGCCGGAGTCGGCCGCAGTGCCCAGCGGGCCCGCGATATGGACCGTCAGGCCGCCGGCACCGGTCTGGGCGATGCCCCGGAGTGCGTCGGCGGCGGGGCCGGCACTGTTCCAGCCGTTCTTGCCGAGGTTGACCGGGACGATCGTCTCGATCGCCTGGCCGTCCCTGGACACGAACGGTCCGGTCACCTGGCCCTGGACTACGCCGGCCACACCGGCGAAGCGGCCCGCGTCGGCGGCCGCCTTCGCCTTGTCAGCGGCGGTCACGCCCCCCGGCCGGTCATAGACCACCACGGCCGGGTACACGTTGGGTGACACGACCTGCGACCGCAGGTTCAGGACCTGCGTGGACTCCGCCTTAGGCGGCAGCCACGCCGAGGCGTCGTTCTTCTCCGCGCCCATCAGCTTCCCCGAAAGCGGTCCGGCCAGCGCCACCACGACCAGCCAGAACACCAACACCAGCCACTTAGTCCGGCGGCCCGCCGGAACGCCAACGAGCGCCTTTACCACAGTCATGCCCCGTATCCTCCCGTTTGTCCTGACTGTTTAGACGGTCCCGCGTAGCGCTGCTCATCGGATATCGCCTGGAAAGTACCGATCTACGGACCATCACCAGTCAGCCCCTAGCCCTAACTGTTGACCACGCCCCCCCTCCAGTGCAAGCTAATAGTTTCCCGCTGCGGATCCCGCCCAGCTGATGTACCACCATGACCCCCGGGTCCCGGAACTGCGCTTCCGTCGCTTATTAGGAGAGGATCGTGTCGACGCAGGACCTTGTCCGCCGCCAGGAGCCAGCTACACCTGCGCCGGGGACGGGCGGCCGGCACGCGCGGGCGGCCCGCATCATGGCTGCGCTCCGCCGCGGCCTGCGCCGAGCCCGGCCGCTGTGGCCCGATATCGCCTGGGCGGTGTTTGTCGGCATCAACCTGGGGGCCATGCGGCTGCTCCCGGCCTGGGGGACGGTGCCGTTCCTGGCCATCTGGGTGAGCCTGACCGCGATCTACGGATTCCGGTTGTGGCGCCTGCAGCCGACGATCTTGACCTGGGCGGCGGTGACGCTGGCCACCGGCGGGATCATCTGCGTGCAGGTCATCAAGGGACAGCAGGACGCCGATTACCTCGCGGAAGTCCCGCTGATCGCGCTGATGTTCCTGGTGATGGTGTGGCATGGCCGCAGGCGGCTGGCGGCCACGCAGGAGCGCCTGACCGCGATGGAAGAGGTGCAGCGCATTTCCGAGGAGAACCTGCGCCTGCTGGAGCAGCAACGCCAGTTCTTGCAGGACGCCTCGCACGAGCTGGGGACCCCGATCACCGTCGCGCTCGGCCACGCCGAGCTGATCGAGCAGGCCGTCACCGACCAGGAGGTGGCCGCGGACGCCCGGGTGGTCACCGGCGAACTGGCACGGCTGCGCCGGCTGACGAACCGGCTGCTGCTGCTGGCCTCGGCGGGGTCGCCCGGCTTCTTGCAGGTGGCGCCGGTGGCTACCGATGCCCTGGTCCTCGACGCGCTGGAACGCTGGGGGCATGTGCCGCGCCGCTGGCGGCTGGGGGAGGTGGCCGAGGCCACCGTGCCCGGCGACAGCGACCGGCTCGTCGTCGCGCTGGACGCCTTGCTCGAGAACGCCGTCGCGCACACCGAGACGGGTGACGGCATCGAGGTCAGCGTCCGCCTGGATGACGGGCGTGCGGTCATCGCCGTGACCGACTCAGGCTGCGGCATCCCGCCCGCGGACCTGGAGCATATCTTCGGCCGTTTCACCCACGCCGAGCCGTACCGCAGCCGCGAAGCGGGCGGATTCGGGCTCGGGCTGCCCATCGTGCAGGCCATCGCCGAAGCCCACCACGGCTCGGTCCGGGTCCGCAGCGCCAGCGACCGCGGCTCGACGTTCGAGATTGTCCTGCCCGCGGTCTCCGGCGCCGCTGGCTAACCCGCCTCAGGCCTGGGTCGCCAGCAGGTCGCCCAGATGCCGGTCGATCTGCGGCATGAAGGTCGGCGCCACCCCGAACAGGCCGAGGTGGCCCAGGACGTCGTTCACGACGCGCAGCTCGCTGCCTGGTATCAGCTCCTGCTCCGGAGCACAGTCGCGGGGCGGGAACAGCAGGTCCTCGTCGATGGGGATGACGAAGGTCTTAGCGGTAATCCGCCCGAGGGCCGCGGCCAGGTCCCCGCCGGCGTGCCGGGCGACGTCGCCGCGCTGCCATTTCCAGGACTGGGTGAGCAGGTCGTTGGGGTCCATCACGGTGAAGTACGGCTCCAGGAAGCCGGTGATAAACGCCTCCCTGGAATCGAACTCCAGCGCCCGCCAGACCTCCTGTTTCCAGAATTCGGTGGAGAAGCCCACGACCGCCCACAGGTGCGCTTGCCGCACCATCCCGGCGGCGACATCGGTGTTGGACCTGTACTCCCCGCCGTCCCAGCCCGGATCGGACATGATGGCTTCGCGCATGGTCTCGGCCAGCAGGAAATCGTGCGGGGTGTTCTGCGCCGTACCCGCGATGGGAGCGGCCCTGCGGACCTTGTCGGGGAACCGTACCGCCCACTCGTAGGTCTGCTGGGCGCCCATCGAGCCGCCGACGACCAGCGCAAGCGTGTCGATCCCGAAATGCTCGCGCAGCAGCCGCTCCTGCGCCACCACGTCGTCGCCGATGCGCACCCGAGGGAATCGTGACATCGCCAGCGCGGCGCTAGGGCCGTCGACATTGTGCGGCGACGTCGACAGGCCGCTGCCGATCTGGTCGATCGCGACGATGAAGTAACGCTCGGGGTTCAGCGCGTGATCGGGGCCGATGTAGACGTCACGCCAGATCTGGTGCGTGCCGGAGTACCAGCTCGTGATCAGGATCGCATTGTCCTTCGCCTCGTTGAGCTCGCCGAAGGTGGCCACCGCCAGCTGGCAGTCCGGGATCGAACCGCCCTCCTCCAGGTCCAGGCGCCCGATGCTGACCAGGTCGTAGTCGCCGTGGAACTCGTGCGAGTAATAAGGGTTGTCGATCACGGTGCTGTGCTCCTTTGTGGTTGACGGCAGACGTGGTTCCGCCCAGCACGAAGCCGTCATACCCGCTGTCCGCTACCTCATCGCATTTCTGCCGGTAGGGGCCGCGTGTCAGGCTAGCCCGGCCGGCCCGGACCCCGAGTCCGCAGGCACGGCGGCGGACACGCTCATCTCGGGCGGGTGAGCCAGCGTCTGATAGACGACGCAGTAGCGTTCGGTGAGGCGGATCAGCGTCTGGACCTGCTCCGCGCTGGCGTCGGTAGCCAGGTCGAAGGCCAGGCGGATGGAGGAGAATCCGACCGGCGCGTCCTTGCCCACGGCCAGGGTGCCGCGGAAGTCCAGGTCGCCCTCGGCCGTGACGGTGCCCCCGGCCAGCTCGATCTGCAGCGAGGTGGCGACCGCACGAAGCGTCACTCCCGCGCACGCCACGAGCGCCTGCAAGAGCATGTCTCCAGAGCAGGCCAGCGAGCCGTCACCGCCAGTAGCGGGGTGCAGGCCCGCCACCGCGAGCGCCTGGCCGGTGGCCACCGAGCAGGAGATGGCCTGCTCGTCGAGCTGGCCGTGCGCGCGCAAGGTGACGACAGCTGCGTCAGGGTTCTCGCGGTACGCGTCCTTGAGCGGCTGCTGTAGAGCGCGCAGCTCAGCGAGGTCCATCAGGGCAACTCCCATCCACGGTACCGCCGGACCGGAACGCCTCCGGGCTTATACCTTCACCATAAGGCCGGCCCCGCTACAGCCCATCCGGCGTGCGGTCGGATTTGGCTCACGCGGTCCAGGTGTGCAGGAAGGCCGCGTCCTTCGCCGATATATCCGCCCGGAACATGGGATGCAGGTCCATCGAGGGCGAGTACTTGCCCGCCGGTACCTCGCGTCCCAGCGCCTCGGCCATGGCCCGGACATGATGCGGGCCGGCCCCGCAGCAGATGCCGACGTAGTCCACGCCGAGTTCGCGGGCCTGCTGCGCGAAGGCCGCCATCTCAAAGCGCGTGCAGCCGAAGGGCTCGAGCGCGATAGGAAAGGCCCGGTCCCCGTCCGCGGAGCGCAGCGTCTCCATCGTCGGCGCGGCGGCCACGGTCCGGTAGGGCACCGGCTGGATGGCGACCGCGCAGCCCACCGCCTCCCGGATATCTGTGATCAGCGGCAGCATCGTCTGCGGCCCGCGGTCGCAGTTCAGGCCGACGATCTGGGCGCCGGCCGCGGCCAGGATGCGGCACGCTTCGGGGTACCCGTACCCGTCCCGCGTCTGATCGGGCTGCGTGGGCGCCATCGTCACCATCGCGGGCAGCCCGAGGCTCTGGATAACCTCCAGCGCGATCAGCGCCTCGCCGAGGTAGTCGTTGGTCTCGGAGATGACGAAGTCGATGCCTTCCTCTACCGCCCAGCCCAGCTGTTCGGCGTACATGGCCCGGACCGTCTGCTTGGTGGCCGGGTCGTCCGGGTCATAGGCCCACGTGTTGCAGACGTTTCCCGCGACCAGGGCGTCGCCTTCGGCCGCGACCTCGCGGGCGATCCGCACCGCCTGCCTGTTCATCGCCTCCAGGTCGCCTTCGCGGCCGACGTCGCGCAGTTTCTCCCGGTGCGCGTAATAGGTCAGCGCGACCATGACATCCGAGCCGGCCCGCAGGAACTCCCGGTGCAGCTCGCGGACCGCGTCGGGAAAATCGAGCACGACCTCGGGCACGAACGGCCCCGCCTTGATGTAGCCGCGTCGTTCCAGCTCGAAGACGTAGCCCTCGGCGCCGAGCACCGGGCCCGCCGCCAGCCGCTCAGTAATCGAGAGGCTCATTAGGCCACCTCCTCCTCGTGAGCCGCGAACCTGGCCGGGGTAAAGCGGCGGATGTCATAGACGGTGCCCCGCTGCAGGGCGAGCTGGGCGAGCACCAGGCCCACCCACGGCGCGAACTTGTAGCCCGTACCGCGCCAGCCGACGCCGGTATAGAGGCCCTCTGCACCCGGGACCGCACCCAGGATGAACTCATCGTCCGCCACCAGGTCATACCAGCAGGTATCGACGCCGCTGGCGGCAGCCACGTCGACGACCTCCGCGTCCCGCAGCCCGGGTATGCATTCCGCCACGAACTCCTCCACGCTCCCGATCCGGCTCGGTGTCCTGGCCACATCGGGCGGATTGTAGAAACCGATCTTCACCCCGGGCGTCTTGCCGTCATACACCGGGTGCCCGTAGATCCCGATATCCAGGTACGCGAACACCGGCATCGCCGTCTCGGTGAACATGGCCCGCGACTTGGCCGGGGGGATGAAGTACTTCGACTGCGTCGGCCGGTCCGGGCTCAGCGGGAACCGCACCTGGCAGCCCGGCACCAGCTCCAGGACGTCGTTGGTACCCAGCCCCGCGGTCACCACCAGCACGTCGGATTCCACCGAGCCGGCTGAGGTGTCTACCACCCAGGTCCCGCCCGACCTGTGGATCTCGCGTGGCTCGCAATTCTCCATTACTGTCACGCCGCGGGCGCGCAGGCCTTCGCGCAGGGCGGCGGTCACCGCGGCCAGGTCGGCGAACCCGGCGTCCACGTCCAGCCAGCCGCCATCGGCGTCAAACTGCGGGAACCGCGCCCGCAGCTGCGGGCCGGAAAGGGCCTCGCGGCGCAGCTGCAACTGCTCAAGTACCGCATAGCTCTCCACCGCGTACGTGCTGTCCAGGTCCGGTGTCACGGTGGCCTTCACCAGGTTCAGGCAGCCGCAGTCGACCAGCAGCCGCTGGCCGCAGTCCCGCTCGAGCTCCCGCCATAGCCGCCGTGCCTCAACGGCCAGCCTGGCGTACTGCGGATCCCGGTAGTCGTTACGGACCGACCTGGTCAGGCCGAAGGAAGCGGTGGCGGGGTCTCCCACCCAGGACCGGTCAAGGACCGTCACGGCCTCGGCCAGCGGCGCGGCCTGATAGGCGGTCATCAGTCCCATGACGCCACCGCCGATAATCGTCAGCCGCCCGGCCAAGGTCACGCTCCTCATCCGCCACTGTGTTCGCGCCAGGCATCTGTGCTGGTGACAAATATCGTACCTAGCCTGGCGATTGCTGGCACCGCGAAGTGCCCGAGGTCACCTCGCTGACCAGCGCGGTCGCCTGCGGCCGGTTTCTGTGGGAACTTTGCAGTGGTTAAAATGTTCAGACAAACGAGCCTAATGACCGCCGGATGACGATGATGCCAGAACGCGAAGCGACCACCAGCGGTCCGATCACCATCGATCGCACTAGCCCCGTCCCGTTGTACTTCCAGCTGGCTCAGCATTTCGAGTCGGCCATCCGGTCCGGTGCGCTCAAGGTGGGCGCCCGGATGGAGAACGAGGTGCAGCTGGCGGAGATGCTCGGATTGTCCCGGCCCACGGTGCGGGCCGCGTTCCTTTACCTGGCCAACAAGGGCCTGGTGGTCCGCAAGCGCGGTGCGGGCACCTTGGTGGCCAAGGAGCGGATCGACCGGAACGTCGAGCTGACCAGCCTCTATGACGATCTCGCGGCCAGCGGCCGGACCCCGACGACGCGGGTGATCAAGGCCGAAGTCACCCACGCCAGCGACCGGGTCGCCGATGCACTGCAGCTTCCCGAGGGCGCCCTGGTGATGTCGCTGGAGCGGATCCGGCTGGCCGACGGCGAGCCGATGGCCCTGATGCACAACTACCTGCCAGCCGGGCTGGTCCAGCTGAACATGGAGATGCTTGAGCAGCACGGCCTGTACGAGCTGCTGCGCGCGTCCGGCATCGGCCTGCACTCGGCCACCCAGCGGATGTGCGCCAAGAACGCCTCGGCCACCGAGGCCCGGATCCTGGACGAGACCCGCGGCACGGCCTTGCTGACCATGGAGCGCATCGCCTACGACCAGGCCGGGCATCCCGTCGAGTTCGCCAGGCACCTGTACCGCGCCTCGCGGTACGCGTTCACGACAAGCCTGCCCCGGCCCGAGCCAGCCATAAGCTGAGGCCCGGGCGCTCGGAGCATGCGACCTTCGACAACGTAGCCCGGGTGTATCACCGGCGGCGCCCGGTGCTCCGATTCCACGAGGGTGCCCTCGCGATCCGGAGCGGGGCGCGGGGGTACCCAGCCCAGCCGGACGGCGCGTGGTAACCGCCCGGCCCGCACGTCCAGACGGAACGGGGGCCGCCCGATGGATGACAGCGCGGTGTTCCTTGATTGCCCGGCGTATATGGATTCACGCGGCACGATCCGGTGCGCGCTTCCGGCCGAGGTGGAATATGTCTACTCAATGCAGTCAACCGACGGGCCGCTGGAGAGCGCGAAGATCCGGTGCCCGCGCGGTCACTGCTTCAACGGTCCGATTGAGACGTTCGCCCGCGAACGCCAGCCGGACGCGCCGGCACCCGATGCCCGCGGCCGCCTTGATCAGGCCAGGGCCGCCCGGCAGAAACGACCGCGCTAGAAGAGCGAGCCAGCCGGACTTGACCGCGCTCAACTCCCGGTTTCCGCCGCGAGCGGCGCCGCCGCGCGTCCGCTTCTGAGCAGGACCAGGGCCGGGATGATGCTGGCGGACGACAGGGCGGCGATCACCCACCAGGCATGCTGGAATGCGCCCAGCGCCGCGCTGCCGCGGTCGGTGGCGCGGCCGAGCACCGCGACCAGGATGGCCACGCCGAGGGCGAGGCCGGTCTGGCGGAGCATGTTGATCACGGCCGATCCGGTGGCGAATGACCTAGGCGGCAACGAGGACGAGCCCGCGGCCATCAGGGTCGGCAGGGTCAGGCCGACTCCGATGCCGGTGATCATCATCCCGCCGAGAACGTCGGTGACGTAGTCCGGCTGGACCTGGATCGCCACTGCCCACCACGCCACGCCGGCGGCAAAGGCCAGGCCGCCCAGGGCGATGACCGGGGCTGGCCCGTAGCGGCTGATGAGCCGGCCCGCCACGCCGAACGACACCAGCGGAACCATGAGGGGACCAGGCGCGATGGCCAGCCCCGCGCGCAGCGCCGACCAGTCCCAGACACCCTGCTCCCAGAGCACGATCGACAGCAGCATCGCCCCGAAGGCGGCGGAGAAGATAAGGGCGACGACCGACGCGCCGGTGAAGCCGCGGGACCGGAAGAGAGAGGGGTCGATGAGCGGGTTGCGTGCCCGCAGGCAGTGCACCACGAACAGGGCGATAAGCACTGCTGCCACGGCGAGCGTCCCGCTGACCGAAGCCGAGCCCCAGCCCCAGGCGCTCCCCTCGACCAGCCCGAAGGTCAGGACCGCGACCCCTGCGGTCGCCAGGATCACGCCGAGCGGGTCCGGGCGCTCGGTCGCGTGCCCCGGGATATGCGGCAGCAGGCGCCAGCCCGCGACGAGTGCGGCGATCCCGATCGGGACGTTGATCAGGAACACCCACCGCCAGCTGGCCGTCACCAGGAGGCCGCCGATGACCGGCCCGAGCGCGGCCGCCACCCCCGAGGTGGCGGTCCAGGCCCGGACCGCGCCTGCCCGGCGTTCCGGCTCGTACACGGCGAGGACGAGGCCGAGCGAGGTGGGGGTGAGCAGGGCCGCTCCGGCCGCCTGGACCAGCCGGAAGCCGACCAGCATGGCGACACTGCTGGCGCCGGCGCACGCCGCGGAGGCGGCCGTGAAGACGGCCACTCCGAGGAGAAAGCCGAGATCACGGCGGTACCGGTCGGCCATCCGCCCGAAGAAGACCAGCAGGGAGGCGTACACGATCGCGTATCCGTTGAGCACCCAGGACAGCTCGCCCAGGTTGGGCGTACCGAAATCCTTGGCGATCTGCGGGAGGGCCACGTTGACCACGAACAGGTCGAGTCCGGCCAGGACCACACCCGCGGTGACGATGATCAGTACCGTCCGCGGAGCGGTGCCCGTCGCCGCGGTACCAGGGGCCGTTCCGCGCAGAGTGCGTTCCGTCATGGAACTGACTCTATCCAGGGTGTGTTTCTTCAAGCAACCTGCCATGCTGGTTTCGTCAGGCGGCTGCTCGCCGCAGCCCGCCGGGAACGCGCCGGCGGGGCCGATCCCGCCGGTGCTGCCGATCCGGCCGGTATTGGGGTGGCGGTACGCTGCTTGCGGTCTTGACCACACGTCGTTCGGAGCCGTCCGCCCATGCTCAGCCGAGATATTATCGATTCGCTGTTCCCGCCTGATCTGGCCGAGCCAGCGCACTGGGAGCACCGCTACCCGCCGCGTGACCTGCCCGAGGGAGCGCAGGTCACCCGCTTCTCACCGAGTCCCACCGGCTACCTGCATATCGGCGGCGTCTACGCGGCCACCATTGACGTGGATGTCGCCCGCCACTCCGGCGGCGTCTACTTCGTCCGCCTCGAGGACACCGATCAGGCCCGCGTCACCGAGGGCGCCGAGGCCCAGTTCGCCGAAGCGTTCTCGTACTTCTCCATCGGCCCCGATGAAGACGGCCAGACCGGCCATTACGGGCCCTACCGGCAGTCCGCCCGGGCGGAGATCTACCTGACCTACGTCCGCGAACTGCTGCGACAGGGCCGGGCCTACCTCTGTTTCGCGACCAAGCAGGACCTCGAGGAGATCACCGCACGGCAGCGGGCCGCGGGTGCCCTGCCCGGTTACTACGGGAAGTGGGCGATCTGGCGCGACGCCGATCCGGAGCAGGTGATGGCGCGGCTGGAATCCGGCGACCCGTACGTCGTGCGGTTCCGTTCCCCGGGGATCGCCGGGGGAAGGGTGAGTTTCACCGACGCGATCCGCGGCGAGCTGACCCTGGATGATAACCGCAACGACGCGGTCATCCTGAAGAGCAGCGACGCCGAACCACGGCTTCCTACGTACCACTTCGCCCACGCCGTCGATGACCACCTGATGCGGGTCAGCCTGGTCATCCGCGGCGAGGAGTGGATCTCCTCGGTGCCGCTGCACCTGCAGCTGTTCGACGCTCTCGGCTTCCCCCGCGTCCAGTACGCGCACATCGCCCTGTTGATGAAGCAGGACGGCGCGAGCCGCCGCAAGCTGTCCAAGCGCAAGGACCCGGAAGCCACCGTCAGTTTCTACATCGAGCAGGGCTACCCGGCTCCGGCGGTGCAGTATTACCTGCGGGGCCTGGCCAACGGGCGGCTCGCCGAGATGCCGCTGGCCGCGGCGCTGGCCGCGGCGATCCGCCTATCTGAATGCGGCACCGCGGGCCCGCTGGTGGACATGGTCAAGCTCGACGACATCTGCGCCGATTACATCGCCACGCTGCCGGGGGAGCAGATCCTGGCCGGGGTCACGGCCTGGGCGCAGCGCTACGCACCCGACCTGGCCGACGTGCTGGCCGCCGAGCGGGAGCTGGCGCTCCGCGCCCTGGCCATCGAGCGGGAAGGCGTCGCCAACCCACGCAAGGACCTGCGCAAATGGGCCGACTTCCGGGCCGTCTACGGATACTTCTTCCCGGAGCTTTTCGAGCCGGTCACGGACCCGGCTGACCCTCGCTTCGGCGGCCTGGACCCGGACCTCGTCCGCGCGGTCGCCACGGAGTTCGCGGACGGCTACCAGCCGCGCGCACCGGAAATCCAATGGTTCGACCAGATCCGCCGGCTCGCGGCCGACCTCGGGTTCGCGCCGAGCCAGAAGGTCTACAAGCAGGATCCCGCCGCCTACCGGGGCTCGATCCGCGAAGCCTCCCAGGTCATCCGGATCCTGGTCACCGGGACCCCGCGCAGCCCTGAGCTGGCCGACGTGACCGCGGCGCTCGGCACCGATGAGGTCCTGCGCCGCGTCCGCGCCGTCTTGTGAGCGACTGTCTTGTGGGCGTCCGCGCCTACGATGCCCCTGCGCCAGGCTCCTCAGCCTCAGCCTCAGTAGCCTCAGCCTCGTCGTCGTCGGCGGGTGGCCAGGTGCGCAGCGGCGGCAGCTTATACAGGCTGTCTATGTTGAGCTGCTGGGCATCGGAAAGCACGATGTCCTGCTGTTCCTGGGCCTTCTCGGCCGTCTGCTTAGCCAGCTCTGACGCCAAGCCCCCCAGCTGGCGCACGCCGATGTCATCGATGACGATATGGCTCGTGGCGAAAATCACGATGCCTTCCACCCGGCGCTCTTTCTGCTCGGGCATGGTAAGAGCGGCTGCGACCTTCGCCACCTCGAACGGGTTCGCGGAATGCGCGGTCAGCTTACCGCGCTCCTCGATAATCCATTTATGGAATTTCATTACCGCGCCGTGAAGGGGCAGCTTCTGCACGTCTTCTGTGCTCAGCCCGAACCGTTTGCCCTTGCCGAAGCAGCGTGTGTAGGCGATCACCGCCGATGACCAGATGGCCAGGGGCAAGACGGTGTCCCGGTCTTCCTCCGGTTTAGCCAGTTCGGTGAGCAGGCGCTTGCAGCAGTCCATGACGAACTGGAGATCCTGAATTATCGCCGCCTGATCGGCCAGAATGTACGCTGAGGGGACATCCAGGGCCACCGTCAGCATCGGCTTCTCTGGCGATGGGGCATCCATGTCGTTGACCACTCCTCGTGCTGGCTTTCCGGCTCCCGCGCCTAGATCCTCGCACAGGGACGGCTCACGCCTGTCTCACAACGTGACAAGTTCGCGGCCGCGGCGATGGCCGGATGCGGTTAAGGCCAGCCTGCGGGCCGAGCCTGCGCAGCCGAGCCTACGCAGCCGGCGCAGCCCGGGGCGCGGTCGTGGCCCAGCGGATGCCGTTCACCATGGCCCGGGCCGCCGGCCGGACCAGCACGGCCTCGGTCACGGGCAGGCGGGGCAGGCGAAGCGGCCGACGGGCCCATCCGGGCAGCAGCGACACCGCGGCCGCGGAGAGGACTCCGTAGGGGGCCCGGGCGATCGCGGGAAGCGGGGGACTGATCAGCAAGAACCTGGCCGCGTCCCGCGCTTCGGCGGTGGCGGTCAGCTCGGCCCGGTAATGGGCGATCCGGTCGGCGAGTTCGGCCTCGGTGCGCGGCGGGTCCGGCACGCCGAGCTCGGCGCCGATACGGGCCATGTCGGCGACGTAACCGTCGCGTCCGGCCTGACCCAGCGGGTGAGCTCCGAAGCGCGTGTGGGCGCGCAGAAAGCTGTCCGCCTCGGCGATGTGAACCCAGGTCAGAAGGTGCGGATCCGAGGCCGCGTACGGGCGGCCGTCGGGCGCGGTCCCGGTGACGTGCTGGTGAACCGCCTTAACCCGGTCGATGGCCGCCTGCGCGTCCTCGGCCCGGCCGAACGTCGTGACGGCGAGGAAGTAGCTGGTCCGCTGCAGCCGCCCCCAGGGGTCACCGCGGTAATCCGAGTGCTGGGCCACCGCGGCCATGGCGAGCGGATGCAGCGACTGCATCAGCAGGGCCCTGATCCCGCCCACGAACATCGACGAATCCCCGTGTACGGTGCGTACCGGCCGGTCCGCACCGAACCAGCGCTCGCCCTCAGCGCGGATCTGCCGATGGCGCGTCGGGCCCTGCGGCCCGGCGACGCGCTCGAAGATGGCCGCGCCGATCCAGCTGCGAAGGCGATCAGCTGCACCCTGGTTATCCATATTCTCAGTATCACCCGGCTCGGGCGGCCAGCGTCCAGATGTCCTGAACGGCGCGACCGCCGAGGAGCCAGCCGGAATGCAGCTCGCCGGTCATGGCGGCCCGCTGCCCGTCTGTTGTGCTGGGCGTTAGAGTGCGGCCATGGAGCCGGTGCTTGCCGATGGCGCGGTGGTGGCCGCCTTTGCCAGGGACGGCGTGGCGTGCCTTCGTTCGGTCCTCGACGTCGAGGAGGTAGCCGCGGCGGCCGGCGCGATCGACGCAGTGCTGGCCAGGCCGGGGCCGCTGGCCCAGGTGGCGAGCCGTGCGGATGACCCCGGCACGTTCACCGAGGATTTCTGCCGGTGGCGGGACATAGCTGCGATCGAGCAACTGGCCAGGTATTCGCGGGTTCCCGGGCTGGCGGCGGCCTTGATGGGCACGGCGCAGGCCCGTTTCTACCACGACCACGTCCTAGTCAAGGAACGCAGGACCAGGCAGCGCACACCGTGGCACCAGGACCAGCCCTACTACAACGTCGACGGTCGTGGCGTGAGCGCGTGGATCGCGGTGGACCCGGTGCCCGAGGACGGATGCCTTGAGCTGGTGGCCGGCTCGCACCGTGGCCCCTGGCTCATGCCCCGCACGTTCCTGCACAAGGAGGCGCGCTGGTTTCCCGAGGGCAGCCTGACCGAACTGCCCGACATCGAAGCCGACCGCGACTCCTTCGACATCCGGCGGTTCGACCTGCAGCCGGGTGACGCGATCTTCTTCGACTTCCTGACCGTGCACGGAGCGCCTGGGTTCCCCTACCAGAACCGCCGGCGGATCTTGTCGCTGCGGTACTTGTCCGCCGGCGCCCGGCACGCCCCCCGCACCTGGCGAACGTCACCGCCGTTCGACGGCCTGGCGGCCGAGCTCCCCGCAGGGGTGCCGATGAATCACCCTCTGTTCCCCGTGGTCTGGCCGGCCTGACCGGCCTGACCGGCCTAAGAATGCCTTGATGAGGCCAGGGAGGCGAATACAATTATGGAACTTAGGTAATGGCCGGTAGTATAATCGAACGCGCCGCCGCACGTTATCAGGCGGAGGGCGGCATAGTTGGTCTGGCCGTAAACGGCTTTCGCCGGGAAATCGACTTTGAGGTACCGGCGCACACCAGTGACGCGGAAGATGGCCGTGACCCCGTCGGCGAGCGTCACATCAACGGTGTCCCCCGGGCGCAGGGCCCCAAGGCGGAAGAAGACCGCAGGCCCCTGGTAGCTGTCGACGTGACCTTCGATGACCGACGCGCCGATATGGCCCGGTGTCGCTGAGTACTTGTACCAGGCCGCCTCGCCGGCGCTCGTGACGAGGGACGGCACCTGCATCGTGCCGTCGGAGTTGACGCCCAGGTGCAGCAGTTCCGAGTTCACGCCAATGGCCGGTATGTCGACGGAGACCGGCATTGAGCGCTGCAGCGATGGTCCTTCGCCCTTTCCGCCCGGCCCGGTAGCGCCCGCTGTTACCTGCGAGGGCTGCGGCGCATGCACCTGGGAACCGACCGCGACGATGACCGCGCCGGCCCCGGCCAGGATGAGCAGGACGCCGGCGAACCCGGCGATGCGGGCCCGCAGGCCCCCGGGGGGAGTGGGCGGCGGGGATGCGTACCCGGTCTCCGGCCACGCGACGACCACGCGGAACCCGGCTATACGCCGCCATCCCGCATCCCTCAATGCCGTCGGGCCTTCCTCTTCGCCGGGTTCCTACCGTAGAAGCCTAATATTCCGATGGTGAACACGCCATTGCATGGCTGTGCCGTTAAGGGGCATTACCTTTATGGTCGTCGGCACTTTGGAAGACCTGCCGGGACGGGAAACGGGACCGCCGCCTGCCGGGCGCATGAGGAGGGCTTAATGAAGGTGCGCACCACCATCGCGGGAGCAGCGCTCAGGGTGCGCCTGACGGTCATCGGCTGGGGCGCTTTGACTATCCTGGCGTCTGTCGCGGTCGCGGGCTGCACGTCGGGCTCGACCTCGTCGACACCTGGCAGTACATCCACACCCTCAGTAACCGCCTCGGGCAGCGACTCGGCTGGGGCCGGCACGCCGAGTGACGGCACCAGTACCACGCCGTCTTCGCTGCCTACGTTCACGGGGTCGCCGACGCACGGCCCGACCCCAACGCAGAGCCCGTCCACGTCGTATAGCCCACCCACGACCGAGAGTCCGACCCCGTTCCCTACCGCCGCTCCGCCGACCGGCGGTGGCGGCACCGCGGGATTCCAGGATGCTCTGCTGCTCGGGCTAGGCGCCGTGGCGATAGCGGCCGGCGGCGGGAGCATCGTCTACCGCAGAAGGCTCACCAGGCGTCGTTGACCCCCGGGTCCGCCAGGGGAATGCAGGGCCTCCGAAGGACACTGAAATTGTCCGGCCGCTCAGTTTCCGCCAGGACGTCGACCCTTTTGGTCGTCCCGGTATTTGCCGGCCGGAGCACAAACGCGGTGGTTACGGCAATATCGCGGGAATACCAGTCCGGCCGGCCGGGACGTGACCGGAATGGCGGTTTGCTCGTGGCTGCCCCGTAGCTCACCGTCGTCCGATCCAGCTTCCCGGCAGTCGCTGGCCGGCCTTCCATGCCGCCGGCGGCCGTCCTGGCGGCCCGGCTCTTGCCGTCTGCGGCGGCTGCACGTAGGTAAGCCGGTCCGCGCGCTGGGACCGCATCGGCTCGGCGAGATCCATGGCGGCGAAGGCCGCTGGCCACTTCGCGTGGCCGTACCCGATGCCGAGATCGCAGTGATGCAGTTCGACCTCGACCAGCCGCCGGATCAGCAACTCATCCGCGGGAAAGGACCGGGAGTCCAGCACCCGCACCTGGAACCGCCATCCGTTATCGGGCAGCTGCCTGGCGATGGTGCGAAAGGCCATCGCGGAGTCGGCCAGGTCGGTCATGAGCTCCTCCGGCCTGGCGGCCGCAGTCTTCTGGATGTCGGCTTCTCGCGCCTCCGCGCTGGCGTAAGCAGGGCGATCCTGGCCGGACCGCACGCCGATCAGCAGGTTACGCATCGCGTCGGCGCCGCGGGACAGGTGCGCGAGGACATGGGCCCGCGTCCATTCCGGCAGCAGGGAGGGCGCCCGGAGGTCCGGTTCGGTGATGACGCGGGCCGCGTCGAGCAGGCGTTGTGTCGCCTGGTCGATCTGGTCGCTGAGCTGACGTTGTGCGGCGTCCATCCGCTCACTCTAGGAAACTCGCGGCCGTTGTGTCATTCGGCCGCGGGTCGAAGCGCACATCCGTCCGTCCGGCACGTCGAAGCGCCGGGCGAGGGTGGTCCGGCCTCGGCCGCTGAGCTTGCCAACCAGGCCATGACCGGGAATGCTGACCCATGTGATCGATCCTGACTCGGCGGTACCGCCGTATGAGCAAGTCGCGAAGATGATGCGGGACGAGATTGCCCAAGGCACCCTGATCGGGCGGATCCCCTCGCTTCATACGATCGCCGAGCATCACCATGTCTCGCACCGCGTGGCCGAACGCGCCCTCAAGATCCTGGAGGGCGAGGGCAAGATCGTCAGCGTGCCCGGCCAGGGACACGTTGTACGTGGTTACCAGAGCTGACCGGCAGGACCGGCCCGCTCAGGACAGGCCCGAGGTCGGCTCCGCCGCCCGGTAGCACGCCGAACTGCCCCGCGCGACCAGCTCGACAGACAGCTCTCGCCGCAGCGGGTGGACCCGCTCGCCTCGCAGCAGCGAGCACAGCCGCCTGGCTCCCTCGCGGCCGGACAGGTCCAGCGGCTGCCTGACCGTGCTGAGGCCGAGGAAGGCCGCGGACTCGATGTCGTCGAAACCGACGACCGAGAGCTGGTCAGGCACGGTCACGCCGAGCCGGTCCGCTGCCGCCAGGACGCCAATGGCCTGGGTATCGGAAGCGGCGAAGATCGCCGACGGAGGGTCAGGTGATTTCAGCAGCTGGGCGGCCTGCTCAGCCGCCATGGCGGTGTCGTGCGGCCCTCGCCGGACCAGGCCGGCCTCCGCCTGGATGCCCGCGGCGGACAGGGCCTGCCGGTACCCGCGCAGCCGGTGCGCCGAGGAGGTGAAGCCCAGATCGGCCGGGGGCCGGCCGAACGCCATGTCGCCGACGAAGCCGATCCGGCGGTGCCCGAGATCGATCAGGTGCTCGGTCGCCAGCCTGCCGCCCCGGACGTTATCGATGACCAGCTGCGGGACCCCGGGGTTGACCGCGTCCACGCTAACGAGCGCGACTCCGGCCCGGGAGAACTGGTCAAGCTGCTCGCGGGAGAACGGCAGGCCGATGGTCAGGACCCCGTCGGCCCGGTGCGTGGGCAGCAGGGACTCTAGGTGCCGGTCACGCTCCACCGGGGTGTCCACATTGCAGACGATGGTGTCGTATCCCTGTTCTTCGAGCGCGGCGAGCGCGCTCGCCACCCGGACCACGGTCGACGGCCTGGTCAGATGGGTGACGATGACCGCGACGGTGTGCGGCGTACCGCGGACCAGGGCCGCCGCCGCGTGACTGGGCCGGTATCCCAGCCGGTCGATGGAGTCCTGCACGGCGCGCAGGGTGGCCGCCCGTACCTGCTCGCTTCCGTTGAGGACCCGCGACACCGTGCCGACACCGACGCCGGCGTCCGCGGCCACGTCGGCGATCGTGGCCCGGCGGACCGCAGGCGCGGTTCCGGACCACGGCCCGCCGAGGGAGCCAGGCGCCGGCTCTCCCTTCGGGAACGCCGGGAGCGCGCCAGGATGGAAGCGCTTCCAAGTTGGCGCCTGGCCGCCATGATCCCGCGCGCCAGCACCGTCAGGGGGCCTGTTCGAGCGCTCTTCACCGCCCGTGCTCGCGCCCACCCGCAGCGTCGTGGCCACCACCTCGCCCGGCCCCTGATCAGGGCCGTGGTCGATCTGCCGCAGCGCCCGGGCGATGACCCGCCGGGCGATGTCATCGACCGGGATGGCCACGCTGGTCAGCTGCGGGTGCATCAGGCCGGCCGCGAGGGTCCCGTCGAAGCCGGTGACGGCGAGGTCGACGCCGATCCGCAGCCGCAAGTCCGCGGCCACCCCGTAAACGACCGCGGCGAGCCGGTCGCTGCCGGTGACGATCGCGTCCGGGCGGCGGGCCTCAGGGCGCGCGGGGGCCAGCAGCGACCGGATCTTCTGCCGGGCGCTCGCGTCGTCCACCAACAGCATGTCGGCCTGGTCGGCGGGGATCGCGCCGCGGGCGAGGCCGGCCTTGAACCCGGCGGCCCGCGCGACATCCCAGTGCTGTGAGGTCCGGTAGCCCACGAAAGCGACGCGGCTGAAGCCCCGGCCCAGAACGTGGTCGACGGCCGTCGCGGTGGCTTCGTGGTTGTCGATGTCGACCCACTGCTGCGGCAGCGAGGGGCCGGTCCGGCCGAAGCAGGCAAACGGCGTCCCGGCCCCGGCCAGCAGGACCACCCGCGGGTCGTCCTCCTCCAGTTCTGACAGCAGGAAGGCGTCCACGCTCCGGCTCGCGATCAGGCGGCGCATCTCATCGCGCGGATCTCCGTCAGAGACGGCGATCACCATGCTGTAGCCCCGGCGCGCGCTCGCTACCGCCAGTGACTGGAGGAACTGCTGCATGATGTAGTTGTCTGGCCGCAGCTGGACCTGCGGCATGGTGTAGGCGATCTGGTACGTCCGGCGGGAGCGCAGGCTCCGTGCGCCGTGATGCGGGTGGTAGCCAAGCGCCGCGACCGCGTCAAGTACCCTGCCCTTGGCCGCGTCACCGACCCGGCCACCGCCGTTGACCACGTTCGAGACGGTTTGCCGGGATACCCCGGCGGCCCGGGCCACGTCCTGGATCGTTACCTGCCGCGCGTTCACTGGACCGGCCTGGCCTGATCGAGACCCAGTCACCTCGTCACTTTACCGCCACGAAATTCACCTCTTGACAACGCTGGCCGATAGCGATGAGATGTGGTGGATCGTTCTATCGCCGAGACTGGATCGCGGCCCGGACCTGCGGCGGGCCCGGGCCGCGATCCAGTCTCGTCCTAGCCGGGCCCGGATCCGGCGCGGCGACGATCCGCCGCGGCGGCTAGGCTCGCCACCACCCGGCAACGAGTTCCCCGGCACCCCGGGTGTTGATGACCCGGTCCGCCGCGATTCCGGCCTCCTCCGCCCGGACCGTGCCGTTGCCCAGCCAGTCCAGCTGACCAGGCGCGTGCGCGTCGGTGTCGATGGCGAAGAAGCAGCCGGCCTGCGCAGCCAACCGCAGCAGCCGGCCCGGCGGATCGCGTCGCTCTGGCCGGCAGTTGATCTCCACGGCGACGCCCGCCTCGCGGCAGGCGCCGAAGACCGCCTCGGCGTCGAAAACCGATTCCGGCCTGCGGGCGCGGCCTCCGAGCAGCCGCCCAGTGCAGTGGCCGAGCACGTCAACGTGCGGGTTGCGCACCGCGGCCACCATCCGCTTGGTCATCGGCGCGGCGGGCATCCGCAGCTTGGAGTGGACGCTGGCCACGACGACATCGAGCCGGGCGAGCAGGTCTTCGCGCTGGTCGAGCGAACCGTCGTCGAGGATGTCGACCTCGATCCCGGTCAGGATGCGGAACGGCGCCAGCTCGGTGTTCAGCTCCTCGATCAGCGCGAGCTGGGCGCGCAGGCGCTCGGCGGACAGTCCGTTCGCCACCGTCAGCCGCGGCGAGTGATCGGTCAGCGCGATCCACTCGTGCCCGAGCTCGCGGGCGGCCTCGGCCATCTCCCGGGGCGGGCTGCCTCCGTCGGACCAGTCCGAGTGCGTATGGCAGTCGCCGCGCAGCGCGGCACGCAGCCCCGTGCGCTCCGAGGCCGGCTGATCCGCGAGCAGCCGGGCCAGGTACGCGGGCTGCGCGCCGCCCGCGGCTTCGGTGATGACCTGGGCGGTGGTCGCGCCGATGCCCTTGAGGGCCTCTAGCGTGCCCGTCTCGATCCGGCGGTCAAGCTCGCCGGCCGGCAGGCCGTCGAGCACCGCCGCGGCCCGGCGGAACGCCTGGACGCGGTACGTCGGCGCTCCGCCCCGCTCCAGCTGGAAGGCGATCTGCCGCAACGCCTCGGCCGGCTCCACCTGCCGTCTCATACCCAGCATCATTCCGTATAGCCCCGGATATGAGCCCGGCCGGGATATCCCGGCGGGTCAGGCAGAATGGATCAGGCAGAATTGAGCCGTGCAGGTCGCGATGCTCGGGCCGCTGGAGGTCCGCACCGCCGACGACCGGGGAACGGTGCTCGACGTCGGCGGCGCCCGGCTGCGCGCCCTGCTGGTCATGCTGGCGCTGCGTCCCGGCCGGCTGGTCCCGGCGAGCCAGCTGATCGACGGGATATGGGCCGGTCAGGCCCCGGCCGGCGCGGCGAACGCGCTGCAAGGCCTGGTGTCCCGGCTGCGCCGCGCGCTGCCCGGAGCGGTGATCGAGTCCCGGCCGGCCGGTTACCAGCTGAAGCTTGATCCCCAGTCGACCGACATCGTAAGGTTCGAGGAACTGGCCGCGGCGGGCCGGGCCCAGCTGCGGGACGATCCCATGGCGGCGGCCGCCACGCTCCGCGAGGCGCTCGGGCTGTGGCGCGGCCCGGCCCTGGTCGAGGTGGCCGAGACCGAGTTCGGCCGAACCGCCATCGTCCGCCTTGATGGGTGCCTACACGGCCGGCGACCTAGCCCGGCTGGACGGCGAGCCGAAGGCCGCCCGCGCGGCCCTGCTCCGGGCGATCGAGATAGGCGGCCCGCCGGGCACCGGGCAGCAGATCCGGGCCCTGTCCGCCACCGCGCTTGGTTACCTGGCCGGCGCCGACGGCGACCTGGACGCGGCCCGCGGCTGGCACGCCCAGGCGCTGGCGGCCGCGCGGTCCGCGGCCGACGCGCCTATCATCGCGGAAGGCCTCACCGGCCTGGCCGATCTCGCGCTGCGCGAAGCCGATCCGGTCCGTGCCGCCGAGTTGCTCGGAGCTAGTTCCGCGATTCGTGGCACCCAGGATCGTTCGGTAAAAGATGAAGAGAGGGTGGCCAGGGCGTCACCCTGGACACCCTGGCCGCGCTGGTCCCGCCGTCACACCCGGCGCTTGAACGCCCGCACCGCCAGCGGCGCGAACACGATGGTGAACGCGGCCGCGTAGAGCAGTGACCCGACCACCGGCCGCGCGACCGGTCCCGACACCATAAGCCCGCGCATCGCGTCGGAGATCAGCGAGACCGGGTTTGCCTTGGACCAGGCCTGCAGCCAGCCCGGCATCGACGCGGTCGGGACGAACGCGTCGCTGGTGAACGTGAGCGGGAACAGCACCACGAAGCCGAAGATCTGCACCTTCTCCGGGTTAGCGGCGAGCATGGCCACCAGCACAAGCGCCCAGGAAATCGCCAGGGTGCAGACCAGCACCAGGCCGAAGGCGGCCAGCAGGCCGAGCGGCCCGGTCCCGATGCGGAAACCCAGGATGTAGCCGATCCCTACCAGCATGGCCACCGCCCAGGCCTGCTTGGCGATATCGGCCAGGATCCGGCCGGATAGCGGGGCGAACCTGGCGATCGGCAGCGAGCGCAGCCGGTCGAAGAAGCCCTTCTCCAGGTCGGTGGACAAGCCGGTCGCCGTGTTAAGCGTGGTGAACAGTGAGTTCTGCACGATGATGCCGGGCAGCGCGAACATGAGGTACGCCTGCGGCGAGCCCCCGATGGCACCGCCGAACACGTAGGTGAACAAAAGCAGGAACATCACCGGCTGGACGCTGAAGTCGATCAGCTCGGCCGGGTTGTGCTTGATCTGCACCAGCGTCCGCCAGCTCAGCGAGAGCGTCTGCCGCAGCCCCCCGGCCAGCCCGACCCGAGGCGCCAGCCCCGCCGCCGTATTATCCGAAACCGTACTGTCCATGATGGTGCTTACCGTGGTCATGCCGCGCTCCCTTCGAGAGCTTCGTCTTCGGTGCGGTGGCCGGTCAGCGACAGGAACACCTCGTCGAGGCTGGAGCCGCGCAGGGTGAGCTCGGCGGCGCGGATCCCGGCGTCCTCGAATCGCCGCACCACGCCGGGCAGCACGTCCTCCTCACCCACGGCGACGGTGACCGTCGTGTTGCGCACCTCGGGTTCCGCGAGCGTGAACCCGGCGACGATCGCCATCACGGCTGGCACATCGGCCGGATCGGCCGGGCGGACGCTGAGGGTCTGCGCGCCGGTCCTGGCCTTGAGCTCGGTCGGCGTCCCGGTCGCGATGACCGCGCCGTGGTCCACGACGGCGATCTCGTCGGCGAGCTGGTCGGCTTCTTCGAGGTACTGGGTGGTGAGCAGGACGGTGACCCCGCTGGCGGTCAGGCCGCGGACCACTTCCCACATCTCGTTGCGGCTGCGCGGGTCCGGCCCGGTCGTCGGCTCATCCAGGTAGAGGACCCGCGGCCTGGTGACCAGGCTGGCCGCCAGGTCCAGGCGCCTGCGCATGCCGCCGGAGTAGGTCTTCACCGCCCGGTCGGCGGCGTCGGTGAGCCGGAACTCGGCCAGCAGGTCCTGCGCCCGGCCCTTGGCCGCGGACCGTGGCTGGCCGGTCAGCCGCCCGATGAGCACCAGGTTTTCCGTGCCGGTGAGCGTCTCGTCGACCGACGCGTACTGTCCGGTCAGCCCGGTGAGCTGCCGTACCTGGTGTGCGTGGCTCATCACGTCGTGCCCGCAGACGGTGGCGTGCCCGCCGTCGGGCCGTACCAGCGTGGCGAGTATCCGTACCGCGGTGGTCTTGCCCGCGCCGTTCGGGCCGAGCAGGCCGAACACCGAGCCGGTCCGCACGGCGAGGTCGATCCCGCCCAGCGCGACCGTCTCCCCGAACCGCTTGACGAGCCCTTCAGCAACTATGGAGTAAGTCATGCCACCACGATGCCGGGCCGTCCTGACACCTCACCGAGATCACGCTGACGCCGCTGACATCCCGCTGACAGCCCGCTGAGGCCTTGGGTCGGTAGCCGGCGGCACCGGGGGATGGGGTCCTGATCGGCCAGCGGTTACGCTCGTAGATGTCCGGATGGCCGACGCCGCAAGCGGGAGCGAGGAGGGCGCGTGCAGAACCGGCAGGCGCCGCTTGACCTTTTCGTCGGTCGGGCGGCGGAGCTTGAGCGCGTAGCGGAGGTCGTCACCCGGGTGAAAGCCGGACAGCCTTGGCTGGTGGCCATAGAGGGCGTTCCTGGGGTAGGGAAAACGACCCTCGTGCGTCGTGGCCTGGCCGTGGCCACTGGCCTTAGGGTGCTTTCGGCTCGAGCCGACCAGACCGAGACCGATCTGGACTTCGGACTCGTCGAGCAGCTGCTCAGGACAGCCGGGGGTGCCTTCCATACGGTCCCCGACACGGGCGGGACCGGCTCGCCGACCTCGTCGTTCGCCATGGGAGCGCGGCTGCTTGAGGTCGTGGGAGAGCTGGCGGCCACGGGGGCGGTGGCTATCGTGATCGATGACTTGCAGTGGGCCGACCGCAGGTCGGTGGAGGCCTTGACGTTCATGCTGCGCCGGCTGTCGGTTGATCCGGTGGTCGCCTTCGTGACCTACCGCGGGCCCAGCGACGGCTTGGACGATGCAGCCCAGCGGATGCTACGGAGCATCGAGAACCGGTTGCGCATAACGCTCGGCGGGCTGGGTCCGGAGGAAGTTGCGTCGCTGGCTGCGGCGCTCAAGGTGGAGTCGCTTGACGATGAGGCCGTTCAGTGGCTTTACCGGGGTACCGGCGGACACCCGCTGTTCCTGTGCACAGTCTTGAGCGAAGGGTTCGATTTCGATCGCCGGGCTCCAGGACGGCTCGCCCTGCCCCGGTCGCTGGCCGCCGCCGTCGGTGATCTTCTCAGCGCACTGCCGCCAGATACCCGGACCATTCTCGAGATGCTCTCGGTCCTCAACCTGCGCATGCCCATCGCCCAGCTGGGCCAGGCGGCGGAAATCGCCTCGCCCAGCGCCGCGGTCGAGCCGGCCGTGGCCTCGGGTCTGGTGGACTGGTGGCCAGAAGAGCCAAGTTGCCCGGTGGCGCTTCGCCACCTTCTCGTTCAGGGCGCCATCTACGCCGGCATCACGGCCACCAGGCGCCGTATGTTGCATGCCCGCGCCGCCTCCATGGTCAGCGAGCCGGCGTCCTGGGAGCATCGGGTGGCCGCCTTGGATCGCCCCGATGAGGGCCTGGCCGCTCAGCTGGAACGACTGGCAGGCGATGAGGCGGCCAGCGGTCGCCTGGCGCTGGCCGCCACCCACCTGCAGTGGGCCTCTGACATCTCCCCGGCTCGAGCCGACCGCGAGCGGCGGCTCTTGACCGCGGCGTTGCACCTGATGCTGGCTGAGGAGTCCCGTGGCCTGGCCCTGCGTCAGGCTGTGGAAGCGTCAGAACCGTCCCCGTTGCGCAGCTGCGTGCTGGGGACGATGGCATTCTCCGCAGGCCAGCTCGCCGAGGCGGAGCTGCAGTTCAGCGAAGCGCTGGCGGCGGCCAGGACCGACCCGGACAGCCAGCCGCTGGCCGCTCTGATCGCCAACCGGCTGGCTGGCACCTACACGCTTCTCGGGGACGGGGAGAAGGTGCAGACCTTCGGGAAGTGGGCGCTGGGCACAGGCTGTCTCGATGCGGCCGCCACCAGCCAGACGCGCACCCTGATTGCTATCGGCACCTCCCAGGTGGCCGGCCCACGTACGGCCCTGGCCGCGTTGGGACACCTCGATGCCGACCCGGCGCGCGTCGGGCTGGTCGATGTCGACGGCTTGTCTTTCCGGGGGGTATTCCATCTGCTGGCCGGCGACCTGGGCCAAGCCGTGCGCGATATGACCGCCAGCCTCAGGATGGTGCGCAAGGGCGCCACCATGACCCTTGGCCTGCGCGCCTACTTCTATCTGGCGTTGGCCCAGTACCTGGCCGGGGCGTGGGACGACGTGCTGCTCACCGCCGAGCAGGGGTTCTCGGCCGCCGCGATCCATGCCCGCCGCTACGAACTGCCGCTGCTGCACCTGGCGGCGGGCTGCGTACCGGCCGGGCGGGGCGCGGTCGAGGAGGCCGAGAGTCACGCCCGGCTGGCCGAGGAGGCGGCGGCCAGCCTGGACTACGGCCAGGAAAGACTGTATGCGGCGATGGCCCGGGCTCTGGTCTGCCAGGCGTCAGGCGACTACCTCGGCATGGCCGACGCGTTGGTTCCCTGGCGGGATGACTCGGCCCTGGATGGCCGCAGCCGGACGTACGCGGTCTTGTGGCGACCGCTGCTGGCTGAGGGCCTGGTCGGTTCGGGTCAATCGGAGCAGGCGGCCGTCGTCCTGGAACAGCTGCGGACCGGCAGCGGCCAGGTCAGCTACCTGCAACCGGCCCTAGCCTGGCTGGAAGGATGGCTGGCCGAACAACTGGACACCCCCGAGCACGCGCTGCGGATCTACCAGCGCGGCGAGGACACCGCCGGCACGGAAAGCCCGGTTCACACGGCTCGGCTGTTGCTGGCCCACGGCCGGCTGCTGCGGCGCACGGGTAACAGGAAGGGCGCGATCGAGCGTCTTCGCCGGGCGAATGCGTTGTTCCTCGGCCTGCGGGCCGTTCCTTTCACGGCCCAGGTCGAAGAGGAACTGGCGGCGTGTCATCTGCCGGGTAACCGGGTGAAGAAGCAATCCACCCTGGCGCTGACGAGCCGGGAGACGGAAGTAGCGCACCTGGTAGGAAAGGGACTGTCCAATCCTGAGATAGCGACCGAGCTGTTCATCAGCCGCAAAGCCGTGGAGTACCACCTCGGCAACATCTACGCCAAGTGCGGCCTGCCAGGGCGGCAGCAGCTGCGGCGCTTGGTCGGGCAATGGCGTCAGCCGGCCGTCGTCTAGCCCGAAGTTCTAGCTGCGGAGCAATTCGGCCCAGACGACCTTGCCGGGCCAGCCGGGGACGGCCTCCCAGCTCCAGCGGGCGCATACCGCCTCGACGAGGACCAGGCCCCGGCCGCCCTCGTCATCGAGGTCGGCGTGCTCCGCGACCGGCGCTCCCGCGATGCCGTCCCACACTTCGATCATGACGCGAACGCCGTCGGTGCCCAGCCGAACGATCACCACCGGCAGCCCGGCCCCGTCGTAGCGGGGACGGCCGTCTGGGCGCGTCGAAGCCCGGACGGCGTTCGTAACCAGCTCGCTGACGATGAGCTCGGCCGCTTCGGCCAGGTCGTGAAGTCCCCATTCGGCCAGCACCGCGCGGGTGTGCAGCCGTGCGCACGGCGTTGCCGTGACCAGGGCACCCAGCGGGAGGGAGCTCGACAGTGGCCACGATGTCGTCATGCTGGACGGATCCGTGACAGCGTCCAGCCCGATCACCACAGTGCCCTCGCCCATGGTTTGGCGCGTCCCTCCCTTCGACCGCAGGTCCAGCGTAAGGCCCGTGAGGCCCGGCGGCTAGCATGATGGCACGAGCCGCAGCCAGATGCCGGTGATGTACCTGAGCCGCGGCGCGCCGCTCGGTTAGGAGCCTGCTCGCGGCCGGATGGGAACTTCTTAGCGAAGGTAAATGATCTTAGGGTCTGTCTAGCACCCATAGATACGGCCTATCGTCTAGTCATGACCACGAATGACACGCTGCGAGTAACCGACTCACGGACCGGCCGCAGCTACGAACTCCCTATCGTCGACGGCGCGATCCGCGCGATTGACCTACGGCAGATCAAGACATCCGACGACGACTTCGGACTGCTCTCCTACGACCCGGCCTTCCAGAACACCGCGAGCTGTCGCAGCGCCATCACCTTCATCGACGGGGACAAGGGCATCCTCCGCTACCGCGGCTACCCGATCGATGAGCTGGCGAGCCGCGCGTCCTTCCTGGACGTGGCCTGGCTGCTGCTCAACGGTGAGATGCCGGACAAGGCCGAGTCGACAGCATGGGCCCACCAGATCTCTCATCACACCTACGTCCACGAGAACGTCAAGAAGTTCATCGACGGCTTCCACCATGACGCGCACCCAATGGGGATCCTGGTCAGCACCCTGGCGGCGCTGTCGACCTTCTACCCAGAGGCGAAAGCGGTCCATGACAAGGAGTGCCAGGACGAGCAGGTCGTGCGGCTCATCGCCAAGATGCCCACGCTCGCGGCCTTCGCCTACCGGCACGCGCGGGGCCTGCCGTACGCGTATCCCGACGACGAGCTGTCCTACGCGGGCAATTTCCTTAACATGATGCGGAAGATGACCGAGCCCAAGTACAGCCCGGACCCGGTGCTCGAGCACGCCATCGACGTGCTGCTCACCCTGCACGCCGATCACGAGCAGAACTGCTCCACCAACGCGATGCGGGGCGTGGCCAGCTCCGGGGTCGACCCGTACTCAGCGGCGGCCGCCGCGGCGGCGGCTCTGTACGGCCCGCTGCACGGCGGCGCCAACGAGCAGGTGCTGAACATGCTGCGGGAAGTCGGCTCGGTCCAGAACGTGCCCGCCTACATCAAGCGGGTCAAGAGCGGCGAACTGCGGCTGATGGGCTTCGGCCACCGCGTCTACAAGAACTTCGACCCGCGGGCGACGATCATCAAGGGCGTCGCCGACGAGGTGTTCCAGGTCACCGGGCGCAACCCGCTGCTTGACATCGCGCTCGAGCTCGAGCGGATCGCGCTCGAGGACGACTACTTCATCAGCCACAAGCTCTACCCGAACGTCGACTTCTACTCGGGCATCATCTACCAGGCGATGGGCTTCCCTGTGGCCATGTTCCCGGTGCTGTTCGCGATCGGCCGGATGCCCGGCTGGCTCGCCCAGTGGCAGGAAGGCTCATCCGACCCCGAGCAGAAGATCGCCCGGCCGCGGCAGATCTACGTCGGCGAGTCCGTGCGGCACCTCAACGGCGGGGATGCCTGACCGGCCGGCGGTGACCTGGCTCGACCTGCCTCCTGATTCACTGTTCGGGACCGCTAACCTGCCGTACGGCGTGTTCTCGGGCGGCGCGCGCCGCCAAGACTCCCGGATCGGGGTCCGCATCGGTGACTCGGTGCTTGACCTCGCCCGGGTGCTGGCCGATCCGGTCTTCGGCGAACCTGCGCTGAACGCCTTCATGGCGCAGGGGCGGAGCCGGTGGAGCGAGGTCCGGGCCCAGATCACCGAGCTGCTGACCGCGGAACGGCACCGCGGCGCCGTTGAAGCCGCCCTGTACCCGCTGTCCGAGGTCCGGTCGCACCTGCCGTTCACGGCGGGGGACTACGTGGATTTCTTCGGCAACGAGTATCACGCGGCCAACGCCGGGCGGATATTCCGGCCAGACTCCGAGCCGCTCACGCCCAACTGGAAGCACCTGCCCATCGGCTACCACGGCCGCTCGGGCACCATCGTGGTCTCCGGCACGCCGGTCACCCGTCCGCGGGGCCAGCGCGCGGGCCCGGGGCCGCAGGACAGCGCCCCGGCGTTCGGGCCGTCCCTGCGGCTGGACTTCGAGGCCGAGGTCGGATTCGTGGTCGGCGCGGGCTCGCCGCTGGGCACGCCGGTGGGCGTGGGCGAGTTCGCGGACCATGTGTTCGGGGCGTTCCTGGTCAACGACTGGTCCTCCCGCGACCTGCAATCCTGGGAGTCCAGGCCGCTCGGCCCGTTCCTGGCCAAGTCGTTCGCCACCTCGATCTCGCCCTGGATCGTGCCGCTCGACGCCCTGGAGTACGCGCGAGTCAGCCCGCCGCCGCGCGATCCTGAGCCGCTGCCGTACCTGGCCGACACCGGTAAGTGGGGTCTGGACCTCGCGCTCGAGGTGCGGCTCAACGGCCAGGTCGTGGCGCGCCCGCCGTTCGCCACCATGTACTGGACGCCCGCGCAGATGCTCGCGCACATGACCGTGAACGGCGCCTCGACCCGTACCGGCGACCTGTACGCGTCGGGCACGGTCAGCGGCCCGGACCGGGACCAGCGCGGCTGCCTGCTGGAACTGAGCTGGGGCGGCGCCGAACCGCTCACCCTGGCCGACGGGTCGGTGCGGACCTTCCTCCAGGACGCGGACGAGGTGACGATCACCGCCACCGCGCCGGGCGCCGACGGCGCCCGGATCGGCTTCGGTGCGGTCACCGGCCGGATCCTCCCCGCCACCGGCGGCTAGCGGCCGGGTGGCCGCCTCGTCAGCCGGCGGCGGCCGCCGCGGTCCACTGGCGCAGCTTCTTGCGGTCGAGCTTGCCGACGCTGGTCAGCGGGACGGCATCGACGATCGTGATCCGCCGCGGGTACTTGGTGGCGGCCAGGTGCTGCCTGGCGTATTCGGTGAGTTCATCGGCGCTGACCTCGGCGCCCGGGCGCAGCGACACGAACGCGACGATCTCCTCGCCCAGCCGCGCGTCCGGCCGCCCCACCACCCCCGCTTGCGCGACCGCGGGGTGGGCGACCAGGACGTCCTCGATGTCCCGCGGGAAGACGTTGAAGCCGCCGCGGAGGATCAGGTCCTTTTTCCTGTCCACGACGTAGAGATAGCCGTCGGCGTCCAGGTGCCCGATGTCGCCGGTGTGCAGCCAGCCGCCCGCCAGCGCCGCGGCCGAGGCGTCCGCACCGTGCCAGTAGCCGGTCATCACGCCCGGCGACCGCACGCAGATCTCGCCGTCCTGGCCCGGCGGCAGCGCCTGGCCGGCGTCGTCCTGAATGGACACCTCGCAGCCCGGGACGGGCAGCCCGACGCTGCCCACGCGATTCGCGTCCGCGGGATTGGCTGAGATGAACGTCGCCGCCTCGGTACACCCGTACCCTTCGTAGACGGTCGCGGTGGGGACCCGCGCCTCGAACTCCCGCCGGACGTCCTCGGCCAGCGGTGCCGCTCCTGATGAGATCGCGATCAGCTCGGACAGGTCGGCTTCTTCCAGCGGCTGGCTGAGCAGCATCTGGATCATGGAGGGCACCAGCGCGCTGCCCTGGACACGGTGCTGCTCGGCCAGCTTCACCCACCCGGCCGGGTCGAACCACCGCATGAGGACGGTCTGGGACTGGTCGGTCCGGTGCATGCCACCGCAGAGGACCAGCAGGCCGTACGCGTGCGCAAGCGGGAGGGGCAGCACCGAGCGCACCACGTTGGCGCGAACCGAGGACTCGTGGGCGGCCGATCCGCACCAGTAAAGGCCGGCGTGGGTGAGCGGAACGCCCTTGGACCGGCCGGTCGTGCCCCCGGTGTACAGCAAGGCGGCCAGGTCGGTGCCCGACCGGCTGGTGATCGACCCGGGCTCGGCCGAGGCGACCTGGCCGAAGTCGAGCACGGGAACGCCGGTAGGGGTGGTCGCCGTGGCCCCGGGAACGATGACGAACCGGACGTCTGGCGTCCCCGTCATGGCGGCGGCCACCTTGGGCAGGAACTCCGCGGTGGTCACGATGCCGACCGCACCGGAATCGACCAGCGCGTGCCTGAGCTCGTCCTCGCTGACGAGGAAGATAAGCGGGGTCACGACCGCCCCGGCGCGCCACGCCGCGGTGTAGGTGATCAGGACCTCCGGGCAGTTCGCCATCAGCACGAGCAGCCGGTCACCGGGCCGGACGCCCAGCCCGGCGAACCCGGTCGCGAGCCGGGCTGCGCGCTCGGCGAGCTGGCCGTTGGTATGCCACTGGCCCTCATAGCACAGCGAGTCATAGACGCCCTGACGTTCGAGGGCCAGTTCGGCCTGAGCGGCCAGGTTCTCGTCCATGTCAGCCTCACTCGCCGAGCGTCGTCGCAAGCAGCACCACGGGTGGTTCAGCCCCTACTGGCCGGTATTTACCCTAAGGCCGGGACCGCACGCGATCAACCGCCCCGGTTCGCGGCCGCTCAGCTCAGCTTGATCTCGAAGTACGGGCCCTGGTCATCGTGGATGATCCGGGCCGAGCCCGACCAGCCGGCGAAGCCGCCGGTCCCCGTGCCCGGCACGATGTGCCCGAACCAGGTGTCCGGCTCGGATTCCAGGCCGCCGTGCTGGACGGTGATCGAGCCTTCCGCCCCGTCGTCGGCGTGCCCGGTGATCCGTTCCGTGGCCACGTAGGACCGGGAGCCCTCCTGCGTACCCGCAGACATGAACAGCGTGGTGGCATGCCCGATAATCCCCGAAGTGAAGGTCTTCGCGAACGTCATCAGGCCGAACCAGTCGGCCTCCAGTCCCGTCACCTGACGGGGCTCGTAGCCATCGACCTGGAAGCGCGCTATCAACGTCAATGTCCCTCCTACTGGACCTAGGCAAGCCGTACCGGCTTGACCGCTGGGAAAGGCTGGCCGCGGCCGGATTACCAGCGCTCGACCAGGTGCTCGCGGCCGGGCGGCGGTTCGTAGGGTTCCGGCCAGAAGTCCGTGACCCGCGCGATCAGCCCGTCGGCGAACTCGAAGAACGCCATCGCGTCGCCGGGGCGGCCATCGAGGCGCCACTCGAACCACACCACCCCGTGGCGCTCGTCGGCGATAATGACCTTGGACCGCAGGTGCCAGTCGCCGGGGTATTCCTGGTTGAACTGCAGATAACGATCACGCCCGCGGATACGTTCTCGCGACTGCGGGATGTCGTAGACCACGTCCGGATCCAGCAGCCGGGCCCAGGCCTCCCAGTCACGCGCCTCCAGGCTCGTGATGAACTGCTCCACAAGCTCACGGTGGCCGCCCATCCCGGCAACCTATCGCATGGTCCCGGCCGCAGACCTGAGGTCCCATGCCAGGAGAGCTAAAGCTCGATGCGTGAGCCCATGACGACGGTCCGTTCGTTGGGGAGGTGGAAGTATTCCGCGGCGTCGGCGGTGATCCGCGATGTAGCGATGAACAGGTGCTTGCGCCAGCGGCTCATGCCGGGCGTGTTGCCCTGGACCAGCTCGATGCGGGACAGGAAATAGGACAGGTTGTCGTCATCGCGGGGGCTTTCGGTGTTGGCCTCGCGGATCAGCGGGACGAGACTGGGGATGTTGAGCTGGTCCATGTAGCCGATGCGGGCGGTGACGTGGACGATCTGGTCGTCCTTGTAGCCGAGGTCATCGAGTTCCAGCCGCTCCGTGTCGGGGACGTGCGGCGCCGGCATCGTCTCGATGGACAGGATGAGGACGTGCTCGTGCAGGATGTGGTTGTGCTCGACGTTCGCCCGCAGCGCTAGCGGGGCGGTGGCCTTGCCGCGGTTGAGGAAGACGGCGGTGCCGGGCACCCGGGGCAGCGGGGGCTTCATGGTGTGCAGCTGGTCGATAAACGTCCGGAGCGGTCCCTCGTCACGGTCACGCTGGCGGGTGACAAGGGCGCGGCCTTTCTGCCACGTGGTGAAGATGGTGAACACGATGATGCCGATCAGCAGGGGCAGCCACGCGCCGTGGACGACCTTGGTCAGGTTGGCCGCGAAGAACAGCAGGTCGATGGTGAGCAGGGCGCCGCCGCCCGTCACGACGATCCACAGCGGCGTGTGCCATTGCTGACGGGAGATGTAGAAGAACAACAGGGTCGTGATCGTGATCGTGCCGGTCACAGCGGTCCCGTACGCGTAGGCCAGCGCGGCTGAGCTCTTGAAGGTGACGACGAGGGTGAGGACGGAGACCAGGAGCAGCCAGTTGATCCACGGAATGTAGATCTGGCCCATCGTCTCTTCCGAGGTGTACTTGATGCGCAGTCGCGGGAGGTAGCCGAGCCCGGCGGCCTGGTGCGCGACGGAGTAGGCGCCGGTGATGACCGCCTGTGAGGCGATAACGGTCGCCAGGGTGGCGAGGAACACCAGCATAAGTCGTGCCCACCCCGGGGCCAGCAGGAAAAAAGGATTGCTGATGCTGGCGTGGTTGCCGAGGATAAGTGCGCCCTGTCCCATGTAATTCAGGATGCAGGCGGGGAAGACGACGATCAGCCAGGCGCGCCTGATCGGCGGACGACCGAAGTGCCCCATGTCCGCGTACAGCGCCTCGGCTCCGGTCACGGCGAGGACGACAGCGGTCAGCGAGAAGAACGCGGTCCCGAAGTGGCCTACCAGGAAGCCGATGGCGTAAGTGGGCGACAGCGCCTTCAAGATCACGGGATGCGCCGCGATGCCGCGCACGCCCAACCCGGCGATAACGGTGAACCAGACGCCCATGACCGGCCCGAACAGGCGTCCCACGGCGCCCGTGCCCAGTCGCTGGAACAGGAACAGGGCGATGATGATCGCGACCGTGATCGGGATCACCAGGTCAGACACCGAAGGTGCCGCGACCTTGACGCCCTCGACCGCGGAAAGTACCGAGATCGCCGGCGTGATCATGCTGTCGCCGAAGAACAGCGAGGCGCCGAAGATTCCGAGCGCCGCCAGTATCACCTTCGTCCGGCCTCCGCCGGGGACGCCCCGTCTCCGGATCAAGGCGATCAGCGCCATGATCCCGCCTTCGCCGTCGTTGTCAGCCCGCATGACGAGCCAGACGTACGTGATCGTGACGATGATCGTCACCGACCAGAAGATCAGCGAGATGATCCCGAAAATGCTCTCCGCGGACACCTTGACCGGGTGGGGATCACCTGGATTGAAAACGGTCGCGACCGTATACAGCGGGCTCGTCCCGATGTCCCCGAACACAACGCCGAGGGCACCAAGCGCCAGCGCCCCTTGGCCGGTAACGTGCCGGGTCTCCGTCACACCGTCACCCTCCCCGCCCAGCAGGCTTCCCACGCGTCACCCTAACGGACAATCCAGTCAAGATCCTTACCCGTGCTCACCTCAGCGAGGATCGTCAGAATATTTAGCGTGCGAACTATGCCAGCGAGTACCACGTCGAGCGGTACTGGCGGGCGGCCCGGCTGCTGCTGATGCCGTAGCGCCCGCCGGGCAGGTGACGGGGGCAGGATCCGCCCGCCCGCCGCTGCCGACCACAACGATGGAGCATCGCTGTTGCTCTGGCCACATCGATGGAGCATCGCTGTGGCTCGCGGTGACGGCCGTGGGGCAGGCACCGGGGCGCGAGGGGCTGGAAGGACCTGCGGGGCCTGAGGGGATAACATCCCGGGGGAGCAACGCGCGTTGACACTCTCCCTTCTATGCTCGTAGCGTTGGAACGCTCCAACCGTACAAGCGGAGGCGGGTGCGGTGACATCCACAGACGACGGCCGAATCGCCCGCAGGCCGACCCTGGAGACCGTCGCGGCCCGGGCCGGCGTGTCCAAGTCACTGGCCTCGCTGGTGCTGCGTGACTCGCCGAAGGTCAGCCCGGCCAGCCGCGAGGCTGTGCTGCGTGCCGTCGCCGAGCTCAGGTACCGGCCGAACGCGGCGGCCCGGCTGCTGGCCGAGCGGCGCTCCCGCACGGTCGGGGTGCTCCTCAACGACCTGCGCCAGCCCTGGTTCGCGGACATGCTCGACGGCCTGACCCCGGCGCTGCACGCGGCCGGAAAGCACATCCTGCTGGGCGACGGCCGGATCGACCGGATGCTGGACGAGACCCTGAGCTGGTCGTTCCTCGATCTAGGCGTCGACGGCCTCGTCCTGGCCGGGTCGATCCCCGTCTCGCAGGCCATCATCGACGTGGCCGGCAAAATCCCGACCGTCGCAGTCGGCGGCCGCGGCCTGGATCTCGATCTGCCGCACGTTGACGTCCTGGCCAACGACAACCATCTCGGCGGGACGCTGGCGGTCCGGCACCTGATCGAGTTCGGGCATACCCGGATCGCCCACATCTCCGGCCTGCCCAGCGTGGCCGGCCGCCTGCGTATGCAGGGCTACGAGGACACCATGCGGGCGGCGGGTCTGTCCGGGAACGCAGCCGTCGAGGCCGGCGACATGAGCGAGGAGGGCGGTTACCGCGCCACGGTCCGGCTCCTGAGTCGCCAGGACCGGCCGACCGCCATCTTCGCGGCTAACGACCTGACCTGCGTCGGGGCTCTTTCCGCGGCGGCTGCGCTCGGCGTCCGGGTACCCGAGGAGCTCTCGCTCGTCGGCTTCGACAACTCCGTCCTGGCCCGGCTGCGGGCGCTCTGGCTCACCAGCGTCGACGGCACCGCCTTCGCGATGGGCCAGCAGGCCGCACGGATCCTGCTGGGACGCATCGAGCACCCGGACGCGCCCGGCGAGATCCTGCTGATGCCGCCGCGGCTAGAGGTCCGCGGGTCGAGCGGTCCCGCTCCCACCTGACCGCCCGTAAGTCCGCCAAGGGCAAAGACCATTTTTGACCGAACGGACCTGGTGCCTGCCCCGGGCCACCTCCTAGCAGAAGTCGCTGGTCGGCTCCGAATGGAATCGCGACGCCGAGCCCGGCGCACAACCCGGTCGCGGCCTAGGCGGAATCCCAGTGCGGCGGCCGTTCCCGGTAGAGGCGCTCGTCATCGTCTGGCTCGGGCGGTTCACCCCAGCCGACGTCGGAGTCGTCCCGGCTCCGCACCGGCACGACCGGCGTGTCGTCCGGGTCTGGCTCGGCGCTGGCCGGCTGGTGCGGGGCTTTATCCGGCGGCATGGTCATCATCCTCCCTCGGAGGACGTCAAGTATCGTACTTAGGGGCCGTGCTGAGCGGCCCGTACCCCGAGCAACCCCTGGAGAGAGATGCCCAAACGGCTTCGTCCCTACGGCTCTGCTGTAGACGCCGAGTCTGCCGCACTCGCCCGGGGCCGGCCGGGAGCAGGAGCCGAGCGTGGGCGCGAGCTGGCCAGCACGATGACGGCCCGCGACATCGCCAGTCAGGCCGCCGAGGCTATTCGCGAGCTGTACGACCTGACCTCTGACGGCGCCGACGTCGCGAGCCTCGATGATGCACGCGACGTCATCGCGAACTTGGAGCAGATGGGGCAGGACCTGCCACAGCTATGCGAGCAGCTCGCCCGGATCCTGGTGGTGCAGCGCGAGGAAGGGCAGATCACGCCAGTTCCCGGCCAGGATCCCGACTTCTGGGTCGCCGAGGTGGTCGAGGCGCTCGCGGCCGCGGGCCAGGCCGCGGACATGATGGCCGCCGCCCTGACCCAGGCCCGCAAGACCTCGGCCCAGCTCAGGTCGGCGCGCTAAACCGGCTACATACCGCAAACCCGGGCGCGCCAGGGCCGACCTGCTGGTGCGGCGAGCCGCCCGCTTCAGCTGAGCGTCCTGGTCAAGAAGACGCTGTTCGGGTCGGGCTGGTAGGCCGCGAACGGCTCGCAGTACTCGAACCCGAACCTCTCGTACAGCTTCCTGGCGGCCCGGAAGAACTCCGCTGAGCCGGTCTCCAGGCTCAGCCGGGTGAATCCCATCCGCGTGGCCTCGGTGATGATGTGCTCGAGCAGCAGCGATGCGACCCCGCTTCGCTGGCGGGCCGGCGCGGTGCGCATCGACTTCACCTCGGCGTGGCTGGCGATCTGCGGGCCGGAAAGGTCGTCGACCACGATCTTCACTCGCCGAGGATACCGATAGCCTGCGGGACGTGGCGATGATGCACGGTCACGATCCGACCAGGAGCGCCGCGGAGAACTACCGGGAATTCGCCGAGGGGGCCCGCGGCCGCTCCGCAGCTTATGAGTCACTGGCCGCCGCGGTCGCTGAAGACCCCGCCATCCTGCGATTTCTCGGCGCGCTGCCGCCGGAAAAACGCCAGCCCAATCTGCTCTTCGCGGCCGCCCGCTACCTGCTGGACGGATCCGTCGACATCGGCCGGCTGCGGGCCCTGGTCAGCGATAACCAGGCTGAGCTGGCCGCGGTGATGCTGGCCAGGCGTACGCAGACCAACGAGCCCGCCCGCTGCGCCACGCTGCTTCCGGCCCTGGCCCAGCTGCCGCCGCCGCTGGCGCTGATCGAGGTAGGTGCCAGCGCCGGGCTCACCTTGCTCTTCGACCGGTACTCCTACGACTACGCCGGGCACCGGATTGCGGGCCAGGATCCGCAAGCGCCGGTCCTGCGCTGCGCGCCGCGCGGACCGGTTCCCCTGCCGGCGCAGGTTCCGGCGATCGCCTGGCGGGCCGGGCTTGACCTCAACCCGCTCGACGTCACCAGCGAGGACGACGTCCGCTGGCTGTCGTACCTAGTGTGGCCCGGTGAAGGCGACCGCGCGGAGCGGTTGGCCGCCGCGGTCGCCGCAGCCCGCCGCGACCCGCCCAAGGTACATCGCGGTGACCTGGTTACTGACCTTCCCGCGCTGGCCGCCCAGGCCCCCGCCGAGGCGACCTTGGTCGTCTACCACTCCGCCGTGCTCGCCTATGTGGAGCCCCGGCAGCGGCGGCAGTTCGCCGGCATCGTCCGCGGCCTGGCGGCCGTCTGGCTGTCCAACGAAGGACCCGGCATCGTGCCGGACATGCCCGGACCCTCAGTCCAGGGCACGCCGTTCGTGCTCGCCAGAGACGGCCGGACGCCCATCGCCATCACCGACTCACACGGAACGTGGGTGCGGTGGCTCGCGTAATCAGCACGGGTATGGTCAGTCAGGTGACGGAATCCTCTGACGCGCAGACCACGCCGGATCTCGAGGGCGTCCGCGTGCTGGTGACCGGGGGTACAAGCGGGCTCGGCTTCGCCATGAGCCAGGCGCTGGCGCAGGCCGGCGCCCAGGTCCTCCTGACCGGCCGGACCGGGCCGCGCGCCCGGGATGCCGCCGCCCGGATCGCCGACGGGACCCGCGTGGCCGGGCTCGCCATGGACGTCCGTGCTGAGCAGTCCGTCTCCGCCGGCGTCGAGCACGCGCTTTCGGCCCTCGGCGGCCTCGACGTACTCGTCAATAACGCCGGCATCGGCATGCGCACCGTGAACCCGGACTTCATGACCAGCCCCCAGGGTTTCTGGCAGGTCAGCCCGGATGGCTTTCAAGACCTGTTCGCCACCAACGTCCTGGGCTACTTCCTGGTCGCGCGCGCGGTCGTGCCGCACATGCTCGACGCCAGCTACGGCAAGATCGTCAACATCTCGGTCAGCGAGACCACGATGCGGCGCGGGGGCTTCACGCCCTACGGCCCGTCGCGCGCCGCGACCGAGGCGCTCTCCCACATCATGGCCGCCGACCTCGCCGGCACCGGCATCGACGTGAACCTGCTGCTGCCCGGCGGCGCCACCAGGACCGGCATGACGCCAGATTCCGCCCCGGAGGAGATGCGGGCCAGCTGGCTCGATCCGGCCATCATGGGCCCGCCCATCTGCTGGCTCGCCTCCCGCGCCTCCGACGGCGTGACCGACCAGCGGATCGTCGCGAAGGACTTCACCTGGCCGCTCTCCGTTTCCTAGGCCGCGGCCGCCGTCGACCACGATCCGCCGACCGGGGGGCGGCCTGGCTTACCTTTCGCGGAGGAAGCCGAGCACGCGCTGGATCAGCAAGGCTGCGGCATCCTGATCGTAGGACGGCAGGCTGGCGTCGGCGAACAGGTGCTGGTCGCCGTGGTAGATGAACAGTTCGGCCTGCTCGGTCGAGGCCACGAGCGCGCGGGCCGCATCGATATCGCCTTCGCCGGCGAAGAACGGATCCGCGTCCATCCCGTGCACCTGGACGGGCACGCCGGCCGGCCAGGACGATCCGAACTCCGAGACCGGGACGCACGCCTCGAACAGCAGCGCGCCGCGGGCTCCCGTGCGGGTCTGGGCCAGGCGCTGGGCCGGCAGCACCCCGAGCGAGAAGCCCGCGTACACCAGCCCAGGAGGCAGCTCGTCGGCGGCACGTGTGCCGCGCTCGATGATCTCGCCGAAGCCGGTGCTCTCGGCGAACGCCACCCCTTCCTCTAGGGAGCCGAACGTCCGGCCGTTGAACAGGTCCGGCGTATGCACGGTGTGCCCCGCCTCGCGCAGGGTGTCCGCGAAGGCGAGGAACCCCGGGGTCTGGCCCTGCGCGTGGTGAAACAACAAGACCTCAGCCATCTGCTAGTCCGTCCTTGCTGGTTGTGCCGGTGCTGCCCGACGATGAATGATCCAGTACTCTAGTATGATCCAACTAAGTCGAGCAATGTTCGGCGGTTCACCTGGCTACGGCGCCGCGGATCTGGACGCGCGCGACCGCGCTACCCAGGCTTGGGTGCCACGCCCGGACGGTCACGGTACCCGTCGAGCCAGGCCAGGAGCGTAGCCACACGGCGCCGACTCCGCCCGCGGCGGCGAAGTCGAAGGGATTGTCACCGATAAGCATCCCCGGGCCCTCGGCATCCAGGGTGACCTGCCCGGTGACGTAAGGGCGAGGTGAGCCGTAGCGGTCAACCGCGCGGAACGCCAGCCGGGTCGCGTCCACGCCGTCGCCGTCGATCTCGGCATCGTCCGCGGCTAGCCGCAGCACGTCGCCGGCTGGGTCGCAAGCCAGCGAGCGGGAGGCTACCTTGGCCGAGCCGAGGTAGCCGTCGATGCGCAGTTCGGGCCTTGACGAGCCGTCGACCGCTCTGAAGTCGGCGAAGGAGGGCGGGTGGGCAAGGTTCGCATAGCCAGCGGTGTCGGGCATGAGAGTCGCGAAGTGCTCGCCGCCGACGTAAGCCTCGAGCCGGTCGAGGTTGGCGCAGATCATCGCGGCCGGCAGGCTGGTGACCGGGGATACCGGGCCGAAATCCCAGTAGAACGCGGGCGCGATGACCGGGGTGCGGTGCGGGTCGGCCTGCGCCTGGTAGATGGCGGCGCCTGGCTTGGGGATCCGGAACAGGTCCACGACGCCGGTGTACTTCACGCCCTGATACTGGTTGCCGCTCCCGGATGGGTAGTCGAACCCGGACCAGGCGAGCAGCCCGCAGTACCGGTCGTCGGAGGCGGCGATGTGGTGCACCCGAGCGTGCGCCGTCGCCTGCCCTTGCTGGACGGCCTGGCTGTCGGTCCTGCGGTAGTACTTGGCCGGCCCGGACAGGGTGCCGACCGCCTCGCTGACCAGGTACGGCTGGCCGGCCCCGTCCACCGGCGGCTGCAGCGTCGGCTCCTTTACCCTCCTGTTTATCCTCCTGGCGAGAACTCTCCTGGCGGCGGAGACGGACGAGTAGTCGTCTTCGCCGAACACGTCTTGCTCGTAGTCTGCGGCGAGCCGCAGTCCGGCCATCGCGCCGGCGGTCGGGCGCGAGTCGTCGAGGGCATGCGCGAGCTCATTCGTGCTGGTGTAGAACGGGGCGTTGTTGGGGGTCTCGTTGAGCCGCGCGCCCCAGATGATGATCGACGGGTGGTTGCGGTCCCGGACGATCATCTCCCCGATGTCCCGGTAGGCGAGCGCCAGCCAGGACTCGTCGCCCAGGTAGCCCCATCCCGGGGCCTCCTCCCAGGCCATCAGCCCGAGCTCGTCGCATGCGTCGTAGAAGGCTTCCGACTGCGGATAGTGCGAACAGCGCACCATGTTGCAGTTCAGCTCGCGCCGGATGATGTGGGCGTCCCTGGCCTGGATCCGGGCGGGCATGGCGCCGCCGGCGAAAGGGAAGAACTGGTGCCGGTTGACGCCGAACAGCTTGACCCTGCGGCCGTTGAGAAAGAACCCGTCGAGGGAGAAGGTAGCCTCGCGGAACCCTGTCCGTACCCGGTAATCATGGGCCCGGCGGCCGTCCGCCATCAGCGTCGCCACGACGTGGTACAGCTTCGGGTGGTCGATGTCCCACAGCGTGATGTCGCCTAGCCCGGACAGCGTCGCGGTCACCGTCACCTGGCCGGCCTCGGTGATCACGACCGGCACCCGGGCCGAGGCGATCGTGCGGGCCCCGTCGACCAGCTCGACCGCGACCTGCACCGTGCCCGCCGGGCCCGTGCCCGCCGGGCCCGCGTCAGCCGGTACCGTCGCGGCGTCCACGGTGACCTCGACCACGACCTGCCTGGCCGTGGCGTCGAGCACGTTGACCGGCTTGGCGAACACATCGGCCAGGAAGATCTGGGGCACCACCCGCAGCCGCACGTCGCGGTAGATCCCCCCGGGTTGCCAGAAGTCGACCGAGGTGCTGACCTGCGGCGCTGGCCTGTCCGGCGGCACGTTGAGGTTGAAGGTGGAGTCCAGCCTTACCGCCAGCACGTTCCCGGCCGGCCGTAGCGCTCTGGTGATCTCGGCGCTGAACGGCAGGTATCCGCCGAGGTGGTCGGCCACCTCCACCCCGTTCAGGGTGACCGTAGCGCGGGTCATGGCGGCGGCGAAGTCCAGGAAGGTGCGCATGCCGCCCGGGCCGGGCGGAGCGTCAAAGTGCTTGCGGTAGACCCATACGCGTTCCCAGCTAGCTGGGTCCCAGTCCTGCCAGGACAGCGGCGCCACCGTATGCGGCAACGTCACCGTCGCGAAGGCGCTGTCGTCAAAACCGGGCAGGCTACTGCCCTGCGATGCCACGCCGAAAAGCCAGCCGGTACAGAACGAGACGGTATCCGCAGGAAACCTGAAGTCACTCATGCTTAGCATCACGTCAATGGTCGTCATGCGGGGGGAGCATGCGTTCTTCGTGGTCGAGTTCGCGTTCCAGGATGCGCAGGCTGGAGTCGGGCAGGTGGCCAGCGTCCCGCCAGCGGAGCAGCTCCTCGCGCTGGGCGTCGATGACGGCCCGGCGAGCACGCAGGGCGGCCTCATATTCCGGCGAGGCCGCCGGGCTGGCGTCCTCGCCCGCTTCCAGCCGGTCGAGCAGCTGGCGGTAACGCCTGGCCCGGTGCTCAAGGCTGGCTCGCAGCGACGCCAGAGCCGGCCCGGGGATGCGGTCGTCGGCGGCGATCTGGTCCAGCCGGGACAGGCCGGCCTGGACCGAGGCGGCGCGCGCCTGGGTACGCACCAAGGCCGCGTCGGCCGGGTCAGCGCGCACGCCCAGGGCCCGCGCGATCGGCGCGAACGTGAACCCCTGGCCGACCAGGGTTACCACGACCACCAGGTACGTGCAGAACAGGAGCAGATCCCGGCCGGGGAAAGGGCGTCCGCTCGAGGTGACAAGCGGGAGGGTGAATATCGCCGCCAGGCTGATAACTCCTCGAGTGCCCGCCCAGCTCAGCACGGCTATCTCACGACCGGAAAGATACTGGCTGCTGCGTGCGCTAGCTCTGCCCAGGCGCGTGCGCAGGGCGCGGGGCAGCGATTCCGTGAGTGCCAGCCACAGCGGCCTCAGCAGCAGCACGACGCCGAGGCTGACGGCCGCGGCGGCGAGGATCGTGGCGACGGGATAGGCCTTAAGGCCGCGGACGACCGACGCGATCTGCTCGCCGATCAGGAGGAAGACGAATCCCTGGATAAGGAAGTCGGCCAGATGCCAGACCGCGCTGGCTTGCAGGCGGCTGGCGCCCGAGGTAAAGCGGGGTGTGTCGTGGCCGATCATCAGCCCGGCCACCGCGACGGCCAGCACACCGGAGACATGCAGTTCTTCTCCGAGCAGGTAGGCGGCGAACGGCGTGACCAGTGATATGCCGTTGACCAGCAACGGATCGCGGACGGCCGACCGGAGCAGGCGTACGGCGACCGCGACGGCGATGCCGCACAGCAAGCCGCCCGCGGCCGCGAGCAGGAAGCGCAGGACCGCATCGCCCAGGGAGAAGCCGCCGCTGGTCGCCGCGGTGACCGCCACAGTCAGGATCGTCAGGGCGGTGGCATCGTTGAGGAGCCCTTCTCCCTCGATGATCGTGATCAGCTTGGGCGGCAGGCCAACGCGGCCGCCGACGGCCAGCGCAGCCACCGGGTCGGTCGGGGCCAGGGCAGCGCCCAGCGCGATACCGGCGGCGAGGCCCACCCCAGGCACGAACAGGTCCATGCCTATCCCGACAGCCACGGCGGTGGCCAGCACCAGTCCGATGGACAAGCTGATGACAGCCCGCATGTTCTCCCGGATGGCCAGCAAGGAGGAATTCAGCGCCGCGCTGTAGATCAGCGGCGGGATGACGAAGGTAAGGATCACATGCGGATCAAGCGTGGGGTTCGGGCCTGGGAGAACGCCGTAGACCAGCCCGGCCACGGTGAGAAGCGCGGCGGCCGGCAAACCGGTCCTGTCAGCCAGGAACTGGAGCACCACGATGACCGCAACGGCGGCGAGGATGAACGTCAGCAGATCCAGCATGGGGACCTCCACGATAACCGAGCAGCCGGAATCGCTCATGCCCGGCACTGCGGACATGCAGCTTGCGGTCATCGAGGGCTGACGCGCCTGGTCAGCGGGATAGAACGTAGATGCGGGGCGCCGTGCCCCGGCTACCCGTCGATCTCGATGTAGACGGTGTCGTTCATGACCTTGGTCGGGTACGTGCGCACGTCGACCAGCACGGGGGCGCCGAGGGCCTTGCCGCTGGTGTAGTCGAAACGCCCGTTGTGCTTGGGGCACTCAATGATGCCGCCCTCGACCAGGCCGTCGCAGAGCAGCGTCCGCTCGTGGGTGCAGTGACCGTCGGTGGCGTAGTAGACGTCATCCGGAGAGCGGTAGATCGCGTAGTCCTGGTCGCCGTGCTCGAACGGGATGACATCTTCTGGGTCGACGTCACCGGCCTGGCAGGCGGCGATCCACCGGGGCATCAGGTGTCTCCTCAGTTCGGACGTGCGGTCAGGCCGCGGTCGCGCTGGTCAGTGGTCGTCCGCGCCCGTCGGCCAGGGGAGTGGGCTCATTGAACGGAGCGGCGCCGGGCAGCAACTCGCGGCGCACGTAGTACTCCTGGTCCCTGAGCTGGCGCGCGATGGCCGGGATGATCTCCTTGTAGGCCGCCCACAGCGAGGGGTACACCGGCGCGCAGTCGTGCTTGATCTCCTCGTGCAGCTCAGAAAGGCGGTAGTACGGCACCATCGGGAACATGTGGTGCTCGACGTGGTAGTTCATGTTCCAGTACAGGAACCGGTTAAGAAGGCACATCTTCACCGTGCGGGTGTTCAGCCGGTGGTCGAGGACGTTCTCGCCCATGCCGGCGTGCTGGGTGAAGCCGTAGACGTAGAACAGGCACGCGCCGTACAGCCGCGGCCCGCCGATCAGCACCACCGGCAGCCAGGTCCGAAATCCGATGGCCAGGGCGACGGTGACGGCGTAGACGGCCAGGTGGATCCTGGCCGTGCGGTAGACCCTGCGCCGTTCGGGCTCCGGCACGTAGTCGGCCTCGTCGGCCGTGAGCCGCCCGCCCGCATGCCGGAACATCAGCCAGAACGCCACCGGCACGTCTACCAGGCCGATGAGGTTCGCCAGCAGCCTGGCCAGCCGCGCCGGGCGCATGACCGCGATCTCCGGGTCGCGCCCGACGACGAGGGTGTCGGTGTGATGCCGGGTGTGGCTCCACCGCCAGGTGGTGGGGTCCCGCATGATCATGAACGAGGCGAGCTGGTACAGGCCCTCGTCCAGCCAGCGGCTCTTGAACGCCGTGCCGTGCCCGGACTCGTGCCAGCGCGAATCCGATGTCGAGCCGTAGAGCAGGCCGTAGGCGAGGAAGAACGGCACCGCCCACCAGCTGTGGAAGACCGTCCAGAAGATGATGCCGAGCCCGGCGAAGGCCAGGATCAGGCCGATCCAGATCGCGGTGTCGCGGACCGCCGGGTAGTCGGACCGGCGCATCAGCTCCTTCATCCGCTTGCGCGGCACCGCGCTGCGGAACCAGTCGCCGCCTGCCAGGCCAGCCGCGACCGCCGCCTGGTTCTCCGGCCCGGTCAGGCTGTACCGCTCCAGCCGTTCCCTGCCCATGTCCCGATCACCTCCGCGTGGCGCGGCCCACTGCATTGGAGCGCTCCAATAACTCTTATCGTTACTTCTCCGCCCAGAGTCTGTCAATAGCCCGCGAAGTGACCCGCCGCGGCTCCCGGGCCTCCCGCTTGTCCGAGCGTGACAGGCTGCGCTGATAGCACGAACGGGCGCGGAACCATGCAGGCCAGTCCCTCCCCACCACCCAGAAGCAGGCGGGAGCAGCCGGTTGGAACGCTCTATTATGGCCCGTCCCGTAGATCTTGGCGGTTCGGTCCGCTGGGCGTGTGGGCGGCCGCTGGTTCCGGGCCCGCGGGCGCATGTCGCGTCGCCGGGCTTGGTACCCGGTACCACGCCAGGGGCTGCCGGGACGAGCGTGAGTCCCGTGGGCCTGGCCCCGCAGAAGATCGCGGAAAATCGGGCTTCAGCGGAGTATTTGGTACCCGCCAGGGGCCTTGCGGATCTACCGTATAGGCCGGATTTTCCGCGTTAACCGGCACGGGACCGCCGGAGTGCTGAGACGTCAGCGGCGGCAGGAGGCTGACGGGGCAGGACCGGCCGGAGTGACACCTGCCCGGCCGGACGGCGCCCGGGCGGGCGGCACCGGCATCACCGGCACCTGAGCCGGGTTTCAGCCGCCCGCCCCAAGTCTAGGGACACACCTTAGTGCGGCATTAGCGCCGGGGCGCGGTGATCAGTAATTAGTGAGCGTCAATTCACTTACCGGCGCGGGCGTAATACCGAGGCAGTCGTGGGCGATCACGTCGAGGAGCTCGGTGAGCCGCTCGTCGGCGAGCCCGGTGCGGAAGAACAACGTCGACTGGATCGCGCCTATCGCCGCGTGCACGGCCAGGCGCACCTCGCCGTCGGCCAGGTCGGGCCGCAGCGGCGCGAGCAGGTGCACCCATTCCTCGATGTAGTGCCGCTGGGAGCGGCTCAGCCTGCGCCGCTCGTCGGCGGGCAGCGTGCGTACCTCGCGGTGGTAGACGGCGAGCGCGTCGCGGTCCGTCAGGGCCACCTCGATGTGGTCGCGGACCAGCATGGACAGGCTCTGCCTTTCGTCACCGGACGATGCGACGATCTCCCCTGCGCGTGTCATCAGCCGGTCCATGACCCGGTTGGCCATGGCCACCAGGATCGCGGTCTTGCTGTCGAAGTGACGGTAGACGCCCGATCCGACGATCCCGGCCTCGGCGCCGATGTCGGCCATGGAGATGGCGTCGAATCCGCGGCCGGCCCCGAGCGTGGCGGCCGCCTTGAGGATCCGCTCCTTGCGGTCCGGATCGCGCCGCCGCCGCGATGATATTTGCGCCGTCACCTAGCTAGTGTCGCATCTAGGCGCTAAGGTCGCTAGTGAATGATGAGTCACATTGAGGACTTATCTGGGTTCGGACGGCCCGGCAGCGTCGGAGGACTGGCGTGGACTTTGCTGAATCGCAGGAACACCGGGCGCTCCGCGCAGCGGTCGCCGGGATAGCAAAGGATTTCGGGCCGCGCTATTACGCCGAGCGGGCCGCTGAGCGCCGGCCCTGCGACGAGCTGTGGTCAGCCCTGGGCCGGGCGGGGTTCATCGGCGTGAACATCCCCGAAGCCTACGGCGGTGGCGGCGGGGGCCTGACCGAGCTCGCGCTCGTCTGCGAGGAGATCGCCGCCGCCGGGACGCCGCTGCTGCTGCTGCTCGTCTCCGCGGCGATCTCGGCCGGGATGATCTCCGAATTCGGCACCGACGAGCAGCGCAAGACATGGCTGCCCGGCCTGGCCAGCGGCGCCGTCAAGGTCGTGTTCGCGATAACCGAGCCGGACGCTGGCTCCAATATGCACCGCCTGTCCACGACCGCCGTGCGGGACGGCGACGACTGGGTGCTGACCGGCACCAAGTACTACATCTCGGGGGTCGACGAGGCCGAGGCCCTGCTCGTGGTCGCCCGGACCGGACAGGACCAAAGCGGTGCCCAGCTGTCGCTGTTCATCGTGCCAGCGGGCGCCGCGGGCCTGGACAAGCATCTGCTTCCCGTCGACCTGCTGCTCCCCGAGCGCCAGTTCACGCTGCACTTCGACGGCGTCCGCGTCGGCCCGGACGCGCTGGTCGGCGAAGCGGGTGAGGGCTTCGGGCAGGTATTCCACGGACTGAACCCGGAAAGGATCACCGGCGCCGCCCTGGGCGTGGGGATCGCCCGGCATGTGCTGACCGCCGCGGCCAGGTACGCCAGCGAGCGCACGGTATGGTCCGAGCCGATCGGCGCCCACCAGGGGGTATCCCATCCGCTGGCCCGCGCGAAGATCGAGACCGAGCTCGCGGCCCTGATGACCAGGCAGGCCGCGTGGCAGCACGACCACGGCCAGCCCGCGGGGGAGTCAGCCAACATGGCGAAGTACGCGGCCGCCGAAGCCGCGATCGCCGCCGTCGACGCGGCCATCCAGGTGCACGGCGGAAACGGCCTGGCCAGCGAGTACGGCCTGATGCCCTACTGGGGACTGGCGCGGCTGCTGCGCATCGCACCGGTGAACAGGGAGATGATCCTCAACTTCGTCGCCCAGCACAGCCTGGGCCTGCCCCGATCGTATTAACTCCCAGGAGGAGCCGTGGACCTCGCACGCAACCTCATCGGCCGGATCAACGTCGGTGACAGCCTGACCCGCAGCTCCGCGACCTGGCCTGGACAGCTCGCGGTCGTCGACGGCAGCCGCCGCTTCACCTACTCCGGCTTCAACGCCTACGTCAACCGGATCGCGCATGGCCTGGCCGGGCTCGGCTACGAGCGCGGCTCCGCGCTCGCGCTCGCGTCGGGTAACAGCGCTGATTTCCTCGCCGTCTACTACGCGTGCGCGAAGCTCGGCGTGGTCGCCGTGCCGATCAACCTGGGCTGGCGGCCGGATGAGGTGGCCTATGTCCTGGCCCACTCGCGGGCCCGCGGCATCGTGGTCGAGGCACAGCTGGTGGCCCCCATGCGGGACGCCATCGCCAAGGTTTCCGACGTCACCGACGTGATCGTGGCCCCCGGGACCGGCGCCGCCACCGAGGCCGCCGAACCCGCCGACCGGGCCTGGACGACGATCGAGGCCCTGAGCGCGTCCCAGGCCACCGCCGAACCGCAATGTTTCGTCGGTGACCGCGATGCGCTGAGCTACCTCTACACCTCGGGCACCACCTCGTTCCCCAAAGGGGTGGTCGGCTCGCATGTCTCGATTTACCTCGAGTCGATGTCGGGTGCGCTCGACTCCGGGTGGCGCGCCGATGACCGGTTCGCCGCCATCATGCCGATGTTCCACACCGCCCAGCTCAACGCGTTCTGCACCCCCGCCATCTTGGTCGGCGCGACGATCTACGTGCTGCGCGGGTTCGACCCCGCGGCCCTGCTCGACCTGATCGAAGGCGAGCAGATCACTCAGGTCTTCGGCTTGCCCATGATGTTCCGGGCACTGCTTGAGCACGAGAGCTTCACCAGGCGTGACGTGTCCACCCTGCGCCGGGCGGTGTACGCGATGGCGCCCATGCCCGACGACCTGATCCGCCGCTGCCTCGACGGGTTCGGCTGCGACTTCGCGCTGCTGTTCGGGCAGACCGAGATGAGCCCGATCACCACCTTGTTCCGGCCGGAGCATCAGCTGTCCCACATCGGCGCCGTGGGCACGCCGCTGATCGGGGTCCAGGTCGCGATCATGGGCCCGGACGGCGAGCTACTCCCGGCCGGGGAAGCCGGCGAGATCGTCTACCGGGGGCCGAGCACGATGTCCGGCTACCTCTACGACGACGAGGCCACGGACCAGGCGTTCGCGCACGGCTGGTTCCATTCCGGCGACGTAGGCCGCTTCGGCGACGACGGTGTGCTGTGGTTCACCGACCGCTATAAGGACGTGATCAAGACCGGCGGGGAGAACGTCGCCTCGATCGAGGTCGAGAAAGCCGTCTACGCCGCCGACCCGCGGGTCGCCGAGGTCGTCGTGGTCGGCCTGCCGCACGAGCGGTGGAGCGAGGCGGTCACCGCGGTCGTCGTGCCCAAGCCGGGCGAGACCATCGACGGCGCCGAGCTGCTGGCCGCCGTGAAAACCCGGCTCGACGGCTTCAAGGTGCCCAAGTCAGTGATCTTCGCTGACCAGCTGCCCAAGACTTCCACCGGCAAGATCCAGAAAAACGTCGTGCGGTCCGACCATTCGGGGCACTACGCCATTCCGGATCAGCAGGGCTAGGCCGTGCCGGTCCTCACCTCCCACGCCGACCCGCGCGACGAGACCTACCGCGCCAACCGCGCCGCGCAGCTCGCCGTGCTCGAAGACCTCGGCAGACAGCTCGAGCTGGCCATCGCCGGCGGCGGGGAGCGCTATCAGCAGCGGCACCGGGCCCGGGGCCGGCTCGGCGTCAGGGAGCGCATCGAGCTGCTCGTCGATCCGGACAGCCCGCTCCTCGAGCTGTCTGCACTGGCCGCCTGGGGAACCGGGTTCACCGTGGGTGCCAGCGTGGTGACCGGCATCGGAGTGATCTCGGGCGTGGAGTGCGTGATCATCGGGCACGACCCGACCGTCCGTGGCGGCGCGATGAACCCGTACTCGCTGCGCAAGACGCTCCGCGCGCTGGAGATCGCGCGCACCAACCGGCTGCCGGTGATGAACCTGGTGGAGTCCGGCGGTGCGGACCTGCCGACTCAGGCCGACCTGTTCGTGCCGGCCGGCCGGATCTTCCACGAGCTGACCGAGCTGTCCGCGAACGCGGTGCCGACCGTGGCGCTGGTCTTCGGCAACTCCACCGCGGGCGGCGCGTACGTGCCCGGCATGTGCGACTACGCGGTCCTGGTAGACCAGCGGGCCAAGGTGTTCCTCGGCGGTCCGCCGCTGGTGAAGATGGCCACCGGCGAGGAGGCCGACGACGAGTCGCTCGGCGGCGCCGAGATGCACTCCAGGACCTCGGGGCTCTCCGACTATTTCGCGGTCGACGAGCTCGACGCCATCCGCATCGGCCGCGACATCATGACCCGGGTCAACTGGCGCAAGCAGGGTCCGCCGCCGGGTCCGGCGGTGCCGCCCAAGTACGACCCGGACGAGATCCTGGGCATCGTGTCCGCGGACGTGAAGGTGCCGTTCGACCCCCGCGAGATCCTCGCCCGGGTCGTCGACTCCTCCGACTTCGACGAGTACAAGCCGCTGTACGGTACCTCGCTGGTGACCGGCTGGGCCGCCATTCACGGGTACCCAGTCGGGGTACTGGCCAACCACCGCGGCGTGCTGTTCAGCGAGGAGGCCAAGAAGGCCAGCGAGTTCATCCTGCTGGCCAACCAGACCGATACGCCGCTGGTGTTCCTGCAGAACACGACCGGCTACATGGTCGGGGCCAGCTACGAGCAAGGCGGCATCATCAAGGACGGCGCCAAGATGATCAATGCGGTGACCAACTCGGCCGTCCCCCATCTGACCGTCAACATGGCGTCGTCCTTCGGCGCCGGGAACTACGGCATGTCCGGCCGGGCCTACGATCCGCGCTTCATGTTCGCCTGGCCCGGCGCCAAGCTCGCCGTCATGGGCGCGGCGCAGCTCGCCGGGGTGATGTCCATCGTCGGCCGGGCGTCGGCCGCGTCCGCCGGGCGGCCGTTCGACGAGGACGCGGACCGGATCCGGACGGCCGAGATCGAGGCCCAGATCGAGGCCGAGTCGCACTCGTTCTTCGTCACCGGGCGCCTCTACGATGACGGCATCATCGACCCGCGCGACACCCGGACTGTCCTGGGCCTGACCCTGTCGGCCGTGCATTCGGGCCCGGTGGCCGGCCGGCGCGGCTTCGGCGTTTTCCGGATGTGAGGCGAGTGACCCAGACCATCGGCAAGCTGCTTATCGCCAACCGCGGCGAGATCGCGGCCAGGATCTGCCGGACCGCGCACGACCTGGGCATCGCCACCGTGGCCGTGTACTCCGACCCGGACGTCGACGCCCCGTACGTCACGCTCGCCGACGAGGCGGTCCGGCTGCCTGGAGCGGCGCCCGCCGACACCTACCTGCGCGGCGATCTCATCATCGCCGCCGCGGTGGCGACCGGGGCCGACGCCGTTCATCCTGGCTACGGGTTCCTGTCCGAGAACGCGGCGTTCGCGCGGGCCTGCGCCGACGCCGGGCTCATCTTCGTCGGCCCGGCCCCGGGCACGATCGCCGCCATGGGCTCCAAGGTCGAGGCCAAGGTCATCATGGCCGCGGCCGGGGTGCCCGTGCTGCCCGGCGCCACCATCACGGAATCTGAGGACCTGGCCGCCGCGGCGGCCGGGGTCGGGTTCCCGCTGCTGGTCAAGGCGGCTTTCGGCGGCGGCGGGCGCGGCATGCGGCTGGTCCGCGATCCCGCCGGGCTCGCCGAGGCGGTGCACAGCGCACGGGGCGAGGCCGCGTCCGCGTTCGGTGACGGGACCGTTTTCCTGGAGCGCTTCGTCACCGACCCCCGCCACGTCGAGGTCCAGATCCTCGGCGACGCGGCGGGTCACGTGGTGCACCTGTTCGAGCGCGAGTGCTCGATCCAGCGGCGCTACCAGAAGATCATCGAGGAGTGCCCGTCGCCGGCCGTCGGCGAGGACCTGCGCGCCGCGCTGGCGGCCGCGGCCGTCGCCGCGGGCGAGGCCATCGGCTATACCGGCGCGGGCACCGTCGAGTTCGTGCTCGACCGCGACGGGTCGTTCTTCTTCCTGGAAGTGAACACCAGGCTCCAGGTCGAGCATCCGGTCACCGAGGAGGTCACCGGACTCGACCTGGTGGAGCTGCAGCTGCGCATGGCCGAGGGCGAGCCGCTGGCGCCCGAGGTCCGCGGCGCCCGGATCAGCGGCCACGCCATCGAGGTCCGCCTGTACGCCGAAGACGTCCCGGCGGGGTTCGTGCCCACCACCGGCGTCCTGCACCGCTTCGCCATTCCGGCGGCTCCGGGCGTCCGGGTCGACACCGGCTTCGGTGACGGGTCGGTGGTCAGCCCGCACTACGACGCGATGCTGGCCAAGGTGATCGCACACGGCCGCACCCGGGCCGAGGCGGCCAAGCGGCTGGCCCGCGCGCTCGAGCGGGCGGAGATCCACGGCCTGACCACCAACCGCGACCTGCTCACCGCCATCTTGCGCGAGCCGGATTTCCTGGCCGGCGCCACCGACACCGGCTACCTCACCCGCCACGACCCGGCTGCGCTCAGCAGATCAGCCGGGGTCCCGGCGGTGCACGCGCTGGTCGCGGCGCTGGCCCGGCAGGCCGTGCACCGGGCCGGCGCCCCGGTTCTGGGCACGCTGCCGTCCGGCTGGCGCAATGTCTTCTCCGCGCCGCAGCGCGTCACCTACACCGCCGGCGGCGCCGACTATGCCGTCGCCTACCGCATCCTCGGGGACACGGTCCGCGCGTCAGTCAACGACGAGCCACTGCAGGTGCTCATCCGTGCGGCCGGGCCGGACCGGGTCGATCTCGAGGCTGGCGGAATCCGCCGGGTCTACCGGGTGCACCAGGCCGGCGACGTCATTTACGTCGACGCGAGCGACGGCTGGAGCGCACTGTCCGAGGTGCCGCGTTTCGGTGACGCGGAGAAGACGGCGCTCGCCGGGTCGCTGCTCGCGCCAATGCCGGGCCTGGTGCTACGCGTCCTGGCCGAGGTCGGTACGGTCGTCACCGCCGGCCAGCCGCTGCTCGTGCTTGAGGCGATGAAGATGGAGCAGACCGTGACCGCGCCGGCCGACGGCGTGGTGGCCGAACTGCGGGCCAAGGCGGGGGATCAGGTCAGTACCGGCCAGGTCCTGGCGGTTCTCGAGGCCGGGGAGTGACGAACATGCCGGCAGACATGACCGCGCTCGCCGACGACCTCACCGCCGAGTCGGCCGTCACCCGGGGCCTGATCGCCGGGCTCGACGAGGCCGGCTGGCGTACGCCGACCCCGGCGGTCGGCTGGGACATTACCGATCAGATCAGCCACCTGGCCTACTTCGACGAGGTCACCGTGCGATCCGCGACCCGGCCTCAGGAGTTCCTAGCCGAATTGGCCGAGGCCGAGGCCGCCGGCGGCATCGACCCCGATGTGATCGCCGCCCGGTTCCGTGACCGCAACGGAGCCCAGATGCTGGCCTGGTTCGACGCGGCCCGCCTGGAGCTGCTCGCCACGTTCCGGGACATTGACCCGGCCAGACGCCTGCCCTGGTTCGGGCCCGCCATGAGCGCCGCGTCCTCGCTGACCGCCCGGCTGATGGAGACCTGGGCGCACACCCAGGACATCGCCGACGCCCTCGGCGTTACCCGCGAGCCGACCGATCGCCTGCGCCACGTCGCGCACATCGGCGTGGGCGCGCGGGCGTACACCTATGCCGTCAACGGGCAACCCGCGCCTGGCCCTCCGGTCCGCGTCGAGCTCCTCGCCCCATCCGGGGCCGCCGCCTGGACCTGGGGACCCGCGGACGCCGTGGACCGCGTGACCGGCCCGGCCCTCGACTTCTGCCTGCTGGTGACCCAGCGCCGGCACCGCGACGACCTGGCCCTGGTCGTCGAGGGCCCGGCCGCGACCGAGTGGATGGCGATCGCACAGGCCTTCGCCGGCCCGGCTGGCCCCGGGCGGGCCGCCGGGCTTTTTCCCGCGCCACGTTAAGGAGGCACGCACATGCGCAGGCCGGTACGCATCGCGAACTGCTCCGGGTTCTACGGCGACCGCGTCGCCGCCGCCCGGGAGATGCTGGCCGGCCCCGTCGACGTGCTGACCGGCGACTACCTCGCCGAGCTGACCATGCTCATCTTGTGGAAGGCGCGCCGCAAGGATCCGGCCCTGGGTTACGCCACCACTTTCCTGCGCCAGATGGAGGACGTGCTCGGCCGCTGCCTCGAGCGCGACATCAAGATCGTCGCCAACGCCGGCGGGCTCAACCCGGCCGGCCTGGCCGGCCAGCTCACCGAACTGGCCGCCCGGCTCGGCCTGCCCGCCCGCGTCGCCTACATCACCGGCGATGACCTGACCCCGGCCATCGGCGACCTGCAGGCGGCCGGCCAGGAGTTCATCAACACCGGCACCGGGCAGCCGCTGGCCAAGGCCGACCTGCCGGTGGTAACCGCCAACGCCTATCTCGGCGGCTGGGGCATCACGTCGGCGCTGCAGGCCGGCGCCGACGTCGTCATCTGCGGCCGGGTCACCGACGCCAGCCTGCTGACCGGCCCTGCCGCCTGGTGGCACGGCTGGCGCCGCGACGACTGGGACGCGCTGGCGGGTGCCGTGGCCGCCGGGCACGTCATCGAGTGCGGTCCGCAGGCCACCGGCGGGAACTACAGCTTCCTCGACGAAGTCACCGACCGCCGCTATCCGGGATTCCCGATCGCCGAGGTCGCCGCCGACGGCAGCTGCGTCATCACCAAGCACGAAGGCACCGGCGGGCTTGTCTCGACCGGCACCGTCACGGCCCAGCTGCTCTACGAGATCGGCGACCCCGCCTACCTCAACCCCGACGTCGTCGCGCATTTCGACACCATCCGCGTCGAGCAAGCCGGCCGGGACCGGGTCGCGCTGACCGGCACCAGGGGCAGCCCGCCGCCGGACACCCTCAAGGTGGCCCTCAACATGCTCGGCGGTTACCGCAACACGGTGACGATGGTCATCACCGGCCTTGACATCGAGCAGAAGGCCGAACACGCCACCACCCTGCTGTTCTGCGAGCTCGGCGGCGAAGGTCAGTTCGAGGAGGTCGACGTGCGGCTGCTGCGCTTCGACCGCGCGGACGCGCCGACGAACGAGCAGGCCACCGCGCACCTGCGGATCACGGTCAAGGATCAGGACGAACGCAAGGTCGGCCGCGTATTCTCCGGCGCCACCTGGGAACTCGCGCTCGGCGGCTACGCCGGGTTCCACACCACCTCACCGCCCACCGGGGCGAGCGCGTTCGGCGTCTACTGGCCGACGCTCATCCCGGGCGCCCTGGTCACGCAGCAGGTGCATATGCCGGACGGTGGAACCCGTGCCGTTCCGCATCATGGCGATCCTGATGCCCAGCCCGGGCACCAGGCCGTCCCGGCCCCCCAAGCCGAGCCCGCCGGCCCCCAAGCCGAGTCCGAAGCCGGCCCCCAAGCCAAGCCCGGGGCCGGCCCCGAAACCGGCATCCCGCTCGGGTGGCTGTGCGGCGCCCGCTCCGGCGACAAAGGCGGCGACGCCAACGTGGGCTTGTGGGCCACCAGTCCGCGCGCGTACACCTGGCTGCGGCAGCACCTTACCGTTGACCGGTTCAAGGACCTGCTCACCGAGGCCGCGGCCCTGGAAGTCGACCGCTATGAGCTGCCGAACCTCCTGGCCCTCAACTTCGTCGTCCACGGCCTCCTCGCGCCCGGCGTCTCCGCGACCGCCCGTCCCGACGCGCAGGCCAAAGGCCTCGGCGAGTACCTGCGCTCCCGGATCGTCACGGTTCCCGCGGATCTCGCCGCGTTCGTCGCCAAGCGCCCCGCGAGCTTCGCTTGATGCCCGCCGTCGCCCCCGCGTGAACGGCCCGGCCGCGCCGGGTTAGGCTTCATAGTGGAGGTGGAACTGGTGACGATAGGACCTCCAAATCCGCTGGGCGCGGCGGCCAGACGCGGCCGCCTCAGGGCGTCAGACGCCGACCGTGAGCACGTCATCGAGACGCTCAAGGCGGCCTTCGTGCAAGGCCGGCTGACCAAGGACGAGCTCGACCTCAGGGCCGGCCAGACGTTCGCCTCACGGACCTACGCCGAACTGGCCACGCTTACCGCTGACATCCCCGCCGAGGTAGCGCAAGCCCCGCGGCGGCCGAAGCCCGCCGCGGTGCCGGCCCGGCCGCCCTCGAACAAGCCCGCTAACAAGAAGGTAGCCACGTGGGCCCTGGTCACGGTCGCCCACATCCCGGTCGCTATGACCGTAGTGGCGGTCATCATCGGGAATGAGGTCTTGGCCCAGGTGGCCGCGCCGATGTTGTACGCCTATTTCATGTTCGTGATGATCGCCGCGGCCCACCTGATCGATTCGCGGCTGAGGAAGCGCTCCGGCGGCCCGATCCCGGGCACCGGCATCGCCAACCGGGCGTCCTAGCGGTCCAGGCCTATTTCGGCGAATCCACCTGAACAACGGCCGCGGCGATCAGCGGAAAGTGAGCCCTTGACAACACCCCGGCCGCACGCCAAAGTGTGAGCTTTCGTGCTGAAGTGGCTGCCGGGCTCACTGGCACCAACCCCACTTCAGGGACGCAGCTAAGCCAAGGGGGGCTTATGGACCTGGCCGCAGATTTTTCCTTCCAGCCGTTGCCGGCGATCGAGAGTTCGGCTGAACTTCCGCTGGCGGCGACGGCGGCGAACCCGCTAGGTCCCCTCGCCGCACTAGCCGGGAAGTGGAGTGGCCGGGGCTTCAACGTCATCTGGCGGCCCAACCACACGGCCGGGCAGGACCGCTTCCTCGAGCTCAACGTGACCAGTGAACTGCTCGAATTCACCCCTATCCCCGGGGCGATCCCCAACCGCGGCCTGCTGCAGTCTGACATCAGCATGTTCGGCCTGACCTACCTGCAGCAGATCCAGGACGCGAACCTGAAGGCGGGGCTGCACATTGAGCCGGGCATATGGGTGGTGATTCCCAAGACCACCGACCCCAACGAGGTTCCCACCGTCGCCCGCCTGGCCTCCATCCCGCACGGCACGACGATCCTGGCCCAGGGCACGGCGGCCACGTCGAACGCGGCCCCGAGAATCCCGAACACCAGCATCAAGCCGTTCAGCATCGGCCAGCCGACCCCCGAGTTCGACTTCGCCGAGCAGACTCTGACCAGCCAGACCAGCTTCCGGACTTCCGGAGCCGGCCTGACCGGCGTCACGCAGAACATGGTCAATAACCCCAACAGCATCCTGCAGGCGGTGCTCGCGGGCCAGCACATCACCGCCACGACCACGCTCCACGTCACCAGCACCGACCTCCCGGTTCCCGGCGGCGGAACCGCTAATACGGCCTTCCTGAAGGGCGGCGCCGACGGCCCGAACGCGGTCAGCGCGAGCGTGAACGCCACGTTCTGGCTGGAGACGCTCCAGGGAGAATCGGCTCCCAGTCAACTGCAGTACGCGCAGACCGTGCTGCTGAACTTCAACGGCCTGAGCTGGCCGCACATCACGATCGGCACCCTGCGCAAAACACCCTGATCCCGTCTGGATCGCAAGCCCGTACGCCGGCTCGGCGCGGCGTACGGACTTCGGCGAGTCGGCCTGGTTATGTTCATATGCATGTTCGATGACCGCGACATTCTGGACGGGCTGAACGAGCAGCAGCGACGGGCGGTGACCCACCCGGGCGGGCCGCTGCTCGTGCTGGCCGGGGCAGGCACCGGCAAGACGCGGACGCTGGTGGCGCGGGCGGCCTGGCTGCGCGAGGCCCAGGGCGTGCCAGCCAGCCGGATCCTGCTGCTTACCTTCACCCGCCGCGCAGCCAGCGACATGCTCGCCCGCGCCGCGCCCGCGCGATGCGGCCCGGCCGAGCGGATCTGCGGGGGGACGTTCCACGCCATCGCGCACAAGATCATCCGCCAGCACGCGGAGTCGTTCTCGCTGCCGCCGCAGTTCACCATCATCGACCCGGCCGATGCCGCCGACCTCCTGGACGCGCTGCGCCCGGAGCACGGACTGGCTGAGGCCGGCCAGCGCGCCCCGCGGGCGGCGGCGTGCGCGGACATCTATACCCGGTGCGTGAACACCGGCCGGCCGGTCAGCGAGGTCGTCACCGCCAGCTTCCCGTGGTGCGTCCCCTTCACCGCCCAGCTGGCCGGCCTATTCCGCGCCTACACCGCCCGCAAGCGCGCCCGCCATCTGCTGGACTTCGACGACCTGCTGCTGATGTGGCAGGCGGCGCTGGCCGACCCGGTGGCGGGGCCAGTGCTGCGCGGCATGTTCGACGCGGTCCTGGTCGACGAATACCAGGACGTCAACGCGGTCCAGGCCAGTATCGTCCGTCTGCTGCAGCCCGAGGGGAAGCAGCTGACCTGCGTCGGCGACGACGCGCAGGCCATCTACGGGTTCCGTGGCGCTGATCCCGCGCACCTGCGGCAGCTCGCCGACGGGTACCCAGGGATAGAGGTCGTCCGCCTGGACCGCAACTACCGGTCCCGGCAGGGCGTGCTTGACCTGGCCAACCTCATCCGGCCTTCCGTTCCCGGCCTGGGCCTGACGCTGACCGGCGATCGGGGCACGGGGACGGCGCCGCTACTGATCCGCTGCCACGACGAGGCCGCCCAGGCCCGGGAGATCTGCGCCCGGGTGCTGGACGCGCACGAGGAAGGCACCGCGCTGCGTGATCAGGCGGTGCTAGTCCGCGCCGCTTCTCACAGCGACCTGCTGGAAATCGAGCTCAGCGCCCGCAAGATCCCGTACGTGAAATTCGGCGGCCTGCGGTTCACCGACACCGCCCACGTCAAGGACTTCCTGGCGGCCGCCCGGATCCTGGCTAATCCCGCCGACGATCTTGCCTGGTTCCGGCTGCTGCGCCTGCACGAGGGCATCGGGCCCGCCCACGCCCGCCGCATCCTGGCCTGCCTGGTCCCGGCTGACGTTCCGCCCGGCGGCTGGACGCAGACCGCAGCGGCCGTCGAAGCCGCCCCGGCCCGGTCCAGGGCCGCGCTGGCGGCTACCCTCGGCCGCCTCGCCGACGCCGACGCCCCGCCCGGGTCGGCCGACGCCGGCGTGACCGACGCCGGCGTGACCGCGGCGGTCCAGGCCGCGGCGATCCTGGCGCTCCTGGAGCCGCTGATCCGCGTGCGCTACCCCGACGCCGCGACCCGGATCACCGACCTGCAGCGGCTCGCCGACGCGGCCGCCGCGCAGCCGTCGCTGCACGACGCGCTGGCCGAGCTCACCCTGGACCCTCCGTCCTCAACGGCCGACCTGGCCGGGCCGCCACGCCTGGACGAGGACTACCTGACTATTTCCACCATCCACGCTGCCAAGGGCCTGGAATGGCCGGTCGTGCACCTGCCGCACCTCGTGGACGGGGCCCTGCCCAGCGACATGGCGCTCGGCGATCCGGGCGGGCTGGCCGAGGAACACCGGCTGTTCTACGTGGCCTTGACCCGGGCCCGTGATCACCTGTACCTGTACGCGCCGCTTCGGCTGCACCTGCACCGCCGCGGCCGCGACGACCGGCACGGTTTCGGCCAGCTCACCCGCTTCCTGCCCCCCGAAGCCCTGGCCGCCTGTGACCAGGCCACCGTCGCTCCGCTGGCCCCCGTGCTGCCCGCCATCGGCCCCCTCACCGCCAAGGTCGACGCCGCCCTCGGCGCCCTCTGGGACAGTTGATAGCCGGCTGCGATAGCCTGCGCTCATGTCCCCTGCCTGGCCGGCGTTGACGTATGAGCAGTGGCGCGCGACGTGTGACACGCTGCACGCCCACACCCAGGTCCTGGGCAAGCTGGCGGTGAAGCTCGCCCCGCCCGAGCCGGAGTTGCAGCACGCGGCGCTGCGCCTGACGGCGCGGGGCTGGGAGACGCTGCCGCTGCCGGCACCCGATGGTTCCGGAGCCCTGGTCGTCGCCTTGGACCTGCGGGTCCACGAGGCGGTGGTGGAGCACAGCGGCGGGCGCGTGGAGCGCATTGCGCTCACCCCGCACCGGCCCGTCGGCGACGTCACCAAGGACCTGCTGGCCGCGGTGCGCGCCCTGGCCGGACCGGTGGAGATCGACCCGAAGCCGCAGGAAGTCCCGTGGCACGTGCCGCTGGACGAGGATTACGAGCACGCCTACTACGACCCCGCCCAGGTCGCCACCTATTTCACCGCGGCGACCCGGGCCGCACTGGTCCTGGCGGCGTTCCGGGCCCCCTACCGCGGCCGCTCGACGCCGGTCAATGCGTGGTGGGGGTCGTTCGACCTGGCGGTGAACTTGTTCTCTGGACTTCCGGCCGACCCGCCGTCGGCCGACTTCATCATGCGCAACGCGATGGACGCACAAGAGGTCGCCATCGGCTGGTGGCCGGGGGACGCACGCTACGGCCAGGCGGCGTTTTACGCCTACGCGCACCCGGCCCCGGCCGGATTCGCGCGCATGACCTTGTCCCCGCCGGCCGCGCACTGGGATGCCGCCCTGGGCGAGTACATCCTGAACTGGGACGACGTCCGTACCGCCGACGATCCGCGCGCCACCGCGCTGGAGTTCGCGCGCTCGGCTTTCCGCCACGCCTGCATCGTCTGCGGCTGGGACACCGGGCTCGCGGCCAGCGCCGAGGGAACTCCGCCGCCGGTCGTCTGACCAACGACGTGTCCCCTCGCGAACTGGTGGTCCTCGGCACGGCCAGCCAGGCGCCCACCCGCCGCCGTAATCACAACGGCTACTTTCTGCGCTGGGACGACGAAGGGCTGCTGTTCGACCCGGGGGAAGGGACCCAGCGGCAGATGCTGTTCGCCGGGGTCACGGCGAGCGAGATTAGCCGCATCTGCATCACCCACTTTCACGGAGACCACTGCCTGGGCGTGCCGGGCGTGCTCGCACGGATGTCCCTGGACCAGGTGCGGCACGTGGTGGAGATCTACTATCCGGCCGAGAGCCGGGAGGTTTTCGAGCGGCTCCGGCATGCGTCGCTGTTCCGTGACGTGCTGGACCTGCGGGAACAGCCGGTTTGCGGTGACGGGCAGGTCGCCGCGACGTCCTCGTTCGGCCTGGAGACCCGGGCGCTTTCGCACAGCGTGCCAACCGTGGGCTACCGGCTAGTGGAGCCGGACGGACGGCGGATGCTCCCGGACCAGCTGGCCGCGGCCGGCGTCGCCGGCCCGGATATCGGCCGCCTGCAGCGCGAGGGCCGCCTATCTGTAGCGGGCCGGACGGTGACCGTGGAGCAGGTGAGTGAGCGCAGGCGCGGCCAGCGGTTCGCGTTCATCATGGACACGCGGCTGTGTGACGCTGCGTTCGCGCTTGCCGAACAGGCGGACATGCTGGTCTGCGAGTCCACCTTCGCCGACGCCGAGGCCGCGCTGGCGCGTGACTACGGCCACCTGACGGCCCGGCAGGCCGGCCGGATCGCGGCCGAGTCCGGCGCGCGGCTGCTCATCCTGACGCACTTCTCGCAGCGTTACGAAACCGCCGGGACCGAGCGACTGGCGGCCGAAGCAGCGTCCGCATTCGGCGGCGAGGTTGTGCTGGCTGACGATCTGGACCGAATTCCCGTTCCCGCCAGGCGCCCGTCGGCTCCCTCCCGGCGTCCGTCGCCCTGAGTGACCTTTGTCTCAGCCGCGACCAAAATCAGTGAAGCCTGATAGTCAGAGTGACTGATGTTACACCTGAGGCATTTTGAACGGCAGTTTAGCATGTTGAGGCCTGTTTAGTAGCTTTAGGGAAATTTGCGCCAAGTGCGGGATTTGTGTCCATTAGGCTCTCCCAAAGTCAGGCGCTCCGAAGGCGGCTAGCACCACCATGCCGCCTTCCCGGTGAGCGCGTCCTGTTCGGGAAGGAACCCTTTGGGGAGCCACAGCACCACATCACGTACCCGTCTCAAACGGCGGCTGTCCCTCGCCGCCGCACCCGCGGTAGCCGGCGTGGCCGCCGCGGTTTGCATGTCACCCCAGGCGCACGCCGCCACGACGGCCACGCAGGTGACCACCCCCCGCGCCGCGGCCGCGGAGACCGCCGGCCAGGCCGGTCTTTCGCCCACCGAGCTGCTGTCGGTGACCCACCCGGTCGGCAGGCACGCGGCAGGTGCCGCGAAGTCGGTTACGTACACGGTCCGCTCGGGCGACTCGCTGTCCGCGATCGCCGAGCACGTCTACCACCAGCAGAACGCATGGCCGGTGCTCTACTGGGCCAACCACAGCAAGATCCGCTGGGCTAACGAGATCGAGGTGGGCCAGGTCCTGCAGGTCCCGGCCAAGCCCGCCAAGATCCCCGGCGCGCCCTCTGCGCTTGGGCCGTCAGCTCCTGCTCCGGTTCAGGCCCCCGTGGCCGCCGCATCCGCGAGCACGTACGCCCCGGTGCAGGCCACTGCGACGGTGGCCACCCCCAGCTACTCGAACGCCAGCTACTCGGGCGGCACGCCCGGCGGCTCGTTCGGCAGCTGCGTGGTCGCTCGCGAGTCCGGCGGCAATTCCCAGGTCATGAACTCCAGCGGCCACTACGGCCTCTACCAGTTCAGCGCGTCGACCTGGGCCGCGTACGGCGGCAGCCCGGGTAGCTTCGGCAACGCCAGCGTGGCCGAGCAGAACCAGGTGTTCTCCAACGCCCTCGCGGCGGGCGGCCAGTCCAACTGGTCCGCCTACGACGGCTGCTGACCCCGCAGTCCGGAAGGCTGGGCCCGCGGCGGTCAACGCGCCGCGCGGCCCAGCCTTCGGCTACTCGTCCTGCGGCTGTGCAGTCTTCGGCTGTGCAGTCTTCGGCTGTGCAGCCCTCAGCCCTCGGCGGCCGGCGCCGTGAGCTCCAGCTGGATACCGTCCGGATCCTCGAACGAGAGCACGTCGATGCTGAACGACGGCAGCCGGGTGATCGCGCCGTGGGTCACGCCGTGGGCATCGAAAAGCGCGGCCGCCTGCTCCAGGTCCGCACGGCTGGGCACGTTGAAGCTGAGATGATCGAGGCCCACCCGGTCCGGGTCGAAGCTGTCGCCGGCGGCCGCCATCGGCCGCAGTCCCATCACGAGGTTGCCGCGGACCATGACCACGCCGCCGAACAGGACCTTGAATGCCTCGGCCTCGGCCGGGTCGCCGGGCGGCGGGGACTCCACCGCGACGTCGAAGCCGAGCAGCTGAGTGTAGAACTCGCGGCTGCGCTGAACATCGGTCACGGTAAGCCGCAGATGATGGATATCACCGGCTGGAATCTGCCCGGTCATGGCACCCCTCCCAAATCTCAAAGACCTTTATCCCGAACGGTACGTCCCTCCCCGTCCGCGACAGGTACGACGCCCTCGCCCCGGACGCTATCAGGCAGCCGGCGCGTCACGGCCAGCGCCACGACGCCTACCGCGGCCGCGGCGGCGAAGGCGACGGCGATGCCCAGGTGCAGGTGGTGCCCTGGCTCGGCCGCCACCGCCGCGCCGCCTACGCCGATGCCGATCGCGGTGCCGAGCACGTCGGTCAGGTTCAGCGATGCCGAGGCCTGCCCTTCGAGCCCGGGCGGTGCCTCCTGCAGCATCATCAGCGAGAGCGGGGCGTAGGCCAGTCCCATGCCCAGGCCCGCTATAGTCCAGGCCACCAGGCCCGTCGCCACCGGTACGGCCGGCTGCAGGACCAGGATCATCCCGGCGATCCCAACCAGGATGATCAGGAGCCCGGTGCGCACCAGGCGGCGGCCTTCCCAGCTGTCACTGAGCCGGGCCTGAATCCAGGCGCCCGCCGTCCAGGCCAGCGTGGCGCCGGTGACGGCGAGGCCGGCCACGAGCGTGCTGTAGTGGCGCACCGCCGTCACCGTCAGGGTGACGTAGGCGTCCGCGCCGAAGAACGCGAACGTCAGCAGCCCCCGGCAGGCGATCGTGGCGGGGAGCCCGCGGCGCGCGGTCAAGGTACCGGCCGGAACCAGCCGGCGCAGGGCAGGCAGCCCGACGGCCCCGCCCGCCGCGATCAGCGCGAAGCCGCCCAACTTAGCGCCGGAGCCGGCCGCGAGCGTCAGGCCGGCCAGGATCAGCGCGGCTCCGGCCGCCGTGCGCAGGCCGTCGGTCAGCCGGTGCTCCTGCGCCTGAGTCGCGTCGGGCGGTCCCAGCCGGATCAGCGCGGGTACCGCCATCGACCCGGCCACCGCGACCAGGGGCAGCAGGCCGAGGAACACCCACCGCCACCCGAATAGGCGCGCCACCTCAGCGCTGAGCGCGGGCCCGGCCAGTCCCGGCGCGACCCACGCGGTGGACAGGACCGCCATCATCCGAGCCCGGAGCGGCCCGGTCAGGCTGCGGCCGATTGAGGTGTAGGCCACCGCGGGCACCGCCCCCGCGCCCAGGCCCTGCAGTACCCGGCCCGCGACCAGGACGCCCATCGTGGGCGCCAGGCCCGCCACGGCCAGGCCCGCGCCGAACAGCATGACCCCGGCCACGAACGGGACCGCGGGCCCCCGCCGGTCGGCCTCCCGGCCGGCCAGCACGATGCCGACGACGCTGCCCAGCATGAACCCGCTGAACACCCAGCCGTACAGGCGCAGCCCGCCGAGGTCACGGGCGACGACCGGCATCACCGTCACCACCGCCAGCGCCTCGGACGCGACGAACGTGACCGTCAGGACCAAGCCGGTGGTCAGAGCTCGCCGCTGCGGCGCCCAGAGCCCCCGTACCTGGCCCTCGCTCATCGATCCCGGCCTCCGTTCCGTCGCCCCCCGAGCCTAAGCGCCCTCCCCGCCCATAGTGGGCGGCCTAAGCCGAAGTTCCCCCTCGGCCTAAGCCGAAGTTCCCCCTCGGCCTAAGCTGAGAACGGAGGCAGCCATGGACATGGCGACTGCGCTCGCTGACCTCGGCGTCACCGGGGCCAGCCTCGACGCTGAGACCAGGGACCGGCTCGACCGCGACGGATACGCGCCGCTGCCCGCCCTCCTGTCCGAAGACCAGGTAAAGGCGATGCGGCTTCGGCTGGGCGAGTTGCTGGCCACCGAGGGCGACCGGGCCGGAATCGAGGTGCACCAGGAGGCCGGGACCGACCGGCTCGCGGATCTGATCAACAAGGACCCGGTATTCCAGGTCTGCTTCACCCATCCCAGGGTGCTGGCCTGCATCGCCCACGTGCTCGGGGACTTCAAGCTCTCCTCGCTCAACAGCCGGGCCGTCCGGCCTGGCCAGGGTCATCAGGCCCTGCACGCCGACTGGGGCGGCCCGGTCCCGCCCGGCGGCTACCAGGTCTGCAACTCGATCTGGCTGCTCGATGACTTCACCGCGAGCAACGGCGCCACCCGGGCCGTGCCTGGCTCCCACCGTTGCGGCCAGTCGGCCCGTGAGGCGCTGGCCGACCCGGCCGCGGCCCATCCCGGCGAGGTCGAGCTCATCGCCCCGGCCGGCACCGTCGTGGTCTTCAATAGCCATCTGTGGCACGGCGGCACCCAGAACCACACCGGCCAGCCGCGCCGCGCCCTGCACTCCTACTTCACCCGCCGGGCCAACCGGCAGCAACTCGATCAGCAGAAGTACCTCCGCCCCGAAACCCTAGCCGCCCTGAGCCCGGCCGCCCGCTTCATCCTGGACGTCTAGGCCGGATTGCCCGAGATGCCGGCCGCGCTCGGCGTGCCCGGCCCGATGATCTCTGGTAGCCAGCGAGATTCGCACATATTATCGCTCCGGTATCCTTGCGATCAGAACCGGTTTTCGCTATCCTGTTCTATAGACAGACCATCCTTCCGAACGGGCGGTGGTGCATGCCCCGAGGACCAGCTCCCGCCAACCCCGGCCCGGGCCAGGCCCCGGGCCCGGGCGCGCCCGGCGACCCGCAGCCCGACCCCACCTGGGGCTGGGACGTCGCGGGTAATCCCCTCGACGAGGCCGGCGGCTGGCGTCCCGTCCCGCCCGGGACGGACCCGATGGCCGACCCGGAGCAGTGGGAAGCGTGGCTGGCGTCGGCGGACGGCGAGCAGGCGCCGCCCGATCCCGAGCAGGATCCCGGGGTGGTGCCCGGATCCGGCGGATCCGGCGCTGCCCGACGAGGTGGACCCGGACGTGTTGCGGGCGCAGTCGCGGCGGATCGCCGCGGCCAGGGCCGGGGAGCAGGCCGCCGAGGCGCAGTGGGCGGCGCGGCAGGACCCGGCCGCGGACGTGCCGCAGGTCGGGGTGAAGGTCGGGCGGCGGGGGCCGGGGATGCCGGGGTCAGCGGCGCGGGTCCCGGGTGCGTACGCCGGCCCGGCGGGCGGGTTCGGGGCGGGGCAGCCGCTGGACGTCGCGCCCGGCGGCGGGGTCCTGCTCAGCTTCGCCGCGGACGCCGCCGGGGACGGTGACCGGTTCACCGGCGCCTGCGATGATGAGCTGACCGGGATCATCTGCGCGCTGGACCGCGCCGAGGCCGCCGCGTGTTCTCTGAAGCACGCGGCGCTGGCCGCGTTCCTGCGCCGCCGCCCCTACCCCGGCTGCGCGGTAGAAGGCGCGGCGGAGCTGCCCGCGGGCCGCGATGAGTTCGCCGGGGATGAGATCGCCCAGCTGCTCGCCGAGGGCCGCGGGACCGCCGAGGCGATGCTGGACCTGGCCCGGGACCTGGAAGTCCGCCTGCCCGGCACTAAGGCCGCGTTCCGGGCCGGGACGCTGCGGCATTCCAAGGCGCAGATCATCGCGTGGGCCACCGCCGCGCTGGATCCCGGCGAGGCGCGGGCGGCGGAGGCCAAGGTGCTGGGCCGGGCCGGGCGGCTGACCCCGGGCGGGCTGCGGTCCGCGATCGCCCGGGCCGTGATGCAGGTCGCCCCGGACAAAGCCCGCAAACGGCGCGAGCAAGCCGCCAAGGACGCCCGGGTGCAGCGGTGGGCCGAAGACTCCGGGAACGCGGCGCTGGCCGGCCGGGAACTGCCCCCCGATGAGGTGCTCGCGGTGGATCAGCGGATCTCCTGGTGGGCCCGCCAGCTGAAGAAAGCCGGCCTGACCGGCAGCATGGACGAACTGCGCGCCCGCGCCTACCTCGACCTCCTCCTGGACAAAGACTCCCGCCCGACCGCCCCCGCCCCCGCCCCCGCTCCCCCTCCCGCCAGCGGCGGCACGAGCGGCGGCGGCACGAGCGGCGGCGGCACGAGCGGCGGCGGCAGGGGCGGCGGCGAGCCCGGCGGGTCAGGACCCCCGGACCCGCCGGACACGACGGCCCCGGCCGCCCCGATGACGCCGCCGGGGGCGGGCGTGCGGCCGGCCGGGTTCGTGGGGCGGCTGCACCTGACGGTCCCGCTGGCGACCCTGCTCGGTCTCGCGGACCGGCCCGGGGAGATCCCGGGCCTGGGCCCGGTCGACCCGTGGCTCGCCCGCGACCTGGCCCGCGCCGCCGCCGCCAACCCCAAGACCACCTGGTGCCTGTCGGTGACCGATCAGCAGGGACACGCGATCGGGCACGGCTGCGCCCGGCTCGCACCCAGCAACCAGCGCCACCGCCCGCCCCGGCGGAAAGAACCCGGGCCGCCCGGCGGACCTGACCCGCCCGGCGGGCCTGACCCGCCCGGCGAGGCCAGCCGGGACGGGCCAGGAGTCACCTTCGCCCCGGACGCCCGGGCCGGGCCACCCGGCGGGTACGGCATCCTGGCGGTTCACCACCGGCATCCCCGGCCAGCGGGACCTGCTGTTCGCACTCGACCCCATCGCCACCGAGACCTGCGACCACCGGTTCGAGGCCGCCGGGCATGATCCGGGGCGCAAGCTGCGGCACCTGGCCCAGATCCGGCACGCCACCTGTACCGCCCCGACCTGCCGGCGCCCCTCTGCCCAGGCCGACTTCGAGCACAACACCCCCTACGAAGCCGGCGGCCGGACCTGCCTGTGCAACGGCGGCCCTAAATGCCGCCACGACCACCGGCTCAAACAGCACCCCAAATGGAAAGTCGAACAGATCACCCCGGGAACCTTCCGGTGGACCACCCCATCCGGCCGGAGCTTCACCACCGAACCCACCCGCTACCCCATCTAACCGAACCCGCCCGCTATCCCGTCTGACGGGCCGGGCGGGAACCGGGCGCAGGACGCGTCACAGAGCACTTACTCGAAATTGGCCAGAACCCGTCTTGGACCAGGCGAGACCCCAGACCCGATTCCGGTCACAGTCCCCAGAACGGTCCGGACAGCCCGACGCCACGAAAGTAGTCTGCGGCCTCAGACGGTTCCTTTCTGGTGTAGCCGCGCTCCAGGCGCCCGTCGTACCAGTGCGCGGCGAACCGCCACAGCGTGCTGAGGTCCATCACGTACCCGCGAGCCGGGCCAGTGGCCTCCAGCCAGGTATCGACGCAGCCCGTAGAGCAGAACAGCCGCTGGTGCCGGCACGTATGCACGACGTCGTCCCACATCCGCGGGGCGGGCACAAGGAAATGCGCGACCTGGCCGCCGTCCGGCGGAGACCGCCATCCGACGTTCCAGGCCAGCGGGCGGCCGCACGCCGGGCACCTGGTCGCCACCAGCACCTCGCCCTGGCCGGGAAGCAGATGGGGCAGGGCGAAGGAATCCCAGGCGCAGCCACCCCACCACAGCGTCCGTTCGCCCATCACCGAGAATCCCAGCGGCACGGCCGAGAACGGATGCGCCATGACGATCTCGCCGCGGTCGCCCAGGACAAGCTGACGAGCCCGGGCCAGTTCCTCCAGGCCGGCCGTGACCGCGCGGAGTTCTGTGCCGAGTTGCCTGGCGAGCTCACCGACTTGGGGTGCGCGCCCGGTCTCGGCGAACGTGCGGTACACGGCCAGACGCAGGTCCTCAACATCCACGCCGCCATTGTGCCAGGCGCCGGTGAGGTAATACCGGGTCCGGAGATTGCCCGGAAAGAGACGGCTTTGTCCCATAGCATGAAGCGGCTAGCCGAGTTCGTAGCCGCCGTTCTCGGACCGGTCCTGATCGCCGACACCGGCGTCCGGGGTACCTACGCATGGACTTCGGTGGTGCTCGGCACACCGGGGTCCTGGCTGGGCGGAGCAGCTTCATGGCGATCGACTCTCTCGCCCTCGACGAGGACCAGCGGGTCTTGCAAGCCACCTTGCGCGGCTTCCTCGCCGATCAGTTTTCCTCCGCCGCTTTGCGCAGCTCGCTGGACGGCGAAACCGGATACGACCCCGCGCTGCACGCCCGCCTGGCGACCGAGCTCGGCCTGGCCGGATTGACGATTCCCGAGGAGTTCGGCGGCCTTGGCCTGTCGCAGGCCGAGGCCAGCGTGGTGCATACCGAGCTCGGCCGGGCCCTGTATCCGGGTCCGTTCCTGCCTAGCCTCCTGGCCGCCGGGGCACTGCTCGCGGCCGAGGACCGCGCGGTGGCCGAATACTGGCTGCCGCGGCTGGCCGCCGGGTCGGCGACCGGGACGGTGGCGGCCGCGGGCGAGGACGGACGGTGGCGGCCTGGATCCGACAGCGTCGAGGCGGGACGGACGGTCCAGGACTGGTACCTGCGGGGGAGCCGGTGGTACGTCATCGCCGGTCAGCTGGCGGACATCGTGGTGGTGCCGGCCGTCACTGACGCTGGACCCGCGATATTCCTCGTCGAATCGGGATCTCCGGGGTTGGGGGTATCCCGCCAGCTCGGCATCGACCTGACCCGGCGCGTCTGCGTCACCACCTTCGACACGACGCCGGCCTTCCTGCTATGCCACGGTGAGGCCGCGGTCGCGGTCCTGGACCGGGCCGAGCACGAACTCCTGCTCGCCACGGCCGCGGAAGCGGCCGGCGGCATCGGCTGGTGCCTGGACGCGAGCATCGAGTACGTGCAGGACCGCGAGCAGTTCGGCGGCCCGATCGGCTCTTTCGAGGCGGTCGCTCACTCGTGCGTCGACATGCTCGCGAACCTGCAGTCCGTCTCGGCAGCCGCCCGGTACGCCGCGATCGCGAGCGCGGACGGCGCGGCCGAGGCCCGGATGGCCGCCAACGTCGCCGCGCTGCGGGCCGGCGAGGCCTACCGCGGCGTGACGGAATCCGCTATCCATCTTTTCGGCGGTATCGGGTTCACCTGGGAGCACGACGCGTACCTGTATTACCGCCGTGCGTGGTCGGCCGAGCGCCTGACCGGCGGCCCGCACGCGCACCGAACCGCTATGGGTGACATCGCGGGCCCATTAGATCAGGCGGAGCAGGCCGGTGGTTCGTCGGCGCCGGCGCACAATGACGGCGACTTAGCCCCCACCGCGCGGACGAGCAGGCCGTACAGCGTCTCTCTTTCCTCGGCGCTCAGGGCACTGAGCAGTTCGTCCTCGACCCGGCTGAGCCGGGCGTCGGCGCAGGCGAGTTCGTCCTCGCCGCTGGCCGACAGCTCGACGATGTGCCGGCGGCGGTCAGCGGGATCGCGGCGACGCGTGATGAGCCCGCGCTCCTCGAGTTCGTTGAGCAGGCCGACGACGTTGCTCGGATCCAGGCTCAACGCGTCCGCGAGTCCCTGCTGGCTCGCCGGTCCGGAATCGCGCAGCAGCTTCAGCGCGATGAGATGACGCGGGCGAAGGCCGCCAGGGGACATCGAGCTCTCGGCGGCGCGGCGACCGATGCGGGCCAAGTGATCGAGCAGCGGCAGCAACTGGTGCTCAACCGCTGCCTTGGTCGTGGCCATGCACCAAGAATACGCGCCGCGCACATTACTTGTACACTACCAATGATTGATGATATACATTCTATTTATGAGCCACCTTCTACATCTCGATTCGTCCATGCGCACCGAGGGATCCCGGAGCCGACTGCTCTCCGCCCGCTACGCCGAGCGCTGGCGGGCCAGGTACCCGGGCGGGACCGTGACCTATCGCGACCTGGCGGCCGATCCGGTGCCGCACCTAGACCATGTTGCCTTCTCATCCGCGTTCGTCCCCGCCGCGGATCACACCCCGGAGCAGGCCGCGGCCCGAGCGCTGGCCGACACGCTGATCGATGAGGTCATGGCCGCCGATACCATCCTCATCGCCCTTCCGCTCTACAACTTCGGGCCGCCCAGCACGTTCAAGGCGTGGCTCGACCGGATCGTCTCGCCCGAGCGGACCATAGGGAAGCTCGGTGATAAGGAATTCGTGGTCGTGACGGCGCGCGGTGGTGGCTACGGGCCGGGCAGCCCCCGCAAGGGCTGGGATCATCGCGAACCGTGGCTGCGGCACGCGCTCTCGCCCCTCGGCGTCAGCGACATCGTCTTCATCGACACCGAACTGACCCTCGCGCGCGAGTCTCCGGCAATGATCCCGCTCGATCTCGGCGTGGCCGAGGACAAGAGCCTGGCCGGCGCCCTGGCCGCCATCGACGATCTCCTAGCCGTCTAAGCCCGCCCGGTCGGTATCGTGGATCACCGCTGCCCCCCGGCGGGTAGCGGTGATCCACGATGATGCGAGCCCGGTTGGCCGACGTCGCCTCGGTCAGACTTCAAGGCGCTCATGAATGGCTGGTCAGCGCTAGACCGCTGCCTGCAGACCGCCCCCCGCCATGTAGGCTGCGCCGAGGCCATGGAACTGCTGCGTGACCGAGTGACGGGAGATCCGCGTGGATGACTACCCCAAGATGATCGTGCAGGCCGGTCACATCGAGCCGGTACCCCGCCGGGTCCGCGCGATGCTCGGCGACACGACGGTGCTCGACACCACCAGGGCCTTGTACGTATGGGAGTGGCCGAATTACCCGCAGTATTACATCCCGGTCGCCGACGTGGACCCTGCCGTGCTGGTCGACGAGCAGCACCCGCAGAAGCTCCAGTTCGGGACGGCCCGGCGGCACGGACTGCGGCTTGGCGAGGTCTCCCGTCCGGGCGCCGCGCGGTTTTACGCCGACGATGCCCTGGCCGGGCTGGCCGGCACCGTGCGGTTCGTCTGGGGCGCCCTGGACTCCTGGTTCGAGGAGGACGAGGAAGTCTTCGTCCATCCGCGTAACCCCTACACGCGCGTCGACGCGCTGCGGTCCACCCGAACCGTGCGCGTCGAGCTCGACGGCGTCGTCCTGGCCGAGTCCCCCTCCCCGGTCATGGTCTTCGAGACCGGCCTGCCGACCCGTTACTACCTCAACCGCACCGAGGTGAAATTCGCCTGCCTGCTGCCGACAGCCACCGTCACCTCGTGTCCTTATAAAGGCAAGACCAGCGGCTACTGGTCCGTCCGCGTCGGCGAGACCGTTTATCCCGACCTGGCGTGGTCCTACGACTTTCCCACCCGCCAGCTCTCGCCCGTCGCCGGCCTGATCGCCTTCTACAACGAGAAGGTTGACGTGTTCCTCGACGGGCAGCCCCTCGAGCGGCCCGTCACCCATTTTTCTCGTTAAGGACGAGTCCGGGGGATCGGCGGGGGAGAAACTGCGCGCCCACTCGTCGTAGACGGCCTGGATGTCAGCGACCCGGCTGTTCTAAGGACGCTCCGGCGCGATCAGGTCGGCCGGTGCGGCGACCGTTCCACGTCGTCAGAGACGATGAAAGTCGGTCAGCACGATCCTTCCTTGGTGCGGGAAATTCAGCCATGCGCCGTCTTCTTCGCCTAGGGCTGGGTCGTCTCGGTCGGTAGCGTATCGGTGGACGGCGGACAAGGGCGGCGACGTGAGTACTGATCCGGGGACGGTCCCGGTACCTGGGCTGACCGGGCTCCGCCTGCACCGCTGGAACGACCGGGCCGTGGTCGCCGTGGCCATCGCCGCGTTCGCCTCGGGGTTCGCGCAATTCGGCGTGGTCGCGGCCCTCGGCGACGTGGCCCGGGGGTTCGGCCAGGTGAACATCGGCGCGACTCTGGCCGATCAGGCCGGACTGTCCGGCACCGAGCTCGGCGTCGGACTGGCCATCATGCGGCTAGCGTCGCTGGGCGCGCTGCCCATCACCGGCCTGGCCGACCGCTTCGGCCGGCGGATCACGCTGCTCGTCACCGTCGCCCTGGGGCTGGTCATGACGGCGGTCGCGGCGGCCAGCCCGAGTTACTGGTGGTTCGTGGCCATCTTCGCCAGCGGGCGCCCCCTGCTCAGCGCCACGAACGCGCTGGCGCAGGTGACCGCGGCCGAGCTAACCGGCGCGGCGGACCGGGCCAAGGCGGTGGCGCTCATCGCCGCCGGATACGGCGCTGGCGCCGGGGTGGTCGCCATCGTGCACAGCCTGGCATCACGCCTAATCGGGTTCCGCGGCGTGTTCGTCCTGGCCCTGGTCCCGCTGGCGCTTATGCCCCTGCTCTGGCGCTGGACCGAGGAGCCCGAACGGTTCGCCGTGGCCGCGGCTGGACCCGAGCATGCCATCCCGGTCCTCGGCGCCGTGGCCGCACCGTTCCGGCGGCGTCTGGCGGTGGTCGTGGCCCTGGCTTTCGCCGTCTCGGTCATCACGGGACCGGCCAACAGCTTCGTCTTCCTGTTCGCGCAGAACTTCCTGCACCAGCGCGGCATCGTGACCGCCGGCATGGTCGTCGGCGCCGGCGTTTCCGGGCTGGCCGGCCTCCTGGCCGGAAGGTGGCTGGCGGACCGGGTGGGGCGGCGCCTGACCGGCGCGCTGGCCATGGTCGCGGTGGCCCTGCTCGCCACCGTGACCTACTCCGGCTCCGCCCCGGCCCTGCTGGCCGGTTACATCCTCGGCGTGTTTGCCGCCTCGGTCTTCGCCCCAGCCGCCGGAGCGCTGGTCAACGAGCTGTTCCCCACGCAGGTCCGGGCCTCGGTCGCGGGCTGGTCGCTGGCGGCGGGCGTGCTCGGCGCGGTGACCGGCCTGGTCGTCTTCGGTGCGGTCGCCGAGGCCAGCCACAGTTTCGCGGTGGCCGGGCTGGTCACTTTCTGGCCCGCCGCACTGGTCATGGCGCTGTTCTGGCTGCTTCCGGAGACCCGGGGGGCTGAACCGGAAGATCTCTGGCCCGGCGGGGAATCCGGCCGGTAGGTCAGGCGGTGCCGTCGTGCAGGAAGAGCAGGGCGGTGTCCAGGGCGGCCTCCAGGTGCAGGCTGCTGCCGGTGGACATCAAGATCGTGACGCCGCCCTGCAGGGCCGCGATGATCGCCGCCGCGGTGCGGGCGGCGTCGAGCCCCGGAGCGATCTGGCCGGACTGCTGCATCCCGGTGATCCCCGCCTGCAGGTCGCCTTGCCAGCGCTCGATGAGCCGCCCGGTGACGGACCGGGCCGCGGGGGAGTGGCGGCCCAGTTCGGTGATGAGGGTTCCGAGCGGGCAGTGCACGCCCTGGTCCTGGTAGCGTCGCACGACCGCGTCACGCCACGCCTGCCATGCGGCCCAGGAGTCCAGCTGACCCAGGTAGGGCCGCTGGTCGTTCAGGACGCGTTCGCTCTCGTAATCGGCCACCGCGAGCAGCAGGTCCTCACGGCCGCCGGGGAAGTAGTGGAAGAGCTGGCCCTTGCTGGTCGCAGTCCGGGCGAGCACGTCGTCGAGCGTGGTCGCCGCCATCCCGTGCTCGCGGATCTCGGCCGCGGCGCCGTCGATGATGCGCTGCCGTGTCGCGGTTCCCTTAGCGGTAAGCATCCCAGCCCTCAACGGTAAGCATCCCAGCCCTCTCTTTGGACTTGCCGGTCCATTTTAGATCGGCGAAGGTAAGTTATCCACGCCGGGCGGCGGCGGAGGCGTCAGCCGGGCACCTTGATCAGGAACAGCCACGCGTTGATCACGCCACCGACCAGGCTCGCCACCACAGCCGGGATCATCCAGTACAGGCCGCCGCCTGCTTTCAGCAAGAAGGTGAGTCCGGTGATGCCGACGAGCACGGCGGTGATCGAGTTGGGGGAGGCCCGCTCGATGTAACGGGCCACCCCGTCGGTATCGTGCCCGGCCCGCCGGTCGAGGATAAGCAGGGCTGCCCCGGAGAACGCCGATACCGCCAGGAGCTCAGCGCCGAGAGCCGGCCCGGGCTGAGGTGCCACGAGCAGGACCGCGATGATCGCCTGCGTCATGAACAGCACCAGGGTCTGTGCGGCGCGTGAGCTAAGGCTGCGCGACCGGGCCAGGGCGTCGCTCTTGATGGACACGGCGACGAACAGCAGGCCGGTTAGCGCACCGGCCAGGCTGGCCACCGTGACCGCGAAGTCATGCCACATTCCTGGCAGGTATCCCACCCTTTGAGCCTCCCCGAATTTCCGCTGCGGCATGAGCCGGTATTCCTGTCGTTGCACGCAGGATCTTGCCAGGCCGACGGCCCTGCTGGCCAGCAGGGCCTGGCGTGAGCGCCCGGCTGACGAAACAGCCGGTCTGTATGGGAAGCTCGTCGTTGCCGCGCAGGCTGCGTTAGCCCGCCAGGCATGACGACGCCAGCGCCGGACCCTACTGCGGAGATGCGCACATGCCGACCTCGCAATGGCACAAGTTCTACACCTCCCGGGTGGCGGCTCCGCCTGGCGTGTTGTTCGGCCTGCTCGCCGATATGCCTGACTATGGCCGCTGGCTGCCAGGCTCCGCTCAGTACGGCGGGACCACCGACGTCGAGCCCTATCCCGTCCGGCTGGGGAGCCGCTACCACGACGGGAAACCGGACGAATCAGGCAAAGACTGGTGGGGTACCGTCACCGGATTCCAGCCGTCAGGATCTCTCGATTTCCACCACACCATCACGGTGCACCAGCTCCGGGCCACGGTTGACGTGCACATCCACTACTCGTTCGAGCCTGCGGACGACGGCACCCGGGTAAGCCGCTGGCTGGTCCTGGACATCACCATGCCTGCCGCCCTGCGTCCCCTTCGCAGGCTCATCCTCAGCAGCTTTGACCAGGAGAACCTCAGGACCATGGCCGCGGTAAAGAAATACGCCGAGGCGCACCCGGGCGATGTACCTGACGACTAAGCCACGGTAAGAACCACTCAGAAGGTCAGCACGTGGCCGGCCCGTGGCTCGCTGCGCCCGGCCAGGACCTCGAGCCATACCTGGCGCAGCGCCTCGGGGCCGTGGTCAGTTACCACGTCGACCCAGCCTTCGGCGGTGGCCGCGAAACCTCGCCATGCCTCGGCGAAGCGCTGGTCCAGTCCCTCCCGGCCCCAGTCGGCGGCGCGCTTGCGCATCTGGTCGGGCGCGAAGAAGACGGTCGTCCGCGGACCGCCAAGGGCCTGCGCGCCGGCCTGCTCCTGGCTGGTGACCCCGGCCACCGCCTCGTGCACCAGCCGCGCCCCCAGGTGGCCGCGGATCCGGGCGCGGAGGTCAGCGTGACCGGAGAAATCCAGATAGGCAGTGGGAACGGCCGGGCTGAGCTGATCAACAGCCTCATAGGGCAGCACCCGGTCATAACAGCCGAGGCTCTCGACGAACGCCACGTTGCCCGCCGAGGTAAGACCGACCACCTGCGGGGCCTTCCCTCGCAGCCGTCGCAGCAAGAACGCCGTGCCGTAGGCCGTCTTGCTCGACGCCGACGACAGCGCGAGCACCTCGGCGCCGAACCAGCCGTTGTCCTCCAGGGCGTCGGCCAGCATGAACGAGGTGAAGAACAGCGGCCGGTACAGGATAAGCAGGTCCTCCTGATCGTCCCTGTACGCCATATCGCCGGTGGTCAGAGCGTAGGCGTTGTACGGCGACGGCAGCTCGGCGCGGTGCGGGCTGGCGTCCCGGAAACCATGGGCACCGGCCCGGCCGGGCCGCACCACCAGGTGGCTCGCTGACGGCAGGTAACCGTAGACCCTCCCGCCGACGGGGACGCCGCCGGCCGCGGAGGCGACGATGTTGGCGAAACCCCATAGCGGCACCAGTCCCCAGCCAGGTCGCGTCGGGAAGAAGTCCCAGTAGCGGAACGACTCGCCCAGCACCGCGTACGTCACGTTGTTCGCCGTCAGGCCGACCCGGTCGACGCGCAGCAGAGCCTCACCGTCGCCGATCTCGGGAACGGCATCGTCGAACAGCGCGGTCCGGGAAAGATCATCACGCGCGACCGCCAGGGTCCAGAACGAGGTCATGGCACGAACCTAACGCCCGCCGTCCAGGACAAGCGACTCGGCATCACGCTGGCGTGGCGCCGTCGCTCCGTAAGGCGGACGCACTATTATGGCGGCGATTCCGCGAGCGACTCCAGGGGGCAAGGTGGAACTGCCAAGCTACCGTGACCTGCCTGTGGCTCCGGACGGGGGCCGGAGCGCCTGGGGTCTGTTCGGGCCGGACGACAACGTCGGGCTCCTGAACCTGCAGACCCCGGCCCGGATCGCGGCGGCGGCGCGCCTGATACGCACCGGAAAGTGCTTCTCGCTGAATGCGGGTCTCGAGGCATTCCGGCCGACGATCACGCCCAGCCGCGGTGTCCCGCGGCATCACGTCCTGTACTCGCCGCGGTCCGTCACGGTGGATGACGTATACGACAACTTCTACCCGCAGGCGTCGAGCCAGTGGGATTCGCTCGGCCACGCCGGGTACACCAGCGATGCCTTCTACAACGGCGCGACCAAGGGCGAGGTGGTTGCTGGCCAGCGCAACACCATCGAGCACTGGGCGCGCCGCGGTATCGCTGGGCGCGCGGTCCTGCTTGACATGCCCCGGACCTTCGCGGACCTGAAACGTGCCTACGATCCGGGCACGAGCACCGCCTTCTCCGTCGGGGACGTCGAGCTGGCACGCGAGCGGGCCGGCGTGCCCTTCCAGACCGGCGACGTGCTGCTCCTCCATACCGGGTTCGCGAGCTGGTACCTGAGCCAGGAGCCCGCCGACCGGGCGAAGGTCTCCGCCGACATCCGAACGCCCGGCCTCGCCCGCGGCGAGGAGATGTGCGAGTACCTGTGGGATTCCCATCTCGCCGCGGTGGCGTCCGACACCTTCGCGGTGGAGGTTTTCCCGCCGGACCGGAACACGCCCATGGGATTCCTGCATCGCGTGCTCATCGGCCAGTTCGGCATGGCGCTCGGTGAACTGTGGTGGACCGAGGATCTCGCCGCGGACTGCGAGGACGACGGGGTTCACGAGATGTTCCTGACCAGCGCACCGCTCAACGCACCGGGCGGCATCGGGTCACCCGCGAACGCCCTGGCCTTCAAGTAACGCAGACCAATCAGCCGGGATCCGGCGTCAGGCGGTGGATTCCGGCCGCTCCGATCGGTGCGCGGACCGGCCGGGAACAGATCGGCGATCAGCGTGATTACTACAGACTGACCGGTCTGTCCAGGAGGTGGCCATGTCCAGCAACGCCGCTGGCGCGCACGCTAGCGCCGCCCGTCCCTCGCCCCGTGAGCGCCTGCTGAAGGCGGCGAACGAACTGTTCTACGCCGAGGGAGTGCAAAGCGTGGGCATCGACCGGATCATCGACCGGGCCGATGTCGCGCGAGCTTCGCTGTACAGCACCTTCGGCAGCAAGGACGAACTGGTCCGCGCCTACCTCGAACGCCGGATGGAGATCTCGACCGCGCGGCTGCGGGCCGCTATCGAAGCGCACACCGATCCGCGTGAGCGGCTGCTGAGTGTCTTCGACGTGCAGGCCACCCTGTTCGGCGACGCCGACTTCCGCGGCTGCGCTTTCAACCGGGCCACCGCCGAGGCCCGGCCGGGAACCGCTGCCGCCGAGGTGCCCCAGGCGTACCGCCGCTGGCTCCAGGACCTGTTCGAGGAGCTGGCCGCCGCCGCCGGGGCCCCCGATCCCGTCTTGCTAGGCAGCCAGGTTCACCTGCTGTACGACGGCGGCATGCTGGCGGCGAGCCTGGATCAGAACACGACGATCGCCGCAGCTTCACGAGCGGCGGCCGCGGCGCTGCTCGACGCCGCGCTCGCGGGCGCGGGCGTCACCGCACCTTAGCCACCTCGCGGGCTTCGGCGCGCCAGCACGAGAACGCCGCGGCGGTCACGGTGCCGGCGGCCACCCGGAGTTTCCGATACGCCAGGCCCGGGCCCCCCCCGGCCCCGGGCCCCGGCGCGCTCAGGATCCTTCCTGGACCTCGAAGACATCGTCGGCCACCAGGCCATGAGCTTCGCGGTGGACGGTCGCGGCCGCCTCCGCCGATGGCGCCTCGACGAGGCAGAACACCTTGCCCTGCTTCTCGTCGATCCAGTAGCGCAGGTAACGGACGTCGTACTGGCCTTCGGTCTGCAGGTCGGCCAGGTGGGCCTTTGCCACGTCTTCAGCGGCGACGCCGCCGTCGATGGTGTGGACATCCATGTAAAGCGGCATGCCGCCTCCCGGTCTCGGAAGTGAGTCCAGGCCAACGTACGGCGGGCGCCCTGGCGTCCGAATCGGTGGCGGCTCCCTAGATTTCCCGGCGGTTTCCCTATATTTGCGGCGCCCAGCGGCCTGCGGCAAACCAGGGCTGCAGTGTCCGTCATGTCCGCGCCGGGGCGCCGCGGGCTGGCCCTGGGCAGGCACGACGTCCCGTTCGGTCAAAAATTCATTTATTCCGAACGGACCCGCGTGCCACCAGCCCGCCACGTCCCCGCCCGCCGGGCTCATCCCGCACGGCGGGGACAGCGCGCAGGGACGCGAGCTCGGTGACGCCGATATCCAGCCGCCCGGCGGCTCTGCCACACTAGAGGCGCACGGTCGAGGAGGAACTGGTGAGCCGGATCGGTGAACGCCGCAAGCACGCCCAGGCGGAGCCGAGCGCCGGGGTGTTCCAGCACAGCGGGTACGAGCGGGCGAGCATGAACGACGTGGCGGGCGTATTCGTCGAGATCTTCCTGCACGGGCTCGTGACCGAGCCGGAGGCGGCGCAGTGAGCGCACCCGACCCCGGAGTCCTCAGCCGGTTCTCCCTGGCCGGGAAGGTGGCGCTGGTCACCGGGGCCAGCGGCGGCCTGGGCGCGGGCTTCGCCGTCGCGCTCGCCCAGGCCGGTGCCGACGTGGTGCTGGCCGCCCGCCGCCGCGCGGGGCTGGCGGATACCAGCGAGCAGATCCGCCGTCTGGGCCGGTCGGCGTTCGCCGTCGAGACCGATGTCACCGACCCCATGGCCTGCCGGAAGGCGGCCGGGGCGGCGCTCGAGCGGTTCGGCCGCCTGGACACGTTGATCAACAACGCCGGCATGGGCACGGCCGTCCCCGCGCTGCGCGAGACCCCGGATCAGTTCCGCGAGGTCATCGAGGTCAACTTGCTCGGTGCGTACTGGATGGCGCAGGCCGCGGCCCAGGTTATGCCGCCCGGCTCGAGCATCGTCAACGTGGCCAGCGTGCTGGGCCTGATCAAGTCCTATGCCCCTCAGGCGGCGTATTCGGCTAGTAAGGCCGGCCTGATCGGGCTGACCCGCGACCTGAACCAGCAGTGGTCAGGGCGGCGGGGGATCCGGGTCAACGCGGTGGCGCCCGGGTACTTCCGCAGCGAGATGACGGCGGCCATCCCGTCGGGCCAGCTGGACGACTTCATCTCGCATACGTCGACGCTGGGACGGATCGGAGAGCAGCACGAGCTAGATACCGCCGTCGTCTTCCTGGCTAGCCCCGCGTCGTCCTACATCGCGGGCGTCACGCTGGCGGTCGATGGCGGCATGTCCGGACACTGAGCACTTCAAGGGCACTGAGAAGGGCCGCGATGCACGAGAACCTGATCCGCCCCGACCTCGTCGGACCCGCACTCGCGCGGACCCTCGGGGATGCCCGCTGGCACGACCTGGACGCCGTGCTCATCGCCGGGGGCAAGTCGAACCTGACCTTCGAGCTGACCAGCGCGGCGGGCACGGTCGTCCTGCGCAGGCCGCCGTCCGGGCCGCTGCTGCCCCGGGCGCACGACATGGGACGGGAAGCCCGGATCCAGCGTGCGCTGGCGCCGACGCCCGTTCCGGTGCCCGCGATCCTGCTCGAGGAGAGCACCGGCGAGCTCATCGGCGTGCCCTTCTACGTGATGGAGAAGGTCGACGGGTACGTCGTCCGCGATGCCCTCCCCGACGGGTACGCGGAGTCGGCGGACGACCGCCGCGGGATCGCCGACATCCTGATCGACACCCTGGCCGATCTGCACGCCGTGGATCCAGCCCAGGTGGGCCTAGCCGATTTCGGCCGTCCCGATGGCTATGCCGAGCGGCAGGTGCGCCGCTGGAGTGACCAGTGGGAGCGTTCCAAGACCCGGGACGTCCCGGCCGTCGACGAGCTGGCCCGCCGCCTGCGGGCCGATCCGCCGACCGGGCCAGGGGGAGCGATCGTGCACGGCGACTTCCGGCTCGACAACTGCATCATGGCGGCGCAGATGCCGCCGCAGGTCGCCGCGGTCCTGGACTGGGAGCTCGCCACGCTGGGCGATCCGCTGGCCGATCTCGGCATGACGCTGTTCTACTGGCGTCAGGCCGGGGACGTTGAGCCCGCCCTCACTCCCGCGCCCAGCATGCTGCCTGGTTTCCCGCCCCGTGCCTACCTCGCTGACCGGTACGCCAAGCGGACCGGCGCCGATCTCAGCGATCTGACCGCCTACGTAGCGCTGGCTCATTTCAAGTCCGCGGCCATCGCGCAGGGCATCGCCGCGCGGGTGCAGGCCGGATCCATGGCCGGGCAGGACTTCGGCGACCTGAGCGCGGAGATCGACCGGATCGCTGCCGAGGGTCTCGACCTGCTCCGGGAAAGGGGCTGACCGTGGACTTTTCGCTGAGCGCCGCCGCCCAGGACACCAGCGACCGGATGTGGGCGTTCATGCGGGAGGAGGTCTTCCCGGCCGAAGGCGAGTGGGCGGCCTACCTACGCCAGCACGGCGAGCACGCGTACCCGCCGGTCATGGAGCGGCTGAAAGCATCGGCGCGCTCGCGCGGCCTGTGGAACCTGTTCCTGCCCGCGGTCTCCGGGCTGACCAACACCGACTACGCGGCTATCGCCGAGATCTCCGGGTGGTCGCCGGTGATCGCCCCCGAGGCGATCAACTGCCAGGCGCCGGACACCGGCAACATGGAAGTGCTGCACATGTTCGGCACGGCGGAGCAGAAGGCCCGGTGGCTGCAGCCGCTGATGGCCGGGGAACTCCGGTCTGCCTTCGCCATGACCGAGCCGGACGTGGCCTCCTCCGACGCCACCAACATCGAGACCTCGATCGTCAGGGACGGCGGGGAATATGTCGTCAACGGCCGTAAATGGTGGATCTCCGGCGCGGCCGACGAACGCTGCCAGATCTTCATCGTGATGGGCAAGTCCGCGCCGGACGCCGAGCCGTACCGGCGCCAGTCGATGATCCTGGTACCGCGGGACACCCCCGGCGTCACGATCGTCAGGCAGCTGCCCATCTTCGGCTACCAGGACCAGCACGGCCACTCCGAGATCATCTTCGACGGCGCCCGGGTCCCGGCCGCCAACCTGCTGGCCGGCGAAGGCGACGGGTTCGCCATCGCCCAGGCCCGGCTCGGTCCCGGCCGGATCCACCACGCGATGCGCGCCATCGGCATGGCCGAGCGCGCGCTCGCGCTGATGGTCGACCGTGCCGGGCGCCGGACCGCGTTCGGGGCCAAGCTGTCCGAGCAGGGAGTGGTCCGCGACCTGATCGCCGAATCCCGGATGGAGATCGACCAGGTGCGGCTGTACGTCTATAAGACCGCCTGGCTCATCGACCGCGAGGGCGTGAAGGCCGCGCAGTCTGAGATTTCCGGGATCAAGGTCGCGGCCCCGGCCGTGGCTACCCGGGTGATCGACCGGGCCATCGAGGTGTACGGCGCCGCCGGGGTCAGCGACGATACGCCGCTGGCCTATTTCTACGCCTGGGCGCGCGTACTGCGCATCGTCGACGGGCCTGACGCCGTGCACCGGCGCTCGATCGCGCGCCAGGAACTGCGCCGCGAGCGTCCCTTCGTGGGCTGACCCGGCCCCAGGCTGGCGAGCATGCCGATTCGAGCCCGGGAGCAGGAAGACCTCACCGGGTGCGTCGCGGTCTTGCGGCAGGTTCACCAGGTCAGCGGCTACCCATCGACATGGCCGTCCGACCCCGGCGGCTGGCTTACCCCGGCCGGTCTGGCAGCAGTCTGGGTCGCCGAACACGACGGCCTGATCGTCGGCCACGTCGCGCTCGTGCGGGGCGTACGGTACGAAGTCTTGCTACGGGTCACCGGCCGGTCGCCAGACGAGCTCGGCGGTATTTCCCGCCTCTTCGTCGCTCCGTCAGCCCGCCGCCTGGGCCTGGCGCGCTTGCTGCTTGAGGCCGCTAGCGGCCACGCCAGGGAACTCGGCCTGCAGCCGGTGCTCGACGTCGTGGACGACAGCCACGCCGCCATCGCCCTGTACGAGCGATCCGGCTGGAAACTGGCCGGCACCCAGACCGCGACGTGGACCACTCCGGCCGGCGTCTCGCCGATGCTGCGCTGCTACGTCGGCCCTTAAGGCCGCAGGTGGCGGCAGTGTTCCGTGTCTTCGCGGACGTCAGCATAATGAGTTCGGCGGGCGTTCTCGCGAAAGACCGAGGCTACTAGCGATGAGTGGCGATCATCAGGATAACGATCACGGCAACCATCACGCCTCCCGCCGCCTTCTGCTGCCGGCGTACCGCTGTGCACGATGCCGGAGACAGGCTGCTGCGGCATATCCTGGCCGGGTCTTTGAGGTCTTGTGCCGTGCCGGCGACCGGGATCAGCACTCCCGGGGTGGCCGCGGCGTCATCACCGGCGACGGGGATCACCGTTAGCCTCGGGCCTTCGCCTAGTCCCGGGCTTTGGCCCGGGACTAGCTGGGCGTGGTCTCTTACCATCCACCCGGTGCGATAGCCGGGCAGTCAGGTACGGCCAGCCTGCGAAACATTCGCGGGAAGCCTCCCCAATAGAGCCAAGCGGCCGGGAACCGGTACGCTAGCTGCGTTCGTGGTGTCGGTACGGCGCCCGGAACACAAGGGCGCATAGCTCAGCGGTAGAGCACTCGCCTTACAAGCGAGGGGT
>CAWJPF010000009.1:0-190608 GCA_963844625.1 uncultured Actinomycetota bacterium | reverse complement strand
GTCGGGGTGCAGCCGGAGCACGTGCTCGAGGCCGAGCCGCCGCTCACGGGTGTCCGGGGAATCCGCCGGCCCGTTCACGAAGAACAGCCGTCGCCTGCCGTGATCGCGGATGAGGTGAGTGACCACGGCGGCCGAGCCGGAGAAGTTATCCGCCGTCACCACGTCGGCCGCCCGCTCGTCCGGGGTGCCCGCGAAGATCACCAGGGGCACCCGGGCAGCCATCCGCTCGACGAACCGGTCGGGAACGATGCCCTCACCGATCAAGATCCCGTCCACCTTGCCGGAGAAAGATTCCAGGCGCGGGAAACCAGGGTCGTTCGCGCCCTGAAGGAAGGTAATAAGCAGCGACCACTCTTGGTCCCGGATCCGCGCTTCGACTCCGCGCAGGACCTCATCGTAGAAAAGCAGGTTCATGTTCTCGATGTCGTACTGCTGCGCCTCTCGCTCAACGCATACCATGCCGATCACATCCTTGCGGCGGCGTGACAGGCTCTGCGCCGCGCCGTCAGGCACGTAGCCGAGTTCCTCGATAGCCTGCCGCACCCGGAGCCTCGTGGCCTCGCGAACGCGATCCTGGCCGTGCACCACTCGCGAGACCGTCGCGGTGGACACGCCGGCCAGGCGCGCGACATCGTAGAGAGTTACCACTTTGTTCCGATCTGGGGCATTGCCGTGACCTCTGTTACCGGCTCGTAGTCCCTTTGTTACCGACTTGTGCGCCGGACATCCGGGTGTCATATAGCAGACATGTAAGCGTTTACAACTGGAATCTAAGCGCTTACACTAACCCTCAGCACTGGGGCCGTCAAGGTCCGTAGTGATAACAAAAAGGAGAGGCTGATGACGGGAACGGCAAGCGATGCTGACGGCGCCCTGGACTTCCCCGAGGGGTTCATCTGGGGAGCATCGACGGCCGCGTACCAGATCGAAGGAGCAGCGAGCGCAGACGGCAAGGGCCCTTCGGTATGGGACACCTTCAGTCATACGCCAGGCAAGGTCCACGGTGGTGACACGGGCGATATCGCCTGCGACTCCTACCATCGTTATCCCGAGGACATCGCGCTGATGGCCTCGCTCGGACTGGGCTCCTACCGGTTCTCGATCTCGTGGCCGCGGGTCCAGCCAGGCGGCCGCGGCCCCGTGAACCAGCGGGGCCTGGACTACTATCGCGCGGTGCTCGACGAGCTAGCCAGCCACAACATCGCGGCCACGGTCACCCTCTACCACTGGGACCTGCCCCAGGAACTCCAGGACGAAGGCGGCTGGGCGGTCCGCGACACCGCTCAGCGGTTCGCCGAGTACGCCGCCCTCACCGCGGCGGCACTCGGCGACCGGGTCACGCGCTGGATCACGCTGAACGAGCCGCAGGTCGTGTCTAATAATGGCTACCGCACCGGCGACCACGCCCCCGGGCTCCGAGACGGCGCTGCCGCGGCGGCCACCACGCATCACCTGCTGCTCGGCCACGGGCTGGCGGCTCAGGCCCTGCGCAGCGCGGGCGCGGCCGAGGTCGGCATCACCTTGGACGTACATCCGGTCCGCATCCTCGGTGACGCTGGTTCCGATGCCCTTGAGCAGGGAAGGCTGATCACCGATGCGGCGGCGAACGGCCTCTACCTCGAACCGGTCCTGCACGGCCGGTACCCGGCACACGCTCCGCAGGTCCTGCTCCCGCCACCTTCCCTGGTCATCGATGGTGACCTGCAGACGATCAGCCAGCCGCTGGACTTCCTCGGCCTTAACTACTACTCCCCGATCTTCCTGCGCGCGGGCGACCCGGCTGACCTCAGGCGCCATGAGCAGCCGGCCCGCTGCCAGGTTCCAGGCGTGGTTGAGTACCGGCCGGAAGACCTGGAACGGACGAACATGGGCTGGCTCGTCGACCCCAGCGGGCTGCACCAGATCCTGGTTGAGGTGTCCAAGCAGGCCCCTGGGCTGCCCCTTTACGTCACGGAGAACGGCCGCGCGGCTGAGGACTACGTGAACCCGCAGGGCGAAGTGAACGACCTCGAGCGGGTCAGGTACCTGCACGCGCACCTGGAGGCCGCCGCACGGGCCATCAAGGACGGCGCCAACCTAGCCGGGTATTTCGTCTGGTCGCTGCTCGACAACTTCGAGTGGGGCTGGGGTTACCAGAAGCGGTTCGGCATCGTCTTCGTCGACTTCGGGACCCAGCAGCGAATCCCGAAGTCCAGCGCTCGCTTCTACTCAGGCGTGGTGCGCAACAACGCGCTACCGCTGCTGCCGGGCACCTGACCCGAGCAGACCCGGGCCTTGGGGCATGGCCGTCGGTAGCCTGACGGCATGCCCGCAGGCTTTCACCACATCACGCTGAACGTGACCGATCTGGCGCGTGCCCGCGCTTTCTACGAAGGGCTCCTTGGTTTCCGGGTGGACCAGGATTTTCCCGGCGAGAAGCTACGGTTCCGGCTGGAGAACACAAGTACGCGGCTGGTCCTGCGCCCGGTGCTTCCCGGCACCCCGGCCGGCGACCGGTTCACCGAGTTCCGGGTCGGCCTGGACCACATCGCGATCGGCGCGACCCGCGCTGAGGTGATCCGGCTGACTGAGTTGCTCCGTGCGGCCGGCGTCACCGCGGACCTGCATCGCGACCGGGCCGGAAGTAACGCGATGGTCACCTTCCGCGACCCGGACAACATCCAGTGGGAGTTTTTCGAGGAATCGCCGGCCGGGCGGACTTAGCCGGGAACCACGTCGAGCGGCCCGATCCGCTCGGGGTCGGCAATCATCTCAATCGCCATGATCGTTGCACCGGTGATCGCAGGCGAACACCGGGGCCGGCGTTCGCCTGCTGCACCCGGCGGCGGGCCCGGCTGGCCAGTTGCCTGGTGGCGGCGGGGGAGCGTTCGACGATCGGCGCGATCTCCCCGAACGGCATGGCGAACATGTCGTGCAAGACGAACGCGAGCCGTTCGGCCGGGGTCAGCGTATCGAGGACCACCAGGAGGGCCAGGCCGACCGAATCGGCGAGCAGCGCCTCATGCTCGGGACCGGTCTCGCCGGTCACCCCGGCCTGATCGATGATCAGCGGATCCATCGGCTTCTCGCGCCGTGACGTGCGCGAGCGCAGCCTGTTCAGGGACACCCGCGCCACGATCGTGGTCAGCCAGCCGCCTAGGTTCTCCACCTCGTCGGCACCGGAGCGGCTGAGCCGCAGCCAGGTTTCCCGCACGGCGTCATCGGCTTCGCTGAACGAGCCGAGCACCCGGTAAGCCACCGCCCGCAGGCACGGCCGGTTGTCCTGGAAGCGTTCCGCCAGCCAGTCGTGCTCGTCCATCGGTCACATTCCTCCGTAGCGGCGTGTCATCCCTATGACCGGCCAAACCCCGTCGATGTGACGACCGCCTTCGGCCAGGATGCCTAACGCGCAGCACCGGGCGGCGCGGTCACCGAGGGCCGCGCCACCCGGTGTCTCACGGCGCGGGCCGGAGATGGGTGCGCTGGCCGTCATGGTCGAGGATGCAGAGAATCTCCGCCGGACCGTCGTGGGCGCCGAAGGCATGCGGAATCATGGTCGAGAACTCCGCCGCCTGGCCGGCCTCGACCAGGATGGTCCGCTCGCCCAGCAGCAGGACGACGGTCCCCGCCAGGACGGTGAACCAGTCTTTGCCGGGGTGGACCCGCAGCTCGTCGGTGCGCTTGGGTTCGGGCTTGGTGATGCGCATCTTGGCCACGGTTACCCCGTGTGGCCCGGGTTCCCGGGAGAGCAGCCAGGTGGTCACCCCCCGGGCCGTATCGCGCTGCGGCCTGATCACCACGTCCTCGTCGTCGGCGGACTCCACCAGCTGGTCCAGGGTGGTCCCGAGGGCCCGGGCGATCGGCGCCAGCTGGTCCAGGGCGATCCGGCGGTGGCCCGTCTCGATACGGCTCAGGGTGGAAGGGCTCAGATAGCAGCGGGCCGCAAGGTCATCGAGTGACCAGCCGCGGGCGGCACGCAGTCCCCTGATCCGCATGCGGACGAGGCCGTCTAGATCACCATCTTGCTTCATACGCAAGATGCTATGCCATTGCCGCAAGGTGCCCGTATGGTCGAGATATGGAACACCACCACCATCCCGACGCCGATGGCGGTCCGGCGGCCATGGCCGAGCTCCTGGACCTCGATGCGGAAGTGCTGCACGCCTACCTGTCCGAGGTGATCGACTGGCTGCACGAGCTGGCCATCGGCCAGCCCTGTCACCGGATCCTGGACCTGGGCAGCGGGACCGGTACCGGCGCCCTCGCGCTGGCCCGGCGCTTCGCAGGGGCTGACGTCATCGCCCTGGACCTATCCAGGCCGCTACTTGACCGCCTCGTCGCCAGAGCCCGCGATCTCGGCGTGGCTGGCCGCGTCCGCACCGTCCAGGCGGACCTGGACGCGTCGTGGCCCGTCGCCGGCCCCGTCGACCTGGTCTGGGCGTCCTCGTCCCTGCACCACATGGCCGATCCCGACGGCGTCCTGGTCAGCGTCTTCGCCACACTGGCCCGCGGCGGGCTGATGGCCGTGGCCGAGATGGACTCCTTCCCGCGCTTCCTGCCCGACGACCTCGGCCTCGGCGGACCGGGACTCGAAGCCCGCATCCATGCCGCCATGGCTGCGGAACTGACCGATGCGGTGCCGCATCTCGGCTCCGACTGGGGCCCGCGGCTGGAACAGGCCGGATTCGCCATCGACTCCGAGCGGCACTTCGCCATTGAACTGACACCCCCGCTGCCCGCCTCCGCGGGCCGCTACGCCCAGGCCTGCCTGCGACGCATGCGGTCCGGCCTGCAGGGCGGCATCAGCGCCGGTGACCTCGATACGCTCGATACGCTCATCGACAGCGACGGGCCCGACGGCGTCCTGCGGCGCGCGGACCTGACCGTCCGCGCCGCGAGGACCGTATGGGTGGCCAGACGGCCCTGAATTCAGGGCCGGCCCTGTAAGGCAGATCAGCTCCGAGGCCAGGCCGCGAAGCACTCCCGCAGCACGGCGACGTCCCGCGGGCCGAGCCCGAAGGGCGCGAACACCCCGTCGCCCCACCGATCCAGCCGCCGGGCAGCGTCCGCGAAGTCTGCGTCGGTCAGGCCCGGATCCAGCCGCCGGGCGAAGCCGATCATCTGCTCCATGGTGTAACGTCCCATGGCCGCGGCCGTGTCCACGTAATCACGCGGCTCGACCCGGCTGGCCAGTGCGCACACCTTGCCGCCGACCACATCCTCAAGGTCAAGGACAGGGCCGATATCCATGATCACCGGCTGGCGGGCCCGGTCAAAGTAGGCCATCTGCAGCAGCATCTGTTCCCCGCTCGCTGCGGTGATGATCCACTCGGCCAGCCCTTCGCCCAACCCGTAAAAGATGTCACCGAGCCCGCCGGTTTTGTCCCGGCGCTCGGTCCCGAAGCCCGCCTCGCGCAGCGCCGCCTCCACCGCGTCGGCCGCTGCCTCCACGCCCCCTTGTTCGTCGCTGAAGACGTCGACATCCTGGGTGGCCCGCTCGATGATCCCGTGGGCGATCAGCGCGTTACCACCGCCCAGGGCGAACCCGTGCGGGGCAGCGGCGCGCAGCGCGATAGTGGCCACCTGGCCATGGAACCTGCCGACCGGCATCAGGCGGCTGCGGCCGCCGCTGCCACCAGAGCCGGATGCTCGTCCTCCCACGCTTCCCGCACGCCCCTGGGCAGGTAGAGGTCCCCCCACAGGGCGATCAGCGTGTCGCCGTCCAAGTAGGTAGCGAGATCCTCCGGGCAGCTCGCTTCCCGCAGGACGGTCTGGTAAAGCCACAGCCGCATGTCCTGGTCGGCGAGGTCGAAGGCATGACCGGGGGCGCTCCAGAACAGCCACAACGGCAACTCGACGGTACCCTCGGTCGGTCCCCGCAAGTCTGCGAGGCTGGCGATGACCACCGCACGGCGTCCAGGGCGTGACTGGTACTGAGCCCGGGAAACGTCGCCCTGCCTGGTAACCATGGCTAAAGAGTACACCCCTCGCTAATCAGTGTCGAATATACAGTCGAGAGCTCGGGGACCGCTCCGAGCGCGGCCACGGCGACGCCGGCGAAGGTGTGCAGCCGGGTACGGCGTCGCCCGGCCTCGCCCCGACGCTGCCGTCAGAGGTCGGCGATGGCCCGGGCTGGATCGGGCTCCGGCGATCCGCTGGGTTCCCAGTCCTCGCCTGATCGCGCGTACGGATACCAGCGGAGGTCACGGCCGAGGCGCAGCTGCAGGTGGCCCGCGGTGATCCGGTTGCCCTGGACGGTCCCGGCCGCGCCGGTCTTGGCGCGCAGCGCGGCCCGCGCCGTCGTCAGCAGCTCAGCGGCATCCGGATCTTCGGTGGCTGGGTCCCACTCGGCGTGCAGCAGTTCCAGACCCGTCATGGCGCCCTGCCGCCAGGCCAGCGCCTGCCGGGCCAGGTCGCGTTGGCCGACCCCGGAGCGCGCCGGGAGCGCGGTGAACGACGGCGTGCCCAGAGCCCGGGCGGCTCGGCGGGCCAGGTCAGCGTCCGGGTCGAGGTTCAACCCGGCGTCGGCGGACAGGCCAACCGCCAGTTCCCAGGCCCGGCCGGCCGCGTCCGCGGCTAGCTCAAGCAGGTCGTCGCGGAGTCCGGACCGCCACGGCGGCGGGTCTACCGGAAGCGCCGCGGGCGCCCCGGGTCGCGAGGGCGGCAATGGCAGGGCGGGGATCGGCGTCCATGACTCCGGCGCGCCGAACGCCGTCCTGGCGTCCACACCCTCGTCGAGGGCCGGCTGGCCGGCCTTCGCCCCCTGCGGCGGCGCGGCACCGGCCTGACTCTGCGCTGCCGGTTCCGACGCGGCGGCCGGCCCGGGCGCCCCGCCGCGCCGGCGGGCCCGGATCCCGGCCAGCACCTGATCACGAGTCCGGCCGCGCAAGAGAAAAAGCGTGAAGGGGTCGGCGTCCAGCGCATCGGTCAGGAGGTAACACGCCGCCGCCGAATGCTTGCACGGATCCGCGTCGTCCGGGCAGCTGCAGCGCGGCCCGAGCTCGCCGCCGCCGGGCAGCAGGTCAAGTCCCGCGCTGGCCGCATCGTCGGCGATTTCGGGTGGCAGCTCGCCGTCAAGCAGCGCCGCCGCGTGGCCGAGCCGGCCGGAGATGGCCTCAAGTACCCGGTCCCACTCGTCGTCGGTGAACCGCCGCACCCGGATCCTGACCTCATAGGGCTGGGTCTTGCGGCCCTGCACCTTCGCACGTGCCTCGCCCGGCGCCAAGGCCAGTTCACCGACCGCGCCAGAACGCGCATAGTCCCGGCCGCGCGGCAGCCGGTCAGGATCGAGCCGGGCTCGCTGCTCCAGCGCCTCCAGCCAGGCCCGGCCCCACCAGGTGCGGCCAAATTCCGGCTGCCCGGGACCCGGTCCGGTCATGTCGTCGCTCACGGGGCGGCTCGCAGGCTGACCAGCTCGGTGAGCTCGGCGTCGGACAGATCGGCGATCCAGCCCTCGCCGGAGCCGATCACGGCGTCGGCGAGCTCGCGTTTCTTCTCCAGCAGGGCCGCGATCCGGTCTTCGAGTGTCCCCTCGGCGATGAGCCGGTGCACTTGTACGGGGCGGTCCTGGCCGATCCGGTACGCCCGGTCGGTGGCCTGATCCTCCACGGCCGGGTTCCACCAGCGGTCATAGTGCAGCACGTGGGTGGCGCGGGTCAGCGTCAGGCCGGTGCCGCCCGCCTTGAGCGAGAGCAGGAAGACCGGTGCCTGGCCGGCCTGGAACTGGGTCACCATCTCCTCCCGGCGCGGCACGGGAACCCCGCCGTGCAGGTAAAGGGAGCCGATCCCGCGGGCGTCGAGATGCTGCTGAAGCAGCGTCGCCATCTGGGTGTACTGGGTGAAGACGAGCATCGATTCGCCGCCGGCCAGGATCAGATCGGTCAGCTCGTCGAACGCGGCCAGCTTCCCCGACCGGCCATCCAGCGGCCCTGACTGCTTAAGGTACTGAGCCGGGTGGTTGCAGATCTGCTTCAGCGCGGTCAGCAGCTTGAACACCAGGCCGGCCCGCTCGATGCCCTGCTTAGTCTCGATCGCTTCCATCGTCTCGCGAACCATCGCCTCGTACAGCGTGACCTGTTCGGCGGTCAGCGGCACGAACAGGTCCGTCTCGGTCTTACGCGGCAGCTCGGGCGCGATACCGGGGTCGGTCTTCTTTCGCCGCAGCAGGAACGGCCGGATGAGGGCGGCGAACCTGGCGGTCGCCTCGGCGTCGCGGTACCGCTCGACCGGTACCGCCACCCGCCGGGTGAAACTCTCCAGGTGCCCGAGCAGGCCGGGCGTCGTCCAGTCGAGGATCGCCCACAGTTCCGACAGCCGGTTCTCCACCGGTGTTCCGGTCAGCGCGATCCTGGCGGGCGCGGGCACTGCCCGCAGTTCGCGAGCGGTGCGCGACAGCGGGTTCTTCGCATGCTGGGCTTCGTCGGCGACGACCAGACCCCAGCCGGCCTCGGCGAGCCGCACGGAATCGCGCAGCACCACGCCGTAGGTAACCAGGACGATCTCATCGGCGGCGAGGTCCTGCAGGTGCCGCCCGCCCCCGTGGTACCGCCGGACCGGGACGTCGGGAGCGAACCTGCGTACCTCGCGCTCCCAGGTGCCGAGCAGAGAGGCCGGGCACACCACGAGCGTGGGACCCGCCTTGGCCTCCCGCCGGTGCAGGTGCAGCGCGATCACCTGGATCGTCTTGCCGAGGCCCATGTCGTCGGCGAGGCAGCCGCCGAGACCCGCTTCGCACATCGCAGCGAGCCAGGCCAGGCCCCGTTGCTGATATGGCCTCAGCGTCGCCACCAGGCCTGGCGGCGGGGCAAGTGGCTCCGGGGCGGACGCGATACTCGCGACCTGGGCGGCTAGGTCGGCCAGCGGGCCTTCCGCGACCACCGTGACCGTCTCGCCGTCGATGTCCGCCGTGCCCGCGAGTACGGCGCCGAGTGCCTCGGACGCGCGCATCCGGGTCCGCGGCGGCCGGCGCAGCTTGTCGAGCAGGGCCGGGTCGAGGATCACCCAGCGGCCCCGCAGCCGGATCAGCGGCCGTTTCGCCTCGGCCAGGGCGGCGATCTCCTCGGCGTCGAGCAGTGCGCCGCCGAGCGTGAGCTGCCAGCGGAAATCCAGCAGCGCGCCGAGGCCGAACCCGGCGTCGGTCAGTTTTTCCGGCGCCGGCGTGGGGACGGCCCGCAGCTTGAGGCCGTCGCCGAGCAAGCTAGACGGCCAAAGCACCTCGATACCGACGCCCGCCAGTTCTTCGGCGGCCGGGCCGAGCAGGCTGGTGAGCGCGTCGTCGTCAAGGTCGACGACCGACGGGCTGGCCTGCTGCAGCACTTCCGCCAGCGGCGGCCATATCGGCGCGCCACGCCGGAGCGCCAGCAGCAAGTCCGTCTCCGCCTGCGCGCCGAATCTTGAGAGCACCGTTTCCGGCTGGCTCCACAGGGCGGCGGCATCGACGATCAGGCTCGGATCGGCGTTGCTGCGCAACTGCAGCATCAGCCGGAAGGCCGGCGCGGCCCCGTCGGCGCCTTCGACGGCATCCGTCGGTTCCGCCTCCGCCGGATCGTCTTCCTCGTCATCGGCCATGGGTGACGCCGGGACAGCCTCGATCCGCAGGCCAAGGCGTGCCCCGGCCGACAGGCCGTCGGTGGTGTCGGCGAGCCACTCCACCAGATCGCTGACCTTAGTCGGCCCGGCGGCGGCGAACGCCGACGATGCGGTCGTCCGCCTCGCCGCGGGCGAGCGCGGGATCATGTCGGCGATCGCGTCCCAGAGGTCGCGGATCAGCGCCTCCGGCGACCGGAGCCGCATCGGGCGTGAGCCGGGAACCGCCAGGGCGTGCGCGGTCGGCGGGAAGGCGGCGGCGAGTTCACGCAGCCAGCTGAGGTCGGCCGGGTCGAGCGGCCCGGCCCGCCAGACGTCTGTGTCGTCGGTGCCGACCGTCGGCAGAAGCCTGCCCCGGGCCACCAGGCCCACGCCCGCGGCGGCCGCCGCCGCCCAGACCCGGGCACTGCGCCGCATCGGCTGCCCGGCGCGCTGATCGGGATCGATGGCGAGCAACGCCGGAAGGGCCTCCGCGAGCGGGATGAGATCCGCCGAGACCAGGCGCTTGCGTATGCCGTAGGTGCCGCCAGGGAAGACCAGCTCCAGTTTGGCTGATCCCGATCCTTTTCCCCAGAGCGCGAACACGCCCAGCCGGGGAATCTCACCCGGTATGAAGACCATCTCGCCGTCCAGCACGCAACCGGACAATACCGGTTCTGATGCCCGGCTGGCCGGAACTTCCCGTGTGTCACCGTTCCGGTTTTTACGTCAGCGGACGTCCGGTCCGGCTCAGCCGTACCACTGAATGACCACTGACCCGGGATACGACAGGGTCAGCTCGGCCAGGTGCGCAGGGCGGCGCGGGCGAAGGTGATCCCTTCCGGGGTCGGCGTTCCTGGCCCGAAATCGTGCTGTTCGTAGCGGAAGCCACCGAGCCGCTGGAGCACCGTTTTAGTGTCCCAGGCAGCGTGAGCTGCCGCTGACCCGGTAAGGGGCGTGTCGTCGCTGCTGATCCAGCCGATCGCACCGAGCAGTCGCGCGACGACCGCATCCAGGTCACCGGGAACCCCTGCTGCGATCGCCGTCAGCAGGAGCAGGCCGGCCTGCGTTTCACAGCGATCAGCTGACCTGACTGGCATCCGTTCCGCCAGGTGCCACCAGAGCCCGGCCGGATCGCCGCGCAACCCGCGGCCGCGGCAGGTGGTCAGGAGCATCCCGCGGTGCTTGCGCAGCAGGCCCATCTTCGTCGCTGTTTCACGCAGGTGCAGGACGGGTGCCGTCTGTACCTCACGGTTACCCTGGCCGATCCACTCCTGGCTTAGGTCCAGTGCGGCCACGGCGGCCTCGACATGGGCGGGCGGGAGGTATCCGGCCGCGGTCAGCTTGATTCCTTCGTCGCCGGCCTGGTCCAGCAGCCAGGAATACGGGCGGACCATCCTGGTCGCGGTCTCGGCCTCGATGAGTACCGGCTCATCCAGGCGGGCGGCGTCGAGCATGCGCCGCAGTTCTCGCCGGGCGGATGGGACCCGGACGGCGGGGACAAGCTCGGCGAGCGCCCCGGGAAGACTGCCCGCCGATGCCACTCCGCCACGTCCGGCTCCGGACGCCGCGGCACCAGGGAACGTTGCGGCGAGCGCCGTGTTGATCTCGCCGATGTCGAAGCGGGTGGTGCCGATGCACCCCGGATCGATCTCGGCACCGTAGACGTATTCGAATTCGGCGACCGCGTCCGAAAAGTCGGGATTCGCCGGGTCGGTGGCCGCGACAATCAGCTCATAGGCGTCGACCCCGCCGCAGTCCTCGGCCGGGCCGTCGCGCCGGCCGTCAGTGCAGACCGCTCGCGGTGCGGCCGGATCTGGCCGGACACTGACGGCTTCGAGCTTGATGACATGCTGCCAGTCATCGCCAAAGTCATAGCTGTAGTACAGCTTGTCACCCGCGTTGACCAGCACCTCGTCGAGGCGCACCTGTTCCTCGGGGATACCGGTCTCGCCCTCGTCCACCTCGTAAGGGCACAGGTAAAGCTCGGTCTCCGGGTTATGTGGATCATGGCTGGACGCGAACTGATGCAGGTGACTGTCGGTCCAGCCGAACGCCTCCTGGATGACCTGGTGCACCTCGTCGAGCAGCAGGTCTGAGGACAGCTCCAGCCGGCGCCACAGCGGGGGTTTGGTCCCCTTCAGGTCGATCCGGACGCGATACGTGACCACGTCGGTCCGGCGGGGGCGGCGACGTGACGGCGGCGCGGCCCGCGCGAACGGGTCTATGTCGGGCACTGCGGCGGCCATCAGCTGGCTTAGCAGACCCTCGAGTTCAGCCAGAGTCATGCCGGAAGTCGCGGCCGCGAACCGCTGCAGCAGGTCCGTTGGGATGCCCGGGATCGCCTCCGGGCCGCCGGGTTCACCGTCTGCCATGGGTGCCACGCTACCGGCTCTTCGTGCGCGCCGTGGGACAGCGCGCAGACGGCAGGGAAAGCATTACGCTCGCTTTCGTGAGCGCGGGTCTGGAGAGCAGAGTAGTGGCCGCGGCTGAGGAGGCGTTGGCCCACCGCAAGTTCGTCACGGTCGCGGACGTGTGCATCGGCCTGGGCTGGCTGCATGAACGTCACGTGGACAGCTGGCGGCAGGGTCGCGTTTCCGATCTGGAATATTTCCTGCCCGTGCACGATGACCGGCTCACCCAGATCGTCGTGTACCTGCAGCGTTGGGCCGAGCCTCACGGGCTGAAGCCGGTCGAGACGGAATATGTCGCGGCCACCAGGGACCGGCGTGAGCTGCGTTTCACCTCCGACGGCGACCCGGTGACCGAACGGGCGTGGCGGACGCACTGGACCTCGGCTGAGCTGTCCGCCCCGCAGCGGGAACGCATGGCCGCGCCGCCCGACCTGGTGGTCGTGCAGCCGGTCAAGGACTGGTCCTGTGCCGACTGCGGCGGCACCGGGGACCTGCTGATCATGGACGACAAGGGCCCGCTGTGCCTGACGTGCGCCGACCTGGACTACCTGGTGTTCCTCCCGGCCGGCGATGCGGCCCTGACCCGCCGCTCGAAGAAGGCCAGCGGCCTGTCGGCGGTCGTCGTCCGGTGGAGCCGGACGCGCAAGCGGTATGAGCGGCAGGGCATCCTGGTGGAGGAGCCGGCCCTCGAGCAGGCGGAGCGGCAGTGCCTCGCCGATGAGGACGCCCGGATGCGGCGCCGCGAGCGGGACCGCGAGCGCCGGGCCGATGCTGATGTAGAACTGCAAGCTCATCTCGCGGCGGAGATCGTGCGGCTGTTCCCGGGCTGCCCGGCCGGACGCGCCGAGGCGATCGCCCGGCATACCTGTCTGCGGGGCAGCGGGCGGGTGGGCCGTTCGGCGGCCGGGAGAGCGCTAGACGAGAAGGCGATCACGCTCGCCGTGGTGGCCTCGGTGCGTCACGAGGACACCGACTACGACTCCTTGCTGATGTCCGGCGTTCCGCGTGAAGACGCCCGAGAGCGGATAAGGGCCGCTATCGACCGGGTCCTCGGAGCCTGGGCCTAGCTGGCGCGTGCCATCGGGCCACGGTGCTCCGATCTCGCTCGCTACGAAGGTGTCGGCTAGGACTTCACCGTCACCTGTGCCCATCCAGTCCCGTGCGCGCCGCGGCTAGCCGCCGCCGTGATAACGACGGTTCCCTGTGGTGCCGGGACGGTGGCCTGGAAGTGGCCGTTGGCACTGGCCACGGCGCTAACCACGGCAGTGGTATTGGCCGAGGACGCCGGCTGGCTGACTGAGATCACAATCGTCGCTCCCGGCGTGGCGGTGCCGCTGACGACGGTTGAGGTCCCCGTGGTCGGAGGAGGCGACGCGATCGACATCTTCAGCGTCGCGGGTGGACCGTCCTTGGCGTAGCGGTCTGCAGTGATGGCTGGCTGGTCGATCAGGGAGTCGGTCTGTAGGTCCACGACCAGCCGGAGGTACTGGGCTTGTGCCCAGATGAGCGGAGACGCCGAACCGGCTGGCTTGCCGTTGACGAACCCGATCGAGGCCGTAGCCGGGTCCGAGCCGTACGGCGACGCGGCTACGGCGGGGTCTTCCCAGGCCTGCTCGGGCACCAGCCCCAGTCCGGAGGTCATGTCTTGCATGGTTTGCAGGAGGCTGACCGCGTCGGCGGTATCTCTGGTCTGGAGATCCTGTTCGGCGCGTTCGCCGTCAAGCAGGGGCCACGGGTGGCCCGACCCGGTGGCGGTGGGGAACCAGGGCGCTCCCGAAGGAGAGCAGTTTGTCGGGTCGGGAACATAGCAATCGCCGTAGCCGTCCGTGCTGCCGGTGGCCTTTATCCCGTAGCGATGCCAGCCAGGGCCCGAGGCAGTCTGGCTCTCGATAACGGAATCGGTGACCTTGAGAGAGGCCTGCACGTCAGGATCGGTCGCCGGGAGCTCGCCCAGCCGGGTCAGCTCGAGGAAGCCGGCGTCGACCACTGAGCGCTGGTCGACATGGGACAGGCTGCCATTGCCCAGGTTATAGAACTCCGCCGCGTTCGGGTCGCCGGCCGGCGACAGCCGGATGAAATAACGGCCGTTTCCGTAGGGTCCGGTGCTGGTTACTGTCCAGCTCTTCACGTGGCGCTGGTAGTCGTCAGCTGTGGCCAGGTAGAGGGCCGCCCGGCTGGGGTCCCCCGCGGCCCGGGCGAGGTAAGAGGCGGCCACCAGGCCGGCGATCTCGGCCGCGATAGTGGACGGCGAATATCCGGGATGCTCCTCCCATCGTTCTACCCCGTACGCCGGGCCGTGGTCGACGATGAAGTCGGCGTCAGGGCGGATGTGCTGGCGATAGAACGAAACGTTGCCGGCCAGGCCCCCCTCCCACGCCATCAGCAGCGGATAGGCATCCTCGTCGATCTCGAACAGCCCGAAGGTATCGGGGGCAACGGCCCCGTCGAGCAGCGAATCGCGGGGGAAGCTGCCGTCCGGCTGCTGCGTGTCGTCGAACAGGAAACGGACCATCGCCCGGGCGCTTTGCAGGTCGCCGTCGGCGAGCAGCCCGGTAAAGGTCTCATAGCTGTCCCTGGCGAACACCTCGCGGTAGGTCCACCCTGGATGCGTGGTCGTCGCGGGAACTGATTGCCCCCACGGGTCAGTAGGGGACGCCACGAACGCACCCAGATGGGTCTTGTCCTCGTCGGCCTTCAGCGTGTTCGCCGACAGCCAGTACATCGCCCGCATCTTGGCGTCAGCAGAAGGCGACAGCCCGCGAAGCGAGGCCGGCGGTCGGCGAAGCGTACGGTCGTAACTCCTCCAGCCGCTCGCATACTGGCTCAAGGCGCGGCCGAAGGGTGCCGTGGCGCTGGCGCTCGCCGCGCTGATCGCCCCCTTGGCGTCTAGCCCGAAACCCAGGGCCAGGGTGAACGGCTTGCCCGGCGTCATGTTTATCTCGGCGGTCTGGACGACATTGCCGTCGGCGGCCGTCCGGTAATCATTGACCAGCTGATGGTGCGTGTCGAGCTGCTCCAGCCCGTCGCTCGGCGTGCCCACGAAGCCGCTCGACTCGGCCAGGAAGGGCCGGCTGGCCAGGAGCGCTCCCGTGACCTGGGCCGCGAACGGGCCGCTGGGTGCTTCGGTGTCGCCAGATACCAGAGCCGTGGTGGCCGGGTCGACCGTCGCCGTGTTGGCTCCCGCGTTCTTGGAGCCTCCGCCGCCGGTGTTGTCTATGGTCGCGTCCCAGCGGACATAGACCTTCAGGTCGGCGATCGAGGCCGGGTCGCCGTGCAGCGGCTGGAGGCGAGTCCGCATGACGACGCTGTCCCGCTGCGGGTCGGTGATGTACTCCGTGACGAGCTTAAAGCCGTGAGCGGTGTCGGTGCTGGTCACCTCGCACACCATGCCGCTCGGATCCGGAGAGCTGACCGTGTACGTCATGTCTCGTTGCTGCAGGGCAGCGAAGCTGGAGCCGTCGGTGACGACGTACTGCAGGGTGGCGTTATTCGTATTCTCGATCGTGGGGCTGTAAACGTCAGAGAGCACGCCGTCCGCCACGGTGTACCAGGCCTTCGACGTAGTATTCGCGGCCGTGCCGAAGCAGTCCTTCCGCGAGGTGTCCAGGTAAGACTGGGCACCCGGACCGCCTGGGGCGGCCCCGCTCGGCAACGTCGCCAGTCGGCTGGTCGCCCCCAGGCCAGCGGCGTGCGCCGGCGGCTGCAGGACGACCAACGATGAGACCACCAGCGCAGTCACGCTGAACGTCGCCAGGTAAGCAAGCATTGATCTCTTCATGGCAGCCTTCTTCGCTCTCCTCGCGGCCGTTGGCAGGCGCACGACCACTGCCCCTCTGCCGCCGTCTCACACCCCGGACATCCCGGATATTCAGGAGGCTGCCGTCGAGGTGGGCTCGGGGACTCATCAGTTCTCCGGTCCGGCGTTCTCCGAGCCTTCACCTCATTGACCTGTCGTCCCGTCGAGGCGCTCCCTGAGCAGGTCCGCGTGGCCGTTATGGCGCGCGTATTCCCTGATCATGTGCAGGTAGACCCAGCGCAGCGACAGGTCCACGTCATACTTCCGCTGATGGAAGGTTTCGTCCAGGGCACGCCCGGCCGCCGCGTCCCTGGCCAAGTCCACTTCGCGCTGGTAGGTGGCGAGGTCTAGCTGCGCGGCCCCAGCCGCCGCCCCTTCGAAGTCAGCGTCGGGCTTGTCGCCGGTGCAGTAGATCGGCCCGGCCGGCTCGCCGGCCAGACCGCGCCGGAACCAGGCGCGCTCGACCTCCGCCATATGCCGGACCAGCCCGAGCAGGGACAAGATCGAAGGCCAGGCGTTGCGCGCCGCCAGTTGCTCCGCAGTGAGCCCGGCACACTTATGCAGCAGCGTCAGCCGGTGGATATCGAGGAATGCGACCAGCATTGTCCGCTCGTCCCCGGTCCGGGGCACGGGCTCGCGCGCCACCTCCGGTGCCGTCCATGTCATGGCCTCATCCTAGAAACCGGCACGTGAGCTACCGTCAGATGGATGCGACCAGAAGCAGCCCGGCTGGTCTTCCGTGACATGTCCGCCGATGACCTTGACGACATGGCCGGCCTGCTCGGCGACCCCGACGTTATGACCTATTACCCGCGGCCGAAAACCCGGGAGGAGGCCGCCAAGTGGATCGGGTGGAACCGCGGGCTGTATCAGACGCACGGTTTCGGCCTGTGGCTGCTGACGACCCCCGACGGCGGCTTCGTCGGCGACTGCGGCCTCACGCCGCAGGTCGTCGACGGGGTGACCGAGCTGGAGGTCGGCTACCACGTCACGCCCGCGCGGCAGGGCCTGGGTTACGCCACGGAGGCCGCGGCCGCCTCGCGCGATTTCGCCCGGAACGTGCTCCGCGCGCCCCGCCTAGTCGCGATCATCCATCCGGACAACCGGCCGTCCCAGCGTGTCGCGGAGAAGATAGGTCTTCGCCTCGAAAGGCGTACCTCCGACTACCGCGGTACCGAGGCCCTCATCTACGCCGCGGCCCTCGACCAGCCGTAGCGGGCCACGGGAGATACTTGTCGGCATGCGCCAGCAGACAGCGGTCGACGGGTTCCGGCTCACCTACGACCGGACCGGGCCAGGACCCGGAGCGCCGGCGGTTATCTTGCTGCACGGCTGGCCGGGGGACCGGACCGACTACCGCATTGTCGCGCCGCTAGTGTCGGCGGCGGCCGATGTGGTCGTGCCTGACCTGCGGGGGTTCGGCGAGTCCGACAAGCACGAGGCCGACCCGGCCGAGCAGTACAACGCGATCGCCCAGGCCCGCAGCATCGTCGGGCTGATCGGTGAGCTGGAGCTGCCGCGGCCGGTCATCGCCGGCTACGACATCGGCAGCCGGATCGCGCAGGCCATCGCCAGGGAACGGCCCGACCTGGTGCGCGCCCTGGTCATCGCGCCGCCGCTGCCGGGGATCGGTGCCCGGATCCTCGGCCCGCAGCCCCAGCGCGAGTTCTGGTACCAGTGGTTCCACCGGCTCGACCTGTGCACGGAGCTGATCGACGGCAAGCCGGACGCCGTCCGCGCCTACCTGCAGCATTTCTGGTCGCATTGGTCCGGGCCGGACTACCAGCTGACCAGTGACGACCTCGATCATCTCGTTTCGATGTACGGGGCGCCGGGTGCGTTCGCCGCCTCGATCGCCTGGTACCGGGCGGGCGCCGGGTCGGTCGCGACCTCCCTGGCGGAACAGGTCCCCGAGCCGGACCAGCGGATGCCGGTACCGACGACGGTGCTGTGGCCATCACACGATCCGCTGTTCCCCCGTGAGTGGTCTGACCGGATCGATGAGTTCTTCGCTGCTGCCCAGCTGACCCTGGTCGATGGCGCCGGTCACTTCACGCCGCTCGAATGCCCGGACAAGTTCGCCGCGGCCGTCACCGCCGCGGCCAGCACCGTCCCTAGCTGATCTCGCGCCCGCTAAACCGCGGCGGCCTTGGCGTCAGACCAGCTCCGGATGATGGTGGTGTCGGAGATGAAACGGACTCCGCAGCCAGGCGCCCAGCGCTGAGCGGCTTCGCATAGGCACTCATCGACGAGCCGGGACACCGCTTCGGCGTGCTCCACGGGGGAGTGGACCAGCAGCTCGTCGTGCAGGCAAAGCACGATCCGCGCGCCAAGGTGCCCGCACCGGGCCCGGACAGTGAGCGCCCACATCTTGAACAGCTCGGCCGCGGCGCCCTGGATCATCGCGTTACGGGCGTAACGGCCGTAGGCCGCGGCCCGGCTGCTGCTCCGCGGCTCGGCCGATTCGGCCGGAGCTAGCGAGATAAGGCGGCCGCCGTAGGTGCGCAGGTCGCGGCCGGCCTGGCCGGCCCGGTCAGCGGCGTCCAGGTAGGCCATGGCCACCGGATAGGCCGCGTGGAGGCGCCGCAGCGCCTGAGCGCCATGGCCGGTGGTCTGCCCGTACATCGCGCCGAGCACTGCCACCTTGGCCGTGGGCCGGTCCACGCCGAGCTGCGTCGCCACCGGCGCGTACATGTCCTCGGCCCGCGCCGCTCCGGCCAGCGGCTGATCCCCGGTCACCGCGGCCAGCACCCGAGGCTCGATCTGGCCCAGGTCGGCCCGGACGAAAACATGCCCGTCCTCGGCCATGACCGCCTGGCGCAACGCAGCCGGCATGTTATGCAGGCCCGCCGACGCGGTCATCCGGCCCGCCGCGCCATCCGAACCGGTCCAGGCACCGCGGAGCCGGCCGTCGGCCCCCAGGTCGTGGTCAAGCCAGGCGTAACCGTACGTCGTCGCGATCCGCTCCGCCTTGCGCCACTGCAGCAGCGCGCCGACCAGCGGATGCGCGTCCCTGAGCTCTCGCAGCCGCCAGGCACGTGTGTCCGGCACGGCCACACCGACCCGGCCGAGCAGTGACCGCACCTGGGCGGGGCTGCGCAGGTCAGCGGCGATGCCCGGCGGTACGTGCCGCAGCACCTCGGCGTCCCGGGCGGCCCGGGCGGCCAGCGCTTCGGCCTCGCTGCGCGGCCTGGGCCCGATGAAGGAGGTCAGTACCTCCTCCGCGACCGCCCGGTCCATCGGCAGCCCGTCGAAGGAAAGCTCGGCGCACAGCAGTTCGGCGGTGGACTCGCAGCGGGCCGTCGCGACCGCCATCGGCCGGTCCGGCAGCTCGGTCAGCGCCGATTGCTGGAGCCCGCCCACCGTACGCGCCAGCTCCGCCCACCGGGCGATCCGGTCCGGGTGGTCGGACCAGCCGCCGCTGACCCATTCCGAGCGCAGGTGCCCGTCCGGCGCCACCGGATCGCTGCCGTCGCCGTCCTGCATGCCGAACAGGTCAAGCGGGCCGCCGGCCGGCATCGTATCCGCGGCCAGCCCGTGCAGCCGCGCCCAGGCCAGGCCGGGATCGGCCCGCCAGCCGCCGAACAGCAGCCGGTGCGCCGCGGTGATATCCCAGCACGTGGCCAGCCGGACGCCCTCGGCCGCCAGCCGCGTCGCCGTCTGCCCCGACCACACCACCCACCGCGGCCTGAGCTCCTCATCCGCCCGCCCGACCGCGGCGATGACATCGGGGCCCGGCCCGGCAGACCACACACTGCCCGACGTCGCCACACCGAGGGCCGCAGCGGGGGAGACGACGAGTCCCACGAGGTCGCCGCGGACCACGTCCGCGCGGCGTAGCTGCGCGGCTAGATCCACGTCCGGGCCGGTCGCGGCAAACCCTGTCACAGAACACACCCTGCCACAGGCGGCGCGCTCACCGGCGGCCGCACGCAGGTGGCGGGGGCACGCACGACGTCCCGTTCGGCAGAAATGTGCTTTTCAGCCGGACCCGGCCTCAGCGCATGACTACGGACCCCAGGCTGCGCATCACCTGCCTGCTTCGAAATGTTTAGAAAACCTTTCGAGCGCGCTCGTCATACTTAAGCGCCGCCTGCGGCCAGTCAACCCGTAGTTTCCAGCCGGTTACAAGTTCCTGATCAGCTACGATTCCGTCATCGAAACAGTTTCGACTGACCCATGCCTAGGAGGTAGTGCTGAGCAGCAGCGAGCAGGCGCCCGACGAGGCCGCTACCGTTCGTACTGTGCCGCGTATCAGCCGGGAGGCCGTCTCCCCACCCAGCGATACACATCGCACGTCGGGCCGGACGACCCTGGCGGCCATCGCGGCTGAGGCGGGCGTCTCGCTGCCCACCGTGTCGAAGGTGGTCAACGGGCGGCCCGACGTCGCGGCCGACACCCGGGCGCGGGTCGAGCGCCTTCTTGACGAGCACCACTATGAGCGGACGGGAGCAGGTAGGCAGCGCCGTTCCGGGCTCATCGACCTCGTGTTCAACGGCCTGGACAGCCCGTGGGCGGTGGAGATACTGCGCGGTGTCGAGGAGTGGGGCACGAGTCACGAGACCGGCGTCGCCGTCTCGGCGGTCCGGCACGGGAACGCCCGGCCGGCCAGCTGGACCAGCGCGCTGACCAGCCATGACACCGACGGCGTGATCCTGGTCATCTCCGAGCCTACCCAGGCGCAGCTCGATCAGCTGCGCAGCGCCGGCATCCCGCTGGTCGTGGTCGACCCGGCGAACCCGCCACCGCCCGAGCTGCCCAGCGTCGGCGCGACCAACTGGGCCGGCGGCCTGGCGGCCACGGAGCATCTGCTCAGCCTCGGGCACCGCCGGATCGGGGCCATCGCCGGGCCCGAGGACTACCTGTGCAGCCGGGCGCGCATCGACGGCTACCGGTCGGCGCTCGAGCGAGCCGGCGTCGCCTTCGACCCGGCGCTGGTGCGGTCCGGGGACTTCCAGCACGAGGGCGGGTTCGTGCACGGTGGCGAGCTGCTCGACCGGCCGGACCGCCCGACCGCTATCTTCGCCGGCAACGACCAGCACGCGCTGGGTGTCTACGAGGCGGCCCGGCAGCGCGCGCTGCGGATCCCGCAGGACCTGAGCGTGGTCGGGTTCGACGATCTTCGGGTGGCCCGCTGGCTTTCGCCGCCGCTGACCACGGTGCGCCAGCCGCTGGCCGAGATGGGCCGGGCCGCGGCGCAGATGCTCGGCGAGCTCATCGAGGGGCGGCCGCTGCACAGCAGGCGGGTCGAGCTCTCGACCGAGCTGGTCACTCGCGAATCCAGCGGACCCCTGGGGGCACAGCGATGAGCCAGCGCGCCGTCACCGAGGAAGCGGCCAGCTGGCGCGATCCGTCGCGGCCGGCCGCGGAGCGGGTCGGGAACCTGCTCGCCCGGATGACGCTGGAGGAGAAGGTCGCCCAGCTGACCAGCATCTGGCTGGGCCACGAGGCTCGAGACAGCAACGTGGCCCCGATGCAGGGCGAGTTCACCGCCCCCGAGGCGCCGCTGGCCGAGCTTATCGTCGACGGCCTGGGCCAGCTCACCCGCGTGTTCGGCACCCGGCCGCTGCCACCCGCCGCAGCGGCCGCTACGCTCGCGGAGCTGCAGGCCCAGATCGTGGCGGCGAGCCGGTTCGGTATCCCGGCCGTCGCCCACGAGGAGTGCCTGACCGGCTTCGCGGCCTGGACCGCCACGATCTTCCCGACGCCGCTGGCCTGGGGCGCGTCGTTCGATCCCGGGCTGGTGGGCGAGATGGCCGCGGCTATCGGCGCCAGCATGCGCGCGGTCGGCGTCCACCAGGGCCTGGCCCCCGTGCTCGACGTCACCAGGGACCTGCGCTGGGGACGGGTCGAGGAGACGATCGGCCAGGACCCCTACCTGGTCGGATCGGTCGGCACCGCCTACGTGCGCGGACTGCAGTCCGCCGGGATCCAGGCGACGCTGAAGCACTTCGCCGGGTATTCGGCGTCCCGCGCGGGCCGGAACATGGCTCCGGTGGCCATCGGGCCGCGCGAGTTCGCCGATGTCCTCCTGGTGCCGTTCGAGATGGCGCTGCGGCTCGGCGGGGCCAGGTCGGTGATGCCGTCCTACACCGACGTGGACGGCATTCCGGTATCAAGCGACGGCTCGCTGCTGACCGGGCTGCTGCGGGACGAGCTCGGTTTCGACGGCGTGGTCGTGTCCGACTACTACGCGATCGCGTTCCTGCAGACGCAGCACGCGGTGGCCGCGGCGCCCGAGCATGCCGCCGCGCTGGCCCTGGACGCGGGCCTGGACGTGGAGTTGCCCAGCGTGGCGTGCTACGGTCCCGCGCTGGTGTCCGCGGTGCGGGCGGGGCTCGTGCCGGCCGGGCTGGTCGACCGGGCGGCGGCCCGGGTGCTGCGGCAGAAGTGCGAGCTTGGGCTGCTCGATCCGCATTGGTCCCCCGCAGCCTCCGCTGTAACGCTTGACTTCGATCCGCCGGGGCACCGCGCGCTGGCCCGGCGGCTGGCCGAGGAATCGGTCGTGCTGCTGGCCAACCGCGAGCTCCGCGACGATCACAGGGCCGGTGCTGGTATCCGGGCCGCGCTGCCGTTGCGCCCGGACGCCAGCATCGCCGTGACCGGGCCGCTGGCCGACGACCCGCTGGCGTTTTTCGGCTGCTACAGCATGCCCCGCCACCTCGGCGGCCGATACGCCGAAGCCGCCGAAGGCCCGCCGGTCACCACGGTCCTGGACGCGCTGCGCGCTGAACTGCCCGCCGCCGAGATCTCCTACGAGGCTGGGTGCACCGTCCGCGGCCAGGACAGGTCCGGCTTCGCGCACGCCCTGGTGCACGCGCGGGAGGCGGACGTGGTGGTGGCCGTGGTCGGGGACGAGGCGGGCCTGTTCGGCCGCGGTACCTCGGGCGAGGGCTGCGACGTAGCCGACCTGCGGCTGCCCGGCGTCCAGGACGATCTGCTGCGGGTCCTGATCAGCGCCGGGACCCCGGTCGTCCTCGTGCTCGTGACCGGGCGCCCCTACGCGATCGGTCACCTGGCGGACCGGCTCGCCGCGGTGATCCAGGCCTTCTTCCCCGGTGAGGAGGGCGGCGGCGCGATCGCCGGAGTGCTGTCCGGCCGGCTGGTGCCGAGCGGCCGGCTGCCGGCCGAGATGCCGACTTCACCGGGTGCGCAGCCATCGTCCTACCTGAGGCCGAGGCTGGCCGGGCGGCACCCGGGCAGTTCGGTCGACCCGACCCCGCTATTCGCGTTCGGCCACGGCTTGTCGTACACCAGCTTCGCGTACGAGCACCTCGCCATCCGGTCCGCCGAAGGCGGGATAGACGGAGCCGGGCCGGAAGAAATCGCCGCGGACGGCACCGTGGATATCACCTGCACCGTGCGCAACACCGGCGCCAGAGCCGGTGCCGAAATCGTCCAGCTTTACCTGAGCGACCCGGTCGCCCAGGTCGTCCGCCCGGTCCGCTGGCTAGCGGGCTTCGCCCGGGTGCCGCTGGAGCCCGGCCAGGCCCGCCGGGTCACCTTCCGGCTGCACGCCGACCGCACCGCGTTCCACGGCCGCGCCGGGACCCGGGTGGTTGAGCCGGGCGAGATCCGGGTCGCGATCGGCGGGGCGTCGGATCAGCTGCCGCTGCGGGGCTCGTTCGTCATCCGCGGGCCCGGGCGGGTGGCGGGCGCTGACCGGATCCTGGACACCCCGGTCATGATCAGCGGCGACTAGCCCTCGTCTTCCGGCCACAGCCGGATAACGCGGTCCGCCGCGTCGAGGATGAGCTGCGCCTCGAGGCTGGCCCGGGATTCGGTGATGCGATGCGCCGGCCACTCGCAGACGAATTCCAGCGGCCCCTTAGGTGGCAGCGGCCAGGCCCACCACCGGGAGACGAACGAGTGCGGGCCGCCGCCCCCGGCGAACGGGAACAGGATCGGCCCCGCGGGTTCGGAATCGTGGTCTGGCCGGCGGCCGGGGCGCCCGACGGCCTTGCCGCCGTCGGCGAGCTGCAGGCCGAGGCGGAACGATCGCCGGGATGCGGCCAGGTCACGCGGTCCCCCGGGCAGGTGGTCTTCGGGGCGGCCGCCGGGTCGGATACGTGCGGTCAGGAAGATCTCCATGCCCGTGGAGTAGGCGGATATCCCGGTGACCGCCACGGCGACCTCTTCGGTCCGCGCGAGCACCAAGGTGTCCATCGCTACGATGCCGGGAAACTCCGCCTCGGGCGGGTCCCAGGGATGATGCCTGTGGACAGGCTCCGGCTCGGGAGCCGGCAGTTCGTCAAAGAATCCCATCCCGCCAGCCTTGACCCGTCGTCGTGTCTCCGCAACCGAATAAACCGCTTCCGGTTGAGCAGCGTCTTAGCGAGGAACCCCGGGCCTTCAGGCCCGGAAGGAATCGAGTCCGCCGCGTTATGCCGGTCGTCTTTGCTGCTCGATGTAGTCCTTGATGACCGCCAGGGGCGCGCCGCCGCAGGATGCGGCGAAGTAGGACGGGGACCAGAAGTGCTCGCCCCACAGGTACCTGCGGATGTGGTCGGGGAACTCCTGCCGGAGCCTGCGGGCGGAGACGCCCTTGAGGGAGCCGACCAGGCGGGACACGGCGACCCGGGGCGGGTAGTGCACGAGCAGGTGGACGTGGTCGGCTTCGCCGTTGAACTCGCGGAGCTCGGCGCCGAAGTTCGCGCAGACGTCCCGCATGATCTCCTCGCAGCGGCGCAGGATCTCGCTAGTCAACGGGCCGCGCCGGTATTTCGGCGTGAAGACCAAGTGGACGTGGAGGCTGCAGACAACAGTCCTGCCCCTGCGTATATCAGCGTTTCGTTCCCAGCGTGGTGACATAGGCCAATGTTACGATTGTCCTTGTGAAGATCGTTGTACAGGTGAAGCTGCTGCCGGACGCCGGGCAGGCGGCGGCGCTGGAGGCGACCCTGCGCACCGTCAACGAGGCCGCCTGCTGCGTGTCGGCTGTGGCGTTCGAGCGCCATGTGTTCCGCGAGTACGCGCTGCGCAAGCATGCCTACGTTGGCCTGAAGGCCCGGGGGCTCGGCGCGCAGGCTGCCAAGCACGTGATCAAGAAAACCTGTCACGCCTACGCAACCCTGCGCGCGAACACCAAGGCGGGGAACCTCGGCGAGCCCGGCTCCAAGCGGCGGGTGACGGCCGAGTCGAAGCCGATCGCGTTCCGGCCGGACGCCGCGCAGCCGTTCGACGACCGGTGCCTGTCCTGGCAGCTCGACCACCGCACCGTGAGCATCTGGACCATGGCCGGGCGGCTGCGCGGCATGCGGTTCGCCTGCTCCCCGGATGCGCTCAAGGCGCTGGCCCGGTACCGGCAGGGCGAGTCGGACCTGCTGCACCGGGACGGCAAGTGGTACCTGTACGCGACCTGCGACGTACCCGAGGCCGCGCAGTACGAGCCGTCCGGGTTCTTCGGCGTTGACCTGGGCATTGTCAACATCGCGACCACCAGCGACGGTCAGATTATGGCAGGCCGCAAGCTGAACCGTTACCGCAGGCGGCAGCGTGACCTGCGGCGCAAGCTCCAGGCCAAGCACACTGTGGGCGCGCGGCGGCTGCTCGCCAGACGCCGCCGGAAGGAAGCCCGGTTCGCCGGGACGTCAACCACTGCATCGCGAAGAAGATCGTGACCGAGGCTGAACGCACCTCACGCGGCATCGCCCTGGAAGACCTGGGTGGCATCCGGGAGAGGGCACGGCTCCGCAAGCCCCAACGGGTCACGCTCAGCTCGTGGGCATTCGCCCAGCTCGGGTCGTTCATCGGCTACAAGGCACGCCGCGCCGGGGTGCCGGTGGTCTACGTCGACCCGGCCTGGACATCACGCACCTGCGCGGACTGCGGTCACGCCAGCCGGCGGAACCGCGTCTCCCAAGCCAGGTTCATCTGCCGGGGCTGCGGCGTCGTTGCGCACGCAGACCGGAACGCTTCCCGCAACATCGCCGCCCGCGGCCAGGTTGCCTGGGATGCGGGGCGTGAGTCACGCGCCCCTGCCGCCGCCCGCGCCGGGCAGCGGCTGGACGCGGCAGCCAGCATGACCGCCAGTGATGCCCTAGCCGCAAGCCCGGTCCTTCAGGGCCGAGTAAGTTGACTAGCTCATGGCCATGGCTCTGCGTACCTCGGCCAGCGTGACCACGGCGACCTCGTTGGCGTGTTCGTTGCCGTCCCGCAGCACCTGCCGCACGTAGCCGAGGTCGCGTGCGTACTCGGCCCGGCGGGCCCGTGCCGGGGCGAGCAGGTCGTTGACCGCGACGCTGACCGCCGCCTTGAGCGCGGCCGACCCGCCGGACCCGATACCGGCGGCGAACTCGCGCGGATCCTGCCCCAGGCACAGCGCGCCGAGCAGCACGAGGCTGGACACCTCGGGCCGCCCGTCCGGGTCATAGCTGATGTGCCGCTCGGCATCGGTCTTGGCCCCGCGGATCAGCCGGGCGGTCTCATCGGCGCTGGCCGCCAGCGGGATCGTGTTACCGCGGCTCTTGCTCATCTTGGTGCCGTCGGTGCCCAGCAGCAGCGGTGCCGCGGAAAGCAGCGCGTCGGGCACGCCGAACACCGGGCCGAACCGTTCGTTGAACCGGCGCGCGATCACCCGGGTGAGCTCCAGGTGCGGCAGCTGATCCTGGCCCACCGGCACCAGGTTGGCCTGGCAGAACAAGATGTCCGCCGCCTGGTGCACCGGATAGGTGAGCATCAGGCCGCTGACCGCCGACTGCCTGGAGTGCGCGATCTCGTCCTTGACCGTGGGATTGCGGTTCAGCTCGGAGACCGAGACCAGGCTAAGGAACGGCAGCAGCAGCTGGTTCAGCGCGGGCACCGCGCTGTGCGCGAATATCACCGTGCGGGCCGGGTCGATCCCGATCGCCAGGTAGTCAAGCAGCAGACCTGTCACGTGCTCGTCCAGATGGCCGGCCGTGTCGCGGTCGGTCAGTACCTGGTAGTCCGCGATCAGCACGAAGACCTCCGCGCCGAGATCTTGCAGCCTGACCCGGTTCCGCAGGGTGCCGAAGTAGTGGCCCAGGTGCAGCTGACCGGTCGGCCGGTCGCCGGTCAGGATCCGGAACACGCCGGCATCGGCGTCGATCAGCTCCTCGAGCTCGGCCGAGCGCCGCAGGGCGAGGCTGGTATTCATCGTGATCGTCTCCCTCATGGGTCCGCGGCCCGCCCGGGAGAGAACGCAAAAGGCCGTCCGCCCGGACGGCCTTTGATAAGCGCAGGATGCAGCGGCGACCGTCTCTAACCGGTCGCCCACCACTGTGTCACTGCGCAATGCACGCTTTCATCATAATCTTTTTTCCGAACGAGCGCTCCTATCACCAGCTGGACTCGTGCTCGCCGGGGGTCCCGGACGCCGCGGCGGGCACACGCCTCGCGCGGGTCCGGTGAGCAGGTACGCCGCCGCGGCGCAAAACTCGGTGCCGGCCGCGACGAGCAGGCAGGTGGTCACCGACCGTCCGGCCAGCGGCCCCGCGAGCGCCGCCCCGGCCGCCATACCGCCGACCTTCAGGCTCGCGGCCGTGGTGAAGATCTGGCCGCGCATGTGCTCGGGCGCTTCCCGGTGCCGCACCGCGAACAGCGCCGTCAGCTGCGGTCCCTCGCCTGCGCCGCCCAGCGCGAGGGCCGCCGCGGTGAACCAGCCCGGCACGACCGCGGCCGCGGCCATGCTCACGCCGATGATCAGCGTGCTGGCGAACACCCGGATATCTGGTTCGCCCCGCCATCGACGGCGGGCCAGGACCGCGTTGGCGGTCAGCGACGCCGCCGCGATCGCGCTGATCAGCAGCGCACCGCGAGCCGGGTCCCCGAGCCGCTGCGCGCCGAGCACCGGGCAGCAGACGATGAGCATCCCGATCCCGACGTAGGACACTACCGAGGTCACGGTGGCCCGCAGCAGCGCGCGCCGGGTCACGATCGCGGCGAACCCGGCAGCCATCTGACGGTACGGAGCCAGCGCCGGACCGGGTGCCGGGGCCGGCGGGTAGCGCCGCAGTGAGCAGGCGGCGGGCACGGCCGAGCCCACCAGGGCCGCGGCCACGATGACCGCCAACCGGGCGGTCATCGTGGCCGCGATCAGCGCTGCGAGCGCTGGACCTGCCAGGCTCGCAGCACTGTAGGTCATCGCGTCGAACGCGGAACCGCGGGTGAGCTCGGGGCCGGTCACGATGCGCGGCAGCTGCGCGGTCCAGCCGCCCGCTACCGCCGGGTTGAACAGCCCGGCCGCCAGCGCGATCACCGCGACGAGTGCCAGCGGCAGGTGGCCCAGGGCCGCCGCCACGCCCACGAGGCCGGCCGCGTACGCGCCGAGCGTTCCCGCGAGCAGCCAGCCGGGGCGTCGGCTGCGGTCAAGCAGCGCCCCGAACAGCGGGCCGCCCGCGGCCGCCGCGATGGTCAGGCTGGCCAGCAGCTCGGATCCGGCCGCTGCGCGGCCGGTCACGGCGAAGCCGAGCAGCAGCAGCGCCGGACCCGACATCTCATCCCCGGCCCGCGCGGCCGCCGCGCCGCCCAGGTATTTCCCCAGTCTCCGCCATGGTAGGTAACTGGTTTTCACAAAAACACGTTACGCTGAGGATCATGCCAGTGTCACCGCAGTATGCGCTGCTCGGCGGGACCGTGCCCGACGCCGCGCAGCGAGCGGCCGACATGATCGACGTCCTGCTGCCCAGGCGAGCCTCGCCACCGGACGAACGGGCCCGGCTGATCGCCGTGCTGCAGGCATACGGAGAACCCGGGCCAATCGAGATCTCCGCAGCCGATCTGGCCGCGCTACGCCAGGCCGCCGCGGACCTGCGGGAAGTATTCGCGGCGGGCGATGTCGTGACGGCCGCCTGCCGGATCAACGCCCTGCTCGCGGGGCGCGCGCACCCGCCGCGGCTGACTGCGCACGGCGGCGAGTCCGGCTGGCACTTGCACGTGGACAGCAGCGACGACGCGCCCTGGGCCGAGTGGTTCCTGACCTCATCGTGTCTGGCGCTCGCCGTGCTGCTGGCCGAACGGCAGGCGCCCCCGGCCGGGCTCTGCGCGTCGGCGTCCTGCGGCAAGCCGTTCGTGAACGTGGGCCGGGGCGCCGCCCGCCGCTACTGCTCGGCCACCTGCGGGACTCGCGAGCGCGTGGCCGCCCACCGCGTGGCCGCCCACCGCGGGGCGGTTTCCGCTGCGCCTCAGCGGCGGGCCAGGCGCCGCTCACCGGAGGCGCCCGGCTGGTAGGTCAAGCCATAATGCTTGAAGATGGCCTCTTCCTCGGCCGCTGGCAGCTCGCCGTCGGTGTCGATCGAGGGGGCATCCTTCACCTGTTTCCTGTCGTAGGCGACCTTAAGGTACCCCGGGCCGACGGTCGCGCGGTCAAGAGGCACGAATACGAGCCGGTGCCGGGTCGGCATGCCGATCTTGACGGTGCCGAACGAGGGCAGGTCGGTGCCTGTGTCGACGTAGACGGCCTCCAGCTCCCCGATCTTGTGATCCTGGGCGTCGACCACGTCGTGGCCACGCCATTCCCGGATGTTGGCCGCTTCGAACACTCTGGCCTTCTTCCCGCAGCGCCGCAGTTATGTACAGTTCTACTCTTGGACGCGAGTCGCAGACAAGGTTCGCTGGGACCCGCCGGCCACGGTAACAACGGGAGCCGACCCAGCCTCGGGTTCCGCGGCCATGAAAAGCTAAGAGTATGGAATACACCCACCTTGGCCGCTCCGGCCTGAGCGTCAGCCGCCTCTGCCTCGGCACGATGAACTTCGGGCCGCTGACCCCGCCCGCCGAGGCGCACGCGATCATGAGTCACGCGCACGAGGTCGGCATCAACTTCTTCGACACCGCCAACCGCTACGGCGGCAGGCAGAGCCCGCCCGGGCAACTCGCCACGCACGACGAGTCCCACTCGGGCTGGACCGAGGAGATCATCGGGGAGTGGTTCGCGGCGAGCAAGGTGCACCGCGAGCGCACGGTGCTGGCCACCAAGCTGTACGGGGCGATGACCGACTGGCCCAACGACGGCAAGCTGTCCGCGCTGAACATCCGGCGGGCCTGCGAGGCGTCGCTGCGCCGGCTGCAGACCGACTACATCGACCTGTACCAGATGCACCACGTCGACCGGGACACCCCGTGGGACGAGATCTGGCAGGCGATGGAAGTCTTGGTCACCCAGGGCAAGATCCTCTACGTCGGCTCGTCCAACTTCGCGGGCTGGCACATCGCGCAGGCCAACGACACCGCGGCCGCGCGCGGGTTCTTCGGCCTGGTCAGCGAGCAGTCGATCTACAACCTGCTGGTCCGCGAGATCGAGCTTGAGGTGCTCCCCGCGGCCATCGACTACGGCGTCGGCGTCATCCCGTGGTCCCCGCTGGACGGCGGGCTGCTCGGCGGTGTGCTCAGGAAGGAGCGCGAGGGGCGCCGCCGTCTCGCGGGCCGGGCCCAGCAGACAGTCGAGCAGAACCGGGCGCAGTTCGAGGCCTACGAGGACCTCTGCGAGAAACTCGGCGAAGAGCCCGCGAACGTGGCGCTGGCCTGGCTGCTGCACGCCGAAGGCGTGACCGCCCCGATCATCGGGCCGCGTACGCTGGCTCAGCTCGACGACGCCCAGCGCGCGGTGACCCTGAAGCTCGACGACGACGTCCTCAGCCGGCTCGACGAGCTATTCCCCGGCTACAAGACCGCGCCGGAACACTACGCCTGGTGAGAGCAAACGCTTGAGCGATGTAGCGCAGGCCGATCCGGCCGATCCGCCGTCCGCGCGGCTGCTGCGGGACCGCTCGGGCTCGCATCGGGTCACGAATATCGAGTTGTTCTTTGACCTGGTGTACGTGTTCGCGATCACCCAGCTGTCGCATTACCTGCTCGGTCACGCCACCGTGCCTGGTGCGCTGCAGGCCGGGCTGCTGCTGGTGATGGTCTGGCTCGTCTGGGCCTACACGACCTGGGTGACCAACTGGCTGGATCCGCAGCAGATGGCCGTCCGGCTGCTGCTCGTGGTGCTCATGCTGATCAGTCTGGCCATGTCCGCGTCGCTGCCCCGGGCCTTCGAAGACCTAGGGCTCTGGGTGGCGGGCGCCTACGCGGTCCAGCAAATCGGCCGGACCGTGTTCATGGTCATCGCCTTGCGCGGCCATCCGCTCCAGGCCAATTTCGAGCGGGTGCTGGCCTGGTGCGTGGTCAGCGGCGCGCTTGCGGTCGGCGGCGGCTTCGCGCACGGCCACGCCAGGTACCTGCTGTGGCTGGCCGCGGTGGGCGTCGACCTGTTCGGCGGCGTGGTCGGCTTCGCGACCCCGTGGCTCGGCCGGTCTCGCACGTCGGACTGGACGATCGAGGGCGGCCACTTCGCCGAGCGCTGCGAGGCGTTCATCTTGATCGCGCTCGGTGAGTCCATCGTCATCATCGGCGCGACCCTGGCCGGGCAGAAGACAGTCACCGCGTCCAGCCTGGCCGGCTTCGTGGTCGCGTTCGCCACCTCGGTCACGCTGTGGTGGCTGTATTTCGACCAGAGCGCGGAGGCGGCCGCCGAGAAGATCGCCCAGTCCGATGATCCCGGCCGCCTGGGCCGCTCGGCGTACCACCTCATCCATCCGGTGATGGTGGCCGGGATCGTCGTCACGGCCGCCGCCGATCAGAAGGTCCTCTCCGAGCCCGCCGCGGTGGCGAGCACGGCGTCGGCGTGGATGATCCTGGGCGGCCCCGCGCTGTTCCTGGCCGGCCACGCCGCGTTCAAGCTGGTGGTATGGAACTTCATCTCGTGGCCCCGGCTGGCCGGGATCGCCGGCCTGGCGCTGCTCGCGCTGGCATCGAGGGCGATCCCGGCCCTCGCGCTGGCCGCCTGCGCGGCCGCCCTGGTCGCAGCCGTCGCCGCCACCGACCGGCTGCCGTGGCTGCCCCGTCCCGCCGAGCTCGACCCGGCCGCCCGGCCCTCTAACCGCCTTCCAGCCGCTTCTTGAGGTTCTGGCCGCTCTGCGGAGCCTTCGTCCGTGCTTGCTATGGTTCCGCCTCTCGTGGATTGCTCTCGCTAGCCCGTTCGGCGCGGTGGACCGCGCGCATGGCGCCCATGAAGATCCTGTCGCGGTCCAGGGCCAAGCGCGCCGACCGGAGCCCGGCGGTCGCCGCGAGGTCGATCAGCGGGCTGTCCGACCTGCCGTACATCCGCCGGGCCCAGCCCGGCAGCGTCGAGAACGCCAAGGCGTTGAACGGCGGCATCGCCAGCTTCAGCGTTCGGTGGCCCTGAGGTACCGGTGGCCGGGACAGCAGCCGCAGGCTCTCCTTCGCCTCATCGCACGCATACAGCCTGGGCTTGATCTGCTCGTAGTACGCGTTGAGCTCGGCCATGGACGCGGGCGCTATCCCGGGATCCAGGCCCACCAGCTCAGCGCGTCGGCGCTGCTCGGCGACAAAGGCATCCAGATCCGCCGCGGACACAGGAAGGCCACTACGCCTTCCTACGTCGGCGATGGACGCGACCTCGCCGCAGTGCACCCAGAGCAGCAGTTCCGGCTCGTCCACGCGGTACCGGGTGCCGTCGGGGTCGGTACCGGTGAGTGATTCGTGAATCCGGCGGACCCGGCTTCCGGCGCGTTCGGCGTCCGCGGTGGTCCCGAAGGTACACGCCTCGACGAATAGCCTGGTCCGCCGCAACCGGGCCCAGGCTTCCACAGGCTCCGTGATGGCTGTCGCGTTCTGCAAAGTACCGCGTATCACCCGCGGGTGCAGGGCCTGCAGGAGCAATGCGCGCACGGCTGCCACCCACATGATCGCGTTGTCCGTCAGCCGCCACGTCGCCGACCCGGGACCGAAGAGACCATCGTCTGGCCGGCCGGGATCATACGGGCTCGTATACGAATAGGTATCGCGCATGGTCTTCCCTTGCCTGCTTCTCAGCATCTTGACACCCTCGCCGCTGGACGGCGATTCCTGGTGGCGCCTGAAGGCCGGCGTACGCTGCTGATGCTGACCCAGGCGGAAGGCGCCTTCCCGGCGGGACCTACCCTCTGGAAAGTGCCGGGCGCGGCCGGTACGGCTGCCTCCGATAGGGTTACTTAGCGGTAGCGCAGGGCTCGCGGGTCCTGGCCGGCGGGAAGGAAAGGTCAGCGACACGATGAGCCATGCAGCGGCAGACAGGTACGCCTGGATCGAGCCCGACGTCGAGGATCTCGGCGGCGGCGTGTACCGGATTCCGCTGCCGCTGCCGATAGAGGGGCTGAAGGCGGTCAACGTCTACGCGATCACCGACGACGCGGGAGTCGACCTGATCGACGCGGGGATCGCGCTGGTCCCGGCCCGGGAGAGGCTCACCGCGGCACTGCGGCAGATCGGATACGAGCTCGGGGACGTCCGCAACTTCTTCGTCACCCACATTCACATCGACCACTACTCCCTGGCCGTCGAGCTGCGGCGCACGTTTCACAGCGTGATCTCGCTGGGCGAGGAAGAGCGCGCGAACATGATCGCGACCAGGGAACTGGTCAACGGCAGCGGCCCGAACCGGTTCTTCGGCATCCAGAGCCTGCGCCGGATGGGCGCCTCGGAGCTGGCCGCCAGCCTGTCCGAGGTAGACCGCCACGGCCCTGCGGTCGTCGACTGGGAAGACCCCGACCACTGGCTGGCCGACGGCACCGATCTCGACCTGCGGACACGGACGCTTCGCGCGGTCCATACGCCCGGCCACACCCGCGGTCATCTGGTCTATCACGACGCCGCAGCCGAGATCATGTTCGCGGGCGACCATATCCTCCCGCATATCACTCCCTCGATCGGCTTCGAGGCCGCGGGCAACCGGATGGCCCTGCGCGACTACCTCAGCTCGCTCGGACGGACTCTCGCCCTGCCGGATGCCCGGCTGCTGCCCGCCCATGGCCCGGTCACCAGCAGTACTCATGACCGGGTGAACGAGCTGCTGGCCCATCATGACACCCGCCTAGCCCAGACACTTCATGCCGTGCAGGCCGGTTACGCCACCCCGTACGAGGTGGCGAAGGCGATTAAGTGGACCAGGCGGGAACGTCCGTTCGGCGACCTTGACCTGTTCAGTCAGATCCAGGCGGTCAACGAGACGGCCGCGCACCTGGAGGTCCTCGCGGTCCGCGGCCAGCTGACCCGCGAGATCTCCGCCGACGATGCCGTTCTCTACCAGGTCGCGGCGCCGGAGAACTAGCCCGGATTCGCGACGGCCCCGCTCGCTGCGGTCACCCGCTGGGCGCCCGCGTAGACGTTCATCGTGGTGCCGCGCAGGAAACCGACCAGGGTCAGGCCGCCCTCCTCGGCCAGCGACGCGGCCAGTGAGGACGGCGCGGACACCGCCGCGAGCACCGGCACCCCGATCATGAGCGCCTTCTGCGCGAGCTCGAATGAGGCCCGGCCGCTGACCAGCAAGACATGGCCGGCCAGCGGCAGCAGGCCGGAACGCAGCGCCCAGCCGGCCACCTTGTCCACCGCGTTATGCCGGCCCACGTCCTCACGCAGCACGAGCAGCGTGCCATCTGGGGTGAACAAGCCGGCCGCGTGCAGGCCGCCGGTGCGGCTGAAGATCCGCTGTGCGTCCCTGAGCCGGTCGGGCAGGGCGGCCAGCACGGCGGGGGAGACCTGCACGGGATCGGCCGCCACCTCGAAGGCGGACCGGACCCGGACCGCCTCGATGCTGTCCTTGCCGCATACCCCGCACGCGCTGGTCGTGAGGAAATTCCTGGTCGCTGCCTTGGCCTTGAGCAGCGCGCCGGCGTCCTTGACCGCCACCGCGGCGACGTTCTCGTCGCACATGCGGATCTCGTGCACGTCCTCGAGGCCGGTCAGCAGGCCCTCGGTGAACAAGAACCCGGCGGTCAGGTCGATGTCGTCACCCGGGGTGCGCATCGTCACGGTCAGCGGCTCGCCGTCCACCCGGATCTCCAGCGGTTCCTCGACCGCGAGCAGGTCGGCCCGGTGCTCCGCATCGCCGGACACCGATGCCCGCAGCACCCGCCGTCTCGCCGTGGTTGCGCTCATACGCCGAGATTACGCCGGAACAGCCGAATGCCGGGCCCGGCGGGAGGACGGGCCCGGCATCTCGGGTCGGGAGGCGAAGCTAGGGCAGCGGTCAGACGGCGAAGTCGAGCAGCGGCTGCGCGCGGCTCGGGTGACGCAGCTTGGACAGCGACTGCTTCTCGAGCTGCCTGATCCGCTCGCGGGTCAGGCCGAGGGCACGGCCGATCTCGTCCAGCGTGTGCGGGTTGCCGTCGTACAGCCCGAACCGCATCGCCATGATCGTCGCCTCGCGCGGCGTCAGCGCGTCAAGCGCCGAGCGCAGCTGCTCGGCCATCAGCTGGCGGTCGACAAGCTCCGAGGCCTCGGGCGCGTCGACGTCCTCGATCAGGTCGCCGATGCTGGTCTCGCCGTCCTCGCCGATGGTGGAGTCCAGGCTGATCGGCTGGCGGCTGGTCCGCAGCAGCTCCTCGATCTGGTCCGGCGTGCGGTCAAGCTCGACGGCGAGTTCCTCGGGGGTCGGCTCACGGCCGAGCCGCTGGTGCATGTCACGCTCGACCCGGCTCAGCTTGCTGAGCATCTCGAGCACGTGCACCGGCAGCCGGATGGTCCGGGCCGAGTCCGCGAAGCCGCGCTGGATGGCCTGCCTGATCCACCACATGGCGTAGGTAGAGAACTTGTAGCCCTTGGTGTAGTCGAACTTCTCGACCGCGCGGATCAGGCCCAGGTTTCCTTCCTGTACCACGTCCAGCAGGGAAAGACCCCGGTCGCTGTACTTCTTGGCGACCGACACCACCAGGCGCAGGTTCGCCTCGAGCATGTGCGACTTGGCGCGTCGTCCGTCCTCGGCGACAAGCTCGAGCTCGCGCCGCAAGCTATCGTCCAGCCCGGTGGCGGTTTCGAGCTTGTGCTCGGCGAACAGGCCGGCCTCAATCCGCTTGGCCAGGTCAACTTCCTGCTCGGCCGTCAGCAGGCTGGTACGCCCGATGGACTTGAGGTAGGTGTGGACCGAGTCGCCCATAGCGGGCGTCTGGTCATCCAGGTCCACCTCGATGATCCGGTCGTTATCGCTGAGGGTGACGGCCTCCGCCTCGAGTGTCACCACATCGGGGTCGGCCGGGTCGACATCAGCGTCGTCGCCAGCGGCCGGCGCCGGGTCCGCTTCCGTCTTGGCGGCTCGCGACGCGGTAGAAGCGGTAGAAGCGGTGCGGGTGGCCCGGGCCTTAGCGGGCCGTGGCTCCTCGGTCAGCTCATTGGCCAGCCGAACCCCCGCCTCGCTCAGCTCGCGCAAAATGGACCGTCCCTCGGCCGGCGTGAGACCTGCCTGGTCAAAGGCGGTCCTCAGCTCCGCAAGAGACAGGTGACCCTGGCTTCGCCCGCGCTGGATGAGATCATCCACTCGGGTCGTGCTCGCCTCGTCATCTGATTCGGTGATGCGCTCAGCGACTGACGCTGCCATGGCACTCCGCGGCATGAGACACCTCCCTCCTCCTAGTAACAACGCACGCAATACAGACGTCGTTCATATGGGTTCCACCAAGTACCCCTCGCCGCCCCGTGTACTCCTCGGCGGGGACATTGTCCGGGCACTATTAAGTAACGTTCTCCGCGTCAGTTTGTTCCCGCCTTAGCAGGTCCAGCTTGAGTCGTGCGATGTCGTGCTTCCCGCTAGGGAGCATCGGAATGCCATCGACCAAAACGACTTTGCTTGGAGCAGCGTAACGCGGCAGGCGCTCGCGCACATGAAGACGGAGCAATTCTAGCGTGGGCGGATCGGCCGGGTCGGCGGCCACCACCACCGCGATAACCCGTTCGCCCCATTCGGGGTCGGGTTGCCCCACCACGGCCACGTCCCTGATGCCCGGGCAGCTCTCCAGCGCCGCCGTCACCTGACCCGGGACCACCTTGTGCCCGCCGGTATTGATCACGTCATCGGCGCGGCCCGCCACGGTCAGCCGGCCATCGGCGTCCAGCCGCCCCAGGTCGCCGGTCCGGAACCAGCGGTACCCGGATTCCCCGAGGTCCGCGAGCGGCTGAGGGCCAGGTGCCGCCCGGTCGCCGGTATAACCGGAGAACAGCACGGGGCCGCCGATCCAGATGCGACCGCTACCATGGACGGCGGCCGGGGAGCGGGGGTCGTCCTCATCGCGGATCGCGACCCGCACGCCGTCGAGCGGCCGTCCGTCGTATACGCAGCCGCCGCAGGTCTCGGTCATGCCGTAGGTGGTCACCACGGGGACGCCCGCGGCGCGCGCCGCCGCGAGCAAGCTCGGCGCGGCCGCGGCCCCGCCGAGCAGTACCGAGGAGAAGCCGGCCAGTGGTGTCGATTTGTAGCTATGTTGATTTTTCGTATTTGCCGGGATGTCGATACCGAGGAGGCGCCGGAGCTGGGTCGGGACCAGCGAGACGTGGGAGCACCCGGAAGCGATCACCGTCTCGGCGTCGGCCTGCTCGGCCAGCACGGGCTCGGTATCCCCGACCAGCGAGCGCACGAGCACCTGGATCCCGGCGATGTACGTACCCGGCAGGCAGCACAGCCAGCGTTCGCCCGGCCGGGCGCCGACCCGGGCGAGCGAGGCCCGCGCCGAGTACAGCAGCGCGGCCGCGCTGAGCTCAACCCCCTTGGGCGTGCCGGTGGAACCGGAGGTGCCGATGATGACCGCCGTACCTTCGGCGACCCTCTTCCCTTGGCCCGAACGAACCGTGGTCTCACCGCCCGGAACCTCGACCGTATCCGGGGCGAACGTCGTGATCAGGTCGTTGAGCCGGGCGGCCGGCAGTCCCGCGTCCAGGGGCAGGATCGCGGGCCCGCTGCCGTCGAGCGCGGCGGCGAGCAGCTCGACCAGGCGCGGGCCGGTGCGCTCGACCAGGACCGCGTGCAAAGGGCGCGTTGTCACGATCGTTAAGGTTAGAACCCTGACTGAGGGAGGTTACGAGTGACCGAATGGCAGCGGTCTGGTCCGGAACCGGGGAAGGACTATTCCGACATTCTCTATGAGACCGCCGAAGGTATCGCGAAGATCACCATAAATCGTCCCGAGGTGCGAAACGCGTTCCGGCCAACGACTCTCTTCGAACTTTCGAACGCATTCAACGTCGCGCGCGACGATCCTGGCATCGGTGTGATCATTCTCACCGGTGCCGGGGACAAGGCGTTCTGCTCGGGCGGCGACCAGAAGATCCGCGGCGACGACGGCTACGTCGACGATCATGGCGTGGGCCGGCTCAACGTCCTCGACCTCCAGGTACAGATCCGGCGCACGCCCAAGCCGGTGATTGCCATGGTGGCCGGCTACGCGATCGGCGGCGGGCACGTCCTGCACGTCTGCTGCGACCTGACCATCGCCGCGGACAATGCGATATTCGGCCAGACCGGGCCCAAGGTGGGCTCGTTCGACGGCGGCTACGGCTCCTGGCTGCTGGCCAGCACGGTCGGGATGAAGAAGGCGCGCGAGATCTGGTACCTGTGCCGTCAGTACGACGCGCAGCAGGCCCTGGAGATGGGGCTGGTCAACACCGTGGTCCCGCTGGCCTCGCTGGAGGAGGAGACACTCAGCTGGGCCCGCGAGATGCTCGGCAAGTCCCCGATGGCGCTGCGCATGCTGAAGGGCGCGCTCAACGCGGTGACGGACGGCGCGGCCGGAATGCAGCAGTTCGCCGGTGACGCCACCATGCTCTACTACATGAGCGAGGAGGCCCAGGAGGGCCGCGACGCGTTCAAGGAAAAGCGCGCCCCCGACTTCGCCAAGTTCCCCCGCCGCCCGTGACCCACCCCGGTCTCAGCTCATCGTGGATCGGCAGTACCCCTATAGGGGGAGCGGCGATCCACGATCGCGGAAGCTGGACAGGGCTGCGGGCGTTCGCGATCCCGATGCCGGTGAAGTTCCGCGGGATCACGGTGCGGGAGGGGGCGCTGATCGAGGGACCCGCAGGGTGGGGGGAGTTCTCGCCGTTCGCTGAGTACGGGCCCCGCGAGTCCGCCCGGTGGCTGGCCAGCGCGCTTGAGTCCGCGGCCGGGGAGTGGCCGGCGCCGGTCAGGGACCGGATACCGGTGAACGTGACCGTGCCCGCGATCGGGCCCGAACTGGCGATCAAGATCGTCTCCGGGTCGGGTTGCCGGACCGCCAAGGTCAAGGTGGCCGAGCGCGGCCAGGCCGAAGCGGAGGACATTGAGCGGGTCGAGGCGGTCCGTGAGGCGCTCGGACCCGGCGGCAAGATCCGGGTCGACGCCAACGGCGGCTGGGAGCCCGGGCAGGCTGCCCGGATGCTCCGGCAGCTGGCGCGGTTCGGGCTGGAGTACGCCGAGCAGCCCTGTGCCACCCTGGAGGAACTAGCTGAACTGCGTCGACATATCGACATCCCGGTCGCCGCGGACGAGTCCATCCGCCGGGCCGAGGACCCGCTGCGGGTGCGGGCGGCGGGGGCGGCCGACATCGTGATGCTGAAGGTCCAGCCGCTCGGCGGGGTCCGCGCCGCGCTGCGGGTGGCCGAAGCCTGCGGCCTTCCGGTCGTGGTGTCCAGTGCCGTCGACACCTCGGTCGGGCTGGCCGCCGGCGTGGCCCTGGCCGCCGCGCTGCCCGAGCTCCCGTACGCCTGCGGCCTGGCCACGATGTCGCTGCTGGCCGGAGACGTCACCGCCGACCCGCTGACCCCCGAGGCGGGAGAGCTGCCGGTCCGCCGGCCGGGCGTCGACCTCACCGAGCTGGCCCGCTGGGAGACCGACCCCGCCCCCTGGCGGGAGCGGGCCGCGGCCGCCGCCCGGTTCCTCAGCCAGGCACAGGCGTGACGCCGGTGAATCCATCCACCGCGTTCGGTGCCTCGTTCAGCGACGAGCTGGCCAGGTGCGGGCTGCGGGAGGCGGTGCTGGCGCCCGGATCACGCAGCACGCCGCTGGCCATGGCCTTCTTCGAGGCCGAACGGCAGGGCCGGCTCCGGCTGCACGTCCGGATCGACGAGCGGTCCGCCTCATTCACCGCGCTCGGCCTGGCCAAGGCCAGCGGCCGGCCGGTGGCGGTGCTGTGCACCTCGGGCACGGCGGCGGCCAACTTCCACCCCGCCGTGATCGAAGCCGACGAATCCTGCATTCCGCTGCTCGTGCTCACCGCCGACCGGCCCCCCGACCTCAGGGGGATCGGCGCCAACCAGGCCATCGACCAGATCAAGCTGTACGGAACCGCGGTGCGCTGGTTCTGCGAGGCCGGCCTGCCCGAGGCACGGCCGGGCATGGTCGCCTACTGGCGCTCGCTGGCCTGCCAGGCCTGGGCGCACGCGGCGGGCGCCGCCGGCGGCCTGCCCGGCCCGGTTCATCTCAACCTGCCCTTCCGCGAGCCGCTCGTCCCGGGCGAAGGGGACGCCGGGCCGTGGCCAGAGGCCCTGGACGGGCGGCCCGGCGGCCGGCCGTGGACCCACGTCGGCGTCCGGGAGACGGCCGGGGACGAGCTGGAACTGCCCTGGACCGAGCGCGGGGCGGTGGTCTGCGGGGACGGTGACTATGACGCGCTAGCGCTGGTCGACATGGCCGAACGGGCGGGCTGGCCGGTGCTCGCCGAGCCCTCCTCCGGCGCCAGGCGCGGCCCGAACGCGCTGTCCGCCTACCAGTACCTGCTCGCGACGCCGGAGTTCGTCACCGCTCACCAGCCGGACCTCATCGTGTCCGCGGGCCGGCCGGGGCTTTCCCGTGCTCAGCTTGCCTTCCTCGGCGCCGGGTCGGCCGGCCGGCACGTGGTCATCGCGCAGGGACCCGGTCGCTGGGCCGATCCGCAGCGAGCCGCCACCGATGTGGCGGCGGCCGTCCGGCTCGGCGGGCGGCCCGGCTCGCCCCAGGGTCCCGGGAGCCTCGCCTGGCTGGAGGCCTGGCGCCGGGCCGATGACGCCGCGCGGCGCGCGGTGGACGCCGTGCTCGATGACGACGACAGCCTGACCGAACCCAGACTGGCCAGGGACCTGGCCGCCGGACTCCCCGAAGGAGCCTTGCTGTGGTGCGGATCCAGCCTGCCCGTTCGGGATATTGATTTTCATCTTTTCCCCCGGGCCGACATCCGGGTGCTGACCAGCCGGGGCGCCAGTGGCATCGACGGAACGACCTCGGCCGCCATCGGTGCCGCGCTGGCCCACGACGGCCCCGCGTTCGCGCTGATGGGCGACCTGACGTTCCTGCACGACGCGCCCGGCCTGGCGCTCGGCCCCCGCGAGCCGCGCCCCGATCTGTGCCTGATCGTGGTCAACAATGACGGCGGCGGCATCTTCTCGACCCTGGAGCAGGCCGCTTTCCCCGATTCGTTCGAGCGGCTCTTCGGTACCCCGCACGGCGCCGGGCTGCACCACCTGGCCGCCGCGTTCGGCCTGCCCTATCAGCGCCTCGAGCAGCCCGGCGACCTGACTAAGGCGCTCCCGGGCACGGGCCTGAGGATTGTCGAGGCCCGGACGGAACGCGAAGCCGGGGCGGCGCTCCGGGCCAGGCTGCGCGCCGCCGCCGCGGCGGCGATCCGCGGGCGGTAGCGCGGTCGGCATGACAGGATGGGCGGGTGGCAGGTTCCCCCATATTGATCGTGGTGGGCGGCCTTCCGGCCACCGGAAAGAGCACCGTCGCCAGCGCCTTGGTGCGCCAGACCGGATTCGCGTTCGTGCGGGTCGACCGGATCGAGCAGGCGATCATCGGGTCCGCCGAGCTGAGTCCGCCGCTAGGGCCCGTCGGTTACACGGTCGCCTACGGCGTGGCCGCGGAGCAGCTCACGCACGGGATCAGCGTGGTCGCCGAATGCGTGAACCCGCTCGCCGTCACCAGGGTGGCCTGGCGTGGCGTCGCTGCCGATAACGGAGCCCGCGTGCTTGAGGTCGAGCTCGTCTGCACGGACCAGACCGTGCACGCCGTGCGCGCCCGCAGCCGCGAGGTCGACATCCCCGGCCTCACGCTGCCGAGCTGGCCGCAGATCCTCGACCGCCACTACGAACCATGGGACCGTGACCACCTGGTCATCGATACCGCGACGCAGCCGCCTGCCGCGGCCGTCGCCGCAATCCTCGGCGCCGTTGCGGACGAAGAGCGGGAGTCATTACTGTCCCGCCTACGGTCATTGCTGTCCTCGCCGGCGGGCATAATGACAGAGCCATGACGCTTACTCAGCTCAACGCGTTCGTCCTGGTGGCCCGGCTCGGTTCGGTGACCGCTGCGGCCAACGCCCTGGGCGTCAGCGAGTCGGCTGTCTCCCAGGCCCTGTCGGCTCTCCGGCAGCACCTCGGCGATCAGCTGGTCACCCGCGGGCCGGTCGGTATGACGCTGACCGCCGGCGGCTCCAGGCTGCTCGCCACCGCGTCCCAGATCGTGGTGCTCGGTGCCGAGGCACACGCCGCCGTGCGGGCCGCGCAGGGCGCGCCCGAACAGCTGCGGGTGGTGTCCACGTCCACGATCGCCGAGTTCGTGGTCAGCCCGCTGACCGAGGCCTTCAGGAAGCGTTTCCCTGGCTCGGTTGAGGTGTCGGCTGGCGTCGCGGCGACCAAGGAGATGGGCGTCCTGGTCGGCAACCGGCTGGCTGACGTGGCCATCGCCTCCGCAGCGCCCGACGATCCAGCCTTCGCCCTGGTCACCGAACCGATCTTCAAGTACAGGATCGTGGTCGTGACGGCCGGCCAGCACCAGCTGCGCGGCACCCCCCGCCAGTGGCTCTGGTTCGTCGACCCGTCCGGGACCGATTCCGACAGCGAGACCGGGCAGATGCTGGCCGGGCTGCGCATTCCCGAGGAGCAGATCAGGGTGTTCCCCAACCAGACCGCTGCCTGGGGCGCCGCGGCCGACGGGACGGGCGTGGCTCCCGCGGTCGAGCACCTGGTGGCCCAGCGGCTGCGGCGAGGCGAGCTCTCTCGCGTCGACCTGCCGGGCTGCCGGATGGAAGCGTGCTGGCACATCACCCTGCTTGAAAAGCAGCATCAGAGCGCCGCGGCCAGCTCGTTCCGGCGTTACCTGGGCACGCCGGAGGCCATGCACCTGATGCGCTCGCCGGCCGGCGGAGTGCCGCCGTCGCGGTTCCGGCCGCCGGTGTATGTCACGATCTGGAGCTTAGACCAGCGAGAACACGGACAAATCACTATTTGCGCGCCCCCCTTAAGCAAGCACTTATTCGCGAGTTGCGGTCGGCGCGGCCCCAGCGGATTATGTGACGCACCACGGGCGATGACGCTCGTGCACCGGCAGGAGTAACGGCATGCGAATTGAATCGGACGGCCATAGCCGCGGTAACCCGCGGCTTTACGAGCTGATCGAGCACGCTCCGAAGACAGGGAAGAGCCCGACCGTGTGGGCCTGGCCCGAGCTGATCGACTACCTCAAGGTCGCAGGCCAGCCGGTGGCCGGACCCTGGCCACCGCACCAGGAGCCGCGGCCGGACCCCGAGGAGGACTCACTCCCGGTGGCGGTGGCGGATCCGGAATCAAGGCGGCCAGCGCAGGAAGCACGCCCGGTCCAGGAAGCGCGGCCAGCGGCCGCCCCTGGCGACCCGGTGCCTGACCTCGGTGCTGAGTCGTTCACAGACCCCGGATCGAACCCGTAAGCACGCGCCCTAATCTCCTGCGATACCTGGAGGATCTTATGTATCCGTCGCGGTTCCGCTATGAGGCGCCGCGGTCGCTTGACGAGGCGATCAGCCTGCTGCATAACGGCGGGGACTACGTGAAGGTGCTGGCTGGCGGCCAGAGCCTGGTACCGATGATGAAACTGCGGTTCGCCTCGCCTGAGCTGATCGTGGACATCAACAACGTGCCCGGCCTGGACTACCACCGCGCCGGCCCGGACGGCACCCTGCGCATCGGGGCCCTGTGCCGGCATGCCGACCTGGAGCGCTCAGATCTGCTGAAGTCCACGCAGCCGAGCATGGCCGCGGCGGCCCCGCTGATCGCCGACCCCATCGTCCGCAACCGGGGCACGCTGGTCGGCTCACTGTGCCACGCTGACCCGCAGGGTGACTGGGCTTCGGTAGTGCTGGCCCTCGGCGGCTCCGTCGTCGCGCGCGGGCCGCGCGGCACCCGCACCATCCCGCTCGCTGATTTCGTCACGGGACCATTCCAGAACATCCTGGACCAGGACGAGATCGCCACCGAAGCCGTGATACCCGCCGCCAAGGGCGTCAGGTCCGGCGGCTACCTCAAGCTCGAGCGCCGCGTCGGTGACTTCGCGACGGTCGGCGTGGCCGTGGCGATAGAAACCAGCGGCGAGGACGTGACCAGGGCGGGCATCGGCCTGACCGGGGTCGGCGGATCCACCATCGCGGCAACCGAGGCGGCCGCCGCGCTGGCCGGGCGGCCGCTGACACCAGACACCATCGCGCGGGCCGCGGAACTCGCGGCCCAGGCCGCGCGGCCCAGGACCGATCATCGCGGCAGCGCCGAGTACAAGCGGCACATGGTGCGCACGTTCGTGACGCGCATCTTGAGCCGGACAGAGGCCGTGGCGGAAAGGGCAGCCTGATCATGACGATCTTTGTTGAAGACCAGGACGACCAGGACGAGGGGAACATCCCGCTCCGCCGGATCAAGTTCCGGATCAACGGCGAGAAGAAGGCCGCCGAGATCGAGCCGCGGCTGCTGCTGGCCCACCTGATCCGCCGCGGGCTCGGCCTGACCGGCACCCATACCGGCTGCGACACCACGAACTGCGGCGCGTGCACGGTGCTGGTCGACGGCCAGGCGGTGAAGTCCTGCACCATGCTGGCCGTGCAAGTCGACGGGCACGAGATCAGCACCGTCGAGGGCCTGGCCACCGCCAGCGAGCTGCACCCGCTGCAGGAGGGCTTCAAGGAGGAGCACGGGCTGCAGTGCGGGTTCTGCACGCCGGGCATGATGATGGCCGCCAAGGCGCTGCTCGACGCCAATCCCGACCCGACCGAGGAAGACGTGCGCTGGGCCCTTTCCGGCAACCTCTGCCGGTGCACCGGCTACCAGAACATCGTGAAATCGGTGCTGTGGGCGGCCGCGAAGCTTCGATCCGAGTCCGGTAGCTAGGGGAGGCGGAACGTGTCACAGGCACTGGACGAAATAAAGATCGGCGGGCTGGGCGCCAGCCGCAAGCGCGTCGAGGACAACCGCTTCATCCGCGGCAAGGGCAACTACACCGACGACATCGTGCTGCCCGGCATGTTGCACATGGAGATCCTGCGCAGCCCGCTGGCGCACGCCCGGATCAAGTCCATCGACACCAGCCGTGCGTGGGAGATACCCGGCGTGCACCTGGTGCTCACCGGCGAGATGATGGCGACGCGCAACCTCGCCTGGATGCCGACGCTTTCCTACGACACGCAGGCCGTGCTGGCCACCGACAAGGTGCGGTTCCAGGGCCAGGAGGTCGCCTGCGTCATCGCCGATGACCCCTACATCGCCAAGGACGCGTGCGAGGCCATCGACGTCGAGTACGAGCAGCTGCCGGCCATAGTCAACCCGGAGCAGTCGGTCGCCGAGGGCGCGCCGGTCATCCGGGACGATAAGGAAGGCCAGCGCGACAACGTCATCTACGACTGGGAGGTCGGCGACGCCGTCGGCACCGACCGCGCGTTCGAGCAGGCCGACATGGTCTCCAGGCTGAAGCTGCACTACCCGCGCTCGCACCCGTCGCCGATCGAATGCTGCGGGTCGATCGCGGACTTCAACCGCGCGAGCTCCAAGCTCACCGTGTACATGACCACCCAGGCCCCGCACATCATCCGGGCCGCCGTCGCGCTGGTGGCCGAGTTGCCCGAGCACATGATCCGGATCATCTCCCCGGACATCGGCGGCGGCTTCGGCAACAAGGTGCCCGTCTACCCCGGCTACGTCATGTCGATCCTGGCCTCGATCCTGCTCGAGCGGCCGGTCAAGTGGATCGAGGACAAGACCGGCAACCTTATCTCCACCGGGTTCGCCAGGGACGTGTACCTCACCGGCGAGATGGCGCTGCGCCGCGACGGCAAGATCCTCGGCGTCCGGATGCACACCGACGCCGACCACGGGGCGTTCTTCGCCGACGCGCAGCCCAGCAAGTTCAAGATCGGGCTGATGCACTCGGCCTTCGCCGCGTACGACATCCCGGCCGCGCACCTGACGGCCCGCGGCACCTACACCAACAAGGCGCCGGGCGGCGTGGCCTACCGGTGCTCGTTCCGGGTCACCGAGGCGATGTTCTTCCAGGAGCGCATGGTGCAGGCCGCGGCGGATGACCTCGGCATGGACCAGGCCGAGTTCCGGCGGATGAACTTCGTCCGGGACGATCAGTTCCCGCACCGCACCCCGTTCGGGTTCCTGACCGACTCCGGCCAGTACGAAAAGTGCCTCGATGTCGGCCTCAAGGCGGTCGGCTACCAGGACTTCCTGCGGAAGCAGGAAGAAGCCAGGTCCCGGGGCAGGCTGCTCGGCATCGGGATCTCCACGATGACCGAGCCGCTGGGGGCGGGCAACAGCCGCGAGTACGACATCCTCGGCATCAAGATGTTCGACTCGGCCGAGCTCAAGATCCACATGACCGGCAAGGCCATCGTCCGGACCGGCGCCCGGGGGCAGGGCCAGGGCCACGAGACCACCTGGGCCCAGATCGTCAGCCACGAGCTCGGCATCCCCGCCGACGACATCGTTGTCGAGGAAGGCGACACCGACACCGCCCCGTTCGGCATGGGCACGTATGCCTCCCGGAGCACCCCGGTAGCCGGCGCGGCCATCTCGATGGTGTCACGCAAGATCCGGGCCAAGGCCCGTAAGCTCGCCGCGCACCTGCTCGAGGTGTCCGAGGAAGACATCGAGTGGGAACTCGGCCGGTTCTACATCCGCAGCGCACCCGACCGCGGCGTGACCATCCAGGAGTGCGCGATGGCCGCGTACAGCAACATGCCGGACGGCATGGAGCCGGGCCTCGAGAACACCGCTTACTACGACCCGCCCAACCTGACCTGGCCTTTCGCGGTCTACATCGCTACCGTCGAGGTCGACCCGGCCACCGGGGTCTGGGATGTGCTGAACATAGTGGCGGTCGACGACTGCGGCGTCCGGATCAACCCGATGATCGTCGAAGGCCAGATCATGGGCGGCCTCACCGAGGCCTACGCGATGGCCAGCATGCAGTTCATCACCTTCGACGCCGACGGCAACTGCGTGGGCTCGAACTACATGGACTACCTGCTGCCCACCGCCTGGGAGACGCCGGGCTTCGAGCTGCACAGCGAGGTCGTCACCCCGTGCCCGCACCACCCGATTGGCGCCAAGGGCATCGGCGAATGCGCCGCGGTGGGCGGGCCGGCCGCCTTCGTGAACGCGGTCATCAACGCGCTGTCGGGCACTGGAGTCCGCAACATCGACATGCCGTTGCTTCCCGACCGGGTGTGGGAAGCCATCACCTATCATCGCGACGTGTCCGGCGCGCCGCCGGTACGTTCGGACGACTGACAGCGGAGTGGCTGATGGAAGGCTTGGGCATACTTGAGGAGATGGGCGAGCTGACCCGTCGCGGGGAGGCGTTCGCGCTCGCGACCGTAGTCTGGCGCCAGGGTCCCTCGTCGAGTCAGTCGGGCTCGCGCGCCATCATCACCAGCGACGGCGAGCTGCACGGCTGGATCGGCGGCGCCTGCGCCGAGCCGGTCGTGATCCGCGAGGCGCAGCGGGTGATGGCGGACGGAGCCGCCAAGCTGCTGCTGCTCGGGACCCCGGAGCAGTTCGGCGCGGGAGTGCCGGACGGAATGACCGTGGTCCCGATCTCCTGCCAGAGTGAGGGTGCCCTCGAGGTGTACATCGAGCCGATCCTGCCGGCTCCGCACCTGGTGATCGTCGGCGATTCCCCGATGGCCCGCACGCTCGCGGGCCTGGCCGGGGCCCTGGACTGGCGCACGGACCTGGTTCGCGGCCCGGATTTCGCGACCGAGAGCGCCGATGAACGCTCCATGATTGTCGTGGCGACTCAGGGCCATGATGACGAGGACGTGCTCGAGCGGGCGGTCGCCGCCCGCCCCGCCTACCTCGGCCTGGTCGGATCGCACCGCCGGGGCGCCACCGTCCTCGGCTACCTCGCCGACCGGGGCGTACCCAAGGACCAGCTCGACCGGGTGCGGGTGCCGGCCGCCTGGACCTGGGCAGCACGACGCATCAGGAGATCGCGGTAGCCATTCTCGCCGAACTGGTCCAGCTCCGCGCCTCCGGCGCGCTGGCGGTATCAACCGCCAGGCCCGCCAAGCGAGCGGCGGAGACCATCGACCCGGTCTGCGAGATGACGGTGAACGCCGGGCCGTCAGGGGACCAGGTGACATACGAAGGCGTCGATTACCACTTCTGCTGTGTCGGCTGCCGCCGGGCGTTCGAGGAAGACCCTGGTGCTTACGTGAAGAGAGAGACCCGATGCTGATCAAGAACGAGTTCGAGGTCGCCGAGCCGGTCGAAAAGGTCTGGCAGTTCTTCGAGAACATCCCTCAGGTCGCCGCGTGCCTGCCCGGCGCGGAGCTGACCGAGGACCTCGGCGACGACAGGTACAAGGGTGGTGTCGCCATCCGGATGGGGCCGGTCCGCATGCAGTTCACGGGCACCGCGGACATCACCGAGCGCGACGAGGCGGCGAAACGCGTGGTCGTGCACGCCGCCGGCGCGGACGAGAAGGGCCGCGGCCAGGCCAGCATGGTCGTGACGGCGGTGCTGACCCGGGCGGGCCGCGGTACCAAGGTCGGCGTCACCCAGGACCTGCAGCTGTCGGGCGCGGCGGCGCAGTACGGCCGGGGCATGATCTCCGATGTCACCGCCGTGCTGATGCGCGATTTCGCCACGAACATGCAGGACCGGATCCAGCGGATCGAGCGCGGCGAGTCCGCCGAGCAGATCGCGGCGGCCGCCGCGACCCCGGCGAAGGGCTTCACCCTGGGCCTGCGGGCCGCGGTGATGGCCCTGAGCCGGGTCTTCCGCCGCTTCTTCCTTCCCTACCAGCCCGCTAGGCAGGAGAACTAACCATGGTCTTGTGGTGGATCGGCAACGCGATTCTGTTGCTGGTGGTCCTGCCGGTGGTCATCTTCCTGCTCAATCGCGTCCTGGCCGCGGTCGAGCGGATCCGGGGCGCCGCCGACGACGTCCTGGCCGGCGGGGTCGCCCTGATCGGCGAGCTCAACGGAGTGCCGGAGGCGCTGGCCGTCACCGACACGACCATCAAGGAAGTCTCGGTCGGCGCGGTCAGGTACGCCGGCTTCGTCGCCAAGCTCCTCGGCTAAGCGGCAACCATCAAGCAGAAGGGAGAACGGCCATGCCAGCAGCCGCCTGGGCGACGCTGATCATCGCCGCGCTGATCATCGCGATCACCGCGGTAGGCCTGCTACGCGTCATCTTCCACCTCAGGGCGGTCAAGAAGACGCTGGTCGCCACCACCGGTGGCGTTCAGGCCGTCGCGAGCCTGACCAGCACGGTGCCCGCCCGGCTCACCTCGGTCAACGCGAACCTGAAACCCGTCCGCGACTTCTGCGAAACGGTCTGAGGAGATACTTATGCACGCGCAAGTCCTCGCCGCGGGGACCAGCACCACCGGCTGGGTGGTGGGCTACACCATCGGCATTGTCATCGTCCTGGTCGTGGTCGCCCTCGTGGTGCCGATCCTGATGCTCGCCCGGTCGATCGGCAACGAAGCGCCGAAGATCAACGACGCACTGACCGACGCCGTGCACCACACCGCGCCGCTCGCCGCGCTGCGCACCACCATCGAGCACGCCACGATCATCATCAGCGGCCTGCAGCGCGGCCGCGCCAGGCTGGGAGGGTAAGCCATGCACGCACTGGCCATGTCCTCGACCGAGCACAACCTGTGGACGATCGCGAATATCCTCGGCCTCGTCGTGGTCGTCGCAGTCGCCGCCCTGCTGAGCCTGCTCATCTACCTGGTGAAGGTCATCGACCGCCGCGTCGTCACGGTCAGGGACACGCTCAATGCGGCGGCGGCGAACACCGCCGACACCGTGCTGATCCCGCAGGTCGCCACCGGCGTCGAGGCCGTCCTGGCCGAGGGACTGCAGCACCATCTGTTCCTCGGCCGCGTGCTCGGAAAGGTCAAGTCATGACCGGGCTGGTCGTATGGACGGTCATCGATGTCGTCCTGCTCATCGCCGGACTGGCGTTCTACCTGTTCTGGGTGGGTACCTTGCTCACCCGCATTGCCGGGAACCTGGAAGAGTGCGCGGAGATCGTCCGGACCATCGTCGGGCACGCCAAGCTCATCGGGCCGGGGGTCGAGCACATCAACGAGACCGGCGGCGTGGTCGCGGGCGCGTTGCCGCTGCTCTACGGGATGGCCGAGGGCATCGTGACCGGAGTAACCCCGCAGCCAGAGCGGGCCGCGGTCCCCGAGCCCGCCCGGCCGGCCTCGGGGACGCGCCGCTCGCGCCTGCTCGACGCAGTGGGCTTCCGCTCGCCGTCCTGAACCCCTGAACACTAGCCCGGCGGGGTCCCGGGGACCCTGGGCCCCGCCGGATCTTTAGCCAGGCTGGGGGAGGAGGCCGTGGTGCCGCCGATCCACTCGTCCTTCCAGGCCTGGTCATACTGCTGGTCATTGCACCGCGGCTGGTAGATCGCGGTCAGCTCCCTGGTGATCTGCTCCCGGTGCGCGGGGCCGCCACCCGGGACCTCGTAGGTGCAGACGTAGACCTTGTACTTGGATCCGGCCCGGCGGACCCAGCAGTGCGCGCGGGGGTGCTGGAAGGGGAACCGCTCCGCGGACAGGTCCCCGGAATGGCCCACGTAGATGACGGCGTACCGGTCCGGCTTGGTGTCCGGCTCTGGCTTGTAAGCGATGACGAAGACGGCCGCGGTGGCCGGCGGCGTCCAGCCCGCCAGCACGCGGGGCCCCTCGAACGGGTAACCGGCCAGCGATCCGAGCCGGATCATGCGAGCTCTTCTTCTTCCTCGCTGATCGCCTCGGTCCGCGTCACAGGGGCGGCCGGGAGCCCGGCCTCGGCGGCGGCCCGCGTGAACTCCTGCGACGCCTTGGTGATCGCCTCTTCGCGGCTGCCGGCTTGCACGATCAGCTGCGCGCCGTACCGGTTCGTGCCGATCCCGGTGGCGATGCCGCCGCTGGCCGCGACGGCGTTGGCCAGTTCGACGACCTGCTCCCGCGTCACCACGCCGTCGGTCTCGGCCTCGACCCCCACGCTCCACCTCACCGCGTCCTCCTCAGTTGAGCCCGGGAAGCAGCGTAGCGAGTTTCTCCAGGCTGCTCAGATCGTGCCCGGACAGCAACAGGTCAATGTGCGGGGCAGCGATCATCATGCCGAGCGTATTCGGCCGGAAGCCCGGGTCGTCGCCCTTGTGCGGGTTGAGCCATACCACCCGGTGGCTCAGCAGGGACAACCGCTCCATCGCGGCGGCCAGGACGGCGGGGTCCCCCCGGTCCAGGCCATCGGAGCAGATCACCACCACGCCGCCACGGCACAGGCCGCGGCGGGCCCAGCCGCGGACGAAGGCGTCCAGGCTGTCGCCGATTCTCGTGCCGCCGTCCCAGTCGAACGCCGCGCGCGCGGCCCGCTCCAGGGCCTCGTCCGGCCGGCGGCACTCCATCGCCCCGGTCACGCGAGTCAGCCGGGTGCCGAAACAGAAAACCTCGACCCGCCCCGCCGACCTCTTCGCCGAATGCGCGAACTGCAGGAGGCTGCGCGAGTAGTCGGCCATAGAGCCGGAGATGTCGAGAATGAGGATCAGCGGCCGCAGCCGCACCTTCCGGCGCCGCCAGTACAGCTGCGCGGGCTCGCCGTGCATCCGCATGGATTCCCGGACGGTGCGGCGGGGGTCAGGCCGGGATCCGGTTCTGGCGGCGGCACTGCGCCGCGTCCGGCGCCGCGGTGGCGTCAGCCTGATCCGGGCCATGATCCGCCGCAGCGCCGCGAGCTCCTCCGGCGTGCAGGCCGCGAACGACTTGTGCTTGATCGCTTCGACGTCGGAGGCCATCCAGCCCAAAATGGCCTCCTCCTCGTGCTCGTCATCACCCGGCTCGGTGGACGGAATCGCCAGCGCGCCCTGCGCCTGCGCCGATGCCCGCAGCATTAGCTCCAGGGTGTCAGCGGCCGGACCGTCGGCGTCGAGGAAAAACCGGCGGAAGATCTCGTCGTAGGAGGCGATGTCCTCGTAGCGGTTCACCAGCGTGGTCCGCCCCGCCCAGTACAGGTCCACCAGGTCAGCCGGGTCCAGCCTGCTCAGAGCCGAACAGTAGGCCAGGACGTCTCCGGAACCCACGGCGAGCCCGCCCGCACGGAGCTCGGCGGCGAAGCGGGCCAGCAGGCCGGTGAACGGAACGTCCACCGGATCAGGATCCCGGCGCACCGGAGGTGATGTCCTGCAGGTTGTCGCGGACGACATCGAGATCGTCTCGGTCCTTCACTACGGCGCCGAGCGTGTCCTGCGCGTTCCGGGTGTCGAGATCCGTCTCGCCGAGGAAGTCCAGGGTGCGGGCCCAGTCGATGGTCTCCGCCACTCCCGGCGGCTTGGCCAGGTCGAACTCGCGGAGCCGGTGGACGGCGGCGACTACCTTGCGGGCCAGTACGGCCGGGATGCCGGGCTCCCGGATCCGGACGATCTCGACCTCGCGCTCGGCGGTCGGGTAGCCGATCCAGTGGTAGAGGCAGCGGCGTTTCAGCGCGTCGTGCAGTTCCCGGGTGCGGTTCGAGGTGAGCACCACGAGCGGCGGGCTCGCAGCCTTGATCGTGCCGATCTCGGGGATGCTGATCTGGAAGTCGGACAGGATCTCGAGCAGGAAGGCCTCGAACTCGTCGTCGGCCCGGTCGATCTCATCGATGAGCAGTACCGCCTGATCGCCGGCCCGGACCGCCGCCAGCAACGGCCGTTCCAGCAGGAACTTCGGCCCGAAAAGCTTGTCCACCGCAGCGGAGTCGGCGAGCTGATGCTCGGACAGGGCCCGGATGTGCAGCATCTGGCGGGCGTAGTCCCACTCATACAGCGCCTGGTTGGTGTCGATGCCCTCGTAGCACTGCAGCCGGATCAGCTTGCGGCCGAAGACCGACGCGATGACCTTGGCCACCTCGGTCTTGCCCACCCCGACCTCACCCTCGAGCAGGATCGGGCGGTTCAGTGACAGCGCGACGAACAACGCCGTGGACAGTCCCCGGTCAGCCAGGTACCCGCCCTGACGCAGCGTCTCGGCGAGCTCACCGACGGTTTCCGGGCACTGCATCCGTTAGGACTCGGACCGCAGGACCAGGTCCCGCACGCTACCCGCGGCGGGGTTCAGCTTGCCCTCACGCGCGAGCTTAGTGCGCCACGCGACCCGCAGGTCGCCGTCGGTCTCCTCAGCCAGGCCGTCGAAGCCCACGTCAGACATCCGCTGGCAGGACCTGGTGTTGCCGCATGCTTCCTCGACGTCCTCCGCCGTCTGCCCCTGAGCGCTCCATACCGTGCGGAGCACCTCAAGCACGTCATCGTGGTTGCCGTCCATCTGCTGGCACCCTTTCTCCCGTTCTGCAGGCGCGCGTATCGCCACCATGACTCTATGTCCCGGTCGCCGACTGGGCGACCGCGGATTAAGAGTTTCCTTATCACTGACAGGACGGCTCGTTCGGCACAAAAAGATCTTTTGGACCGAACGGACGGCGGTGACAGCCTCAGCCTTCAAGCGCGTCGCGCATGGGCTGAAACTTGACCAGCGTCTCGGCGAGCTCGGCGGCCGGATCCGAACCCGCCACAATGCCGCAGCCGGCGAACAGCCGGGCGGTGCGGCCCGAGAGCTGCGCGCAGCGCAGCGCGATGCCCCACTCGCCGTTCCCCTCGGCGTCGATCCAGCCGACCGGCCCGGCGTAGCGGCCACGGTCCATGTGCTCGAGCTCGCGGATGAGTTCCAGGGCCGCCGCGGTCGGAGTCCCGCAGACGGCAGCGGGCGGGTGGACCGCCGCGGCCAGGGCGAGGACCGATTTCGACGTCCCGCTGCCGGTCAGCGTGCCGTGGATATGGGTGCCGAGGTGCTGCAGGTTCGGCAGCCTCAGCAGGGACGGCCGCGGTTCGACGTCCAGCCGGTCGCACAGCGGCCGCAGCCCATCGCGGATCGAGGCGACCGCGTAGGCGTGTTCCTCGGTGTTCTTCGCCGAGGCCAGCAATTCCGCGCCCAGCGCTTCGTCGTGCGCCGGATCATCGCCGCGCGGGGCCGTGCCGCCGAGGACCAGTGCGCTCACCTGGCGGCCGTCCCGCCGGACTAGCAGTTCGGGGGTCGCGCCGACTAGGCCGTCGCAGGCGAACGTGAAGCAATCGGGATAGCGGTCGGCCAGCCTGCGCAGTACGGCCCGGGCGTCGACAGGCGCCCCCGCGGTCGCGAAGATATCGCGGGCGAGCACCACCTTGGCCAGGCTGCCCTGCCTGATCGCCGCCACTGCGTCGGCCACCGCCTGCTCCCACTGCGCCCCGGGCAAGCTGCCATCGCGCCATTGCACGTCGGCTGGTGACTCCGGCGTGCGGAACGGGCTGACGACGGCGGGTTGACCCGGTTCGGACACGCTCGTCAGCCACGCCTGGCCGCGGCCGTCACGGCCGAGCACGGTGCGGGGCACGGTCAGCACCGACCCGTCGGATGAGGCGTCGAAGGTGAAGCTGCCGAAGGCGATAGGCCCGGAACCTCGCACCCGCACCTGGTCGTCGATGTCGGTGGCATCGAATACCGAGCGGAGCCATTTCTCCCCGGCGGTGAACCTGTCTTCTCCGGCGGGCAGCGTGACCCGGGCCACCTCACCCCAGCCGGCCAGTCCGGCCCCGTGATGCACCCAGGCCAGGACATCCGGCTGGGGGAGGCTGCCGAGAAGATTTCCCGGGTCGGGGACGGCAACGGTGCGGGCCAGGAGCCGCCCTGTCTCCTGGCGGCTCAGCACCCGCACGCTGCCATTAGCCCCACCCGGTCATCACCCGCCACGGATCAATATTCTAAGTGCCGTCTGTCACCGCGACGCCTTCCGGGTGTGCTAGCGCACTCGGCCACCAGATGTGCCGGCCGATGTCCAAGGTCAGCGCGGTCACGAGCACCGACCTGACCACGATCGTGTCAAGCAGCACGCCGAGGGCGACCGCCACCCCGATCTCGGTGAATTCCACCAGCGGCAGCGTGCCGAGCATGGCGAACGTGCCCGCGAGTACCAGGCCCGCCGAGGTAATGACGCCGCCGGTGGCGGCCAGGCCGGTCACCGCGCCGCGCCGGGTCCCCAGCCGGGCGGATTCTTCGCGCACCCGGGTCATCAGGAAGATGTTGTAGTCGATACCCAGGGCCACCAGGAACACGAAGACGAACAGCGGCACGGAGGTATCGGCTCCGGCGAATCCGAAAATGTGCTCGAAGATCAGCGACGACAGGCCGAGCGCCGCGGCGAAGGACAGCACCACGGTGGCGATGAGGATGAGCGGGGCCACGATCGCGCGCAAGAGCAGGGCCAAGATGATGAGCACCACGCCGAGGATCAGCGGGATGAGCAGGTTCCGGTCACGGGCGGAGGCGCTCTCCACGTCCCTGTTGATCGCGGTGCCGCCCCCGACCTTGGCGTCGGCGCCAGGGATGGCGTGCAACGTGGTCCGGATCCGGTCCACCAGCGTGTACGCGGCGGGGCTGTCCGGGGCCGGCGTCATCGTCGCCTGCAGGAAGACCAGGCCGTCCCTGGTTACCGGCGAGCTGACGGCGGCGATGCCCGGCGTGGCCTTGAGCGCGCCCCCGACCGGCCCCGCCCTGGAGGCGGTCGAGATCACGTCGACGGGTTCACCGGATCCGGCCGGAAAGTACTGAGCCAGCACCTGCTGGGCGGCGACCGAGGGCTGGGTGCCGCGGAACGACTCGGCCGTGGTCAGGGTCCCGAACTTGAATCCCACCATCCCGGCCGCGCTGGCGCCGAGCAGGATCGCCGTCACCAGCCACACCGTCCGCGGGCGGCGGCTGATCGACCGCCCCACTCGCGACCACGCCCCGCGGGTGGTCGGCTCTACGGAGCCGTAGGCCGGCCTGGCGGGCCAGAACATCCACCGGCCGAAGATCACCAGCAGCGCGGGCAGCAGGGTGATCATGGCGATCAGGCCTACCGCGATCCCGATCGCGGCGACCGGACCGAGGCCGGAGATGTCATTGGACTCGGCCGCGAGCAGGCAGATCATGCCCGCCACGACGGTCAGCCCGCTGGCGATGATCGCCGGGCCCGCCCGCCGCAACGCCACGGCCATGGCCTGGTGCCGGTCCTCGTGCCTGCGCAGTTCCTCCCGGTACCTGGCGATCAGCAGCAGCGCGTAGTCGGTGCTGGCGCCGATCACCAGCACGACCAGGATGCCCCCGCTCTGCCCGTTGACGACCAGGTTCGCGTGCTGGGTCAGCAGGTAGATGACGGCCTCGGCGACGGTGAGCGCCACGCCTGCCGACACGATGGGCAACAGCCACAGCACCGGGCTCCGGTAGGTCAGCAGCAGCAGCACCACGACTACGCCCAAGGTCGCGTACAACAGGGTGGAGTCGATGCCCTTGAAGATCTTGATCTGGTCGGCCGCGCTGGCGGCCGGCCCGCCGACGTACACGCTCAGCCCCGCGTCGTTTTTGTCCGCGGTGGACTTCAGATTGGCCACGAAGCCGCTCAGGTCGCTGTTGTAGCCGAGGTCCGCGCCGATGACGGTCTGGATCGCCTTGTGGTCGGCGGACACGACCGGAGCGGCGACCCGGCCGTTCACGGCGGGCAGCGAGCCGAAGTAGCGGGCGTCAGCGTCCGCCTTGCGCAGGTCGGCGGCTGTTATCCCGGTGTCGCGGACGTAGACCACGAGGGCCGGGTTGAGGTTCTTGGACTGGAAGAGGTTCTGCTCGTTCAGCTCCTGGGTGGACTCGGCCGACGAAGGCAGGTAGGCGGACGAATCGTTCTTCTCCGCGCCCTGGAGCTTGCCGGCCAGTGATCCCAGCACCGCGACCATCACGATCCAGAACGCGACGACCAGGTACTTGGACCGGCGGCCGCACACGATCGTGACCAGCCGGCTGACGCCGCGCGGCCGCGCTCGCCGCTCGCGTTCTGCCGGGCGCGAGGCCCGGGTATCCCGTGTTTCATAACCCCGTGTTTCAAAACCCCGTGTTGCCTGACCCCGTATCTCCTGGCCTGCCGTCCCGGTGTCTCCGCCGTCGGCGGAGACACCGGGACCGTTACCCGGCGTGTTACGGGGCGCCCCCGTGGTCCCGCGTGCCACGTCGTCCTCCTCACGCTAAATTTTCCTGATAAAGTCTTCAGCCAATACGATGTATCGCATTGCCTCGAGCTGTCAAGTTATATCTTGAATTTGCCCGTTAATGTTCACGGCACCATTGCGCCGTGGTCTCCGTTTCTGGGTTCCTGACCCGGCACGGCCGTGTCTTTCGTAGCCAGTGCCTCTTTGCCCGGGCCGTCATAGCCAGCTTCGTCCGGCGGCGACGGCCGCGCATCAACCGCGCGGCCATCCTTTCTGTACCCTGTTCGGCCGGCCGCGGGTCCGCCATCTGGACCCGTCGTATCCACCGTCTGGCCGGCCCCGTTCGTCCGCTCGCGCTGCCACAAGGCAGGACACGAAGCAGAGGGGCGCGCCTCATCGGTCAGAGCAGGGTGAGCTGCTCCGGCACCGCGGGGATCTCGGCGGGTGCCGGGACCGGGCCCTCCGGGGGTCTCGGGCTGACTACGGCGGCCGGCTGCTCGCGCCGCCGTAGGGTGCCGTGACCGAAGCCGGACCTCGGCCGGCCAATGCCGTGCTTGTTCGCGAGCTCGCGGACCTGCCCGGCGATCCTGGCCTGGTAGGCCTTGGGGGCGTAGGCACCCCGGCCGTAAAGCTCCAGGTAACGGTCGACTAGCTCGGGATGCTGGGCTCGCAGCCAGCCGAAGAACCAGTCCCGCGTCCCGGGACGCAGGTGCAGCACGATCGGCATGACGTGGGTGGCGCCGGCGGCCGCGATCTGCCTGACCGCCTGGTCGAGCTGAGCGGGGGAGTCGGAAAGGAACGGCACGACCGGCCCCATGAGCACGCCGCACCGAAGTCCGCGTTCGTTCAGGGCCGCGCACGCCTCGAGCCGCCGTCCCGGGGCGGGCGTGCCCGGCTCGATAGATCGCCATAGGTCCTTGTCGGTAAATCCCACCGAGACGTTCAGCCCGACGTCCGTGACCTCCGCCGCCTCCGCGAGCAACTCCATGTCACGAAGGATCAGGGTGCCCTTGGTCAAGATGGAGAACGGGTTGGCGGCATCCTTGAGCGCGCCGATGATGCCGGGCATCAGCTGGTAGCGGCCCTCCGCCCGCTGGTAGCAGTCCACGTTCGTGCCCATCGCGATGTGCTCGCCCTGCCATCCCCGGGACGCCATCTTCTTGCGCACCAGTTCGGGTGCGTTGACCTTGACCACCACCTTGGTGTCGAAGTCCGCCCCCGTGTCGAGGTCCAGGTAGGTGTGCGTATTTCGAGCGAAGCAGTTGTGGCTCACCACCCCATTGGCGATGAAATCGCCGGTCCCGGTCGTGATGTCGTACATTGGCACGTCCAGCCCCAGCGGCTCGATCGCCGTCACGCGGAGCCGGGCGTCGCTCTTGATGGCCACGTCTTGGATGGTGCGTTTCCTGGTGATCGCGGGGTCTACTGTGTGGAAGAATCTGAGCGCCTCGCGAAGCCCGCCGCGCAACCGGAGGGAGATAAGTCCATTCGGAAGATTCCGCGGCTCCAGCGCCACGTCGAAGCCCAGCGACTCCAGCGAGGAGACGGTCCAGCCGATGATGTCCGGATTGGTGTTGGAGATCCGCAGGATTCCTCGGCTGTAGCTGCCCTCGGCGTCGAAGATGCCGGCCAGGAAGCCCTTGCGCCAGTCCGCGGCCGGATTATCCGGCCAGCCGATGTGCCACTCGATCGTCCGGACCTCATCGCGGCGGGCGGTGCGGATTGCGGTCATCAGACGCGGCGTGGCCGACTCCTGGCTGAAGGTGAACTGGCGACAGCCGATGCCTATGTCGGCGAGGTAGTCAGCGGTCCTGGCGAGCCCCTCTTGATCAGCCAGCGCCAGCCGGAACAGGGAAATACGATTACCGCCCGAACCGCGGGGCGGGTACGAGTAGTGCCCGATGCTCCCGTCGCCGCGGATCATGCCGCAGAGGTAGCCGCGCCGGTAGGCGGCCGTGTGTTTGGGTGGCTCGGCGAAGCCGCCCACCCCCATTAGCTTGTTGTTGACGGTCAGGAATGGCCGCCGTAGCGGGCCGGACTCGGCCCCGGTCACGTGCTTCCAGCCGCGCTCGGTGAGGAAGCGATGATCACCGCTGCATACGAGCTGAGTGCCGTCCTCCAGCGTGACCCTGTACGCAGGCTTGACCGTAGACCAGTGGGCCAGCACCGTCGTGCGCGTGTACCGGCGGTAGAAGCCCTGCCGGTACGTGCCGTAGATTTCGTCCCCCGTACGGACGTCGGCCAGCGGCTTGGTCCGGCCATCCGCCATCAGGATGGGCGTCTCACCCACCTGGCAGTAGACACACGAATGCTGGCAGCCGCGGTAAGGGTTGATAGTCCAGCGGAACGGCATCCGGGACGCCTCAGGGACCCGGTTGACGACGGACTTGGCCTGGATCTCGAAGAAGGTCATGCCGCGGAAGCCGGGGGTGTCAAAGGTGCGAGCCACCGCGCCGCGCTCGATCAGCGGGATCGCCGTATCCCGGCGTTCGACGGGGAACAGGAGGTCCCCGCCGACGGCTTCCTGGTCGTCCGGCGGGGCATCGTCAAGCCGCAGATTGTCCCAGCGCATATCCAACACGGTAGAACGGTTTTTCGAGTATAGCAAGCCCGACACGCTTGCGCTCGCCTTAGTTATTTAACTAAGATCTAGGTAAACGGTGTGCAGCGGAGCGTAACGTGCGTGTCTGAGGGGACGTGGTATGCGCCGTGACGGGCGCGGATCCCTCGCCGCGAAAAACAGGTGAAGTACGAAGCCGGAACAATTGGATAAAGGCCGGCTCCTGGGGGATAGTGAGAGGGTAATCACCCAGTGCACGATGCGGAGGTGGCCGTATGGCGCTGTCGATGGACGAGCAGCGGGTGCTCGCCGAGATCGAGCGGCGGCTCGCAGCCGACGATCCCGGGCTGGCTACCTGCCTGACGTCGTTCAGGCGCCCCGGTCCGGCCACCGTGCTGCGCTCGCCCCGGGCGCGCATCGTCGGCTCGCTGTTCACCGTCCTGCTGGTCGCGATGGTCTCGCTAATGGTCTACGCGATGATCCCGTTCCGCACGCACGTACGGGCGCCGAGCCCCAGCAGCCCCAGCAGTTCGAGCACCGTGACGACCGAAGCGGCCCCCACTTCGCCGGTGAACGCCAACGCGAGCGCCGGCGGAGCCGGAACGCGTTCGTCCGGCGCGTCCGCGGCGCCTTCGGCGAGCGGGCACGGGACCGGCGGTCAGGCCGAGGGCCAGACCAAACCGCCCGGCGGGCCGTAGCCCGGTCCGGCTAAGGACTCGCGCCACAGCTGGACGAGATAACGTTCGAGACCCTCGAGCGTCTTCTTCTCCTGCTGGAACTCGTCACTGAGCGGGTTGCGGTGGCGGTCGAAGAGCTCGGCGTAGCGACGGGTGACCTGGTTGCGGTTGCCCGCGTAGACGCGCACCGAATAGTCGCCGACCCCGCCGGCGAGCCGGAGCCCGCGAACCGCGCTGCCGGCCAGGCCCATGTTGATGCTCAGCTGCCCGCGCAGGTAGATAGACCCCTTGGCCTCTTCGTCCCAGGCGTCGCCGCAGGGCGGCGGAGCGGTGTCCCACTCTTCGAGGACGAGCCGGACGTCGATGTCCTCCTGCAGGCTGCCAACCCACAATTGCTCGCGGTTCGTGCTGATCAGCGCCCCCACCGGAGCCAGCGGGCCACCCGGTGCGTCCGGATCCACGGACGGGTCGTGAATCCGGAACATTCTCCGTTCCGGCGTGACCGGAATGACCAGCTGTAGCAGTCTGCGGCTCATGGTCCCCCCCTCGGCACGTTGATACCTCGGATATCAGCCTGTTTCGTTAGCAAATCTAGACCGCATACGCACATCTTGCAGGGTAAAACGGCCTTGAACCGCTAAACGTAACTGCTTGACTACTGCGTGCATCGGTGTACCGTCATATCTGTTATGAACCTTGTGTCCGAACTTGACCTGCCGGCGTTCGACTACACGGCGCCGGATTTCTCGGCTGATCGCTACCATCAGCAACTCGCCGAGACCCGTCAGCTGGGGTGGCTGGCCAGGTCACCGCTGGCCTACATCGTGCTGGACCATGATTCCGGCGAGTTCTTCCTGCGGTCAAGGGTGACGGCGTTCCCCGGCCGCCAGATCGCCGAGTTCTTCGGCGTGACCGGCGGTCCGCTAGCAGACCATATCGACACCAACATCTTGAACCTCACGGGGGACCAGCACCGGCGGCTGCGGGCACTGGTCGGGCCGGCCCTCACACCGCGCGCGGCCGACCGCCGGCGTCCGGTGATGCGCGGCTTCCTTGAGCAGCTGTGGGTACAGGTCGAGGCGTACCGCACGTGCGACTTTGTCGCCGCGGTGGGCCGGCCGTACCCCTCGCTGACCATCGCCACCGTGCTCGGCGCGCCGCAGCAGGACGCGGAGCGGCTGCATACCTGGTCCACCTGGGTCCAGCGGCAGTTCGACATCCGGGCCCTCGGAACGAACCGGGACGACATCGAGCGCTCGGTCACCGAGGTCCAGGATTATGTGACGGAGCTGCTGGAGGCCAGGCGGGCGGCGCCGGCCGACGACCTGATCAGCGAGTTGCTGGCGGCGCAGGCGGGAGGGGACCGGCTGTCCGCTGCCGAATGCGTGCAACTGGTCGTGAACCTGCTCGCCGGGGGAATCGACACCACGGCCGCCCAGCTCTCCCATGCGATCCGCCTGTTCGCCGAGCATCCCGCCCAGTGGTCGCGGCTGGCCGGCGATCCGGACCTGGCCCCGCGGGCGGTCGACGAGGTGCTGCGGTTCGAGCCCGTAACGCCGTTCACCGCGCGGATCTGCCTGCAGGAGATCGAGCATCGCGGCGTTATCTTCCCGGCGGGCACGATCGTCGCCATCTGCGCGGAGCGGGCCAACCGCCAGGGCGACGACGGCGAGCGTTTCGACATCACGGCGGTGCGCGATACCAGGCTGCTGACCTTCGGAGCGGGAACGCACTACTGCCTGGGCGCGAACCTGGCCCGGGCGGAACTGGAAGAGGCGCTTGCGTTCCTGGCGCCGCGCACTCCTGATCTCGCCCTGGACGGGCCGCCGCAACTGGGCGGGGTCGAGGGGATCTACGGGATCGACAAGCTCCCGGTCATCTGGTCAGGTTCATCCGGGATGAACCCGAACCACGGCCCGGGGCCGGACGTGTAATAAGTAGCCGGTACTCGTCCGCGGCGAGTACGACCCGAGGGGTTTGCGCCATGCAGGCACCAGTGGAAGTCGCCCACGGGAGGTCACTCAACGCGCCCAGTCGGCTACCCGCTGCCATCGCCAACACTGCCATCGCCAACACCGCCATCGCCAACACCGCCATCGCCGATACGGGCATCGCCGCCACCTCCGGGCGCCGCATGCTCATGCTCGCCGTCTGCTGCATGAGCCTGTTCATGGTCGGCCTGGACAACACGATCGTGAACGTGGGGCTCCCGGCCATCGGCCGCGACCTGCATGCCGGTATCTCCGGCCTGCAGTGGACGGTCGCCGCCTACACGATCGTCCTAGCCGCCCTGCTGATGTTCTCGGGCGCGCTTGCCGACCGGATCGGGCGCCGGACCATCTTCCAGGTCGGCTTGTCGCTCTTCACGCTCGGCTCCTGGCTGTGCAGCCTGGCTCCGAGCCTGCCGTGGCTGATCGCCTTCCGCGTCCTGCAGGGGGTAGGCGGCTCGATGCTGAACCCCGCGGCGCTCGGCATCATCACGAACACGTTCACCGGGCGGGCCGAACGTGCCCGGGCGATCGGCGTTTGGGACGGCGTGTTCGGCCTGTCCATGGCGCTCGGCCCGGTCCTGGGCGGCGTGCTGGTCGGTACCGTCGGCTGGCGCGGCATCTTCTGGGCCAACATCCCGGTCGGCCTGGCCGCCATCTCGCTGACCGCGCTGTTCGTGCCCGACTCCAAGGCGCCGCAGTCGCGCCGCGCCGACTGGGTGGGCCAGTTGCTCGTGATCGTAATGCTCGGCTCGCTCGCCTACGCGATCATCGAAGGGCCCGGGTACGGCTGGTACTCACCGGAGATCTTCGGCTTCTTCGCCGCGAGCGTGGCCGCGCTGGCCGTCCTGCTCGCCTACGAGCCCCGCCGCGCGGAACCAATGATCGACCTGCGGTTCTTCCGCAGCGTACCGTTCGCGGGCGCCAACCTCAGCGCCGTCTGCGCGATCGCCGCGATGGCCGGGTTCCTCTTCCTTTCCACCCTGTACCTGCAGGATGTACGCGGGCTGTCGGCGCTCCAGGCCGGCTTGACCATCCTGCCCATGCCCGTGGTCATGGCCATGTGCGCACCGATGGCCGGCCGCATGGTCGCCAAGCGCGGCCCGCGGATCCCGCTGGTCATCGCCGGGACAGCGCTCACCATCAGCAGCGCGGCGCTGTCGCGGCTGACGGGCGGTACCGAGCATGCGTACCTGATCGTCACCTACGCCCTGTTCGGGATCGGCGCCGGCATGGTCAGCTCGCCGATCACCAACGGGGTCATGTCCGGGGTACCGAAGACCCAGGCCGGCATGGCTTCTGGCATGAACTCCTCCAGCCGCCAGCTCGGCCAGTCGCTCGGCGTCGCCATCGTCGGCTCGGTCCTGGCGGCCAGCATGCGAGGGTCGATGCAGGCGGGCTTCGTGCAGGCCGCCCACGCGGGCTGGTGGATCATGGCCGGCTGCGGTTACCTCGTGCTCCTGCTCGGCCTGGTCTGCACGACGGGCTGGGCGAAGTCCACCGCGGCCCGGCTGAGCCCCGCCATCGACCTGATCCCCGACAGTTCCGGCCGTTAGCTGCCTTGGCGCCGCGCGGCACCGTCGCCGTCGCCCCGGGGCCAAGGTGGCTCCTTCGCCAATGGTGACCAACGTCTCAGCCAGACGGCGCTGCTGGCGGCATCGGGCGGAAATAGTCGATGGTAGCGGGGTAGTTAGTTGCTGTCAGGCAATTAACCACCGCCAGCCGATCGGGTGATACCACTTGCCGGAGCTCAACAGCCGTCACCGCAGGCTCGTGCTCGTCATATGCTGCCTCAGCTTGTTCATCGTCGGCATGGACACCACGATCGTCAACGTCGCGCTGCCGTCCATCGGACGGGACCTGCACGCATCGGTCTCCGGCCTGCAGTGGACCATCGACGGCTACACCCTCGTGCTGGCCAGCCTGCTGATGTTGTCTGGCGCGACCGCCGACCGGGTCGGCCGCCGCCGGGTGTTCCAGATCGGCCTCGCCACATTTACCGTCGGCTCCGGGCTGTGCAGCCTGGCACCCGGCCTGGGCTGGCTGGTCGCGTTCCGGATGGTGCAGGCCGTCGGCGGCTCCATGCTCAACCCCGTCGCGATGTCCATCATCACCAACACCTTCACTGACCGGGCCGAACGGGCCCGGGCACTTGGGGTATGGGGCGGGACGTTCGCCCTGTCCATGGCTCTCGGCCCGGTGCTGGGCGGCCTCCTGGTCGGCTCCGTCGGCTGGCGGGGCGTGTTCTGGGTCAACATCCCGGTCGGCCTGGCTGCCATCGCGCTAGCCGCGAGGTTCGTCCCCGAATCCAAGGCGCCGAGGCCGCGCCGTCCGGACCCGGGCGGGCAGGCGCTCATCATCGTGATGCTGGGTTCGCTGACCTACGCGATCATCGAGGGGCCCGATCTCGGCTGGCACGCTCCGGTGATCGTGACCCTGTTCGCGGTGGCAGTCGTGGCGCTCGCAGTCTTCGTAGCCTACGAGGCGCACCGTACCGAACCAGTGCTTGACCCCAGGTTCTTCCGCAGCGCGCCGTTCGCGGGCTCGGTGCTGACGGCGATCAGCGCCTTTGCCGCACTCGGCGGCTTCCTGTTCCTGGCCACCCTGTACCTGCAGGACGTCCGGGGCCTGTCCGCGCTGAACGCGGGCCTGCACATGCTGCCGATGGCGGTGGCGATGGCGGTCGGCGCGGTCGGCTCCAGCCGGGTACTCGCCCGCCGGGGCGGGCGCCTGCCGATGATGGGGGCGGGCGCGGCCCTCGCGGCAGGCGGAGTCCTCGTGTCCGGGATCACCGCGTCGTCACCGACGTCCTCGCTCATCATCGCGTTCGCTGTCTTCGGCCTCGGAGCCGGAATGGTGAACGCGCCTATCACCCAGGCGGCGGTGTCCGGGATGCCCTTCTCCCAGGCCGGCGTGGCCTCGGGGATAGCGTCGACCAGCCGCCAGGTCGGCACCTCGCTCGGCGTCGCCGTCACCGGTTCGATTCTGGCCGCAAGCCTGCACGGCCCGCTTCGCGCCGGGTTCGTGGCGGCCAGCCACGCCGGCTGGCTGCTGCTGGCCGCCTGCGGCGTCGTGGTCTTCATCCTCGGCTTGGTCACCACAAGCCGGTGGGCGCTGGACACGGCCGCCCGCACCGCCGCCCGCCTCGATCCGGCCGAATCCAGGGCTCCGGCCATGACGCGCTAAGTGCCGGACGGCCGTCGCGATAAGCGCTGCCCCAGGAACCCGAACCTCTGCCGGCCGTCGGCGGCGGCCCGGCGGCCCCAGCGACCCGCGAAACCGCCGGTCCAGCGTATGCCCCGCGCCGGAGCTTGCTGAGGGCGCGTCTCGTAACTGCGGACAGCGTGCAGCAGACCCAGATCCGCCAGGGCCTTACTCACCGAATTCGCGTGGGTACGGCAAGGCAGCCAGCTACGCCAGGCGGCGAGCACGGCGAGCCACTGTTCAGTAAATGAAGCAAATTCTTCTGGTGTAAGCTCCCGGTGACGCTGCTGTGCGGCCCGGACGCACTCCAGTGGCCTCGGGTCGGGTGGGCGAATTACCTTCAGGCGTCCTGCGATGTTATCAAGCAGGGCGCCACGTCGCTGTAGAATTTCTGCCCAGAAGTGTACCGCGGTTGCTTCACGCCAATAGTCATACTCAGCTGCAGTCGCAATATCTGCACGGCCGGCCGGTGCTGTATTACTTGTTTGATGCTGGTCATCGACAAGTTCGAGAAGACCAGCCGCAAGGGTATCGCCAAACTCTTCAAGCCGTGCGCGCTGGGGCGTAGTAAATGGCTTGTAGGGCAGCTGTCCTACAGTACCGCCGATAGCAACCTCACCGCACCTGAGATGGCTGATCAGGCACAGCCAGTCCTCATGATAGACGGCCGGAAAGAAGCCGTTGAGACGTTGCGGATTTACCAGTAGCGAACCACCGGATATAAATGGCCGCTGGCCATGCCCGGTCAGCCGGAAAGCGTGTCCGACTACCGACGCGTCGGGATACTTAGTTACCTGAAGTCCGACGACTGGATATTCATCGAGCAGCTTAGCCGCTGACCTGAGCTTTTCCCCGTTAACCTTGCGGATATCATCGTCGAGAAAGAGCATACTGGTCCACCCGCAGGCGCGGCCTATCAGCAAGCCCAGGTTTCGCTTCCGGCTGATATCAAGGGCAGACGACGACACTGCCGTCTGGGGCAGGCCCGCCGCGAGGTCGAGCAAGGGATGCGTGACGCCGGAGCCTACCGCCAGCACCGTGGCCAGGCCCGGCTGCATCTCGTCGAGGACCGATGACAACTCGGCCGGAAAACTCTCGGTGTACAGAACGATCAGCTGGCACCCTGCCTCCGCGGCGAGTCTGACCGCGGAGCGAAGCTGCTCGGGTGAGCGGACCGTAGGGACGATAATCGCATCGACGCTCCGGCCGCTAGCTCCGGGCGCGGCATCCGTAATCTCGGGAAAGCGGAGCAGGTGAGTGTACGACTTAAGCCGGTATGGTTTCGGGAGTTCCCTGTCACTGCTGGCTGCGGTTAGCTGTGCATCGGCATCTAGCATGGCAGTCACCAGCACGCTCCTGTCTCACTCGACCATTCGTATAGGCGAACATTGTCGCGCGCTAGATTAGGCGGCAACGCGATGTTTTGTATGACGGGCACGCGCATGACAATGCAGAATGCATTAGCATTTCCGAACGCGCCCCGAAGGTACTCTTCGTTTTCGTCTCTGACTTGTCCGATAATGAATCCGAGTGCGGCGCCGTGAACGCCGCGGCTGGTAATGCCGCTTAGCATGGTTACGGTGTGCCCGGGGGCATGCGGATGCTCACCCCGCGCGATCAAGCCGATATCCTCGACCAGGACGCCATCTTCATCCCGCGTAGACGTGAACTCTCTTACTTCATCTCCCACGCGGCACTTGAAAACATGGGTGTCGGTGCCGGGAATCGGTTCGGCCTGCGGGAGGGGGATATCCTGGGCAAAATAGGGCGCCACGTCATAGACCGCTGCCCCGCCCACGACAATTAGGTGATTGAGGGCGAAGTCCTGCAATAGCTCGTGCGGCGACAGCAGCCGTACCATGCTCGCCGCGGGGTTGTCGGCCTTTACCTGCCCGTAGACTTCGACGATGGCGTCGAGATCGGCGTACTTGGCGTACCGGCTGTAGTTCAGGTGGCTGGGATCGGCGTACGAGGGGCGATCCGCCTCGAGGGCGTCGGAACAGACGATGCTGACCGCTTGGCCGTCCGGAACGCGCCAGATCGAACCGCGGCGCTCAGGTGCAGCCAGCTGCTCGCGTCCCGCCGCGGCGGCAGATCCGGTCGACTGTGCTCGCTCGCGCAACGCCAGCAACTCGGCGTAAAGCCCGGCCTCCTGCTGCTGCTCCTGCTCGGTCAGCTCGTCGTCGCGGAGCAGACGTGGCGCGCCGACCTCGAAGGACCGGCTAGTACAGAACAGCCGGGCGTACGTGGCCAGCCGTTGCGGCGGAGGCAGCCGGTTCGAGCCGGGCTTTTCCCACAGGGAGACCGTCGCGATGCTGAGGGCTTCGGCGCCGCCTAGGACCTTGGCCAGCTGTTTCTGGGTGAGGGGCGCTTGCTTCTGGGTCAGCTGTTTGTACTCCCGCTCACGCAGATCCCGCAACCGGTCGGCCAGCCTGCGAGCCGGAATGGACGGGTGGTCACTGTCGGCAACCATCCAACCTCCATTCTCAGGCTCTCGCGACCGATGTGACCGCCGGGAAGGGTCGACCGGCGGGGGAACACTTGGTTGTACCATCGTCGACCGCCCTTGCGTGTCCGACTCCACGACAGCTTACCGAAATTTTACCCAGACTTTCGGAGCTTGACAGACTTAACGCGTTTTATGTCAAACCTGACAGGGAACGAGTTAAACGAGCCAAAGTTTACGCAAAGAGGCATAAACCCAGGTCAGAGACTTAGGTGACGTTTGGGGACGTTGGGGAGCAGCCATGCATCTTCAGCCTTACCAGCTAGGCCGACAGCGGATCACAGGGGTGTACCGGGGACCGGTGCGGCAGGATCTCCGCCTCAGTATGGCCCGCCTGATTCTCATGATGGCGACGGTGCAGGCGATCGGTATGGTGGCGGCCACTCCAATCCGGCCACGTGGCCGACGGCCTTCCGGCTTGTCTTCGAGTAAGGGTGGCACATCACCACTCAATGGCAAGCGGCCGCGCCGGGCGGCAACTCTCCCGATACACACAACTCTCCCGGTACACAGGAGCATCCTGGCCGTGGACATCGAAGGCTCTACCCAGCGGACCAACCCCGTCAAGGAAGAGCTACGCGAGCAGGTGTACCGCCTCGTGGTGGAGGCCCTCGGCGTGGTCGGGATCAACGAGGACTTCCACGATCCGTTTACCGATCGCGGGGACGGAGTCCTCGTCCTAGTCCATCCCTGCGACGAGTTCCCGAAGCCGTTGCTCCTCAGCCGCCTGATGCCGGCTCTGGCCCGGGCCCTGGTCGCGCACAACAGCGGCATCTCCCTGGATGACCAGCCGCGGATGCTGCGCCTGCGCGCGGTCATCCACGCAGGCGAGGTTCACTATGACGGCAAGGGATTCTTCGGCGAGGACCTGGACGTGGCGTTCCGGCTGCTGGACGCACCCAAGTTCAAGGCCCACCTGCGCCGGGCGAGGCTGCCGCTGGCCTTGGTCGCCTCAGATGTCATCTACCGGTCTGTCATCCGGCACGGCTACGACGGCATCGATGACGAAGAGTTCTCGCCCATCGTGACCGTAACCGTCGGGAACCAGCGCCGGAAGGGCTGGGTCCACTTCCCGCGGGCCGGTCAGATTCCCGCGATGGTCCCGCCCCAGGCCGCCCGCGCATCCTAGGACTGACCAGCGATCTGCCGCAGGCCCCGGGGGTCGGTGATCGTGATGTGCCGCTGGCCAGTGCGGATGAAGCGGCGTTGCCGCCAGGTCTTGAAAGCGCGCGACACCGTGGCACGTGATGTCCCGGCTAGGCTGGCCAGCTCTTCCTGCGACAACGGCATCGCGACGTGGATCTCGCCGTCTACGCTGCGGCCGTGCCGTTCGGCGAGGTCCAGCAGGAGCGCGGCGAGCCGCTGCGCACCGCTGGTAACCGAATGCCTCCGCAGCATCTTGGCCGTGTCACTCAGACGCTGCGTCATCGTGCGCCGGTAGGCGTGCGCGGCCCCGGAATGGGAATCGAGGAATGAGCTGAACCGGTCATAGCCAACGATCAGCGCGCACACGGGGTCGACGGCCCGCACCGTGGCGGTCCGGTGTCCGGTCGTCTCGCCCGCCATTTCCCCGACGATGTCACCTTGGCCGCGTAGCGCGAGGACCCGCTCGTGACCGTCACTAGTCACAGAAAGGATCTTGACCCAGCCGGTCACCAGGACGTAAAGGTGCGTGGCCGGATCTCCCTCGTGGCACATCGTGATCCCGGGCCGGAAGTCCCTGGTCAGGCCGAGGGTTGACAGGACCGCCTGCTCACGGCCCGTAAGAAGACCCCAGAACCCCTTCGCGGAACTCGCCCCGTCCATATTCACGTCACCGTCGAAATGCCTCATATGGCGGCATGCGGGAAATAGCCGACATTGACCTTAACGATGAGCCATCCCGAGGCACTTGACAAACTGCGAGGTGACACGTTGTTTTCGCGCTCTGCCTGAGTCCGCCGGCCGGATAAACCGAGGAAGACTACGGTCGTCCACAGCATGAAACACGCGGCCGTGAGGAAGGTCCAGGTGTCAGCCAGGTGGATCCGCTCTCCGCGGATGCGGGCCGCTCCGAGCAGAAGGTTCACGCGGCTCCAGTTCCACGCGTCCGCGCTGTCTGCGGCCCGCGGGAGCGTCAGCGGCCACCGCACCCGTGGGTCGACCGGAGCACCGGTACGCCACCGCTGGTCGCTGAGCTGGTCAAGGATCGGCCTGCCCGCCAGGAGAAGCAGCACTCCGGCCCTGAGCCAGCACAGGATCAGGCCGCCGAGCAGGCCCAGGCAGGCGACGCCGGCCACGCCTGGGCGCAGTACGGAAGGCGAGAATGCGACCTCCAGAGCGATGCCGATCGTGACCGCGCTCAGAACGCTGCCGCCCAGGAGCAAACCGCCGCGCGTGTCACGCAGCAGCCCGGCCATCTCGCCGATGACTTCCTGGGCGGGCCCCCGATCTGGGAGATCACGATCGCCACCGAGGTACCCGTCACCGAAGCTGTGCCGCCCTCTCATCGAACCTGCCGGTACAGCCATGGCTGCGGCCATCACGCTCGCCTCCGTACACGCGCTTAACGGAACCCTCCTGTCAAGCGAATCAGGCGAGACGGCCATGCGCTGTGCCAAGCGAGGCACCTTCACTGCGTCATATGACGCACCCAGGCCCGGCTAACCGCAGCCGCAGGCTCCGCCGCAGCATCCGCCGCCGCCCTGAGGAGATCCAGCCGAACGCCCGCGGCCGGAGGCGAGGCCAGACACCGAGACCGCGGACAGGAGCTTCACCGTATCGTCGTGGCCCTGCGGGCAGGTGCACGGAGCCGAAGACTCGGTCATCGGGCGGCTCAACTCGAACGTGTCGCCGCAAGCGCGGCAGCGGTACTCGTAACGGGGCACGATCAGCAGTCTACGCGCTGCCGCCCCGCGGCGCGTGAGCGTTATCGCGCCGCGCCGGGCCGGGGGGACCGGCCGCCCGGGCGGGCGAATCGCCTGGCTCAGGGCTGGCACCGTGCCCGTTCGGGGAAATGGTTTGTGGCCTGGGCACGGGCGGGAGGCTGACCGCGGGACCGTCAGGGGTCACCGGGTTCACCGCGACCAGGGGTTCGTCGTAGTAGAACTGCTTGCCGCGCAGCAGCGACACCAGCGCGCCGAGCACCGACATGATCGCGGCGGCGGTGAAGACGATGACCAGGCCTTGATGGAACGGCGCCGAGATCAGCTCAGGGAAAAACTGCCTGCCGGTCAGGACCGCGACGTTGTGGGCGGGGAGCTTGGCCAGGACCCCCGAAGGCGTCAGCAAAGTCCGGACCGGGTTGAAGCCGAGCAGCGCGGCGAACAGCGTGCTGACCGGCGGCAGATGGCTGACCTGCGTGGCTACTGAGGCCGGTACGCCCTGGGCGGTCAGCCCGCTGGCCAGGGTGTGGGGGAGAGCCGAAGCCACCCCGGCGATCATCAGCGAGAAGAAGATGCCGATGGACAGGGACATGCCGGAGTTCTGGAAGGTGGAGCGCATGCCGGACGCGGAGCCGCGCTGCCCGGCCGGCACCGAGCTCATGATCGCCGAGGTGTTCGGGGAAGCGAACAGGCCAGAACCTACCCCGTTGCCGAAGATCAGCAACGCGAACAGCGGGTAAGGGAAGTCCACCGGGAGCAGCATGAGCCCGACGAAACAGACGGCGGCCAGGAGCAGTCCGGAGGTGGCGAATAGCCGCTGACCGTACCGGTCGGACAGCGTGCCCGAGATCGGCCCGGCGATCAGGAAGCCCGCGGTGAGCGGCAGCATGTAGATCCCGGCCCACAGCGGTGTCACGGTGAAGTCGTAGCCGTGCAGCGGCAGCCAGATGCCGGCCAGCCAGATGACCAGAATGAACTGCAGCCCGCCGCGAGCGATCGAGCCGAGCAGGCTGGCGGCGTTGCCCGCCGCGAAGGCCCTGATCTTGAACAGGGCCATCTGGAACATCGGCTCGGCGATCTTTGTCTCGAATATGCAGAACGCGACCAGGAGGGCGACGCCGCCGATCAGCCCGCCGATGATCATGGGGTTGGTCCACCCGGTCGGGTGCCCGCCGTAGGGCCGGATCCCGAAGGTGATAGCGATCAGCAGGGTGCCCAGGCCCACCGCGAACAGGATGTTCCCGATCCAGTCGATCTTCGCGCGCCTGGTGGTCGCGACCTCGCGCAGGCTCTTGTACGCCCAGATGGTGCCGAACAGCCCGATCGGCACGTTGACCCAGAACACCAGGCGCCAGTTCACGGCGGCCAGCACGCCGCCGAGCAGCAGCCCGACGAACTGCCCGGAGATCCCGGCGATCTGGTTGATGCCCAGCGCCATGCCGCGCTTGTGGGCCGGGAAGGCGTCGGTCAAGATGGCCGCCGAGTTGGCCATCAGCATCGCACCGCCGAACGCCTGCACGAACCGGAAGCCGATCAGCCACAACGCGCCGTGCGTGCCGGTCAGCGGATCAAGCGAGAGCGCGATCGAGGCCAGCGTGAAGACGACGAAGCCAAGATTGTAGATCTTCACCCGGCCGAACATGTCGCCCAGCCGGCCCAGCGTCACTACCAGCACCGACTGGACGAGCAGGTACCCCATAATCATCCAGAGCAGGTAAGTCACGTTGCCCGGGGTGAGGGGGTTCAGGCCGATACCGCGGAAGATGGCCGGCATCGCGATGATCACGATCGACGCGTCGATCGTCGCCATGGTCATGCTCAGCGTCGTGTTGGACAGGGCGATCCACCGGTACCTGTCCGGGCGCGCGTCACCGCCACCGGATCCGCCCGGCGTACCCGATGTCCCGTTCACATGGCTGGAGTCAACGCTTTGTCGCACGTTTACCCATTGTACTGCGAAACACTTGCTTGATAGCAACTATTAATCTGGAGGATCTCGGGGGCTGAGCATCAGCAAGACTGGGGGTCAGAAGGACGCCTCGAGCCTGGACCGGTCCACGAGCATCTCGGCTCACCCCGCGGCAGGGATGGCGTCGACCTTCGCCAGGATCCGATTCACGCAGTCCTGGATCTCGTGCTGCCGGCCCGGCATGTCCTTGCTGGCGAAGTTGTCCAATATGGCCAGCACCCGGTCCTGGCCGTTCAGGATGTCGAGCTGCTGCTTGGCCATCTCGTGCAGCGCGATCAGGGTCTCGTGGTCGGCGATGGCCCGGCGGTCGCTGGCCGCCTGGGCCCGGTTGGCGCTGACCTGCAGTGAGATCATGATGGACAGCTGCGGCAGGTTGAGGATGGTCAGCAGCAGCGGCCAGGGCGTCTTGTCAAACCCGACGATGTTGCCGAGGAAGAGCCAGGCCACGACGCCGACGGTGATAAAGACGAACACGTACATGGAGCCGCAGAACCTGTTGACCCCGTTGGCGATCCGGTCCAGGATGCCGGTCCCGCGCACGTGCGTGGACAGGACGAGCTTGGGCAGGTGCTGTTCCGGGTTGGCCCTTATCTTCTGAGCCCGCTCCTTGAGATGCGAAGTCGCCTCTTCGATCGCCCGCAGGGCCTCGCCGTCCGTTTCCGGCCGCGGGATATGCGGCGACTCGACTTTTTGACCGTCAGGCAGCGTGATCGTTTCGGACACAGGAATCCTCCTCGCAGGCCGCCGGCCACAGATCCGCCCGGCCGGCAAAGTAGGTTCCGCCACAACCTAGCGCGCTTCGGCCGGCCCGGTGCGTACGCCGCTTCCCCTGGACTTCGATCCTTTTATCCCGAACGGACAGGGGTGACACATGTCGGACACGTGCCTGCAGCGACTCGCTAGGGGGGCCGGCGCTCGAGCAGCCGGTCCATCGCGTCGTTCAGCCCGTCCACCAGGCGTGCGAGGACCTGCTCGCCCTCGGCCGCCGAGGCCCCGGCCGGGTCGCCGAGCACGCCGTTCGCGCTGACCGCGCGCACGCCCCTCTCGCGCAGCTCCGGCAGGATCTCGGCGATCGGCCGGACGTCACCCCGCTCGGCCGCCTCCAGCCGGACCGCGCCGGGGTCAAGCGCGAGCATGACCGAGGTCTCCGACCGGCCGGCGTGCGCATCGCCGTCGGGCAGCCCGGCGTGCCAGGCCACGCAGACCCGTCCCTCATAGCGGAGCCGCCCGACGGCCGCCTGGACCGCGGCGGCGTTCCCGCCGTGCCCGTTGACCAGCAGCAATGCGGGCCAGTGCAGGCTGGCGTGCCGGCCAAGCTCGATCAGGCAGGCGGCCAGCGCTTCGGCGCCGATAGACAAGGTGCCAGGGAAGGCCGCGTGCTCGCCGCTGGCGCCCACCCCGAATGCGGGAGCGAGTGCCACGCCAGGACGGCCCGCGGCCGCGCGCCGGGCCACCGCCTCGGCGATCCTGGTATCGGTGTCCAGCGGCAGGTGCGGACCGTGCTGCTCCAGCGAGCCGACCGGCACCACCAGCAGCTGCCGCAGCCCCGTCTCGACGTCCGGCCACCGCATCCGCGCCAGCTCGGAGACAGGCGGCGGCGCTGGCATGCCGTCATGCTACGCCCCGTCGTGTCAGCGAAAGCTTGGTGCTTCTTGAGAGACTGGTGTTTCTCAAGAGCCTGGCGCTATCGGGAAGCTAGAACACCTTCCCTCTCAGCAACCTCGGCAGAGGTCCATGCTCGAAAAGATCTTGGAAAATCCGAGCTACGCGGAGTATTTGGTACCCGCCGTAAGCGTTCCAAAGTAACGTGTGTTAGCGGTGTGTCGTCGCGTCCGCTGTGGTACGGGCGGCAGCGTTCCGCTGTCGTCCGTTTTGCGGTATCCGCGTGGCTGATCCGGTGTCCTGGCGTGTGACTGTGACATGAAACTGGGGTTTCAGCACGCCAGCGTGTGCTGGAACCGGGGTTTCATGTCATTGCCGGCGCCCCGGGCCGCTGATTCGCGCTGCCGGGGGAACGGGACGGACTGGTACAAGCCGGGCATACGCTACCATAGCGCCCATCGGGGCGCGACGCGCCGGGAACTCACCTTAGTCTGGAACGCTCACAGAGCAGCCCAAATCTTCCACAGAAGCCGGATCTTCCACGCGAACGGAGGCATTACGTGATTGGTGGGCTGAGGGTGAAGGGGAGTTCAGCTGGCGCTCTGAGCGGCGGTCAGGAGGGCGTACTGGTCGAAGGTGACGCCATCCGGCAGTTCTACCGAGGTGATGCTGAGCCGGATGTGCGATTTCTGGCCGACGACGCGTTCCGCGCGGACCTTCCAGCGGGTACGTTCCTCGCCCTGGGTCACCGCGCGAGGCTACCCGGCGTCCTGAGCAGGAAGTACTATCCGTAATAGTCTTGGCTGGTGCTGAAGGGAACTGGGCTGCGGAAGCCGGACGGCGTGCTTCCCCTGGCCGGACAGGGACCAGTCGACGACCTGGTCCCGGCGGGGTTTCGGCTGTGTGCCGATCCAGGGTCACGGATGCTAGCGGGCGGGACGGTGCTCACGGGCGGTTATCCCACCCGGGTACTGCGGCTGACCCCGGCCGGGGGCCAGCATGTGGAGGGCTGGTGGTCAGGGGCGCCGGTGCCGGACAACCCCAAGGCCCGCGCCTTGGCGCGCCGCCTGCTCGACACCGGCATCGCCCATCCCGCCCGCAAGCGGCGGGCCAGCGACCAGGACGCCGGCGACCAGCGGGCCAGCCATCGGGACGCCAGCGAGGTCACGGTCGTGATCCCCGTCCGGGACAGGCCTGCCGAGCTGGCCCGTTGCCTGGCCGGCCTGGCGAAGATGCCGCGCGTGATCGTGGTGGACGACGGCTCACGCGATCCGGAGGCCGTGGCGAGAGCCGCGGCCGAAGCGGGGGCCAGCATGCTGCGCCGGCCGCAAAACGGCGGCCCGGCGGCGGCCAGGAACACCGGCTTGGCCGCGGCGGACACTCCGCTGGTTGCCTTCCTCGACTCCGATTGCGTACCTCGCCCGGGCTGGCTGGACGTCCTGCTGCCGCACTTCGCGGACCCGGCGGTGGGCGCGGTCGCGCCGCGCATCGTTCCGCACGAGAACGGCCGGACGTGGCTGGCGCGGTACGAGGGGGCAAGTTCCACGCTCGACATGGGGGCCCGGCCCAGCATCGTCCGGCCGGGGTCGCGTGTCCCATACGTCCCAGGCGCCGCCCTGATCGTGCGAAAGGCCGCGGCCGGGGCGGGTTTCGCCGAAGACATGCAGGTGGGGGAGGACGTCGACTTCGTGTGGCGGCTAGCCGCAGCCGGCTGGCGGACACGGTATGAGCCGGCCGCCACCATGGGGCACCAGCACCGGGTGCGGCTGCGCGCGTGGCTGGCCAGGCGCAAGGATTACGGGACCTCGGCGGCCGCGCTTGAGCAGCGGCATCCCGGCGCGGTGCGCCCGCTGTACGCGTCGCCGTGGACCGCGGCGGCCTGGCTGGCCGCGGCGGCGGGGCGCCCCGCCGCGGCGGCCGTGGTCACCGGGGCCGCTACCGCCCTACTTGCCCGGCGGCTGGCTCGGGTTACCGGCGAAGGGTGGCCGCGGCCAGCCGGGTCGTCCGCGTGGCGGCTGGCGGCGCAGCAGGTCGGCGGCGGGACGCTCCAAGCCGCCTTGCCGCTGGGCAGCGCGATCTCCCGCACCTGGTGGCCGGTGGCGCTGCCAGTGACGGTGGCCGTGCGGCGGCTCCGGCTTCCGGTGGCCGCGCTGGTGCTAGCGCCCCCGCTGCTCGACTGGCTGGACCGGCGCCCGCCGCTCGACCCGGCGCGTTACGTGACGGCGCGGCTTCTCGACGACATCGGGTACAGCCTCGGGGTCTGGCAGGGCTGTGCCGCACGCCGGACTGTCCGGCCGCTGCTTCCCCTGCTCAGGGGCCGTCCGCTGGAGCGCCGCCGGTTAGCCGGGCATCACTTGTGCAGGCCGCGGCTGAACTCAGCGGGGACGAGGATGTCATCGGGCGACAGGTCGTGGATGGAGGCCCGGCCAAGCGCGAGCAGTGTGGAGTCGATGCCGGCGCGCAGCACGTCGAACACGTTCTTTACGCCCGCGGAACCGTTAGCGGCCAGGCCCCACAGGTAGGCCCGCCCGATCATGACCGCTCGCGCGCCGAGGGCTACCGCCTTTACCACGTCGCTACCACGGCGGATGCCGCCGTCGAGGAGCACCTCGATCTGCCCGCCTACGGCGTCGCTGATCGAGGGCAGCGCCCGGATCGAGGCGGGGGTGCCGTCCAGGTTATTGCCGCCGTGGTTGGACACCGAGATGGCGGTGGCGCCGATGTCGATCGCCCGGCGTGCGTCATCGGGACGCATCACGCCCTTGATCATGAAGGGGTCACCCCACTGCTCTCGCAGCCAGGCCAGGTCCCCCCAGGTTGGCGGCGGGGTCTGCATCCACTCGCCGTAGACGCCGAAGAACGTGGGAGCCTGCTCGCCGGGAGACGCCATGTTGGGCACGGTCAGGTCAGGCAGGCCGCCGTGGCGCAGCCAGTCGCTGACGTAGGCGGGCTTGAGGATGCCCTCCGGGGCGAGGCGCAGCAGAGTCCGCAGGTCTATCTTCTCCGGTATGGCCGGGCTGCCCCAGTCCCGGCCGTTGGAGAACGACCAGTCCAGCGTGACGATCAGCCCCTTGGCGCCGGCCCGCCGGGCCCGTTCGGCCCGCTCGAGGATCTTGTCGCGGCCGCCCGACCAGTAGCTCTGGAAGAACAGCTTCGGGTTGACCTCCGCCACGGCCTCCACGGGCATGCTGCCGAACGAGCTCAGGCCCATCGCCGTGCCGGCCTCGGCCGTGCCGCGCGCCACTGCGACCTCGCCGTCGGGATGCACGGCCTGCACGCCGGTCGGGGACGCGATCACCGGCAGGGAGATTTCCTGCCCGAGGACCGACGTGGCCATCTCCCTGACGGCCGGCAGGTCCGCGATGTGCGGCGGGGCGAACCGAAGCTCGCTGAAGGCCGCGGTGTTGTCCCGCAGCGTGACGCCCTGCTCCGTGCCGGCGACCAGCGCCATGTAGACCGATCTCGGCAGGCGCCGCCGTGCTCTCCTACGCGCCTCCTCGACTGTCTCGAACCACTCACGTGTGCTTGCCATCGGTCTCCCTCGCGCGCCGCCTGAATGCCAGGAATCCATTTTGACACTCAGTGCCGTAACTATCCAGTCGGCATGTCCCGCGTGTTCTGCCCGTAACTGGTCGATGCATCGTAGTATCCACGTTCATGCCCTCGGACGACGCGGCGGCCGGGCCGGTGCCCGGCCAGCACCCGGACCGGGTCAGGTGGAATGCCAGGTACGCGGATGGCTTCGTGCCGACCTTCGCCCCGCATCCGCTCGCGGTCCGGGCGCTGTCGATGGATCTACCCGACGGGCCGGTCGCCGACCTGGCCTGCGGGGCCTCTGGCAGCGCGCTGCTGGCGGCGGCGAACGGGCGTCAGGTCACCGCGGTGGACGTCGCCGAGACCGCGCTCGGGATGCTGGGCGACGAGGCCAGGCGGCGGGGCCTCGATCGCATGATCACGCTGGTGCACGCGGACCTGGCGGAATGGCGCCCCGGACCCGCCTCGTACGCGCTGGTCATAGGCACCGGGTTCTGGGACGCGGCGGTCTTCGCGGCGGCGGCCCGCGCGGTGGCGCCCGGCGGGCTGCTGGCCTGGCAGGCCTATACCGTCGCGGCCCGGCAGGCCCGACCCAGCCTGCGGCCGCGGTGGTGCCTGGCGGCCGGGGAGCCCGCCTCGCTCCTGCCGTCGGACTTCATCCTGATCGACACCCGCGAACATGACCTGACCCGCCAGATGCTGGCCAGGCGCGCGAGCCACGCCTAGCCAGGGTGGCGGCGAGCCCACTCGGCGAGGTCGCGGCGCTCGATGGCCGCGGCCATCAGGTCGGGGAAAGAGTCCGGGGTGCAGGCGAACGCGGGGACGCCGAGCTCGGCCAGGGCGGCGGCGCTGTCGTGGTCGAAAGCCGGAGCGCCGTCGTCCGATAGCGCGAGCAGGGCGATCACCTGCGTGCCGGCCGCGGTCATGTCCGCGATGCGGTGCAGCATCTCGTCCCGGCTGCCGCCCTCGAACAGATCGCTGACCAGGACGAAGATGGTACTGGCCGGACGCGTGATCAGCCGCTGGCAGTAGCCGATGGCCCGGTTGATGTCGGTGCCGCCGCCAAGCTGGGTACCGAAGAGCACGTCGACCGGGTCGCTGAGCTGGTCGGTCAGGTCCACGACCGCCGTGTCGAAGGCGACCACCGAGGTGCGCAGGGACCGGATCGAGGCGAGGACCGCCCCGAACACCCCGGCGTAGACCACCGAGGAGGCCATTGAGCCGCTCTGGTCCAGGCACAAGATGACGTCGCGCGCCACCGCCTGCTGCTTCCTGGCGTAGCCGACCAGGCGCTCGGGCACGATCGTCCGGTGCGCGGGCTGATAGTTCCGCAGGTTGGCGCGGATCGTCCGGTCCCAGTCGATGTCGGCGGAACGCCTGGGTCTGCTCGTCCGGCTAGCCCGGTTCAGCGCGCCGGTCACCGCCGAACGAGTCCGCTGGGCCAGCCGTCGTTCCAGGTCCGCGGTCACCGTACGCACCACCGCGCGAGCCGACTCGCGGGCGCGGGCGGGGATGACCCGGCTCAGCGACAGCAGCGTACCGACCAGGTGCACGTCAGGCTCGACGGCGTCCAGCATCTCGGGCTCAAGCAGCAGCCGGGTCAGGCCGAGCCGCTCGATCGCGTCTTTCTGCATGACCTGGACCACGCTGACCGGGAAGAACGTGCGGATATCGCCGAGCCAGCGGGCGACGCGCGGGGCGGAGGCGCCCAGCCCCGCCCGGCGGGCCGGCGCAGCCCCGTCCGCGTCGTCGCGGTCGTACAGGGCGCTGAGCGCCGCGTCGACGCGGGCGTCGTCCCCGCCCAGCGAGGTGCCGGTGCCGTCGTCGGCGCCGCCGAGGACGAGCCGCCAGCGGCGCATCCGCTCGTCAGGACCTGTGCTCATGCTGGCGCCGCCTGACCGGGCGCGACCCGAAGCCCGAGAATCGCCGCCACCGCCCGGACCGCCCCGGCCGCCCGCTCCTCGTCCAGCTCATCGCCGGCCACGACCGCAATGACCGGCGCCCGCCCGCTGCCGTCCAGCCGGGCCGCCTGCTCGCCGATCGCCCGCCGTTCGGGGGGCGCGAAACCGCCGAAGGTCCGCCGCAGCGCGGGCAGCACCGCGGCGAACGCGTCGTCGGTCAGCCCGGCCAGCCAGCCGTCGGCCAGGCCGAGCAGCTTGCCGTCGTGCACCAGCAGCAGGCCGCTGCCGGCCAGGAACCCCTCGGCCCAGCCCGCGGCGGCCGCGGCCGGGGCGGCGGCGGACAGCTCGCGGGACATCCGGGCCTCCGTCTCGGCGGCCGTGATCCGGCCCGCGTCGAGCAGCAGCCGGGTCAGCCGCCCTGAGATCAGCGGGGGAGAACGCGGGACTACCCGGACGAGCGTATCCAGCCAGCGCTCGCGGCTCGCCGTGTCGGCGAGCAGCCCGGTGGCCGAATGCACCGCGTCGATGCGGTCCCGCACGGCGCGTTCGGCCGGCTCGTCCAGGGACGCCACGGCGCCCGGCAGCCCGGCGCAGACCCGGGTGACCATCTCCGCCGCCACCTCGCCGAGCCGGCCCGGGTCGGTGCGGCGCACGTCGCCGTACCTGGCCGCCCGGACCAGAGCGGGCAGCGCCGCCATCAGGTGGGTCACGTCGGTGTCCAGCGCGGCCCGGTCCCTGACCGCGGCGAGCACGGCCGGCAGCGCATCGCCGAGATCGGCCAGCAGGCACCGCTCGAGGAGTCCCGTCAGCTCCTCAAGCGCCGCGGTCCCGGCGGCGAGCGACCGGGCCCGCTGCGCGGCGGCGGCCTGAACCGTGCTGCCCCACATGCTCGCCTCGATCAGGGCCAGGTCGAGCTCGGGCAGCCAGGTCAGCTGCCAGGATTCGCGGAACGTGCCGATGTTCCTGCTCCGGCTCAGCTGCGCCGTACCCCAGGGCACGTCGAGCAGGATGAGCCGGTGCAGCAGATGGCTTCTGGCCAGGTCGTTCGGCTTGCGCAGGTCCAGGTCGACATCGTGCGGCGATGCCTGCGGCCGCAGCCGCAGGCGGCGCTGCTGATCGCGGGTATCTCGCTGCAGCGGCACCATCGGGGTCGCGGCCGGCACCGCGCCGAGCCGCTCGCCGACGACGAGCCGCCGGCCGATGAGCGCGGTGAGCAGGTCGCTGCCCTCGCACAGCACCGCGCGGGCCGCCTCGGTGACCTCCTCCAGGCCCGCGAGCGGCCGTCCGCGCAGCGCGGCGAGCGCCTCGGCCAGCCGGACGGACTCGATCACGTGCGCCGACGACACCGGGACGCCCTCGTCGCGCAGCACCGCGGCGGCCTTCGCCAGCCACCGCTCGATGGGCTGCCCGCGAGAGGAGAACAGGTGGTCATACCAGCCGGGGGAGCGGATCCCGGCACCGTAGCCGGATGCGTAAGACAGGCGGCCGTAGGTCCACGGCACCCAGGTCAGGGTGGCTTTCATCGTCGGCAGGCCGCGCAGCAGGCGATCGTCGGCGGCGGCCGGCGGCCGGGCCTGCACAGCCGGGACATGCCACGCGCCGCAGACCACGGCGATCCGCTGGTAGCCGTCCTTGACGGTCTTGCGCAGCACCTTCCGCATGTGCGCCTCGCGGATCGTATCGCGCGGGTCAGGTTCGCCGGCGTCCGCGCGCAGGATCCCGATGGCCTCGGCCAGGGCCTCGAAGACCCCGGGACCGGGGACGTGCTCCACCACGTCCTCCCACCAGCGCTCCGGATCGTCGTAACCGGCGGCCCCGGCCAGCTCGCCGACGGGATCGATGCGCGGCCCCGGTCCCGCCCGCCTCCCATCCTCCCTTCCTTGCGCCATCGCGAGCTGGTGCGCGGCGGGCAGGTCGCAGAACCGCACCGGCACGCCGGCCTCGAGCGCGTACCTGATCGCCTGCCACTCCGGGGAGAAGACCGCGAACGGCCAGAACGCCGCCGTCTTCGGCTCCCCGGGCACGTACCCGAGCAGCGCCACCGGCGGCCGCATGGCGGGATCCGCCGCCAGCTCGATCAGCCCGTCGGCCTCCGGCGGTCCCTCGATCAGCACGACGTCCGGGTGCTGCTCCTGCAGGGCCGCCCGCACCGACCGCGCCGACCCGGGCCCGTGGTGCCGGACCCCGTACACCGCAGTGACCGAAGAAAGACCTTTATCCCGAACGGTCCTGGGCGCGTGCCCCGGGCCAGTCACCTCGCTCACCCGGCGACCTCGCGGCAGGCGCGGTAGAAGTCGCTCCAGTCATCGCGTTCCCGGACCACGGCCTCCAGGTACTCCTGCCACACGACCCGGTCCGAGACCGGGTCCTGCACCACCGCGCCGGTGATGCCGCCGGCGATGTCGGCGGGGCGCAGTACGCCGTCACCGAAGTGCGCGGCCAGCGACAGGCCGCTGGTGACCACGGAGATCGCCTCGGCGGTGGACAGGGTCGCGCTCGGCGACTTGACCTTGGCCCGGCCGTCCTCGGTGACGCCCTGCCGCAGCTCGCGGAACACCGTGACGACGCGCTTGATCTCCTCCGCTCCCTGCGGCGTATCCGGCAGCCCGATGGAGCGGCCGAGCTGCGCCACCCGGCGGGTGACGATGGCGACCTCCTGCTCGGCCGAGGCGGGTACCGGCAGCACGACGGTGTTGAACCGCCGGCGCAGCGCGCTGGACAGCTCGTTCACGCCGCGGTCCCGGTCGTTGGCGGTGGCGATGACGTTGAACCCCCGGACCGCCTGCAGTTCGCCGCCGAGCTCCGGGATCGGCAGCGTCTTCTCGGACAAGATGGTGATCAGCGCGTCCTGCACGTCAGACGGCATCCGGGTCAGCTCCTCGACCCGCGCGATCTGGCCGGCGCCCATCGCGCGCATGACCGGACCGGGCACCATCGCGCCCCGTGACGGTCCCTCGGCGATCAGCCGCGCGTAGTTCCAGCCGTACCTGACCGCTTCCTCCGCCGTACCCGCGGTGCCCTGCACCATCAGCGTCGAGTCACCCGAGATGGCCGCGGCCAGATGCTCGGACAGCCAGGTCTTGGCGGTGCCCGGCACGCCGAGCAGCAGCAGCGCCCGGTCCGTGGCCAGCGTGGCCACGGCGACCTCGATGAGCCGGCGCGAGCCGACGTACTTCGGCGTGATCTCGGTACCGTCGGCGGCCGTCCCGCCCAGCAGGTACGTGGTCACCGCCCACGGGGACAGCCGCCAGCCCGGCGGCCGGGCCCGGTCGTCGGCCCCGGCCAGCGCGGCCAGCTCGGCCGCGTATTCCTGCTCCGCGTGCGGACGCAGCACGGTTTCAGCCGCCGCTGAGGTCATCCTCTAGCTCCTTCAGCATGTCGTAGCGAAACCGCAGCACCCTGATCGCGTCCCTGCTGGCCCGCGGCACGCCCGGCTCTGGTCCGGTCAGGGTGCCCGGCGCGCCGAGCGCCGGGTCAGCGCGCCTGGCCAGCTTGCTCAGCGCCTCGTTCTCCACCAGCGTGCCCGGCGGCCGGCCGGTCAGCGCCTCGTTGATCAGCGCGGCGACCCACGCCTGGTCGCGCTGGGCGATCGCCGCCCGGGACCAGCCGGTGAACAAGAGCGGCGCCCAGTCACCCGAAGGCACGGCGACGATCTCGGCCGGCGTCAGCTTGAACTCCTCCGTCCAGGTCCGCAGCGGGGTCCGGGCCACCACCTCGAGTATGAGGCGGCCCCGGTCGGCCAGCGGCGAGCGTCCCGCGCCGGGGCCAGGCGTTATCCCGTCGCGGCGCATGCCGGTATCGCATCCGGCGGGCGGGTCGATGACCAGGAACGGGTCGCGGCCCTGCTTTCCCGGCTGGGCTCGCCTGATCTGCAGGCCGCGCAGGGCACGGCGCGCCATCCGCCGTCCGAGGGCTGACCCAGGCAGTCTGGCCAGCAGGTACGCCGCCCAGCTGTGCACGTCTTCGGCGCGGTCGTCCAGCGCCGCCTCGAGCAGCGGCTCATCGGCCGGTACCAAACCCGGCCCGTCCGCCAGGACCATGAGGAACATGACCCGCTCACCCGGACTGGCAGCGTCCCAGCTGGCGGCGAGGAGTTCCCGCGCGGCGGCCTGATCGTCGGCCCGCAACGCGGCCAGGTAGCCGCGCCGCTGACTGATGTCGCCCAGCCGCCACGCGTCCGCACCGGTCAGCGCAGTCTGCGCCGTCAGGAACTTCCAGTCCGGGTTCAGTCCGGCCAGCCACGCGGCTCGCGGCCCGCCCGCCTCGGCGACCAGGCGCCGCAGGCCGGAATCGGTCGCAGCGGCCCGCCGCGCGCGCTCGAGCAGCGCAGGCAGGCACTGCGCCGGCGCCCGCAGGCCGCGGGCCGTGACCGCCGTGAGCCATTCGGTCAGCAGGTCCGGGTGCTCTCCGCTGAGCATCCGCGCTAGACGCTCGCTGGCGGCCCAGCCCACCGCCGGCCGGGGATCCGGCGTCGCCGTCGGCAATGGCTCGGCCCGATCAGCGGCCCGGCCCGCGCGGCGGCCGGCGGTCGCCAGCGCGGCCTGGTCGAGCAAGATAGCCGCCGGGTCCGTCGTGACCTGCTCCGCGGGCTCAGCCGCGGCGGGCAAGCCAGGGATGCGGAGGGCGGGAACGACGGCCCGTTCGGTGCCGATAAGACTCGCGGTGACCAGGTCCTGCCATGTACTCATAGCGGTACCACCGCCCCGCCTTGGTCCCAGGCGGTCAGCGGCCACAGGCCGCGCGGGGTCCACTCGCCGGCCACCGTCAGCGGGCTTCCGCCGGAGAGCGCGAACAGCGGCCAGCAGTCGCCCGCCCCGGGGTGCAGCGGCAGGGCGTCGCCGGCGGTGTCGTACAGGCACGGCCGCGGCGAACGGGCGGGGGTCGCTTCGAGCAGGGCGGGCCAGCGGTCCAGCCAGGGGTCCTGGCCGAGCGCCGCCGCCCATGAGGCCAGCAGCCCCGTCACCGTGCCGCCGGCCGGCGCGGTGCCCGGCCCGTCATCGCGCCGGGCCGCGATGAGAGCGCGCAGCGGGACGGCGGCGGGGTAGAAGACCAGATCCGCGTCGGTGCCGGTGCCGACGGTGAGGGAGTCGTCCAGCGACTGGCCCGCGGCGGCGAAGCTGAGCACGAGCGCGTACCGGCCGGTCGTGTGCCCCCGCAGCCAGACCCGTCGGGTCCGCAGCCGGTCCTGGTCGAGATCCCGCCTGGCCAGCACGGCCCAGCGGTCCTTGACCGGCGGACGGCTGGCCAGTACCTCCGCCTGGCGGATAGTAAAGCCGATCCGCGACCTTATGGTGTCCTGCAGCGACGGCGGCAGGTCGGCCCGCCTGCCGTAGGCCACCGCGAGCAGGCGCAGCAGCGCGTACTCCGCCAGGAGCCTGCCGTCCCAGCCGGAGCCGGAGTACGGGACCGCGGCTAGCGAGCGCAGGCGTTCGGCCAGGCCGGGCGCCTGCGCGTCGACCATGCGGGCGGCGATGTCGTCCCAGTGCTTGTAGCCGGACTGCTGGCTAGCCGCCAGACCCTGGCGGACCTGGTCACAAAGCCAGCGGTCGAGCTCGGCCAGGCCGGTCGCGACCCTCGCCTCGCGTTGCTCCGCCCGGCGTAGCGCGGCCGCGGGATCGGCGGCCTTGCGGTCGGGCAGGTCCACCGCCGGAGCGCGGCCGGCCTTCGTTTCGCGTGCGGCGAGCCAGGAGGCGGCCCAGTCGGGCGGGTCATCGTCCTTGACGCAGCCGCCGGCCCAGAGCAGGAGCAGCGCGAGCGCGTGCTTGCACGGGAACTTCCGGCTCGGGCACGAGCACTGGTAGGCGGGACCGGTAACGTCCACCACGGTGCGGTAGGGCGCGGCGGCGCTGCCAAGGCACTCGCCCCATACCGCACCCGGCTCGCTAGCCCCCGTCAGCGGCCAGGAGCGGTCGGACGCGAGCGATTGCGCGGCACGCTGAGACGGCGCGTCGGGTGCCAGGGCCAGCACTCGCGTACGATCCCAGCATTCGGCCACTATCGAACACTAGCGCGGCTGACGGTCATTTCCGGCGCGTGCTCCTGGCCCTGCGCTGCCGCCGGTGTGGAAGGCTACTGCACATGACACGGGTCGGATTTACGGATCTGTTGCGGAACCGGATCGTGGTGGCACCCATGGCCGGCGGCCCGTCGACTACCGGGCTGGTTATCGCGGCCGCTCGCGCCGGAGCGCTTGGCTTCCTGGCCGCGGGCTACAAGGCGCCTGAGGCGATGGCCGCCGAGATCGCCTCGGTGCGGGCCGCGACGGCGGAACCCTTCGGCGTGAACGTGTTCGTCCCCGGCGTGCCGTACCCGGATGCAGGCGCGCTCGGTAAATACCTCGGCTCGCTTGATACGGCCGCGCCGCTAGGCGCCGCGGCCTGGGACGACGATGGCTTCGAGGGCAAGGTCGCGGTCCTGCTGGCTGGTCCGCCCCCGGTCATCAGCTTCACCTTCGGCTGCCCGGAGGCCAGGGTGGTCCGTGCCCTGCGGGACGCGGGCAGCGTCGTCGTGGTCACGGTGACCAGCCCCGGCGAAGCCGCGACCGCGGCCGCCGCGGGTGCGGACGCGCTCTGTGTCCAGGGCTTCGAGGCCGGGGCCCACCGGGGAACATTCGTCAACGATGACGCGCCGGGGCGGGACATCGGCCTGCTGTCGCTGATCGGCGAGGTCAGTGCGATCACCAGCCTGCCGCAGATCGCGGCGGGCGGCATCATGGGCCCGCGGCAGGTGCGGGCCGTGCTGGCGGCGGGTGCGGTGGCCGCGCAGTGCGGCACCGCCTTCCTGCGCTGCCCGGAAAGCGGCGCGCACCCGCTGTACAAGGCGGCGCTGGCCGATCCCCGCTATACCGCGACCACCTTGACCCGGGCCTTCAGTGGCCGGCCCGCTCGCGGCCTGGTCAACCGGTTCATCCTCGATCACGCGGACGTGCCGGCCGCCTATCCGGAAATCAACAACGCGACGCGGCCGCTGCGCGCGGCCGCCGCGGCCAGCGGTGACACCGAGCGGATGTCCCTCTGGGCCGGACAAGGGTACCGGTCGGCGGCCGAGCTGCCCGCAGCCGAGATCATCGAGCGGCTGACCGTGCGAGCGCCCGCGGGCATACCGGGCGGCGCTCCGTCGTTAAGCCGAACCGGATCGTTGAGTAGAACCGGGCCGTTGACCGGTACGTGGAAAACGGAGGCATGCTCGTGAAGGCAGTACGGTTCGATGAGTACGGCGATGTGGACGTCCTGAAGGTCGTAGACGTCCCCCGGCCAGTGCCAGGGCCTGGCCAGGTGCTGGTCCAGGTCAGGGCGGCGGGGATCAACCCGGGCGAGGCCAAGATCCGCGAGGGCATGCTGCACGCCAGGTGGCCGGCCACCTTCCCGTCCGGGGAAGGCAGCGACCTGGCCGGAATCGTGGCCGAGACCGGTGCTGGAGTGACCAGCGTGTCGGCCGGTGACGAAGTGATCGGCTACACCGATAACCGGGCCAGTCAAGCCGAGTACGTCGTGGTCGAGGAGCAGAATCTGACCGCCAAGCCGTCGGGCGTGCCGTGGGACGTGGCGGGAGCGCTGTTCGTGGCCGGGGCCACGGCCTACGCGGCCGTGCGGGCGGTCGCGCTGACCGAGGGTGACACCGTGGTGGTCTCGGGCGCGGCCGGCGGGGTCGGCTCCATCGCCGTCCAGCTGGCCAGGCTGGCCGGCGCCACCGTGATCGGGCTGGCCGGTGAGGCCAACCAGGACTGGCTGACCGGGCACGGCGTGATTCCCGTGGTTTACGGCGACGGGGTGGCCGACCGGATCCGGCGGGCCGCCGGCCAGGTGGACGCGTTCATCGACACCTTCGGCGCGGACTACGTCGAGCTCGCCCTGTCCCTGGGCGTCGAGCCCTCCCGCATCGACACGATCGTCAGGTTCGACGCGGTCGGGCAGTACGGGGTCAAGGCCGATGCCAGCGCGGCCGGATCCAGCGCGAGCGTGCTGGCCGAGCTCGCCGGGCTGATCGCCGAGGGCAAGCTCGAGGTCCCGATCGCCGGGTCATTCCCGCTCAGCCGGGTCCAGGACGCCTACCGCCAGCTGGCCAGCGGGCACATCCGCGGGAAGGTCGTCCTCACGGTTTGAGCGAGGCCGGCCGGGGCGTACTGTCGTGCAATGAGCGAGATGCTGCCGTTGTTTCCGCTCGGCGCGGTGCTTTACCCCGGCATGATCTTGCCGCTGCATATCTTCGAGGAGCGCTACCGGCAGCTTGTTCGCGATCTGCTCGCCGGGCCGGACCCCCGAAGGTTCGGCGTGATCGCGATCCGCAAGGGCCGCGAGACCGGCATCGAAGGGGTGCACTCGCTGTACGACGTCGGCTGCACCGCGACCCTGCGGCGGGTCGACCGGCACGAAGACGGCCGGTTCGACCTGGTGACCGTCGGAATCCAGCGGTTCAGGCTCCTGCGGCTCGATGAGACGCGGCCGTATTTCCAGGGTGAGGTGGAAATGCTCCCGGATGACGTCATCGACCCAGCCGCGGCCGCCGCCGCCGTGCGCGCGGTTCGGGTCGCCTTCCGCGGTTACCTGGACGCGCTCACCGAATGGGGCGGTGCCACGGTGCGGATCGAGGAGCTGCCAGATGAGCCGCGGCTGCTCTCGTTCATCGTCGCCGCCGCCGTGGTCATTGACCTGCCCGAACGGCAGGCCCTGCTGGCCGAGTCCGACACCGTGCGCCGGCTGACCGCCCAGCGTGCCCTGCTGTCGAGAGAAACAGCCATGCTGCGCACCACCACCTCCCGGCCGGCCCCCGACCTCAGGAACACGCCGTACAACCCCAACTGAGCCGGCAGGTGGGTCAGCGGCGACGACGGGTAGGGGTAAGCCATGGCTGAACCGGAAACCGAAGCAAACGACATCTCGCTGCGCGCCGCCGAGGTGGCGTCCGATGTCACGGAAACAGATCAACCGCAGGAGCGACGCAGGCTCCTTAGTGCGTTCACCCGCGCGGTCGGCTCAGGGGCGCGTGCGGCTGGGCGCGGCACGCGGGCCGCCGGGCGCGGTGCAGGCTCCGGCACCCGCACGGTCCGGCAGCGGGCGAGCGCGATCACCAGCTACCTGACCATTGAGGTGATCAAGATGGCGCCCCGCCTGCGGGTGCGCGATCGGGCCGCGCTGCAGGCCCGGTTTCCCGGCAAATCGGCTGATGAGATCGCCGACGCGCTTATCGAGGGCGCGGCCCGCGCGGCGGCGACGACGGGCGCGGCGGCAGGCGCGGTGTCGACGCTGCCGGTGCTGCCCACCTTCCCGGCCGAGATAGTGGCGGAGACCCTGGTCGTGGTCGGGATCGAGATCAAGCTCGTCGCGGAGCTGCACGAAGCGTACGGGACGCCGGCCCCGGGGAGGTTTTCGGGGCGGATGAGCACCTATCTCGCGGCCTGGGCGCATCGCCGGGGGGTGGACATGATCCCGGGCGGCGTGGTATTCGCCGCGGGGTCGCCCCTGATGCAGCTGCTACGCCGCCGCCTGGTCGCCCGGGCGGGCCGCAGCGCGTTCTCGCTGGGACCGCTGCTCACCGGCGCCGCCGCGGGCGCCTTCTTCAACGGCAGGGAAACCAGGAAGCTCGGCCGGCAAATCCGGGACGACCTGCGCCGCCGCGCGATCGGCCGCCCCGAAAGGCCCTGAGCGGGAGGTCAGGTGACGCGTCTCGCGTTCGAGCTCAGGACCAGCACCCCGGACCCGGTGCTGGCTAGCATCGCAGCGCGGGTGGAGGCCAGCGGCTACCGTTCGCTCTGGGTCAACCATCCGCCTGGCGATGACGGCCTCGGCCAGCTCGCCAAGATGGCCGCCGCGACCTCGCGGATCACCCTCGGGACCGCGGTCGTGCCGGTCAGCGCCGTCCCGCCGGAGACTATCCTGCGGCGCTTGGCCGAGACCGGCTTGCCCGCGGACCGCCTCCGGCTCGGGATCGGCAGCGGCTCCGGGCCGCGGCCGCTGCGGCGCATGGCCGACGCGGTCGGCTACCTGCGGCCGCGGACACCGGCCGAGATCGTCGTCGGGGCCCTCGGACCGCGGATGCGCCAGCTCGCCGCCACGCAAGCGGACGGTGTGCTGCTGAACAACGTCACCCCGGCGTTCGCCCGGGCCGCGGCCGAGGAGATCAGGACCGAAGCCGAGACCGCCAGGCCCGGGCCCGGCGTGTACGTCAACGTGATGGTCGGCGTGGGTGCCGATCAGCTCGCCGAGCTTGCGGGATCCGCCGCGTTTCTCGCCCGGTTGCCCGCCTACGCCGCGCACTTCCGCCGGATGGCGATCGGACCGGAACAGACCTGGATCGCGGTCGACCGGCTGAGCGAGCTTCCCCCGCTCCTGCGCCGGTGGCACGACACCGTCGACGAGGTCGTGCTCGTGCCCGTGAGCGCCAGCGAGGCCGGGCCGGCCGGGGACCTCGTAGACGCCGCCATCGCAAGCTGGGGCTGAGGAATGGCCCCCGTCATCCGGAGCGGCCCGGTCAGCTCACCCTGGGCGTTCTGGAGCCCTGATGGTTCTGGCCGCCTATGCGCGGCCCGCCACGTTCTGCAGCCGCACCTCGCCGTGCGCGACCAGCTTGCCTGCGTCATCGGTGATATCCACCCGCCAGAGCTGCTGGGTTCGGCCCTGGCTGAGAGGAACGGCCTCGACGGTCACCCGGCCCGTGGTGACGGGCCGCAGGAAGTGGGTGGTGTTGGTGAGCCCGACCGCGACCTGCCCTTGATCACGCACCGCGGTGCTGGCGCCGACGCTCGCCGCGCTCTCCACCGCGGCTGTGTAGACACCGCCGTGCACGATCCCCCAGGGGGTGTGGTGCTCCGGGCCGAGCTGCAGATGGCCGGTCACACGCGACCCGCTGATCTCCTCCAGGATGAGCCCGGCGGCACGCAGGAACGCGCTGGCCTCTTCGAGGGATCCGGCGTCAAGGCTCGGGGCCGCCGTGACGGCAGGCTGGTTAAGTTCCCTCATGGAACTCAATCTAGGGGCGTGCGTTCTATTACGCAACCCTCTATGCTGAGATCGTGCAACGGACCAGCTTTGAGGACATGACCTGTTCGGTCGCCCAGTGTCTCGACGTCGTCGGGGAGTGGTGGAGCCTGCTCATCGTCAGGGACGCTTTCCTCGGCGTGACCCGGTTCGATGATTTCCAGGCCCGCCTCGGAATCTCCCGCAACATCCTCACCAAGCGGCTGAACTACCTGGTCGACCACGAGATCCTCAAGCGGGTCGCCTACTCAGATCATCCGCCGCGATCGGAATACCGTCTCACCGCCAAGGGCCGCGACCTGTGGCACGTGGTGACGGCCATGCGGCAGTGGGGCGACAGGTGGGCCGCCCCCGGCGGACCGCCGGTGGAGACCAGGCACACCGCCTGCGGGCACGTGGTGGTGGCCACGCCGGTCTGCTCGCACTGCGGCGAGCCTCTCGACGCCCGCGCCGTGACGGCCGTCCCGGGTCCGGGGGCATCCCCGGGCGGGTTCGAGCGCACCCGCCTGGCCGGCGCAGAACGTTGACTTCCTCTTCCGCCGGGGGGCGGGAGACCGGCGCGCTGGCGGCCATCTTGGCGACGGTCTAACCCAAGTCGGACGCTGCACCGGGCAGGGGGTTGGCCGCGGCGCCTTCGGTACTGAGCAAGACCACCGTCGTCCCCGGATCCACGGCCAGCGCGGCCCGCCGCGTCTCGGCGTCCTGCCCGGTCAGCGCGGCACGGGCGCCGGCCAGACCCCCGGCGAGACCGGCATGCATGTCCACGTACGGGCGGCGGGCCGCGCGAACCACGAAGAGCGAACTCTGGACGAGCACGGGGAGGTGGTCACCTGACCACCATGCCTTCCCTGATCATGATCCGGCTGCCGATCGTGAAGAAGGTCACGCGTGGCCAGACGCAATATGAGACGGTCAGCTCAAGCCCGGAACCACCTCTTGTGCTGGTCCCGGCGTTGTTGTCTCATTGTGACTACCACAGTTAAAGGAGATGATCTACCTCATGACTGTCACAGTCGACAGGAGCGTCGAAGAGTTCACTGCCGCCCCGCGGAAGCTATTCATCAACGGGCAATGGACCGACGCGGCATCGGGAAGGACATTCGAGACCCCGAATCCGGCCACCGGCGAGACGCTCGCGCACATCGCCGAGGGAGACGCAGAAGACATCAATCGGGCGGTACGCGCCGCTCGCGCGGCCTTCGAAGACGGCCCGTGGCGCCGCATGACCCCGTCCGACCGAGGCCGGCTCATCTGGAAGATCGGTGACCTCATCCTCGAGCACGCCGACGAGCTCGCCCAGCTGGAGTCGCTGGACAACGGCAAGCCGTTCGCCGTGGCGCGCGGTGCGGACGTGCCGCTGGCCGCGGACCTGTTCCACTACATGGCCGGCTGGGCCACCAAGATCGAGGGCAACACGATCGACATCTCGGTGCCGTACATGCCGGGCGCCAACTTCCACTCCTACACGCTGCGCGACCCGCTCGGCGTCGTCGGGCAGATCATCCCGTGGAACTTCCCGCTGCTGATGGCGGCGTGGAAACTCGGGCCCGCGCTGACCACGGGTAACTGTGTCGTGCTCAAGCCGGCCGAGCAGACGCCGCTGACCGCGCTGCGCCTGGCCGAGCTCATCGCCGAGGCGGGCGTGCCCGACGGCGTGGTGAACGTGGTCCCGGGCTTCGGCGAGACCGCGGGAGCGGCGCTGGCCGCCCACGAAGACGTGGACAAGGTCGCGTTCACCGGCTCCACCGAGGTCGGCAAGCTGATCGTCGCCGCCGCGGCGGCCAGCAACCTGAAGAAGCTCACGCTGGAACTTGGCGGGAAGAGTCCCAACATCGTGTTCGACGACGCCGATACCAGTGCGGTCGAGGGCGCGGCCAACGCGATCTTCTTCAACCACGGCCAGTGCTGTGTCGCGGGCTCGCGCCTGTTCGTCCAGGAAGACCGGTTCGACGAAGTGGTCAACGGCGTCGCCGACATCGCCAAGGGCATCAAGCTCGGTCCGGGCATGGAGTCGGGCACGCAGATGGGCCCGCTGGTCTCCGAGGAGCAGTTCCGCCGGGTGACCGGGTTCCTCGAGTCCGGTAGGGAAGACGGCGCCACCACCCTCGCCGGCGGCGGACGTTTCGGTGAGCGGGGTTACTTCGTCGAGCCCACCGTCATCACCAACACCCGGCCGGAAATGAAGATCGTCCGCGAGGAGATCTTCGGCCCGGTCGTGGTCGCCGCCCCGTTCAGCAACCTGGACGAGATCGCCGCCGAGGCGAACAACTCCAGCTACGGGCTGGGCGCCGGGATCTGGACCAAGGACATCTCCAAGGCCCACGCCCTGGCCAAGAAGCTCCGCGCCGGGACGGTCTGGATCAACTGCTACAACGTCTTCGACGCATCCCTGCCATTCGGTGGGTACAAGCAGTCCGGCTGGGGTCGCGAGATGGGCCACCAGGTCCTGGAGGCCTACACCGAAGTCAAGGCGGTCACGACACAGCTGTAAACCAGAACCGAAGCGGGGGCCGAGCTAGGCGGCCCCCGCTTCGCATTGCTCCAGCCGCTGTCAGCTGTTATTGACGGTGAGAAGAGCACCTTTCTCGGACCCGAAGTAGGGCGGCTCCAGCACGGTGATCACCATCTTCTCGCCCGATGCGGACGGCTTGTCTGGCAGACGGCAGGTGATCATCGCGGCACCGACCCGCAGGTCGGCTTCCCAGCCTGCCCCGGCGGGACGGCAGGCCGTGACCGCGCCGGTGAGCACGAGCCCGCGATCAGCGAAAGCCCCGGCGATCACACGTTCTGGGTGCACCCCGGCGACTCCGTCGCCGCTAGGCACGAAGCCGAGGTAGCCGACTAGTTCCGCGACCCGGCGCGAGGCGGGGCGCAGGACTACTTCGTTGGGCTCGCCGATCTGGAGCAGCTCACCACGGTCGATCATGGCGAGGCGGTCGGCGAAAGCCTGGGCGTCGGCTAGCTCGTGGGCGACCAGCACGGCGGGGATGGAGCGTTCCGCGACTAGAGAACCCACCAGGGTGGTGAGGGTGCGGCGGAGGATGGTGTCGAGGCCGGTGTACGGCTCGTCGAGAAGGAGCGTGTCGCACTGGGCGAGGAGCAGGCGGCCGAGGGCCACCCGATGCGCCTGGCCGCCGGACAAGCGCGCGGGCATCGCCGGCAGGAGGCTCTCGATGCCGAGGGTCGAAGCAAGCGCGGACAGCTCGGCGTCCGTCGGCGCCGCGGACCGCGCGTAACACAGGTTGTCCCGCACCGACAGGTGCGGGAACAGGCCCGGGTCCTGGCGGAGCAGCCCGACCCGGCGCTGCCACGGCGGCACGGCGCGCACCGGGGGAGCGGTTGAGGTCAGGACCCGGCCGCCCAGTTCGATCCGGGCCCGGCGCGGGGTGACCAGCCCGGCGATGACCTCGAGCAACGTCGTTTTCCCCGCGCCCGAAGGGCCGAACAGGGCCAGTCGCTCGCCGGGGGCCACCTGGAGACGGGCGCGGACGGTGAACTCCCGGCGGTCAACCTCGACGTCGGCGTCCAGCACGGGCGCTCCAGATGTAGGCGGCCAGCGGCAGCGGGAGCGCGACCACCAGCAGGACCAGGGCGTACGGCAGCGCGGAGGCCAGGCCGGTCTCTTGCAGCGTTGTATATATCTGCAACGGTATCCCCATCGGGTGGTAAGCGATGATGATGACCGCGCCGAACGCGCCCATCGCCCTGGCCCAGGCGATCGACAAGGCCATGGCCAGCCCCGGTGCGGCCAGCGGCAGCGTAACCCGCCGGAACACCCGCCGCGGCCGGTCGCCGAGCAGGCCGGCCTGCTGCTCCAGCCGCGGCTCGACGCTGGCGAAGGCCGACTGCGCGCCGAGCACGTAGTACGGCGCAGACTCGTACACCTCCGCGATGACCAGGGCGAGGAAGGTGTTGGTCGCGGACTGGTTCAGGTGAGCGAGAATCTCGCCGATCGTGGTGTACGGGCCGACCAAGAAGACCAGTAGCAGGCCGACGACCAGTGGCGGCAGCAGCAGGCTGCACAGCACGCCGGTCTCCCATACGCGCGGGAACGGCAGTTTCCCCCGGGCGAGCATCCAGGCCAGCGGGGTGCAGAAGACCAGCAGCACGCCCAGGGTCACCAGCCCGGATTCCACCGAGACCACGAGGGGAACCAGCGCCCCCGGGGCCGTCAGGGAGCTGACGATGGCGCTCCAAGACAGGTGTGTCAGGAGGGCGAACACGGGGCCGAGCAAGGCCAGCCAGATAATGCCCGCGCCGGCCACCGAGACGATGGTAGACGCCGAACGGAGCCGCGGCTTGCTCCCGGCGAACCATCCCCGTCCAGCCGGGCGGCGCGGTCCGGGGGTTTCGTTCCCCTGGACCGCGCCGCCCGCGGCTGCCGCGGGGCTAGCCGCCCAGCTCACTCGAAATCGCGGAGGGTACCGAGCTCGTCGATCCGGTTACCGTGGGGGTGAGCACGGTGAATCCGCCTGCCTTGTACTTGGCCAAGCCCGCCGGCGACAGCGTGTATTTGACGAACGCGATGCCGGCATCGGTGGGCTTGCCGATGATGGTGATGTCGATGACCTGCGGTGAGCCGGACTTAGTCATGCCATTGGCCAGCGTAACCTTTGCCGTCTTGTACTGGCTCGCGTACTGCGAGCAGCAGAGGTTGATCTGCGGCACCAGCGGGACATAGGCCAAGTGCAGCTCGACCGCCTGAGTGACGAACGCGCTCGCGGCATCGAGTTGCCCCGACTGCAGCGTCGAGTCCAGCGAGGACTCGGCGTAGATCTGCGACGACGAGGCTGTGCCGAAGTCCGTGGTGCCCAGGATCTTGGCCACCGTGTCCGACGGCAGGTGGTAGTAGGCCTGGGCGAGCTCCAGCATGTAGATGAAGTCCCGGCCCTGCGGGTCGACGTTGGGGTCGGTGCGGCCCAGCTTCAGGCCCGGCGTCTGGAGCAGGGTGAACAGGTTCTTCAGTGGCACGCTGCCGTCGGCGATGGCCTTGAACTGGCTGGCGTACTTGCTCTTGGGGTTGTACGCCACGACCATCGAGGTGCCGGCGTACTGGATGTACCAGTTCGTGAACTTGGGCTCCAGCGGGGTGATGTTGTCGCTGCCCACGCTCTGGAAGACGTTCGGCTGGATCTCGCCAGCGGCGATGTCAGCCTCCAGGGTGCCTGAGGCGTTTCCGGTGCCTGAGTACCCGAAGCCGGTGGCCGCCTTGAAGGCGGGGGCGATGACCTTCTCATTGAGGAACGTCAGCGAGGACGCGTAGGCCACGTTGGCGGTGCCGGACGCCGTGGGCGTGCTCGACGCGCTGGCGCTGGAGGACGCCGGGGTCGAGGCAGAACTTGACGAGCTGCTGCTGCTGCATCCCGCGGCGAGCCCCGTGCAGGTTATGGCAATCAGGGCGACGACTGTCGCTCTTCTCTTGGCGAAGACAGGAATCATTCCCCGAACATTGCCACTGATGGTTGCGTGACGCAAGGAAGCGGGACATCAGCAACCAGCGGGTCACCATCTTGTGACCCGCACGAAGCTTGGCCCGCATGCTAGCAGGCTCACTGGCGCTGGCACCCGTCCTCGGGCATTGTTGACCGGGCCGGCCCAGACCGGTCCGGCATCGCCCGGGCTGGTAGGCGAGGTAGGGGCCGGCAGGTGCCACCACGGCTCGTTCGGCAGAAATAAGATTTGTGCGAGACACTCGAGGAAGAGAGATCAGCCATGTCCGCCAGAACCAGCCCTCCGTTCCGCGCCGACCATGTCGGCAGCCTGCTGCGCCCGCGGCGGCTGCTCGAGGCGCGCGACGACTTCGCCGCCGGCACGATTACGGCGAGCGAGCTCCGGGCCGTCGAGGACGAGGAGATCATCAAGGCGATCCGGATGCAGGAGGAGGTAGGCCTGCAGTCGGCCACCGACGGGGAGTTCCGCCGGGCGTCGTGGCACATGGACTTCATCTACGCCCTCGGCGGGGTATCCAAGGCGCCCGGCCACCTGGCCGTGAAGTTCACCAACCCCTCGGGAAGCATCGAGTGGACACCGGCCGCGCTGCACATCGGCGGCAAGGTGAAGCTCGACGGCACCATCTTCGGCGATGACTTCACGTTCCTGAGGTCGCACGTCACCACGGCCGTGCCCAAGCAGACCATCCCGTCGCCGAACATGGTGCACTACCGGGGCGGCCCCGCCGCGCTCGATCCCGACGTCTACCCGGACATCGAGCAGTTCTGGGCGGACCTGGCCGCGGCGTACGCCGACGAGGTTCAGCGGCTGGCCGACCTGGGCTGCACCTACCTGCAGTTCGACGACACCAGCCTCGCCTACCTGAACGATCCGGCCCAGCGCGCCGAGATCACCGAGCGCGGCGAAGACGCCGAGCACATGCACCTGCGGTACATCAAGCAGATCAACGCGGCGGTCAAGGACAAGCCGGCCGGGATGGCCATCACCACCCACATGTGCCGGGGCAACTTCCGCTCCTCGTGGGCCGCCTCCGGCGGCTACGACTTCGTGGCCGAGGCCCTGTTCTCCGAGCTTGACGTGGACGGGTTCTTCCTCGAGTACGACGACGAGAGGTCCGGCGGCTTCGAACCGCTGCGTTTCGTCCCCAAGGGCAAGATAGTCGTGCTGGGCCTGGTCACTACCAAGCGCCCCGAGCTCGAATCGATGGATGAGCTGAAGCGGCGGGTCGACGAGGCAGCCAAGTACGTGCCGCTTGACCAGATCTGCCTGTCCGGGCAGTGCGGATTCTCCTCGACCGTGGAGGGCAACGCACTGACCTACGACCAGCAGGTCGCCAAGCTCAAGCTGATCGTCGCGACCGCCCACAGCATCTGGGGTTAGCGCAGCATCTGGGGTTAGCACAGGCCGCGGTAAGTCGTTAGGCGCCGGCCAGACCGCTCTCACATACTGGTGCTCTCGGATACCCGCCGCGGCGCAGTGCGCCGCGGCCGGGCGGAGGGAGCTGCCACGGTGCGGATCACGGCTACGTCCCGGAACGCCGAGGCCCAGGCCGACGAACTCACGGCCGAGCTGGCTAGCTTCTACTGGCGGGCTCACGACGAGCGGCTGGCCGAGACCGGGTTCGTCTCGATCGCCCGGCAGCTGCCCGGACTCATCCGGCAGGCGGTCCGGCTTGGCTGGCAGGCCAACCGCCGTGACACCGCCGCGACAATCGGGCTGAACCTGGTCTCGGGCGTGCTCACCGGATTCGCTCTGCTGGCCACGACCGGCGTGCTCGAGGCGCTGTTCGCGGCCGGGCCGACGCCGCAACGGGTCCGGGCCGCGCTGCCCTCGCTGATCGCCGTGGCCGCGGCGGTGGCCGCACGGGCCGGGTTGCAGGCCGCCGCGGGCTGGGCCCAGGCGAGGCTCAAGCCGCAGGTGGACCGTGTGGTCGAGATCCGGTTGCTCGATCTGACCACGCAAGTCGAGCTGGCCGCCTTCGACGACGCGGCCTTTTACGACGCCATGCAGCGCGCACGTGACCGGGGTCTGTACTCCGCCCCGCAGGTGGTGACCAACGTCCTGGACTGCGTGACCGGCGCCGCCGGGATCGCCGCCGCGGCGTCGGTCGTCGCGGTGCTCCAGCCGATCCTGCTCATCCTGCTGCTCATCGCCGAACTGCCGGGCGGCTGGGCCGCGGTGCGCGCGGCCAGGATCGGTTACATCACCAACTTCGCGCTGGCCGACAGCCACCGCAGGAAATGGATGCTGGCCGACCTGATGGCGGAGCGGCGGACCGCAGCCGAAATGCGTTCCTTCACGCTGCGGCATTTCATGCTCGCGCGGGTGGCCCGGCTGGCCGCCTACGCACGCGATGCCGAGATCGAGGCGGCAGGCCGGCAGGCCCGCACCCGGCTGGCCGCGGCGGCGGCGGGCGGCGTCGCCACCGCCGGTGTATATACCGCGCTCGGGATCTTGCTGGCCGTCGGCGCGATGCCGCTCGCCTTCGCGGGTACCGCGGTCCTGGCGATCCGTTCCGCGCAGGCGTCCCTGGCCACGCTGCTGTTCGCGGTGAACCAGTGTTACGAGGAAGGACTGTATTTCTCTGACTACCAGGCCTTCTGCGCTGACGCGGCGAGCCGGATACCGCCGCCGGGCGTCAAGGCGGTCCCGGCGGAGTTCGACCGGATCACCGTGGATAACGTCACCTTCACCTATCCCGGGGCCAGCGAACCGGCGCTTCGCGGGGTCAGCATCGAGATCCGCCGGGGTGAAGTGGTCGCGCTGGTAGGCGAGAACGGCTCAGGCAAGACCACGCTGGCGAAGATCCTGGCCGGCCTGTACCAGCCCGACAGCGGCCCCGGCTGCGGCACCGTGTACTGGGATCAGACCGCCATCGGCGACGTCGATCCCGAGCCACTGCGGGAGCGGATCGCGGTCATCGCCCAGGATCACGCCAACTGGCCGCTCACCGTACGTCACAACATCTCCATGGGCCGCGAGGGCGGTCCTGGCACGCTGACCAGCGCGGCCGCGGCCTCAGGAGCCGACACGGTGATCGAGAAACTCCCGCACGGGTATGACACCCTGCTCGACCGCCATTTCAAGGACGGAGCTGAGCTGTCCGGCGGCCAGTGGCAGCGGATCGCCGCCGCGCGCGGCTTCTACCGGTCGGCGCCGCTGCTGATCATGGACGAGCCCACCGCCGCCCTCGACGCTCGCGCTGAGTACGCGCTGTTCAGCTCGATCCGCAGGCATGCGGAGGGCCGCGGCGTGCTGCTGATCACGCACCGGCTCGCCAGCGTGAAGCATGCCGACCGGATCTATGTCCTGCGTGACGGCGGGCTGATCGAGCAGGGCGCGCACGCCGAGTTGCTCGCGCTCGGCGGTCAGTACGCCGAGCTTTTCACCCTGCAGGCTTCCCAGTACGAATTGTGATCTACGGGGGCGGGCCGACCCGATTATCGCGGCGCCGGATGGGAAGCAGCCGGGCATGCTAGCCATCATCGCGGCGATCCTCTTCGGCATCGCCTGGATCATCAATGCCACGGGTACCGCCACCGACGCGTGGTTCTCCGTCACCGACCTGCTGCTCCTCGGCCTGGTCTGCCTGGCCTTGCATCAGGCGGGCATCGGCACCGCCTGGGGCCGGCGGCGCTAGACCGTGAGCCGTCAGCTCTGGTAGGCCGTCAGGGCTCGAGGGTCGCGCGGCGGACGAGCTCGGCGCTGACGACGGCGAGCTTGCGGCGCTCGGTCCGCGCCTGCGCGCGCAGTTGCAGGTAGGCGGCGTGCGCCGAGACGCCCTGCTGGCCGATCAGTACGCCCTTGGCCTGCTCGATGATGGCCCGGGAGTTCAGCGCCGACTGCAGCTGCGCGGCCAGCTCGGTCTGCTGCTCGCCCATCATCATGGTCGCGATGAGCAAGGCGGCGAGGTCGGTGAACGCGAGCAGCGCGAGTTCGGCCTCGGCGGACCAGGGACGGCGGTCCTCAGACAGCACCGCGACGACGCCCACCGCGTCCTGGTTGTACGGGATGGGGCTGGCCAGTACGGCCCGCACCCCGCGAGCGACCGCGTGCTTGCTGAAAGACGGCCACCGCATGTCCTCGGTCAGGTCCTCGGCCCGGACCAGTTCCTTATCCTCGAAGGCCGCGATGCACGGACCTTCCTGATGGCGTATCTGCAGCTCTTCCAGATGCCTCATGCGCTCATCAGACACGGCGGCGTTGAGCAGGTGGTGGTCGACGTCAGCCAGCATCAGGCCGGCGCCGTCCACGGAGAAGATCGCATGAGTGGTCTGGACGATGTGGTGCATGGCGTCCTCGACCCGCATTTCGCCGAAGCGCAGCTTGCCCAGCTCGTTCAGCGCCTGCCGTACATCATGCACCGAGACGCTCATCTGCCCTCCTCACATTCCTGGTAGCGCGACGCGTTCGGGGTATACAACGCGACCGGTGGGATCTTACCCGCGAGTCAACTCTCTATTTCGCAGTAAGCGCCGAGGCCGGTGAGTTCCAGGATCCGGCGCACCCCCCGGCCGGGACGGCGGATGACCAGGCGCCCGCCTTCGGGCAGGGATCGGGCGGCCCCGGCGATCAGCCGGGCGGAACCGCAGTCCATGAAGTCGGTCGCGGCCATATCCAGCACGAGCCGCCCGGGATTCCCCCGCACGGCGCGCGTCAGGTGCTCGGCGAGTACCGGCATGGTCACCAGGTCGAGCTCACCACGGATGAAAACCGTGGTTGCCCCCGGGCCCGCGTCGATCTCGATCGCCACCCGCCCGGGCCGCGGGCGCGCCCTCCCGGAGAACGCTGACGCGGAGGGCACGGGGCGGGACGACGCCTCCGGTGAGGAAGGAGGGGGAGATGGAAAGGAAGAATCGGAAAACAGCGACAACATGCGGACTCCCACTCAGCAGCAGCTAACGGGCTCTTTAGCCAGGTGCTGTCAGGGGGCCTCTCCGGTGATGATCCGGGAAACGGCGGGGTCAGCATCGACCTTGCGGCGGGCCGCAGGGATCTGGGCGGCGTGACGGTCAACATAAGTATGCCCCAAACTCGCCCGGTCTCACGCCAAACGGGCCCCATTAAGGACACACGCCGGTAACTCCTTGCCCGGCCGCGGCGCCCAGCAGCTCGACAAAGTCGCCGGCGTAGCCGCGGACACCATCGCGCGCTGTGCTCCCTACGCGTGCGGTGATGCGGAAGCGCACCATGGTGCAGTCGCACGGCAATAGATCGTGGAGGATCCGGCCTATGCGGATGATCCGGGCCGCAGACGGGTGGCGCACGCCAGCGGTACCGGCCGCCGCCGTTCGCCGGCCGGATCCGCGGCACGTCGCCGCGTCTGAGATCGTGTTGTTATGCCATGGATCGAGCTCGAAGGGGCCGTTAATGTCCGTGATCTGGGCGGCCTGCCCACCACCGATGGCCATCAGATCGCCGGAGCCCAGCTGCTGCGCGCGGACAACCTGCAGGACCTGTCACCCTCGGACGTGGCGAGACTGGTGCGTGACATCGGCGTCACCACCGTCGTCGACCTGCGCAGCTCCAACGAGCTGAAGTCGGAGGGCCCGGCGCCGCTGGACGCCGTGGCGGGCGTGCGCCACGCTCACCACCCGGTGCTGCCCGAGGTGGGATCAAACACAGACATGATCGCCGACGCCCTGCTGACCAAGCCCAGGCTGACCAAGCCCGGGCTGACCAAGCCCGGGCTGACCAAGGCCGACCGGGACAAGTCCAGGTACCCGCGCGATCCGGTCTGCGGGCACTACCTGGGTTACCTGGAAGATCGTCCCGATCAGGTGGTGGCCGCGCTGCGCAGTATCGCGCACTCCGAAGGCGCGGCGCTGGTCCACTGCGCGGCGGGCAAGGACCGGACCGGCGTGGTGGTGGCGCTCGCGCTCACCGTGGCCAGCGTCACCCCGCAGGCCGTGGTGACCGACTACGCCGCCGCCACGGCGGAGCGCACTGAGGCCATCGTGGCCCGCCTGCTCGCCTCACCGACCTACGCCCGCGACATCGGCAGCAAGTCCGCCGACTCGCACCGGCCGCGGCCGGAGACGATGGCCGCCTTCCTCGAGCAGATGGACTCCCGTTACGGCGGGGTCGTCCGGTGGCTGACCGATCACGACTTCAGTGCCGCCGACCTGCGCCTGCTCCGGGCCAAGCTCCGCGGCTCCGCCCTGGAGTGAGGCGTGACCGAGCAGTGACCTGACGATCGTCGCGTCTGGCCGCTGGCCGCGGGACACCCAGGTGGTTAGGATGTGCGCTCAGCGACGTATCTCTGTTCCTGTCAGGGGATGCAGGACGTCTTGAGCTTGGATAAGGCCATGACGAGTCAGCAGGGCGGGTCGCAGCAGCCAGCGGGAATCCGTGACGTAGCCCGGCTGGTCGGCGTATCGGTCGCCTCGGTGAGCTTTGCGCTGAATGGGCAGCCAGGGGTAGCGCAGGAAACCCGCCGGCGAATCCTGGCCGCGGCGGCTGAGCTCGGCTACCGCGCCAACCCGCAGGCCCAGGCGCTGCGGCGAGGACGCACCAGCACATACGGCCTGGTCATCCGCAACTTCAGCAACCCGTTCTTTCTCGAGGTGCTGACCGGGGCAGAAAGCGCGGCGCGCGACGCCGGGGCAACCTTGCTGCTACTTGACTCGCACTACTCCGTAGAACGCGAGCTCATGCATGTGCGGGAGATGGCCGCCCAGCGCGTCGCCGGGCTAGCCGTCGCCCCGGTCGGGAAGGGCGAGTCGGTGCGGCTCTGGCAGGAGTTGCGCCCGGGCGCCCCCGTGGTGGCACTGAACGCGTCCATGGAGGGCACGACCGGCGTATCGCGGGTGTACCCCGACAATGCCGCCGGGGTGGAAATGGCGATGCGCCGCCTAGCCGGGCTGGGGCATTCCTCAGCCGCTTTCCTGTCCGCTCCGCGCGGCCTGGCCGCGGACCCGGATCGGCTCCGCCATTTCCGGCGCTTCGCCCGCGAGCTTGGCATCCGGCCAACCATCATGCGCTCGCCCCTGACAATCGCTGACGTGCGGAAGGCGGCCCGGAGGTTGCTGGGGCGCCGGGACGCCCCGTCGGCGGTCATCACCAACTCCGATTACACGGCGCTCGGAATCTACAAGACCGCCCATGACCTGTCCCTGCGGATCGGGCCGGGTGTCTCCGTCATCGGACATGACGACCTGCCCACGTCCGAGCTCCTCGACCCGCCGCTCGCGACCATCCGCGTAGACGGCAGGGAGATGGGCCGGGCGCTGGTGACGCGGTTGCTTGACTGGGATCCGTCCAACGACTACGTCGCCCCGGTAAAACTGGTCGAACGAGCTTCCCTGCAGGCACCGGATCTATCTGTTTATCTCCGTTCACAAAGTGTTCGCCCGGCTCAGTGCGACAACTCGGTAACGTCCCTTGACACCCTCGCGGCGGGTGTGTGAGCATTCGAACGCTAAACGTTTTAGGTGCGTTTATCCTGCACTCTTAGCTGGGGGAGAGGTGGGTCGGCAAACCGTTTCGGTACCGCCGCCCGGGCCCTTTTGAGGCAGCCGTAATCCACTTCGGGACAGGAAAGCTTTCAGGAGGCACTGGTGAGATCCTCATATCGATTCGCCCTCGCAGGCGTGGCGGCCGCGACGCTGCTCGCGGCTGGCTGCTCGTCGTCGAGTTCCTCGTCGGGTTCCTCGTCGAGCTCGACCAGCGCGGCCAACTGGGCCACGGAGACCTCTGCTTCGGGCGGAGGCGGCATGAATTCGCTGGTCGCGGCGGCCAAGAAGGAAGGCACGCTCAACGTCATCGCGCTGCCGCCCACGTGGGCGAATTACGGCGCCATCATCTCGGCCTTCACCGCCAAGTACGGCATCAAGGTCAACTCCGCGCTCCCCGACGGCACCAGCCAGCAGGAAGTTGACGCGGTAAAGACGGAGAACGGTACCTCCAAGGCGCCCGACGTCCTGGACATCGGCATGGCCGTCGCCCTGGCCAACACGAACCTGTTCGCGCCGTATGAGGTCAGCACCTGGAGCTCTATCCCGACGGCCCAGAAGGCGCCGAACGGTATCTGGGTGCAGGACTACGGCGGCTACATGGCGGTCGGCTACTCAAGCAAGTTCGGGACGATCACCTCGCTGAACCAGCTGCTCGGCTCGCAGTTCAAGAACGCGGTCGCGCTGAACGGCAACCCGACCTCGGCTAACGCCGGCCTGAACGGCGTCATGATGGCCAACCTGGCGGAGGGCGGAACGGCCTCCGACATCTCCAAGGGCGTGGACTTCTTCTCCAAGCTCAAGGCCGCCGGGAACTTCTCCCCGATATCGGCTACCGGAGCCACGATCAAGGCGGGCACGACCCCGGTCGTGTTCAACTGGGACTATCTCAACCTCCCGAGCTACGTGGGAGTGTCGAACTGGAAGGTATTCATCCCGCCGCAGGTCGCGCTGGGCGGGTACTACGCGCAGGCCGTTAACAAGAACGCGCCGCACCCGGCCGCGGCCCGGCTGTGGGAGGAGTTCCTCTACTCCCAGGCCGCCTCCGGCGGGCAGAACCTCTGGCTCCAAGGTGGGGCCAGGCCAGTGGAGCAGCAGGCCATGACCACCAATAGCACCATCGACAAAGCCGCGGCCTCGAAGCTGCCCGCGGTCACCGTGACGCCCACGTTCCTGAGCCCGTCCCAGGCCACCGACGCCGCGAATTACCTGGCGGCGAACTGGGCGAAGGCCGTCGGCTAGCGAGGAAACGTGGCCGTCGCTACGACAACCAAGACCGGCGCCCGGCCCTCGTGGTCCGGGCGCCGGCCGTCCGTTCCGGCCTGGGCCGGTACCGTCCCGTTCTTCGCCTACGTCACGGTCTTCCTGCTGTGGCCGACCGCGATCGTGGTGGTCGACTCCCTCAAGAACCCGAACGGCAGCTGGGCGTTCTCCAACATCACCGAGCTCGGCAACCCGCTGGTGCGCGGTTACTTCATCGGCTCGTTCAAGCTCTGCGTGCTCTCCTCGGTGGCGGGGGCCGTGCTGGGGGCCATCCTGGCCTACGCGGTGGCGTCGGGTAACCCTGATGGCGCGGTGCGCAGGCTTTACATAGCCGGCTCGGGCGTTCTCGCCCAGTTCGGCGGCGTCACGCTGGCGTTCGCGTTCCTGGTGACCATCGGCCCGGTGGGGCTGCTGTTCCACGCCAGCTGGTACTACGACTTCCCGTGGGGCATCGGGCTGATTTACACGTATTTCCAGATTCCGCTGATGGTGCTGGTCTTCCTGCCCGCGATCGACGGGCTGAAGGCCCAGTGGCGCGAGGCGTCGGAGAACCTGGGCGCGTCCGCGTGGCAGTACTGGCGGTATGTCGGCGGCCCGCTGCTGATGCCGGCCTTCCTCGGCGGCCTGCTGCTGCTGTTCGCGAACGCGCTGTCGGCCTTCGCGACGATCCAGGCCTGGGAGAACCAGATCGCCTACATCGTGCCGCAGCAGATCAGTACCGCGCTGTCCAGCGAGGTTGGGCTGAGCAACGTCAACGTGGCCGACCTGCTCGCCCTCGGCATGGTGATCATGGTGGCCATCGTGATGACGGGATACGCATTCCTGCAGCGCAGGGCGGCGCGATGGCTGCGATAACCTCACTCGGCGAGACGCCTATCGCCGCGTCAGCCGGTCGCCCGCGCGGGATGCAGTCTCGTCGGCGTAGGCGGCTGAACGCATTCCGTTATGTGGTCTTCACGGTGTTCGGGCTGTTCTTCATCGTGCCGCTGCTGGCGATGGCCCGGTTCTCCCTGGAGGGGCCCACGCTCGGCACGTGGTCACTGTCGGCCTGGCGGGAGATCGCCTCCTTCCAGAACTCGGGTATTCCTCCCCTGCTGAGCTCGATCGAGATTACCCTGGAACTGGCGGTCATCACCAGCGTGGTCACGCTGGTGCTGCTGGTACCGACCATGATCTGGATCCGGCTGCGGGTGCAGTGGCTGTCGCGCACCGTGGAAATCCTCTGCCTGCTGCCGCTCACCATCCCCGCGATCGTGCTGGTGGTCGGCCTCGGCCCGATCTACAACAGGATCCAGCATTACAGCGTGTCCTCGCTCATGCTGTTCTGGGTCTACGTAATCCTGGCGCTGCCCTTCGCCTACCGGGCGCTCGCCGCTGGCCTGAGCGCGGTCGACGTGACCACCCTCTCCGAGGCCGCGCGCAGTCTCGGGGCGAGCTGGTTCACCGTGATCGCCCGGGTGATCGTGCCGAATATGCGGCAGGCCATCCTGAACGCCCTGCTGCTGAGCTCGGCCCTGGTCCTCGGTGAGTTCACCATCGCCTATCTCCTGCTGTACAACAACTTGCAGGAGGAGCTGTACTCCATCAGCCGGACTACGCCGAACGCCGGGGTGATCTTCTCCACCTCGTTCGCCGCTCTGCTTTTCGCCTTCGTGCTGCTCATAATCCTGTCCTACGCTGGCCGCGGCCGCCGCCGAGGCCGGGGATGAGGTACCGCTCGTGAGTTCTTCACCGATGACCCGAACGCTGGGCGGCGCGGCCAGGACCGCCGTCGAGGTGCGGATGGAGGGGCTGAGCCGGCACTACGGTCCCGTCGTCGCGCTGGACCGGCTCGACCTGACCCTGCATCCCGGCGAGCTCATCGCGCTGCTCGGCCCGTCGGGCTGCGGCAAGACCACCACGCTGCGGCTGCTCGCGGGGCTGGAGGACGCCGACGCCGGCCACATCACCGTGGGCGGCAAGGACATCACCCACATCTCGGCCGCCAAGCGCGATATGGGGATGGTATTCCAGGCCTACTCGCTGTTCCCGCACATGACGGTGCGGCAGAACGTGGCCTTCGGATTGCGGCTGCGCCGGGTCAGCTCGGCTCAGCGGGACAAGCGCGCGCTGGAGATGCTTGAGCTGGTGGGGCTCACCACGCAGGCGGACCGGTACCCAAGCCAGATCTCCGGCGGCCAGCAGCAGCGGGTCGCCCTGGCCCGCGCCCTGGCCATCGAGCCGCAAGTGCTGCTGCTCGACGAGCCGCTGTCGGCGCTCGACGCCAAGGTCCGGGCGCAGTTGCGAGACGAGATCCGCCGGATCCAGCTTGAGGTGGGCATCACGACGCTGTTCGTCACCCACGACCAGGAGGAGGCACTGGCCATCGCGGACCGGGTCGGCGTCATGCGCGAAGGCCACCTCGAGCAGCTCGCGCCGCCCATCGAGGTCTACTCGCGCCCGGCCACGTCGTTCGTGGCCGAGTTCGTCGGCCTTTCCAACCGGCTGCCCGGCGAGGTCCGGGACGGCAGCGTCGACGTCCGCGGCTGCACACTGCCGCTGGTGGAACGTGATACCCCTGATGGCCAGGTGGTGGCGCTGGTGCGGCCGGAAGCGGTGACGCTGGCGCCCCACACCGCGCCGGAGTCCGGCCCGCTCGTCGGCACGGTGATCGCCATCACCTTCCTCGGCGCCACGAGCCGGGTCACGGTCGACCTTGGCGGCACCCCCGTCCTGGCCCAGCTCCCGACCTCGGACGTGACCGCGCTGCAGGCAGGCAATCGCGTCGCGCTGACGATCCGCCCCGATCCGGTCCTGGTGTCGGCCGGCTCAGATGCGGACGCGGTGGCCGAGGAAGAGGCGTAGGTACCCGCGTCAGGGCCGGGATCCGGGAGCACCCATGAGCGGCAGGCATCCACTGCTGACGACACATCGTCGGCTCCGTCACGGCGCCGTACTCCGTAACGGAACGACCGCCCCCTACCGGGCCATCGAGATCAGCCCGGGTGAGCCGCACCTTATCCGCGACGAATTCGGCGCGGCCGGGATGGCCGGAGCGGAATCCGTGCGCGGCTCCGGCCGCGCGCTGCTCTGCCTGGCTCATATCACGGATCTCCAGCTCGCCGACGTCCAGTCGCCGACGCGGTTTGAGTTCCTCAACGCGGGCTTCGCCGACCCAAGGTACGCCGAGATCGTGCCCGTGCAACGTCCGCAGGAGGCGCTTACCTGGCAGGCTGTCGACGCCACCATCCGCACGCTCGGCGCGGTACACGGCCCGGCGACCGGCCTTCCGTTGCACCTGGCCGTGACCACAGGTGATGCGATCGACAATGCGCAGTGGAACGAACTCGAAGCGTTCCTGGCCCTGTTCGACGGCGGCCAGGTAGCACCGGATTCCGGCGGCCCGGATTATGAGGGAGTGCAGTCGGTGCACTGGCCCGGTGACATCTTCTGGAGACCGGACGGTCCGGGTCCTGGCGGTCCGGACTTCTTCCGCCGCGAATACGGCTTCCCGCACCATCCGGGTCTGCTGCGGCGGGCGCTGCGCGAGTTCTCCGCCGCGGGCCTGAGCGTTCCCTGGCTGTCTTGCTTCGGCAATCACGAGGCGCTCAACCAGGGCGTGGGCATCCAGACACCAGATCTGGCCGCCGCGCTGGCGGGCGACAGGAAGCCGACCGGACTGGCCGCGGACTTCGATCACGACCGAGCGCTTGAGCTCTTCACCCAGCATCCTGAGGCGTTCATGAGCGGTCCGTTCCGGCCCGTCACGCCTGATCCCCTCCGCCGGGCAATCGGCAGGCGAGACTTCGTTGGCGCTCACCTTCGGCCCGGCTCGCGGCCATTCGGGCATGGGTTCGGCGAGCGGAACCATCTGGACGGCACGGCTTACTACGCCTACGACACCCCCGCGGTGCGATTCATCACCCTTGACACCAATTGTCTGGCCGGCGGGGCGGCCGGCTGCCTCGACCGTCAGCAGATCCGCTGGCTGGAGTCCCGGCTCGCCGAGGTGCATTCGGCCTACCGCGGACCAGATGCCAGCGAGGTGCGGACCCCGCACCAGGACCGGCTGGTGATCCTGACGTCCCATCACGGGACCGACACACTGAACACCACCCGCGGCGCTCACGCCGGACCAGGCGGCGAGCCGCTGGTGGGCGCGGCCGACCTGCTGGCCCTGCTGCATCGATTCCCCAATGTCGTTCTGTGGCTGAATGGTCATACGCATACCAACACGGTTCGCGCCCGCCGCGACCCCGCCGATCCGGCGCGCGGGTTCTGGGAGGTCACCACCTGCGCGGTGGTTGACTGGCCATGCCAGACCCGGGTAGTCGAACTCCTCGATCACGGCGAGTACCTGTCTATCGTGACCACCATGGTCGACCACGACACGCCGGCCGCTCCGGCATCAGTGGAAACCGCAGACGATCTCGCCGCGCTGCATCGTGAGCTTGCGGCTAACGTCCCCTGGGACATCACGGCCTTGCCCGGCGCCGCCAGCGACCGGAACGTGGAACTGCGCGTCATCCCGCCCTTCCCGCTCAAGCACCTGCCCGGTGCCTAACGTGGTGATCAGGCGATATGCGAGAGGATGTCCGCGATCGTGTCCAGGATGAGGGGGGCGCCGGCCCGTTCCAGGTCGGCGCGGGAGCTGGCGCCGGTCAGCACGCCCGCGACGATCGCGGCCCCGGCGCGCCGCCCGGACTCGATGTCGCTGCTGGTGTCGCCCGCGACCGCGAGTTCGCTGACGGCGCCGCCGCGCAGCTTCAGCAGCGCGGTCAGCGGCAGGTCGGGCCAGGGACGGCCGCGGCCGGCGTCTGCGGGGGACAAGGCCAGGTCGATCAGCTCGCCCCAGGCGAGCTCGTCGATGATGGCGTCCCTGGTGACGGGGGAGAACCCGGTAGCCAGGCAGACCCGGACGCCAGCGTCGCGCAGCCGCATTATTGTGTTCTCGGCACCGGGCAGGGCCGCGATCTTGCCGCCCCGGACGGCCGCGGCGTAGTGCTCCTCGAACGCCTCGTTGGCCTTCCGCGCGGCCGCCTCGTCGCGGAGGATCCGCCGGAACACCTCGATCTTGGACTGGCCCATGCTCGACTTCACGTCGGTCATGGCCTGGTGGAACGCGGCCACGGGCAGGACCTGCTCGGCGATCGCCGCGGTGAACGCCGCCATCACCGTGCCGTCGTCGGCCACCGTGGTGCCGGCCATGTCCAGGCAGGCCACCGTGATACGGGTCATACGAAGGTCTCCTCGGCGATCGCAGGGGAACAGGTCATGCCGCGCCCGCCTGGCCCGGTGACCAGGACCACGCCGGGTTCGACCTCGGATCGGTGGTAGAGGGCCGAGCCCGCCGCCGCCGGGTTCACCTCGCTGTAGACGCCGGCCCAGCGACGCTGTACCCGCGGGATGGGCGCGCCGAGCAGCGCCTCGGCCCGGGCGCGCAGGTGATCGTAGGCGTCCTCATCCACGTCGAACGCAAACGGCTCGGCGTACTCGTGGGTGTCCCCGATGGTCAGCCCGCCGTCGGCCCGCTGGACCAGCAGCAGCTGCGCGCGCGCCACGGCCGCGGCGGCGGACTGCGGCCCGAGCCGCGCCCGGGCCGGCAGGTCATAGGCGGGGTAGTAGCGCAGCGAGTCGCCGTCGGCCAGCGCGTTGGTGATCCGCCCGGCCAGCGGCGCCGTCTGCATCATCTGCAGCCGCACCCGCCGTACCGGAGCAACCTCGCCGCGGGCCAGGTAGCGGCCGGCCACCCCGGTATGCGCCGCCCCGGGGCACAAGACCACCAGGTCACACCGGTGCCAGGTGCCGGTGTGATCCTGGACCGCATTGGGCGCGATCTCGGTGACCTCGCGGCCGGGGAGCCACTGGTACCCGTCACCGGCCAGATGGCCGCGCAGCGCGGGCAGCACCTGCCGCGGCTCGACGATCGCGTCGAGGCGGCAGAACAGGCCGCCGGCGAACTCGCCGCGCAGCGCCGGGTTAACCGAGCGGACAGCCGGGGGGTCGAGCAGCTCGAACCCGCGCCGCTCCGCGTCGGGTAGCGCGGCCGCCTCCTTGAGCAGGCCGAGCTCGGTGTCCTCGGTGGCCAGGGTGAGCGATCCCGCGGCCCGGAAGCCGAGGCCGGGCACCTGGGCGCCGAGTTCGCGCCACAGCTCGCGGGCCCGCAGTGCGAGGGCGAGTTCGGGGCCTGCCCGGCGGCCGCTCACCCAGACCAGGCCGAAATTCCTGACGCTCGCGCCGCGGGCTTCGGCTTCCCGCTCCAGCTGCACGACCTCGAAGCCGCGCCGCCGCGCCGCAATGGCGTGCATGGTGCCGAGCACACCGCCCCCGACGACGACCACTCGTTGCCTGGATACCACGGCGCAAGTATAGTCACCTTTAAACTTGTATAGCCAACTTTGGAAAAGGGACCGAAACGCGACCCGGGTCGGGAGGCACGGTGACCGGCAGCCAGACCGATGAAACGCAGGCCGGCGGGACGCAAGCCGGCGGGACGCAGACCGGCGGGACGCAAGTCGGCGGGACGCAAGCGGACGGGACGCAGGGGGACCTGGAATTGGTCGCCGGCGGGCGGAAGCTGCGCTTTCCCGCCGTCTGGCTGCGGGACAACTGCCCCTGTGCCGAGTGCACGGATCCGGGCAGCGGGCAGAAGTTCATCGACATCACCGACGTACCGGCCGAGGTGGCGGTCGCGGCGGCGCAGGACGCGGGGGACAGCGTGCTGGTCACATTCGCCCCTGATCAGCACCGGTCCGTCTTCTCCCGCGACTGGCTGGCTGAGCACGCGCTCGACGGCTACCGCGACGGCGACCGGCGGACCGAGGACGACAAGGAACTCTGGCGGCCGGAGGACCTGGCGGGGCGACTGCCGGCGACAACGTGGCCCCGCTATCTAGCCGAGCCCGCGGAGCGGGCGCGCGCCCTGGCCGCGGTGCTGCGGCTGGGGTTCGTGCTGCTGCACGACGTCCCCGCCGAACCCGGCATGGTGCTCGAGGTCGCCGCGAGCTTCGGGTACGTGCGCGAGACGAACTACGGCCGGCTGTTCGACGTCAGGGTCGAGCCGGCGCCGGGCAATCTGGCCTTCACCAGCCGCGAGATCCTGCCGCACACCGACAACCCGTACCGCGATCCGGTGCCGACCGTACAGCTGCTGCACTGCCTGCGCGCTGCGGTGAAGGGCGACGGGGGAGATACCGGCCTGGTCGACGGGTTCGCGGCCGCCGGCGCCCTTCGAGCCACCGACCACGGGAGCTTTGACGTGCTCACGGGAACCGCCGTCCCGTTCGGATATATCGATAAAGAGACAGAACTACGGGCCAGCCTGCCGCTGATCCAGCTCAGCCCGCGCGGCCGGGTCCGGGGGGTCCGGTTCAACAACAGGTCGGCGCGGCCCCTGCAACTACCCTACGGCGAAGTGGCCGCCTTCTACGCCGCCTACCGCCGGTGGGCCGCCCTGCTCGCGCGGCCCGAACGGCAGCTGAACCTGCGGCTGGCGCCGGGGGACTGCCTGATCTTCGACAACACGCGGATCCTGCACGCCCGCACCGCGTTCGGCCGCAGCGCCTCGCCCGGGCGCCACCTGCAGGGCTGTTACGCTGACCTGGACGGACTGGCCAGCACGCTGGCGGTACTGACGCGCGGAGAGGCACCATGACCGGGGTCGGGGCTATCGCCGGGCTGTTCGCAGGACCGGGGGCCCGGGACTACCTGGGTGAGCCGGTGACGATCGGCATCCACATGCGGCAGGCGGGAGCGCTCGCCGAGGCCGCCGGAGCGGAGGGCTCGCTGGTGGCCGCGGCCCTGCTGCACGACATCGGCCACCTCCGCAACGAGACCGACGGCCGCCACGGCGACGCGGGCGCGCAGTGGCTGAGCCAGTGGTTCGGCGAGGCGGTGACCGAGCCGGTGCGCCTGCACGTGGCGGCCAAGCGGTACCTGTGCGCCACCGAGCCCGGCTACTTCGGGCGGCTGTCGGAAGAGTCGGTCCGCACGCTGGCCCTGCAGGACGGCCCGATGACGGCCGGGCAAGCGGCCGCGTTCGAGGCGCTGCCGTTCGCCCGGGACGCGGTGGCGGTGCGCCGGTGGGACGACGAGGCCAAGGACCCCGCGGTCGCCCCGCCGGAGTTCTCCTACTTCGAGCCGCTACTGAGGACCCTGGTCCGGTCCTGACCGCGAGCGCGTCCGGGACAGCGCGTTGACCGCGACCGAGTTATGCACGCTGAACGAGACCGCGCCGCCTAGGTAACGATCATCGGACCATTCGACCGGTAGCCCGGCCAGGTCCGTGGTGAGGCGGCGCTCGCGCAGGATCGGCACCCGCGGCCTGACGCCGAGCAGCCTCGCGTCCTCCGCTGAGGCCGGTATCGCGTCCATCACGTGCTCCGCGTCGGCGAAGACGATGCCGAGTTCCTCTAGCCGTTCGGTGATCGAGTCGTTCGCCAGGTCCAGGCCGGCCACCAGCACCCCGACCCGGCCCGGGTAAACGCCGCGCTCGATCATCACCGGGTGCCCGGACAGCGTCCGCACCCTGGTCAGGTGGTAGACAGGCGCGCCCGGGTCGATCGCGAGCCGGTCGGCTTCGCCTGTCTCGGCCGGGCGGCGCTGCATGGCGACGACCTGGCCGCCGGGGACCTCGTCCAGGGCCCGGGCCCAGCGGGAGAACGACAGCAGCTCGCCGAAGCTCTGCACCCGCGGCCCGCCGAGGACGACGCGGCGGGCGCCGCGCCGGGACGCGATGACGCCGTTGGCGCGCAGCGCCGCGAACGCCTGGCGGATGGTCCCGCGCGACACCGAGTAGCGTTCGGCCAGCTCGCTCTCTGACGGCAGCCGGTTGCCCGCCGCGTAGCCGCCCGCCGCGATGGCCGCCTTGATGTCTTCGGCCACCTTGCGGTACAGGGAGAGCGGCCGACCTACCCCCTGGTCTACTGCCATGAAACCAGAGCGTAACGGGCGGTGGCGTGGATCTGCACACTTGGGCGCGCGGGCAGGTCGGATGATTCGGATCGGTACGCCGGACAGCGCGAGCCTGGGGGTATACGGGTTGCGCTCCAAGCCTCCTAGGTAATAGATTCAGAGTACTTTGAAAAACAAAGTGCTACGGGGAACGCTTTTCATGATCGTGGCCAGTTCGGGGGAGCTACTGGCCCGAAGGTGCCACGAGCATGGGAGAGAAGCGACGGGGATATGGTCGGACTCAATGAGGAGGAGCCGCTCTCGGCGCGCGAGGCGCTCGCCGTCGTCGAGGATCAGCGCCACCGGGTTAGCCGCAGCTTGCAGGTCAACGTCGCGCTGGTGCATGGCGCCCTGGGGGTGGCCTGGCTCGCGGGCTTCGGCATCACCTACTTCGCGTTCGGGCACGGGGCCGGGAGGAGCCCGGCGGTGCCGGTGTGGGTCGCCGTGGTGGTGATCGGCGTGGTGAACGCGGTCGCGCTGATGGCCGGGCTCGGCCAGACCATACGGCGGGGCCGGGGGATCGAGGGCCGATCATGGGACGCCATGCGCATGTACCTGTGGGCCTGGCCGCTGGCGTACGCCGGGGTCTACGCCGCCGACGCTGGCCTGCAGTACCAGGGCCTGCCCGAGCGACTGGCGCCGCTCCTGTGGCCGGGCAGCGCGGCGGGTGTGACGGGCGTGATGTGCCTCGCCGGCGGCCTGTTCTTCCGGGACAAGATCCACTACAGCCTGGGGGCGTGGCTGCTGATCACGACCGCGGCCAGCATGTTCGCGGGGGTGCCGGGCAACTTCGCCGTGCTGGCGCTCGCGGGCGGGAGCGGTTTCCTGGTCGCCACCTGGCGGTACGTCAAGATCCGGACGGGCGCGTGAGTGAGCGCCGAACATGTCCTGCCGGCGCTCGATCCCGTGATTCACGCCCAGCCGCGGCTGCGCATCACGGTGGCTCTGGCCGCCCTCAGCGAAGACGACATGATCACCTTCCCGCGGCTGCAGGAACTGACGGGCATGACCGCGGGCAACCTGGCCACTCACCTGCGCAAGCTCGAGGACGCCGGCTACATAACGATCACCAAGTCCTTCCGCCGTCGCTCGCCGGTCACGTACCTGGCCCTGACGCGCCGCGGCCGGAGGGCACTTGAGGACTACACCGCCGCGCTGCGCAGCCTGCTCAGCGGGCCGGATTCAGATCCCGACGACCCAGAACCTAAGGAGCTTTCATCATGACCGAGTCCGCATCCGATACCTCTGCCGCCGCGGCGGCTGCCGCCGTCCCGCCGCCCGGCACATACGCGCTCGACCCGGACCAGGCGACCATCCGCGCCAACGTCAAGGCCATGTTCGGGCTGTTCACGGTGCACGGGACCTTCCGGCTTAAGAGCGGGCAGGTCATCATCGCCCCGGACCCGGCCGACTCGACCGCGCGGGCGACCATCGATGCGACCAGCTACGCCTCAGGCAACGCCACCAGGGACGCCGACGTCGTCTCAACCGGCCTGCTCGACGCCCGGGGCTTCCCCGAGATCGCCTTCGTCGGCCGGGGCGCTCGCCGTGACGGTGACGGCTGGGTGGTGGCCGGCTCGGTGACCGCGCACGGGACCCCCGCGCCGGCCGAGGTCCGGGTCACGGCCGTCCGGGCCGAGGACGGCGCCGTCAGGTTCGGCGCCACCGCCCGCCTCGACCGCACCAGCTTCGGGGTCACCAGGAAGAAGGGCATGGTCGGACGGACGGTGGACCTGGTCATCGACGCGGTGGGCCAGGCCTGAGCCCGGCGGTCATCCCGGCGTCGTCCGTTCGTGCGGGGCTGGCCGGCCAGAATCCCGGTCAGCTGCCCCGCCTATACACGTCCGTGCGCAATGAGCTACGTTCCTGCTCAATGGCTCCCCCGTATCGGCGGCGCGCCCGGCGGCCCCAGGTGATCGCCCGCGGCCGCTCCCGCCTGCTCACGGCCGTCCCTGCCGTCACCATCAGGGCCGTCACCATCAGGGCCGTCACCATCAGGGCCGTCACCATCAGGGCCGCTATCATCACGGTCGCTATCATCACGGCCAGCCTGCTCGCCCTGACCCACAGCGCGTCCGCCGCGTCGTCGCCCGGCCCGCTGACGCACGCGCCCGGATTCCGGCAGTCGTTCGGCCAGCAGGCGCTGGCCGAGCCCTGCGGCGTCGCGCTCGCCCCGGACGGCGACGTCTGGGTCGCCGACACCGGTCACGACCGGGTCGCGGAGTTCACCCCGTCCGGTCACCTCGTGACCAGCCTGAGCCTGGCGACACGCTTCGGCGGCGGTCTTGACCAGCCGGAAGGCATCGCGCTCGACGCGGCCGGGCACATCTTCGTCGCCGACACCGGCCATAACCGGGTCATCGAGATCTCGCCGGCCGACCGCGTACTTGTCACCTTCGGCTCCAGCCAGGGCCGCAGCCAGCTCAACGCGCCGGCCGCGGTAGCGGTCTCCTCCTTCGGCTATGTCTGGGTCGCTGACACCGGTCACAACCGGGTGGTGGAGTTCACCGCCAACGGCCGCTATCACACCGCCATCTCTGTCCCGGCCCCGGCCGGAGTCGCGCTCGATGCCCGGGGCAACATCTGGGTTTCCAGCCCGAGCTACGCCCGGGGCAACTCGGTCAAGGAGTTCTCCCCGGCCGGGCGTCAGCTGAGGTCGTTCGGTACCACCCAGGCGGGCTACGGTGATCTGGGCGATCCCGGGGGGATCGCGGTCGGGCCGGGCGGGCAGGTCTACGTCGCGCAGCCGGACTACGGCCTGGTGTCGGTGTTCAGCCCGGCCGGGCGCTTCGTCACCGAGTTCGGCCTGCAGCCAGGCACCGCCAAGGCGGATGAGGACCTGGAGTTCCCGCAGAGCCTGGCGGTCACGGCGAAGGACCAGATCTGGGTGGCGGATAGCGGCCGCAACCGCATCTCCGAGTTCGGCTCGGCGCCGGGATCCGCGGCACCCGCCGCGCCCGTCGTGCCCGGCGGGCCGCCAGTCCTGCTGATCATCGTCGAATGCGTGCTGGCCCTCGCCCTGATCGGGCTGGGCTGGCGGCTGGCCCGCCGCCGCAAGCAGACCGGACCGCCGCCGCGAACCCGGGCCGGGCCGCGTGCGCCGCCCCCTGCTGCCGCTTCGGACCTCAGCCGGCGCCAGCTGCTGACCAGCGCCACCGCGCTGTCCGGGGTCGCGGTGGGCGCGGCCGCACTCCCGCTCAGCCTGCGCCGCGCGCTCGCCGCGACGCTGGCGGAACCGCCGCGCGGCTCGCTGCGCGACATCGAGCACATCGTGATCCTGATGCAGGAGAACCGCAGCTTCGATCACTATTTCGGCACGATGCCGGGGGTGCGCGGGTTCTCCGATCCGGCCGCGATCAGGCTGGCGGGCGGCAACCCCGTCTTCCGCCAGCCGTACCCGGGCCACCCCCACGGTTACCTGGCCCCTTTCCATTACGACACCAAGACCACGAGCGCCCAGGCCACGCCGCGTACCGACCACTCCTGGCGGTCCCAGCACGAGGCCTGGAACAACGGCCGGATGAACGAATGGGTACCGGTCAAGGGCCCGTACACGATGGGCTATTTCACCCAGGCCGATATCCCGTTCCAGTGGGCGCTGGCGCAGGCCTTCACTGTCTGCGACAACTACCACTGCTCCGTATTCGGCCCCACCAACCCGAACCGCCTGTACATGTGGACCGGGATGATCGACCCGAAGGGCACCGCCGGCGGTCCCGTCACCGACGACAGCCCGGCGTACGACAACGTCATCTTGTCCTGGACCACCTACCCGGAACGGCTGCAGCGCGCCGGGATCAGCTGGCAGGTGTACCAGGAGGAAGACAACTTCGACGACAACGCGCTGGCCTGGTTCAAGCAGTTCGCCCGGGCGCCGGTCTCTTCACCGTTGTGGCAGCGGGGGATGCGCAAACGCGCGGCGGGCTGGTTCGAGGACGACGCCCGGGCGGGCCGCCTCCCGCAGGTATCCTGGCTGATCGCCCCGACGGCGCAATCGGAGCACCCGGCCTACTTCCCGGCCGCAGGAGCAGAGTACATCGCCGCCAAGCTCGACGCGATCGCCTCGAACGAGGACCTGTGGCACAAGACCCTGTTCATCTTGTGCTACGACGAGAACGACGGGATGTTCGACCATGTGCCGCCGCCGACCCCCCCGTCGGGTACCCCGGCTGAGTTCGTCAGCAGCGAGCCGATCGGCCTCGGCTTCCGGGTCCCGGCCATCGTCGTGTCGCCCTGGTCGGCGGGCGGCCACGTCTGCTCCGACGTCCTGGATCACACCTCGCTGATCCGCGTCATCGAGCAGCGGTTCGGCGTCACCGAGCCGAACATCAGCGCGTGGCGCCGCCGGACCTGCGGCGACTTCAGCTCGGCGCTCAGGTTCTCGTCTCCGGCCGCCGGCTACCCGCGCTCCGCAGCCGCCCTTACCCTCGGGGCCGCGCAGGCCGGGCTGCTCACCGCCCAGCAGGAAGTCTTCGCCAACCCAGCCCCCGTCATCCCGCTGGTCAATCAGCCGGTCCCGGAGTAAAGATTTTTGGCCGAACGGGCACCGGTACCTGCCCCCGGTCCGCCGCTCGTATCAGCGGGGCTTGAGCGGGACCGGTGGCAGCGGCGGCGCGGCCAGCGGGTCGCCCGGGTAGCCGCGGACGTCCCCGAACCGTCCGGCGATCCAGTCCTCGCGGGCCTGCGCGATTTCCGCGCCGGTGCGCGCGACGCTCGCCCGGCCTGATCAGCTGCCTGCTGCCGAGGCTGTCCCGGTGCAGCACCAGGCCCTGGAACAGCCAGCTGACGGTCTGCAGCCCGATGTGGGGATGCGGCGGTACCTGCATGCCCGGGCCCCGGTTCACCTCGTCGGGCCCGTAGTGGTCCAGGAAGCACCACGCGTCGACCGCCCGCATCACGTCCGGCGTCAACTCGATCGCTTCCGGGGCCGGATCCAGATTGCTCACGGCCCCATATTTTCACTGACTGAGCCACACCGACACATCAGCCGGCTCAAGGACGGCGTGCACCGCGCCGGCCAGCTACGCCGAGATCGTTCCGGGAGCGTTAGCGCTCACCACCTGGGCCGGGAAGTAGCGCCGCGGACCGGCTGGCTGGTCCCTCCGGAGCGGAATGAAACCGGGCTTCCAGCACGCTCCGGGGTGCTGGAAGCCCGGTTTCATGACCCAGCCGCAGCCGGTGGGTGGGTGGGGCTGGCGGCGGATAGCGGGAGATTAGTAGAATCCGGAGCGTCTGATGGTAGTGCCAGGCCGTCGCCGCCCTGGGCCTGACGCAGACGGCAGCAGCGGGCAAGGCGAGCAGGCAGGAGACGCATGTCCGAGCTCATGATCGATACCCATCAGTCCGACACCCACCAGAAGGCCCTTCGCATCAACCTGGATCCGCGGTGGTACGGTACGGTCGCGGAGATCGGCGCAGGTCAGGAAGTAGTTCGCTGGTTCTTCCGGGTCGGCGGCGCCGCGGGTACTGTCGCTAAGTCGATTTCCGCCTACGACATGGCGGTCAGCGATGCCGTCTACGGCAAGGCCGACCGCTACGTCTCCGTCGGGCGACTGCAGGGCATGCTGGACAAGGAATTCCAGCTCAACGTCGACCGGCTCGGTGACGAACGCGGTGACTCGAACTGTTTCTTCGCGTTCGCCGACACGGTGGTGGCGCGCAGCTTCCGGGGCGGCAACGAATGCCACGGCTGGATGGGCGTGAAGTTCCAGGCCCAGGCGCACGATGAGCCCAGTCAGATCGTGATGCACGTACGGATGCTGGACGTCGAGGCCTGGGCGCAGCAGGAGGCGCTGGGCATCGTCGGGGTGAACCTGCTGTACGGCGCGTTCTTCGAGCACCACGAGCCGGAGCGGCTGATCGAGAGCCTGCTGGACAAGCTGACCACCGGCCGGGTCGAGATCGACATGATCCAGTTCCGCGGCATCGAGTTCCGCGGCGTGGATAACCGGCTGATGGCGCTCAAGCTCGTCCAACTCGGGCTGAGCGGGGTAGCGATGTTCGGCCCCGACCGTGAGGTGCTCCAGCCGAGCGAGATCCTGCGCAAGAAGGCGGTACTGGTCGAGCGGGGCAGCTTCCGGCCGCCGACCCACGTGAACCTGGACATGCTAGCCACGGCCAGGGAGAAGTTCGCGCAGGACCCGGCGGTCGCCGGCAAGCCGATCCTGGCGCTGACCGAGATCACGATGCGGAACCTGCTCGCGGGCGGGGCGGCGGACGTCGACCGGCGGGACTTCCTGGCCCGGGCCGAGCTGCTCGCCGCGTGCGGCCAGACGGTCCTGATCACGGACTACTTCGACTACTACCGGCTGGCCGCCTACATCGGCGAGCGGACGAGCGAGCGGATCGGCATCGTGATGGGGGTGCCGAGCCTCATCGACCTGTTCGACGAGAAGAACCACGCACAGCTACCCGGCGGGATCCTTGAGAGCTTCGGGCGGCTGTTCAAGAACGGCCTGAGACTCTACGTCTACCCGGTGCGCCCGACTCCTGATGACGAGCTCAAGACCGTGAACGACATCAAGGTCCAGCCCGAGATCCAGCCGCTTTATGACTACCTCGCGGGCCGGGGCAGCTTCGTCTGCCTGGACAACTTCCGTCCTGAGTACCTGCCGATCTTCAGCCGCGACGTGCTGCGCAGGATTGCCGCCAACGACGAGTCCTGGGAGACCATGGTCCCCGATGAAGTCGCCGCGCTCATCAAGAAGCGCGCGTTCTTCGGCTACGTCAGGCCCGACCGCCAGTACCCAGACGACTAATCCCCGAGCCGGTAGTCCTGCTGGGTCTTCGCGTACTCGGCGAAGGCGTCGAGGGCCTGCGGGTTCGCCATCGCGTTGCGGTTGGCGGCTTCGTCGGGCGGCACGCCCAGCAAGATCCTGCGCACCGGCACCTCCATCTTCTTGCCGGTCAGCGTGGCCGGGATCGCGTCGACGCGGATGACCCGGTCCGGGACGTGCCGCGCCGTGTACTGACCACGGAGCCGTTCGGTGATCGTGCGGGTGAGCGCGTCGTCGAGGACGGCCCCTTCGGTCAGCGTGACGAACAGCGGCATGAACGACCCGCCGCCCGGTAGGTCGAGGTGGACGATGAGCGCGTCCGCGACCTCCGCTACCGACTCGAGCGCGGCGTAGATTTCCGCGGTGCCGATGCGGATGCCGTGCCGGTTCAGGGTCGCGTCGCTGCGGCCGAGGACGAAGCAGCCGCCGCGCTCGTTGACCATGAAAAAGTCACCCTGCCGCCACACGCCGGGAAAGTCGGCGAAATACGTCCGCCGGTACAGTTCGTCGCCGTCGTCGTTCCACAGCCGGACCGGCATCGAGGGCATCGGCTGGGTGATCACCATCTCGCCGACCTCGCCGGTGACGGGCTCGCCCCGCCGGCCGAACGCGTACGCGGACACGCCCAGGTGCCGGGCCTGGATCTCGCCGGCGTAGACCGGCAGCGTGGGCAGGCCGCCGGCGAATCCGCTGCAGATGTCCGTCCCGCCACTGCCGGTGCATAGCCACAGGTCACGCTTGACGTTGCGGTAGAACCAGGCGCCGCACTCCGCCGACACCGGGGAGCCCGCCAGCATGACGGCGGTCAGCGCGGACAGATCGTAGGTATCCCCGGGCACCAGGCCCGCCTTCGACAGCCGGGCGACATACGCGGGACTCGCGCCGAAGAACGTCACGCCAGCGTTCTGGGCCATCTCCCACAGGACGTCCGGGCGCGGGTAGCCGGGATGCCCGTCGTACAGCAGCGGCCTGACACCCAGCAGCAGCGAGCTCACCAGGAAGTTCCACATCATCCAGCCAGTGGTGGTGTAGAAGAACATCCGCATCCCCGCACGCAGGTCCATATGGAAGGTCTGCAGCTTCAGCTGCTCGATGAGGATGCCACCGTGGCTGTGCGTGATCGCCTTCGGCAGGCCGGTGGTCCCGGAGGAAAACAAGATCCACAGCGGGTGGCCGAAGGGCACCTGCTCGAACCGGAATCCCGCGGCGGGCACCGGCGGATGGTCCATGACCTCGGCCCAGCTCGCTGCGCCCGGCATGATCGCGCCCGGCATGATCGCGCCCGGCGTGATCGCCGCGCCCGGATCCGCGGCGGCGGGCACCTGGATTACGTGCTCCAGGCCGGGCAGCCTCCCGATGATCGCCGCGAGCGCGTCACGGCGGTCGAAGTCCTGGCCGCCGTAGCGGTAGCCGTCCACGCAGAACAGGACCTTAGGCGACAGCGGCCCGAACCTCTCGCTGACCCCGCGCCAGCCGAAGTCGGGGGAGCAGCTGGTCCAGATCGCGCCGATGCTGGTGGTGGCCAGCATCGCGACCACCGTCTGCGGGATATTCGGCATGCAGGAGGCCACCCTGTCGCCGGGGCGGACGCCCAGGCCGCGCAGCCGGGTCGCGAGCACTCGGACGCCGTTCGCGAGGTCGGTCCAGGGCAGGCCCGTCAGGGGCGTGGTTTCCGACTGGTAGTAGAGGGCGTCCTCGTCCGGCCGTTCCTGGCGCAGTACGTGCTGCGCGTAGTTGAGCCGGGCGCCGGGGAACCACTCGGCGCCCGGCATGACCCGGCGGCCGAGGACCGCCGCAGGCGAGGCTGAAGCCTCGATACCGCAGTAGTCCCAGACCGCCTGCCAGAAACCGTCAAGGTCGGTCACTGACCAGGACCAGAGCGCCTGATAATCGGCGAAGTCGTGCCCGCGTTCGCGGGCCAGCCAGCGCGTGAACGCCGTCACGTTGGCGCGGTCCACGCGATCGGGCCCGGGGGACCAGAGCAGATCACCGTCGCGGACGTGGTGTCGCGGCTCCATGTGGCCGACGGTGCCACAGCCGGGGCACCGCCGGCAAGGTCAGTTTCCGCCCGAGCGAACCTCGATCGCGCGGCCGAGGTCCTCGAGCTGGTCGGCCAGCAGCCGCCGCAGGGAGCCGATGAGACCGCCGCGCTCCAGGCATCGCTGGCCGGCGCGCAGCGTGGCGGCGTCGACGGCGTGATGCGGGAAGCCGTGCTGGCACAGCACCCGGGCCACGTCGTCGCCACGGCGCACGGCGACCTCGGCCAGGGCCGGGAAGTAACGGGGGACGTATCCGGCGAGCAGCTCCGCCTGATCGGCCTGCCAGAAGCCCTGGGCGGTCGCGGCCAGCTGATAGCCGGACGCCGTCGCCCCGGACGCCGCTGCGCCGGGATCAGGGGCTCCGCCGAACATAGCGTTCCAGGCGACCTGTTTGGCGGCGTCGTCGGGAACGGCGGCCCGGCAGCACGTCGCGCTCAGGCGCCCGGCCGCGGTGGCGTCGGCGCCGGCCTCGCGCTCGATCTGGGCCGGGCTGAGCGCGCCGAGCACGGCCAGCCGCAGCAGGACCTGCCAGCGCAGCTGGCTGTCCAGGTCCGGGCCGCCGGGGAGCCGGCCCGCGGCTAGCCAGGACCACAGAGCGTCGATGTCCGCCGGGCCGGACGCACTGTCGATCAGCCCCCGGCCCGCGACCAGGCGCACTCCGTCCGGATCGCCGCTCGCCGGGCGGTCAAGCAGATCCCGGCACAGGCCGGAGATGTCAGCGAGGGCGGCGCCCCGCCGCGCCGGCGGCAGGTAACGGTCAGCGACCGTCCAGCGGGCGTAGCCGAGTACGTGCCCGGCGATCGACGTGTCGGTCTCTGCGGGCAGGTGCCTGACCGCCAGTTCGACGTAGGCCTGCGGCGGGAGTTCGGTATCGCGGACCAGGTCTCGTATGGTGTTCCAGGCCACCGCGCGGCTGAGCGGATCGGCGATGCGGCCAAGTGAGCTAGTCAGGGCGGTCAGGGACGCCGGGTCGAGCCGGACCTTGCCGTAGCTGACATCATCGTCGTTCGGCAGCAGGAGAGCGGGCGCGGGTCCGGCGGCCGCTGGCCAGAGCGCGAGGTCGCCCGCGTCGGCGGGCACGACGAGCGGGACCCTGGCCCGAAGAGCGAGGTCGCCGCCCGGCCCGTCGTCGTAGACCCCGACGCAGACCCGATGCGGTCGGCTGCCTGCGTTCTTGATGACGGCGCGGTCGAGGAAGGGTGCGGTGCGGCTCACCGTGAGGGTATCCACGCCGGACGTGCGGAGCCAGGGCCCGGCCCACGCACGCACGTCCGTGCCGGACGCGCGGCTCAGGCAGTCCAGCAGGTCATCCAGGGCGGCGCTGCCGAACCGGTAGCGCGCGAAGTAGTCATTGATCCCGGCCAGGAACGCCGGGCGCCCCAGCCACGCCACCAGCTGGCGCAGGGCGGCGGCGCCCTTGGCGTAGGAGATGTCGTCGTAGGCCGATCGCGCGGCATCGGTGTCCGGAACCTCCTGTGGTTCCGGCGCCACCGGGTGCGCCGAAGCCCGCTGGTCCGCGTCATAGCCGCGGGTCTTGTGGGTCAGGGCGAAGTCGGTCCACGTCCCGGTGAAGGCAGTTGCTTCCGCCAGCACCTGGAATCCCATGTACGTGGCGAACGACTCGCTCAGCCACACGTCGTTCCACCAGCGCATGGTGACCAGGTCGCCGAACCACATGTGCGCCATCTCGTGCGCGATCACCATGCCGCGGGTCTGCCGCTCGGCCCGGGTCACGGCGGCCGGCCAGAGGAACTCCTCCCGGAAGGTCACGCAGCCGGGGTTCTCGACCGCCCCGGACTCAAGCTCGGGGACGAACGCCTGGTCATAGGAGTCGAAAGGGTAGGGCTCAGCGAAGATCTCCAGGTAGCGGTCATAACAGGCCCGGGTGATGGCGAGGATCTCCTCGGCGTCCCGGTGCAGCCGGCCAGCCAGTGACCGCCTGGCGTGCAGGCCGAACGGGATGCCGCGATGCTCGGCGCGGATGCTGTGGTAGGGGCCCGCGACGAGCGTGAACAGGTACGGCGAGATGGGCGGGGTGGCGGCCAGCGACCACCGGCCCGGAACCGTGCCGCCGGCCGGCTGGCTCCGGCCGTTCCCGATCACGATCCAGGGTCCGGGCGCCTTGACGGTCGCGGTGATAACCGCCTTCATGTCGGGCTGGTCGAAGGCCGCGAATACCAGCTGCGCATGGTCCAGGCCGGCGTGCAGGGCGAGGTAGGTCTCGCCGTCGGCGTCGTCGGTGAAGCGGTGCAGGCCCGCGCCGGTCCGCGAGTACGCCATGTCGGCCTCGACCCGCAGCTCGTTGACGGCCAGCAAACCGGTTACCGGCAGTCGGCCGCCGGCCAGCGTGCCCGGATCCGCGTCCTGCCCGTTGAGTACCACCCGGCGCAGGCGAGCCGGCCTGAGCTCGATGAAGCTGCTGGCGCCCGGTGTCCGGCAGCCGAACCGGACGACCGTGACCGAGCCGAATACCTCAGCACCGCGGGTGAGGTCGAGGTCCACGTGATACCCGAGAACCTCGATGAGCCGGGCGCGCTCCCGCGCCTCAGCGTAATTCAGACCGCCCACGACAGACCAACCTAGCGCGTCCGGGGGGCCGCCCGGCGTATTGCGGTTGCGTTACGAAACGATGCCAACTCTGATCCGGGCTTGCTCACCACCCAGGACCAGTTTTGAATGAGGATTCATGCCGGAACATGCCGCTCTAAGTGGCGAGGGAAACGAGTTATGAATCCGGGTTCAGTGCTCGAGGTACAGGACGTGACCGTCCGGTTCGGCGGCCTGACCGCTCTTAACGGCGTCTCGATGGCCGTGCCGCCCTGCCACGTGATGGGCGTCATCGGGCCGAACGGCGCCGGCAAGACGACGCTGCTCAACGTGTTGTGCGGCTTCATCAGGCCGGACCACGGCCAGGTGATCTTCGGCGGCCAGCAGCACACCCTCAGGCCGCACCGGCTGGCGGCCCTTGGCGTCGCAAGGACCTTGCAGGGAGTCGGCTTGTACGGCGGGCTCTCCGCGCTGGAGAACGTCATGGTCGGCGCGACCAGCCGGGCCTCAGCCGGATTCTGGTCCGCGCTGCTGACGCTGCCGCGGGCCGTCCGCGATGAGCGCAGGCTGGGCGAGCTGGCGCGGCAGGCCCTGGACCGGGTGGGCGCGGCCGACGCGGCGGATGCCCGGCCCGGCGAGCTGTCCTATGGCATGCGGAAAAGGGTCGCGCTGGCTCGCGCCCTGGTGGCCAAGCCCGGCCTGATCCTGCTCGACGAGCCGGCCAGCGGCCTGGACGAGAGTGAGCTCGCCGAGCTCGGCGAGCTCATCCGCGACCTGGCCACGGAGGGATCCCTGGTCGTGGTCGAGCATCACGTGGACCTGATGATGTCCGTCTGCGACTCGATCACGGTGCTCGACTTCGGGAAGGTGATCGCGACGGGAACGCCGCAGCAGGTGCAGGACAATCCCGCCGTGACCACCGCCTACCTCGGCGCCCCCGGCACTGCGCCCGGCGAGGCCGCGCCGATGGACAGCGCCGATGAGTAGCGCCGCGGCGGAACGTACCGAGTCCTCGTTGCTCGCGGTCGACGGGCTCGTCGCGGGGTACGGCGGGGTCATCGCGCTTAACGGCGTCAGCATCTCGGCGGGTACGGCCGCGATCACCGCCGTGCTCGGTGCCAACGGCGCAGGCAAGACGACACTGCTGCGCGCGGTCAGCGGCATGATCAGGCCCCGCCGCGGCCGGGTCCTGCTCGGCGGCACCGACCTGACCGGGCGCGGTCCGGAGCAGATCGTCAGAGCCGGGATCGCGCACGTCCCGGAGGGACAGGGCGTGATCGCGGAGCTCACCGTCGAAGAGAACCTCCGGATCGGCATGATGAGCTGGCACGGCCACCAGAAGGCCGCCCGGACGACCGCGCTCGACGAGGCCTACGAGCGCTTCCGGCCGCTGGCCGACCGCCGGCGCAAGCTCGCGGCCACGCTGTCGGGCGGCGAGCGGCAGATGCTGGTCATCGCGCGTGCCCTGCTGGCGCGGCCGCGCGTGCTACTGCTCGACGAACCCTCGCTCGGCCTGGCGCCCAGGATCATGGCTCAGGTCATGGACCTGATCGTGGAGCTCAGCCGGGACAGGGGCCTGACCATCATCCTCGTCGAGCAGAACGCCCGCGGCGCCCTGGCGATCGCCGACCACGGCGTGGTGCTCAACCTGGGCCGGGTCGTGGCCTCCGCGGACGCCCGGACGCTCGCCGCCGATGTCGCCCTTCGCCACCACTACCTCGGGTTCTAGCCACTTATAGGAGAAGCTGCCAGTGGTCGAGTTCCTTCAGTTCACGCTCAGCGGGGTCGTCTTCGGGATGATCTACGCCGCGGTGGCGCTGTCCCTCGTACTGATCTGGCGCGGGACCCGCCTGCTGAACTACGCGCAGGGCGGGATGGCCATGTTCACCACCTACATCGCGATCGAGGTCATCCACTGGACGGGCTCCTACTGGGCCGGGTTCGTGGCCGCGCTCGCGGCCGGCGTCGTGCTCGGCGCGGTCTGCCAGCTCACCGTCATCCGGCCCACGATGAGCAAGCCGCCGCTCAACGCGGTCATCGTGACGATCGGGCTGCTCATCCTGCTCGAAGGCCTGGCCGGCATCCTTTACGGCGGCCAGTACCGGTCGTTCCCGGCCGCGTTCTCGATCACCGGCCTGAAGGTCGGCACGACGCCGCTCGGCATATCGCGCTTCGACGTGTTCGTGGCGGCGGCGGTGCTCGTGACCACGCTCGTGCTCGGCGCGGCCTTCAGGTACACCACGGCAGGGCTGCGGATGCGGGCGGCCGCGTTCAACGCCACCATCGCGCGGCTATCCGGCATCCGGGTGGCGCGGGTGCTCACCGTCGGCTGGGCGCTGGCCGGGCTGCTCGGCGCGCTGGCCGGGCTGCTCGTCTCGCCCTCGACGTTCCTCTACCCGAACAGCATGGACACGATCTTCGTGTTCGGCTTCACCGCGGCGGTGATCGGCGGCCTGGACAGCGGGGTCGGAGCGGTGGTCGGCGGGCTGCTGCTCGGGGTCGCGCTCAGCTACGTGGGCGGCTATTGGAGCTCGGACCTGGAGTCACTGGTGGCCCTCGGCGTCCTCGTCCTGGTGCTGATGATCCGACCCGGCGGGCTGTTCTCCTCGGCCCGGATGCGGCAGGTATAACCATGCAGTCGCTGCCGCGCAGGCTCGCCGTGGCCGTCGTCGTGGCGGCTATCGTCGCCTTCTTGTCCATCAAGCTGAACACCTTCCGCGACTACCAGATCGCCGAGATCGCGGTCGAGGTCACGGCGGTAGCCGGGCTCACCGTGCTGACCGGGCTCAGCGGCCAGATCTCGCTGGGCAACGGGGCGTTCATGGCGATCGGCGCCTACACCACCGCGCTGCTGCTGCTCCACCTCAACTGGCCGTTCGTCGCCGCACTGGTGGCGGCGGCCGCGGTCAGCGCCGTCACCGGGGCCATCGTGGGCGTGGCCGCAGCCCGGCTGCGCGGCCCGTACCTGGCGGGGGCGACCCTCATGCTGGGCGTCGCGCTGCCTTCGCTGGCCTACGCCTACCCCGGGTTCTTCGGCGGCGACCAGGGCCTGAACGTGATCTTCACCGCGCCGGCGTTCCTCGGCGCGAACTTCCCCCTGACCAGGTGGCAGGCGTGGGTCAGCGCCGTGGTGGCGATCGTCACCCTGGTCCTGCTGGCGAACCTGTGCTACAGCCGGATCGGGCGCAACTGGCGCGCCGCGCGGGACGACGAGGTGGCGGCCGCGCTCGACGGCGTCAACGTCGCCGCCGCGCGCATCCTCGCCTTCGTCGTGAGCGCCACCTGCGCCGGCATCGCGGGCGCGCTGCTGGCCATCGTCACCGGGCTGGTCGCGCCCGGCGCCTTCACGATCACCCTCTCCATCTCGCTGCTGACCGCGGCCGTGATCGGCGGCCTGGGCAGCCTGCCCGGCGCGCTGTGGGGAAGCCTCGTGATTGTCCTCGTGCCCACCTACGTCACAGACGTGGCCACCAGCCACGGACTGTCCAGTTCCGTCGGATCCAACATCCCGGTAGCTGCCTATGGCGCGGTCCTCATCCTCGTCATGCTCGTCTTCCCGCAGGGGATCCAGGGCGGGCTGCGGCGGCTTCTCACCCTCTTCACAGGACCTGCCCGTACCTGGCGCAACGCGCCCTCGCCCGATGACCTACCTTCGGCCGACGACGCGCGGGCCAGCCAACATGAGAAGGAAGGCACTTCATGACCAGACCCCATCGGCTCCGCTGGCAGGCCATGGCCATCGCGGCCGTGGCCGCGCTAGGGGTAGCCGCGTGCTCGTCAAGCTCGAGCTCCGGTTCGGGCTCGAGTTCGAGCTCAACCTCTGGTTCGGGCAGCTCAAGCGCGGCCCTCACCGCGTCCGCGCCCGGCATTACCCCGACCACGATCACCATCGGCAGCCACCAGCCGCTCACCGGGCCGGCCGCCCCCGGCTACAGCGAGATCGCCCCGGCGTCGACCGCCTACTTCAACTACGTCAACGCGCACGGCGGCGTGTACGGGCGCAAGATCATTTACAAGTACCTCAACGATGCCTATGACCCGACCACCACGGCGTCGGTCGTGCGCCAGCTGGTCCTGCAGGACAACGTGTACGCGATCTTCGACGGCCTGGGCACGCCTACCCACCTGGCCGTGGTGAATTTCCTCAACGCCGAGAAGGTGCCCGATCCGTTCGTCGCGTCCGGCTGCGAGTGCTGGAACATGCCCACGACGCAGCCAATGACATTCGGCTGGCAGATCGACTACGTACGCGAGGGCAAGATCCTCGGGCAGTACGTGAAGCAGCACTTCGCGGGCAAGAAGGTGGCCTTCTTCTACCAGAACGACGAGTTCGGCCAGGACGGGGTCAAGGGCCTGGACGACGAGATCCCGGCCTCGATGATCGCGACCAAGCAAAGCTACGTCGACACCAACGTCAACATCGGGCCGCAGGTCGCCGCGCTGCGCGCCTCGGGCGCGCAGGTCGTCGTCTCGTTCTCCATCCCCGCCTTCACCGCTTTGCTCAAGCTGAACAGCCTGAAGCTGGGCTACAACCCGACGCTGGTGGTCAGCAACGTGGGCGCCGACCCGATCACGTTGTCCGGGCTGCTCGAGTCGTTCGCGAAGCAGGGCGGCGCGAGCGTCAATGGCAACCAGCTCACCAACGGGATCATCACCGACTCCTACCTCCCGGCGCTCAGTACCAGCGACAGCTGGTACGTGCTGTTCAAGAAGGTGCACGACCAGTACGAGCCTAAGGCGCCGCTGGATGGCAACTTCTTCTACGGCATGTCTGTCGCCTACACGTTCGTGCAGGCGATGCTCAAGGCCGGCCGGAACCCGACCCGGGAGGACCTGGTGACGGCGATCCAGGGCGGACTGCCTCAGGGACCTGTGGTCTCCCCGTTCGCCTTTTCCGCGACTGACCATGCGGGTGCCACCGGCGCCTTCATTGGCGTCATCAAGAATGGCGTGGTCGTGCAGCAGGGACCCGTCCTGATCACGGACACGTCCACGACCGGCGCCATCACCACCTACACCGGAACCGAGCAGCAGGCGCCAGCCAGTGGCATTCCCTCGCCCTGACGTCGCATCGGCCATCCCGGACTGAGAGCGAAGCAGGGATCGCCGACATGACAACCGAATCGAGCCGGGTTGCGGGTGGCCGCAGCCGCTCGCAACCCGGCCAGATCGCCCGGCCCGACGAACGGCCGCCCGCACAGCGCTTGCTGACCGCGGCGGAGGAGCTTTTCGGCGAGCGCAGCTATCACCGTACGACGGTCGCCGACATCTGCGCCCGGGCCGGGATGGCCACCGGCAGCTTCTACTCCTACTTCGGGTCCAAGGCGGAGATCTTCGCCGCCGTGGTCCGGGCGATCAACACTGACCTGAGACGGTCCATGAAGGCGGCCCTCGAGCATACCGACGGCAGCCAGCGGGCCAGGGAGCGTGCGTCCTTCCGGGTGTATTTCGACCTGCTGTCGAGGCGCCCCTGGATCGACCGGATCGTCCGCGAGTCAGAGTTCATCGACCCCGGGCTGTTCCGCGAGTACTACGAGCACCTCACCCGGGGCTACGCGCGCGGCGTGCGGGCGGCGCAGCTGGCCCGCGAAGTGGACGGCCGGTACGACCCGGAGGTCATCGCCTTCGCCTACACCGGCATCGGCAACTTCGTCGGCATGCGCTGGGCCGAGTGGACGGCCGGCGGCCGGGTGCCCGAGGACGTGCTCGACGACGTGCTCGAGCTGCTGGCCCGGGGGCTGGCTCCGCGGGCTCCAGCGCCGGATGCGGATCCTGAGACCTGAACGCACTGGTGTGGACAACCCTGTGGACGCCGTGGGAAAGATGCCGCATGTTACTGGCGGAAAACCCCGTGGTGAAGGCTTGTTGATTAGGTCACGGCGCGGCCGCGGGCGGCAGGTCGGCCGCATCGGCCGGCGCCCAGGTCAGCGGCCGGGGGCCGAGGGCGGCGAGCTCGGCGATCTGCATGGCGCACCACGGCGAGATGCGCTGCCGCCCGTCCCGGACCGCGGCGCAGAACTCCTCCCAGTCCACCCACCGGACCTCCCCGACCTCCGCCGGGTCGGGATCCGGCGAGAGATCTGAGTACGCCGCGTAGACCGGGCAGACCTCGTTCTCGATGACCCCGTTGTCCATCCGCGCCTGGTAGCGGAACCTGGGCAGGACCAGCGCGAGCTTCGCCGCGCCGATCCCGAGCTCCTGGCGCAGCCGCCGCCGCACGCTGTCGGCCATGGGCTCGCCCGGGGCCGGGTGGCCGCAGCAGGTGTTGGTCCACACCCCCGGCCAGGTGAGCTTCGACGTGGCCCGCCTGGTCAGCAGGAACTGGCCGGCCTCGTTGAACAGGTAGCAGGAAAACGCCAGGTGGAGCGGTGTCTCGGCGTGATGGACGGCGGCCTTGGCCGCGGTGCCGCTGGCGTACCCGGTCTCATCCACAAGGACGACGCTCTCCACGTGCTCCCGCCTGAGGTGATCGGTTAACGGCCAGGTGAACATTACCTCAGGCAGGAGCCCCCGCTGACGGGTTAGCTGGCGCTGTCGAGAACCTGTACCTGATCGCCGATGCGGATAACTCCAGGGGCCTCGGGGATGATGTTCTGCCCGAACACAAGCTGCGAGCCGAACCGGCGCCGGCGGCCAAGCATCTTCAGCGGCTGCGAGCCTCGCTCGCCGGTGCGCTGGTCGACGGTCGTGACCACGCAGCGCCCGCAGGGCTTAACCACCCGGAAGCAGACATCGCCGATCCTGACGCGGCGCCAGCGGTCCTCCGCCCACGGCTCCGCGCCGGTCACTACCACGTTGGGGCGGAACCGGTTCATCGGCACGGGCGCGTCACCGGTCTCGACGAGCCAGTCCGCGAGCATATCGAGCGAGCCGGTGCTCGTGAGCAGCAGCGGGTAACCGTCGGCGAAGTTCACCACGTCTCCGGGCGCGCAGTATTCGGGATCAACCGGGCGCCTGGTGGGATCATCAAGGTACACGAGGCGTACGGTGCGGTCGAGGTAGGCCGAGAACCACTTGCCGGCATCCTTATCCGCCGCGGCGGCCAGCACCCTCGAACTCCACACCGTGACGCTGAGCATCTCGGCGCCGGTCTCGGGCCCGGGAGCCGCGAACGACATCTCGCCGTGCCCGTCGGCGGAAACACTGATGGCTGCGCCAGGGCCGGTGTAACGCACGATGACGCGCGCCAGGGCCGGTTCTTCCCGCTGGCTGATGAACCGGCCCGCCGTGTCGACCAGGAGCCACCTGCGGTCGCCGGCCAGGCCCCAGGGCTCGACGAGCGCATCATCTACGTCGACCGCGCGGGCCGCCTTGAGCGGATAGATATGGATGGAGGCCAGGGTCGCGCTGATCATCACCAGCTCCTCAGTGCGAGTCGCGCGGTACCTCATGACCGCTGGCGCCGACAAGAAAGTCTAGGTCAGCGCCCATGTCAGCTTGCAAGACGTGCTCGGTGTAGAGCCGGGTCCAGCCCCGGCTGGCGTGTGGCGCCTGCGGCTGCCACTGTTCGCGGCGCCGGGCCATCTCCTCGTCGGTGATCTCCAGCGTCAGCGTCCTGGCCGGGACGTCCAGGCTGATCCAGTCGCCGGTGCGGACCAGGGCCAGCGGGCCGCCCGCGGCGGCTTCCGGGGCGACGTGCAGGACCACGGTGCCGTAGGCCGTGCCCGACATCCGGCCGTCGCAGATCCGCACCATGTCACGGACGCCGCGCAGCAGCAGCTTCTTCGGCAGCGCCACGTTGGAGACCTCCGGCATGCCGGGGTAGCCGCGCGGACCGCAGTAACGCACGACGAGCACGGTGTCCTCGTCCACGTCAAGCTCCGGGTCGTCGGCCACGGCGTAGTACGCAGAAGGTGAGTCGAAGACCAGGGCCCGGCCGCGGTGCTTGAGCAGGTGCGGCGACGCGGCGGACTGCTTGATCACCGCGCCGTCCGGGGCGAGGTTGCCGCGCAGCACCGCGGTGCCGGTGCCGGCCGGCTGGAACGGCTCGTCCAGGGCCTTGATGACCTCGCGGTTCCAGCACGGCGCGTCTCCCACGTTGACGCCGACGCCGGCCCCGGTCACGGTCATCGCGTCGGCGTGCAGGAGTCCGGCCTGGTTCAGTTCGCGCATCACCGCTGGCAGGCCGCCGGCGTAGCAGAAGTCCTCCATCAGGTACTGGCCGCTCGGCTGCAGGTTCAGCAGCGTCGGGACATCCCGGGCCAGTTCGTCGAAGTCGTCGAGGGACAGCGGCACCCCGAGACGGCCTGCGATGGCGAGCAGGTGGATCACGGCGTTAGTCGAACCGCCGATCGCCGCGTTCACCCGGATCGCGTTCTCGAACGCCGCCCGGGTCATGATCGCCGAAGGACGCAGGTCCTCCCGTACCAGGCCGACGATCACCTGGCCAGCCCGCTGGGCGGTCTCATACCGGCGGGCATCCACCGCGGGCCAGGTCGCTGAGTACGGGAGCTGCATGCCGAGCGCCTCGGCCATCGACGCCATCGTGGACGCCGTTCCCATCGTCATGCAGTGCCCGTTGGACCTGGCCATGCAGCTTTCGGCGAACGTGCACTCCTCCTGGGTCATCCGGCCGGTGAGCAGGTCCTCCTCGAAGCGCCACACCGCCGTGCCCGAGCCGACATCGGTGCCCTGGTACTTGCCGTTGAGCATGGGGCCGCCGGTGACCATCACGGCCGGCACGTCCACGCTGGCCGCGGCCATCAGCAGTCCCGGTGTGGTCTTGTCGCATCCGGACAGCAGTACCACGCCGTCCAGCGGGTTGGCCCGGATCAGTTCCTCGGCCTCCATCGCCAGCAGGTTCCGGTACAGCATGGCCGTGGGCCGCAGCAGCGTCTCGCCCAGCGCCATGGCCGGGAACTCCAGCGGGAAACCGCCCTCCTGCCAGACCCCGCGCTTGACCGACTCGGCCACCCGGTGCAGGTGCACGTTGCACGGCGCCAGTTCGGACCAGGTAGTCGCGATGCCGATCACGGGGCGGCCGTCGAACACTTCGGGGGTGAATCCCTGGCTCCGCATCCACGACCGGTGGCCCATCCCGGCCCGGCCGGTCGCCCCGAACCATTTCGTGCTGCGCAGTTCGCCGTTCGTCGTCCCTGTCATACAGCAATAAGTAACACCACCGCGTGCTCGGGGACAAAGCGGGAGGATCCTCCCAGCGGCAAGCACGCCGGTTCGTTCGGGAAAAAATGGTTCTGTTTGTTAGGGTCGCCAGCGTGAGCCGTGTTCATGACATGGGCGGGCAGACCGGTTTCGGTCCCGTGCCCGCGGGCGAGGATGGCGGGCCGCCGTTCGCCGCCGACTGGGAGGCGCGGGTATACGCGCTGGCCACGGTGCTGCGTCGGCGCGGGGTATTCAACAGTGACGAGCTGAGGGACGCGATCGAGCGGCTGCCTCCGCAGCAGTACCTGGCGGCGTCGTACTACGAGCGCTGGCTGGGCGCCCTGGAGATGCTCGTCGCCGAGAAGGGCGTGACATGAGTTACCCGGCGGGCACGCGGGTTCTCGTTCGGCCCGGCGACCCGGACCACCACACCCGGGTGCCGGGGTACGTGCGCGGGCACACCGGGGAGGTCGTCGCGGCCCTCGGCCACTGGCCGCTGCCGGACGACAGCGCCCGGGGCATCACGCCGCCGCGGGTCGAGACCTGCTACGCGGTCCGCTTTTCCGCCCTGGACCTATGGGGGAGCGGCGACCATACCGTGACCGTGGATCTCTGGGAGTCCTACCTTGACCGGCCATGACGGTGATCTGCCGGCCGCCGCGCGGACGCGCCGGCTCGAGGAGCGGCTGATCGCCGCCGGGCTGACCAGCGACGACGAGATCGACGCGTTCCTGACCGGGCTGTACACCAGCGCCGCACCGGTAAACGGCGCCCGGATGGCCGCCCGCGCCTGGACGGACGAGGCGTACCGTGACCTGCTCCTGGCCGACGGTAACGCCGCGGCCGCCGAACTCGGCTTCGAGGGGCTGAGCTACGCGTTGCGGGTCGTCGCGAACAGCGAGAACACGCACAACGTCATCGTCTGCACGCTGTGCTCCTGCTACCCGGTGTCGCTGCTCGGGCCGTCCCCGGGCTGGTACAAGAGCTTCGCCTACCGGTCGCGGACGGTCAGGGAGCCGCGGGCGGTGCTCGCCGAGTTCGGCCTGACCCTGCCGGATACGGTCGAGATGTCGGTCTGGGACTCGACCTCGGAGGCCCGCTATATGGTGCTGCCCGCGCGTCCGGCCGGGACCGGCGGGCTGGCCACCGATGAGCTTGCCGCCCTCGTTACGAGGAACGGGCTGATCGGGACCGCGCTCGTGTAGCCAGGGCCCCTTCAGGCGCGCTGGGCGGCGCTGGCGAGGGCCGTTACCGCGCGGGCCAGGGTGTGCGGCGGCTGGGTGAAGGCCAGCCTTCGTCAGCGAGGCGTCAGCGAGGCGTCAGCGCCAGGTGGCCGGCCAGAGCCCGGAGCGCGGGCCGGGGATCGGGACCCAGGACCTGGATGGCCACGTGGTCGGCGCCCGCGTCCAGGTGCGCGGTGATGCCGCGGGCGATCGTCTCCGCATCCCCGTGCAGCACGAGCGCGTCGATCAGCCGGTCGCTGCCGCCGTCGGCGAAGTCGGCGTCCGTCCAGCCGAGCCTGCGCAAGTTGCTGAGGTAGTTGGTCAGCCCGAGATACGGCTTACGCACGGCCGGCCTGCCGATGGCGCGAGCCCGCTCGGGGTCGGTTTCGAGCACCACCTTCTGTTCGGGCGCGAGCAGCGGTCCCTCGCCGAGGATCTGCCGGGCCCAGCGGGTGTGCTCGGGGGTGACCAGGTACGGGTGCGCACCCGCGGTCCGCTCGGCGGCGAGCCTGAGGACCTTCGGGCCCAGGGCGGCCAGCGCCCGTCCCTCGGCCGGGACCTTGAGCTCGTCGAGCTGGTCAAGGTAACTGATCAGCTTGGCGTAGGGCTGCTGGTACTCCTGCGTGGCCTCGGGATGCCCGATGCCGAGGCCGAGCAGGAAGCGGCCCGGGTGTTTGGCCGTGACCCGGTGGTATGACGCGCCGACGGTCGCGGCGTCGTCCTTCCACACGTTCAGGATCCCGGTGGCGACGGCGATGTGATCCGTCGCGTCAAGGATGCTCTCGATGACGGCGAGGTCGCCGGCCGGGGAGCCGCCCACCCAGATGGCCCCGTAACCGAGGGCTTCCACCTCGGCCAGTACCTCCGGGGTCAGCCCCGAGGCGTGCCGCCAGATACCGATCGTGCCCAGTTCGATGCTCATGCCTGCGAACAGCCCGGCCGGGCCGCATTTCATTCCGCTCACTTGTGCTGCCTACGACCGGCCCCCCCGTCGCTGGCGCCCGGTGGCGGGTCATCGCCCCCGACCTGGCGGCCGGGCGGCCACGGTCCAGCGGCCCAGCGGCCTCGGCGTCACCAGCCGCGAAGCGCCCCGCCTGAGCGAGAAAACCGCGCCCGCAAACCCCGGGCACAGGCGGAAATCTCGTTGTCGGCACGGCAGCCGCTGGCTAGTGTCCGGTAGGTGAGCTCCTGCGGGCATGTTGATGTGGCGCACGTCAGCCATGTCCTGCCGGACGGGCGGACGCTGCTCGACGACGTGAGCTTCCGTATCGGTGAAGGGCTCACGGCAGCCCTGGTCGGGCCCAACGGCGCGGGCAAGACCACGCTGCTGCGGATGGTGGCCGGGGACATCCAGCCGCAGTCGGGCACGGTCGCCGCCACCGGCGGGCTCGGGGTCATGCGCCAGTTCATCGGCACGAACCAGGGCCATCAGGTCACGCCCGAGGTCCATGACCTGCTGCTTTCTGTCTCACCGCCCCGGGTGCGGGAGGCCGCGGCCCGGCTGGACGCCGCCGAGCTGGCGATGATGGAGCGAGACGACGAACGCACCCAGCTCCGCTACGCGGCCGCGCTGGCCGAATGGGGCGAGGCGGGCGGCTATGACGCTGAGGTGCACTGGGACGCTTGCTGCGTCGCCGCCTTCGGCATCCCGTACGACCAGTGCCGCTGGCGGGACGTGAGTACGCTGTCCGGCGGAGAGCAGAAGCGGCTGGTGCTCGAGTCCCTGCTGCGCGGGACCGACGGCGTCCTGCTACTCGACGAGCCAGACAACTACCTGGACGTACCGGGAAAGCGCTGGCTGGAACGGCAACTTGCGGCCACGCCGAAGACCGTCCTGCTGGTCAGCCACGACCGGGAACTGCTCGCGGCCTGCGCCCAGCGCATCGTCACCGTCGAGGACCGGCACGTCTGGGTGCACGGAGGCGGTTTCTCGGGTTACGCCAAAGCCCGCCTGGACCGCATCAGCCGGCTGGAAGAGCTGCGCCGCCGCTGGGATGAGGAGCACGAGAAGCTCAGGGAGCTTGTCCGCGCCTACCGGCAGAAGGCCTCCTACAACTCGGATATGGCGTCCCGGCTGCAGGCCGCCGTGACCAGGTTGCGGCGGTTTGAAGAAGAAGGGCCGCCGCAGCTCGCTCCGAAGGAGCAGAACGTCACGATGCGGCTGCGCGGAGGACGCACCGGCAAGCGGGCCGTGGTCTGCGAGAACCTGATGCTGAGCGGGACCACCGGATCGTTCGGCACCGAGATCTGGTTTGACGACCGGGTGGCCATTCTCGGCACGAACGGATCGGGGAAGTCGACGTTCCTCCGGCTCCTCGCGGGGGAGCAGGTGCCGCACGAGGGACAGGCACGGCTGGGCGCCCGGGTCGTGCCCGGGTTCTTCGCGCAGACCCACGCCCGGCCCGACCTGGACGGCCGGAGCCCCGTCGAGATCGTGATGACGGAGCACGCGCTGCTCATCAACGAGGCGATGTCGGCGCTGGCGCGCTATGAACTGCAGACGTGCGCGCGGCAGCCGTTCGGCACCCTGTCAGGAGGACAGCAGGCCAGACTGCAGATCCTGCTGCTCGAGCTGGCCGGGTCCACGCTGCTGCTGCTCGACGAGCCGACCGACAATCTTGACCTGCCAAGTGCCGAGGCGTTGCAGCAGGGCCTGGAGTCCTACCAGGGCACGGTCCTCGCCGTCACCCATGACCGCTGGTTCGCGCGGTCATTCGAGCGGTTCCTGATCTTCACGTCGGACGGCAGCGTCCGCGAGGCCACCGAGCCAGCCTGGGACTAAGCTACGCTCAGCCGCCGACCCTGGTGCCGCAGCCCGCGCAGAAGTGGGCGCCGGCCGGAAGCTCGGTCCCGCACTCGGTGCAATGCGCGACCGCGGGCGCCAGCGGCTGGCCGCAGCCCATGCAGAACCGTGCACCCGCCGGATTGCCCGCCTGGCAGTTCGCGCACACCGGCCCGGCCGCGGCCTGCGGCGCCGCAGGCGGCTGGGCCGGCGCCGCGGCCGGCTGGGCCGGGGCGGCAGCCTGCTGGGCGGCCTGCTGCTGGGCCTGCTGCGCTGCCGCCTGCTGCATCCCCATCCCGCTGGCCAGGCCGAACCCGGCCCCCAGGAACGCGCCGTCGACACCGGCGCCGCCCTGGGCCATGCCCTGGCCGGCGCCGAGCGCCATCTCGCCCTGGGCGTAGTTCTGGAAGCCGCCGGCCAGCTGTGAGTAGCTGGTGTCCTTGGCCAGCTGCTTGAGCTGCTTCTCGTCCTCGGGGGAGAGGTTGATGTCGAAGTTGCCCATCCGGGTCAGCCCGACGCCGTAGGCCGCCAGCTGGCCGTTGGCCGCCTCGATGGTCGCCTGCTCGATTTCGGCCGAGTAGGCCATCAGGCCCAGGATCGGCCACCCGTTGCGGATGATCTGGGTGGTGACGTGCGTCCGCAGCACCTTGAGCAGCTGGTCGCTCACCCAGCCGGAAACCCGGTCGTTGTCGGTGACGTCGACGGTGGAGGTCAGGTTGGTCACCAGGCGCACCGGGTCACCCACGCGCAGCGCGTAGTCGCCGAACACCCGCAGCGTTACGACCAGCCCGGTCCGCGGGTCCTGCACGTCGTCGACCCGGCCGCCGAACTTAAAGCCGGTGTACTCGCGGGTGCCGACGAAGTACAGCTCGGCCCGGTAGGCGTTCCCGCCGCTGACGTGGTCGATGATCGACCCGAGCCCGGGCAGCTCGTTCGCGTCGATCTGGTGCCGGCCCGGCCCGAGGGTCTGCACGACCTGACCCGTGTTGACGAACATCGCCATCTCGTCGGCGTTGACGATCGCGCGCGTGTAGCGACGGATCGTGATGTCCGGCCATTTGAAGACGATCTGATATTTCCGGTCATCAGGTACGGCGATGAACTCCCGCCCGAGCAGTGCCATGCAGGCCACCATACCGGTTCCCTCGTTTACGGCATAAGGCGTTGTCAAAGGTCCTTACCTGCTATCTTCCGAGCGTGGAAATGATCCAGTGCCGGTGGTGCCAAGCGCAGAACCAGCCCGGCACCACCAGCTGCCAGACCTGCGGCGCTCCTCTCGACGAGCGGGACAAGGTCAGCGATTCCGGGTGGCGCGAGGCACCGCGGCTGCGCGACATGACCGAATTCCAGTTCTCCGGCAGCACCTGCCAGGTCGAGGGCGAGCTCGTCCCGGTCGCGGAGGTCGCCCTGCACCCCAGGGACGGGGTCTACTTCGAGCATCACGTGCTGCTGTGGAAGGACGAGTCGGTCCCGCTCTCGTCGCTGAACACCGGCGGCGGGATGAAACGCACGGTCGGCGGCATGCCGCACATCGTGACGGTGGCCAACGGGCCGGGCCGCATCGCGTTCTCCCGCGACGCGCCGGGCGAGCTGGTGGTGCTGCCGCTGCACCCCGGCATGGAGCTCGACGTCCGCGAGCACGCCTTCCTGGTCGCCTCGCACAGCGTGCAGTATTCCTTCGTGCGGATCAAGGGCCTGGTCAACCTGCTGCACGGGGGGAGCGGCATGTACATGGACCGCTTCGTCACGGCCGGCGCGCCCGGCATGCTGCTGCTGCACGGGAACGGGAACGTGCTCCAGCGGACCCTGGCCCCGAACGAGAAGATCCTGGTCGAGCCGGGCGGGTTCCTCTACAAGGACTCCTCGGTGCAGATGCAGGCCGCGCAGATGCCGCTGAAGACCGGCATGCTGCGGCACGGCATGTACCTGGCGGAGATGACCGGGCCTGGCCGGGTCGGCATCCAGTCGATGTACGTCCACCACCACGCCGACTGAGGCTAGGACCAGAGAAGCCAGGGATGAACACCTATATATGCCGGTACTGCAGGCAGCCGAGCGACCCGAACTCGCCGACCTGCCCGATGTGCGGAGCGCCGGTCGACATCAGGTCCTCGGTCAGCGGCTCCGGGTGGGTCGAGCAGCCGGCGATCAGGGACATGGCGCGGCTGCAGTTCGGCCAGTCCCACTGCCAGATCGCCGGGACCACCGTCCCCGTGGCGGAGTTCAACCTCGCGCCGAGCGACTGGCTCTACTTCTCCCACCACGTGCTGCTGTGGACCGAGCCCGCCACCCGGCTGTCCAACATGGCGATGCGCGGCGCGTGGAACCGCAAGATGGCCGGGATGCCGCTGGTCATGCTCGAGGCTCACGGTCCAGGGCACGTCGCGCTCTCCGACAACCATGCGGGCGAGGTCGTGGCCCTGCCCCTGCAGCACGGTCAGCAGATCTGGGTCCGCGAGCACCGCTTCCTGTGCGCCACCGGCAACATCCGGTACGACTGGTACCCCTCGGACATCTGGTACGAGACCGGCCAGGACAGCGACGACCGCGAGATGCATTACCCGATGGGCCAGTACGGTGACGTTTTCGGCGCGCACGATGCCCCCGGCCTGCTGCTGCTGCACGCGCCGGGCAACGTCTTCATCCGCGACCTGCAGCACGGCCAGAGCCTGCTGATCCAGCCGAGCGCACTGCTGTACCGGGACGTGTCGGTGCGGATGGCGCTGCACCTGGAGTACCCGCGGAACATGGGCTTCGCCTTCTGGCATAACCGGTGGAGCTACCGCAGCATCTGGGTCAGGCTGTTCGGCCCCGGCCGGGTCGCGGTGCAGTCCGTCTACCAGCCGCCCGAGAACACCGAGGTCATCGTCAACCACTCCTACGCGACGACGCACCACTGGTAACGGCACTACGGTGACAGCGAGGCGCGCTCATTCAGCGCCGCGACGTCCTGCAGCGTCGTCGAGCGGTAGGCGCCGGAGAACGCGGCCAGCTCGGCGGCGCTGAGCACGTCCTCGATCCGGTCGAATCCGTCCGGGGCCCGCACGCCCACCTTGTGCAGCATCCGGTCGGCCGGCATGTCACGGCAGGCCAGCACGATCGCGTTCACCGTCTCCCGCCGCGCCATCTCGTAGGCGGCCAGCCCGTCCGCCGCGGTGGCCGCGCGGGCCAGCGAGTAGGCGAGCACCCGGGCGTCAATGACCGCCTGTGACCCTCCGTTGGCCCCGATCGGGTACATGGGGTGGGCCGCGTCGCCGAGCAGCGTGACGCGGCCGTGCCCCCAGGGAACTCCCTGTCCCCAGAACGGCAGCGGATCGCGGTCCACCATCGGGTACTCCAGCATCTGGGGCGCGCCCGTGATCAGGGCGGGCACGTCCAGCCAGCCGAACTTCCAGTCAGCGAACCACGGCAGCACGTCCTGCACCCGGCCCCGCCGGTTCCAGTCGGCGGTATCCGGGCCGGCGGCGGCGACCTGATCGGCGGGCAGCATGGCCTCGGCTACCCAGTTGATCAGCGCCTTACCCTGCGCCTCGGCCCGCCGCGAGATCGGGTAGGCGACGAACTTCAGCTCGGCGTTAGTACCCGTGACGGCCACCGTGCGGCCGGTCAGGAACGGCGCGCCCTCGGTCATCCCGCGCCACATCATGATGCCGCCCCATCGCGGCGGCGGCTCGTCCGGATGCAGCTGGGCGCGCACGCCCGAGTACAGGCCGTCCGCGCCCACCAGCACGTCGGCCCGCAGCACCGAGCCGCGCCCGGTCGAGCGGTCACGCAGCCGCACCTCGACCCCGGCGGGGGAGTCCGCGAACGAGGCGAACGCGGTCCCGGTGCGGACGGCGTCCGGCCCCAGCCGCGCCCGTACCGCGTCGAGCAGGATCATCTGCAGCTCGCCCCGGTGGATGGAGTACTGCGGCCAGTGGTAGCCGATGTTCAGCCCGCTGGCGAAGCCCCAGATCCGGTGGCCGTGCCGGTCGAAGTGCACCATCTCCGCGGTGGGGATGCCCGTCGCCGCGAGCTCGTCGCCGAGGCCGAGCTCGGTCAGTTCGCGCACTGCGTGCGGCATCAGGTTGATGCCCACGCCGAGCGGCCGCAGCGAGGCCGCCGAGTCGAGCACCAGCGCGCCGATCCCCGCGGCATGCAGCGAGAGCGCCGTGGTAAGGCCGCCGATACCTGCTCCCGCGACGACCACGCGCATCACCCGACGATAAACCGCCGGCCGTACGGGGGGAAACCCCACCCCCAAGAGGGGTGGTGACCGTGTTCCCGGCGGGGTGCCCGGTCCCTAGCGTGGACTTCAGATGAGATCGAGCGTGCCCGCCTGACGGGGGCCGGGCACGCTCCCGACTACCGGAGGGTTTCCAATGATCGAGGCACGCGGCCTGGTCAAGCGTTATGGCCCCACCACCGCTGTGGACAACCTCAGCTTCGACGTCCGCCCCGGCACGGTCACGGGGTTCCTCGGCCCGAACGGGGCGGGCAAGTCCACCACGATGCGGATGATGCTGGGCCTGGACCGGCCGGACGCCGGGACCGTCACAATCAACGGCCAGCGCTATCACGACATGGCCAGCCCGCTGCGGGAGGTTGGCGCGCTGCTCGAGGCCAAGGCGTTCCACCCTGGCCGCACGGCGCGCGCGCACCTGACCGCACTGGCCGCGAGCAACGACATCCCGCGGCGGCGGGTCAACGACGTGCTTGAGGTCACCGGTATGGAGACTGCCGCCGACCGCCGGGCGGGTAAGTTCTCCCTCGGTATGGCCCAGCGGCTGGGCATCGCCGCCGCGCTGCTCGGCGACCCGGCGGTACTGCTGCTCGACGAGCCGGTCAACGGCCTGGACCCCGAGGGCATCCGCTGGATCCGCAACCTGCTGAAGAACCTGGCCGCGCACGGCCGTACCGTGCTGATCTCCAGCCACCTGATCAGCGAGATCGCGCAGACCGCCGATCAGCTCATCGTGATCGGCCAGGGCGCGCTGCTCGCCCAGACCACGGTAGCCGAGCTCTCCGCCCGCAGCAGCTCCCTCGAAGAGGCGTTCTTCGGCCTCACCGAGGGCAGCACCGAGTACTCCGCCAGCAACATCGCTTACTACGGGAGCCTGTCATGACCACGGCCACGCTGACCCGCACCGCGACTAAGACCGCAGGCGGCTACGGATTCCGTTCCGCGGCCCGGATGGAATGGCTCAAGCTGCGCAGTGTCCGTTCCACGGCCTGGATCATGCTCGTCTTCGCGGCCGGCCTGATCAGCTTGGCCGTGCTGGTCATGAGGCATCAGGACTGGGCCACGATGTCCGCCCCGAACCGGGCTTCCTTCGACCCGACCAATAACAGCTTCGCCGGGCTGACGATCGGCCAGCTCGCGTTCGGCGTCCTCGGCGTGCTCGTCATCACCAGCGAATTCTCTTCGGGCATGATCCGCGCCACGTTGGCCGCGGTACCCCGCCGCCCGCTGTTGCTGGCGGCCAAGGCCGCCGTGCTCGCCGCCGTCACCCTGGTCGTAGGCGAGATCCTCGCCTTCGCCGCCTTCGCCGTGGGCGAGGCGGTGCTGAGGTCCCCGGCTCCGCACGCCACGCTCGGCCAGCCTGGCGTACTGCGCGCGGTGCTGATGGCCGGCGCCTACCCGGCCCTGATCGCGCTCATCGCCCTGGGCCTGGGCGCCGTCATCAGGCACACGGCCGGTGCGATCTCCGCCGTGGTCGGGATCTTGTTCGTGCTCCCGCTCATCCTGCTGCCGCTGGGCACCTCGATCCAGAACTCGGTCGGCCAGTTCATGCCCATGCTGATCGCGGAGAACTCGCTCACCGCGGCCAAGCCCGTCACGCACAGTCTGTCACCCGCCCTCGGATTCGGCATGCTGTGCGTGTACGCGCTGGGCGCGCTCATTGTCGGCGGCGTGGTCCTGGCCCGCCGCGACGCGTAAGAGAGACAATCAAGGCGTGGAAGAGGAGATCCGGCGGGTAGCGGAGACCGTTCTGCGGGCTCCGCTGACCCGCCGGAACCGGCGTGAGCTGCTCTACTGCGGCTTCGACGGGGTCGCGGGGGTCATCGCGTTCTGTCCCTTGGTGGTGCTCCTGCTGGCCGGCCTGGTCATCTCGACATCGGTCATCGGCACCGTCGTCGGCCTGCTGCTGATCACCATGGCGCTGCGGTTCAGCCGGGGACTCGGCGCCCTGCACCGACGGCTAGGCAGGCGGCTGCTCGGCCGCCAGGTCGAGGCCCCGCCGGCCTTCCAGCGAGGCACCGGTATCCTCGGCCGTCTCGACCGGCGGCTGCGGGACCGCGCCGCCTGGCGGGGGGTCTGGTACACGCTGATCAAGCTGCCGGTCGGGGCGGTGCAGCTTTACGCGGTCGTGCTCACGGCCTTCGGCCTGATCGACTTTAGCTACCCGCTGATCTGGCTGCTGTTCCGCAACAACGGCCACGGGCAGCTGTCCCCGTTGGAGGCAGTGATACCGGTGCCGTTCGGCGGAAATTTCGGAGTGAGCAGCTGGGTGGGCAGCTTCCCCATTGCCATCGCCGGCGCCGCCTGCGTGGTGGCCGGGGCCTGGCTGGCGCGCGGGATCAACGCGGCGGACGGACGCCTGGTCCGCGGCCTGCTCGGGCCGAGCAGCATGGCCGAGCGGGTCAGCGAGCTCGAGCGGACCAGGGCGCTGGCGGTGGACGACTCGGCCGCGGCGCTGCGCCGGGTCGAGCGGGACCTGCACGACGGGGCGCAGATGCGGCTGGCCGCGCTGGCCATGAACCTGGGCATGGCGCGGGAGAAGCTGGGCGAGACCGACGAGCAGGCCGACAAGGCCACGGTCAGGGAACTCATCGACGCCGCGCACCGCAACGCGGTGGACGCGCTGGCCGACCTGCGGGACCTGGCCCGGGGTATCCACCCGCCGGTGCTCGATAACGGGCTGGCCAGCGCGCTGGCCAGCCTGGCCACTAGCAGCGCGATCCCCGCCACGGTCACCGCCGATATCGGCCAGCGGCCCGCGCCCGCGATCGAGACGATCGCCTATTTCTGCGCGGCCGAGCTGATTGCGAACGCCACCAAGCACAGTTACGCCAATCAGATCAAGATCATTATTTTTACCGAACGGACCGGGGTGCTTCATCTGGAAGTCGTGGACGATGGCGTCGGCGGCGCTGAGGCGGGGCGGGGGAGCGGCCTGGACGGCCTGGCGCAGCGGGTGTCCACGGTGGACGGGCGCATCGACGTGTCCAGCCCGGCGGGCGGCCCGACCACGGTGATCGTCGTGCTGCCGCTGCGAGCGTAGGTTGCGAGCCGAATGAGCACTGCGAGCGCAGGTTGCGAGCCGAATGAGCACTGCGAGCCTAAGGGAGCCATGATGCGGGTCGTGATCGCGGAGGATGCCGCGCTGCTGCGGGAGGGGCTGACCCGGCTGCTCGAGGACCGGGGGCATGCGGTCTGCGCGGCGGTGGCCGACGGCGACGGGCTGCTGGCCGCGGTGGCCGAGCATCAGCCGGACGTGGCGGTGGTCGACATCCGGATGCCGCCGACGCACACCGATGAGGGGCTGCGGGCCGCGCTGCGGATGCGGCACGACTTTCCCGGCACCGGCGTGCTGATGTTCTCCCAGTACATCGAGACGTCCTACAGCGCGCAGCTGCTCGAGGGCGGCGCGGCCGGGGTCGGCTACCTGCTCAAGGACCGGGTCGCCAACGTGGCCGAGTTCGCGGCGGCGCTGCAGCGGGTGGCCGAAGGCGGGACCGCGCTCGACCCGGAGGTGGTCAGCCAGCTGTTCCGGGCGAGCAGGCAGCGGGGCGGCCTGGCCACGCTGACCCCGCGGGAACGCCAGGTGCTCGCCCTGATGGCCGAGGGCAGGTCCAACGCCGGCATCGCGGTCGAGCTCGTAGTGTCCGGCGGCGCGGTCGAGAAGCACGTGGCCAGCATCTTCAGCAAGCTCGGCCTGCCGCCCGGCGAGAGCGACAACCGCCGCGTGCTCGCCGTGCTGCGCTACCTGGGGGGGAAACCGCAGCCCCAAGAATGACAGGGACTTGACAGCGCTAGCTAATATCATTAGCTTTATGGCTATTCTAATTAGCCACGGAGGCTGACATGACCGAGTTCCTTGAGGTAGACGGCGGCAAGATCGCGTACGAGGTAACCGGTGAGGGGCCGCTCGTCGTGCTGCTGCCCGGCATGGGCATCCGCCGCGACTTCTACCGGTCGCTGGCCGCGCAGCTCGCCGCGGCGGGTTACCGGGTGGCCGCGGCGGATCTGCGCGGCCACGGCGAGTCGAGCACCGGCTGGAGTTCCTACACCAGGACCGATACCGCGGCCGACACGCTCGCCCTGATCAGGGAACTGGGCGGGCCCGCTGTCATCGTCGGGCACTCCTTCTCAGGCGGTTCCGCCACCATCGCGGCGGCGCAGGCCCCGGACCTGGTCAGCGCCGTGGTGGAGATCGGCCCGTTCACCCGGGTGCCGAAGATAAGCCCCGGCGCCCTGCTGCGGAACAGCCGCTACCGCAAGGGCACCTGGCTGCTGCTCGCCACCGGCCTGACCGGCAGCGTGGGCACCTGGACCCGCTACCTCGACCATGCCTTCCCCGGCCCCAAGCCGACCGGATACAGCGAGCTGATCAGCGCGCTGCAGGCGAACCTGCGCGAGCCGGGACGGATGGCGGCCACGCGGAAGATGGGCCAGTCACGGCCGACCGACGCCGGGGCCAAGCTGGGCAGCATCCGGTGCCCCGCCCTGGTCGTCATGGGCACCCTCGACCCGGACTGGCCCGACCCGCGCGCCGAGGCGGACGCCATCGTGGCGGCGATGCCGGCCGGGCTCGGCCGCGCGGTAATGATCGACGGGGCCGGGCACTACCCGCAGACGCAGTTTCCCGACCGGGTTGCGGCGGCGGTGCTGCCGTTCCTGAAGGAGCATGCGGGTGCCTAGAGCGGGGCTGACCGGCGAGGACGTGGTGGCCTGCGCCGCCGGGCTGGCCGATGAGATGGGGTACGCCAGCGTCACGATGGGCGTGCTCGCCGACCGGCTCGGAGTCCGTCCGCCATCCCTGTACAAGCACGTCGGCGGCCTGGCCGACCTGCAGCACCGGATCGCCGCCCTGGCCATGACCGAACTCGGCGAGGTGATCCGCGACGCCGTGCAGGGCCGGGCGGGGCTCGACGCGCTGACCGCGCTGCTGACCGTGACCCGGTCCTACGTCACCGCGCACGCGGGCCGCTACCTGGCCACGATCGGCGCCGAGGTCGACGGACCCGACGACCCGCTGGTCACGGCGGGTACCCGCGTCCTCAACTCGATCGCCGCCGTGCTGCGCGGATACGGGATCGGCGAGGATGAGATGGTCCACGCCATCCGCGCGATCCGCTCCACCATGCACGGGTTCGCGATGCTGGAAGCCTCGCGCGGGTTCCAGTGGGACGCGGATCCGGATCAGAGCTTCGACTGGATGATCCGCTTCATCGACCGCGGCCTCCGGGCCACGCCGCAGACCCGCTGATAACTGCGCGTATCAGCGGCTCGGGTTGGCGGCGGGCAGCGCTCTGCAGCCAGACGGTCGCAAACCAGATCTCGACGCCGGCGAGGACGAGCAGGACAACGTTCAGCCCGATCATCCTTGCCAGCGATCTCGCCACCACCTTGATCCCGCATGCGGTCGCCCCGGCCAACGGGGCCATCGAGCACAACCCCGACATCGACGCCCGCCGTGAGGCATACGACACGGAGCGCCCGGGCACCTAACCCGGCCACCGCGATCAGCCCGTTTGGGCCGCCGCTGCCGGGCCGCCGTATTTTCCGCGTCTGGACATTTTCGGCCGCCACCGCATTGAAGAGCTAGCAGCCAATGTTGGTCGCGTGAACCGGAAGGCGGGAACAGATGGGCGTGTGGTTGCTGATCGTCGTGGCAGCTGTGACAGTGGTGCTATGGCGGTTGGTCGGTGTGGCTGGCGTGATCTGGCAGGAATGGGCCCGCGTCCAGGCTCATTGCATGCAGATGGAGGCGGCGGCGTCCAGCGGTGCCATGCTCTGCGAGCGGCGCCCGGACGGGACCACCTTGCTCGTCATGCCGGGATCAGCCACCCAGGAGCATGCGTCAGTAGCCAAGCAATACCTGGGATCCGTCAGGTGACTCCATAGTGACGGCGAATCCGATCGGATCCGCTATGTCCTCACCGGACCCTTACGGCGATGTCGAGTCGCTGTTCCGTGCGGCCTACCACGATCTGGTGAGAGCCACTTACGGTCTGCTGGGGAACCATGCCGACACCGAGGATGCCGCGCAAAATAGCATCTACAGGGTCATGAAGGCATGGACGCGTGTCAGCGGGCTGCCGACAGCGCGAGCTCAACGCGCTTACCTGATGAGGATAGTGATCAATGAAGCATTGCAGATGTTGCGGGATCCGCATCGGAAATGGGAGCGCCTCGGCCTCGACCTGGGAGAGCAAGGATTCCTCCGGGAGTCCTTCGAGGAGAACGTGCCAGCGAGAGAAGATCTCCGGCGGGTCTGGCAAGCTATCAGCGAGCTGCCAGAAGCGCGCCGGGACGTTGCCGCCTTGCGCGCGGCCGGTTACGAGTATGAGGAAATAGCAGCAACGCTGGGTATAACGATAAGCACAGTTCGCAGCCATATCAGCGACGCGCGGAAACAGCTTTCTCGGATTGCGCGGGACTGGAAGGGGGTGCAGGAGTGAGCGAAGGTATATCCGCGGATGGGACGGACCACGGGGACGTCCTTGACTGGCTGTACGAGCGAGGTAAGCAGCGTGGTAATAGCATCCCCGGATTCGATGTTGAAAGGACCCTCAGTCGTGCGCGGGCGGCCCGCGATGCTGGGGCGGTGAACTTCTGGAGCGTCCTTAACCCCACCGAGCGCCGGGCCTTCGAATCGGCGGCATATGTGCAGACATTCCCGGCCGGCACCGCGCTCACGCGGGAGGGCGAGCCGGCCGGCGAGGTCATGGTGATTCTCGACGGCTGGACGAAGATCTGCCTGGAGGAGGAGGGGCAGGAACGAGTTATAGCCGAACGGGGTCCGGGTGACTTGATCGGTGAAGCCGCGACGGCGCCAGGGAAGGTGCGTTCCGCCACCGTTATCGCGCTTGTTACTGTCCGGGCACTGGTCATGCCGACCGCGGCCTACGGTGCCTTTGTCAACGAGCATCCTGGCGTACCCGACCTGGTGAAAAAGCAGATCTATGACCGGCTGATCGATCGGCCCGACCCCACGACGTGACGGTTACCGGGCCGGCGCGTACTGCGCAGGCACCGGCAGATCATCGGCAGGTCGACCTGGTCCCACGGCTGGCGGCCCAGGAAGGCCCGGACCCGCCGGGAGAAATCGGCCCGCTGGCCGGGGTCGAGCGTGATCACCCCGCTGTAGGTGCCGAGCAGGCCGAAAAGCTGCTCCGAGGTCATCGGCAGTGAGTACTCCACCACGCGCTCCTCGACCGGCGACATCGGAGTGCCCGGCGGGAATTCAACCTGACGGCGCCGAGCGGGCCCGGGGTCACCGTCCGGTGGTCGATCCGCCTCGCGTGACTCGCGGGCCAGCGCGTTGAACTCGGCGACCCAGGGTACGCGGCCGTCCCTATAGTTCCACATCACGCCGAGCCGGCCGCCGACGCGCAGCACCCGGCTGATCTCGGGCACGGCCTGCCCGGGATCGAGCCAGTGCCAGGCGGCGGAGATCACCACCGCGTCCACCGACGCGTCGGGCAGCGGGATGTCCTCACCGCGGCCGGCGAGGACTTCGGCCTGCGGGCACCGGGCCGTCAGCACGGCCCGCATCCGCTCGTCCGGCTCGATCGCGACCACCCGCGGCGCCCGTCCGATAAGCTCCCTGGTCACCACACCGGTCCCGGCCGCCAGATCGAGGATCGCCCGCGCACCCGGCGGGATCAGCCAGTCCAGGGCCTGCGGCGGCGGCGCCGGTCGGTACTGGTCATAGTCGGCGGCCACCGACCCGAAGGACAGCGCGCGCGTTTCGCGATCGGCCATATCCGCAGATTATCGCCACCCGGTGCGGGCCGAGCCCGGCTGGCCATCCCGGCCTTACCTACTGCACGCAATTTCTGCCTTTACCGAGAACTGACCGTCGCAAACATGTCAGGAGATGAATTCAGGTGAAACCCCCGATGACATTCGATTGACTGTTCCATCCCGCTCTCGACAGCAAGTTACCTGGTTGAGACGCTATTTGCGTGAAGAATGATCTAGTCCTGGTCCTGGTGGTCCTGACGGCTCTCGTCTTCGACTTCACCAACGGCTTCCACGACACGGGCAACGCGATGGCAACCTCGATCGCGACCGGGGCGCTGCACCCGCGGATCGCGGTGGCCCTGTCGGGCGTGCTGAACCTAGTCGGGGCGTTCCTCTCGCTGGCTGTCGCGGCGACGATCGCCAACGGCCTGGTGGACACGAACGTGGTGACGCTGCAGGTGGTCGCGGCCGGGCCTGGCCGGCGGGGTGATCTGGAACCTGCTCACGTGGCTGTTCGGCATCCCGTCGAGCTCGTCTCACGCACTGATCGGCGGCATCATCGGCTCGACGATTGCCGCCGCCGGCGGGCATGCGGTCAAGTGGCACGGCCTGGTCTCGAAGGTCATCATTCCGGCTGGCCTGTCGCCGATTATCGCCGCTCTCGTCGCCGGGGTCGGCACGTGGCTGCTTTACCGGATCAGCCGCAGCCTCACTGACCGCGCCCGCGGCCACGGCTTCCGGATCGGGCAGATCGGGTCGGCCTGCATGGTGTCGCTGGCGCATGGCACGAACGACGCGCAGAAGACGATGGGGGTCATCACGCTGGCCCTGATCGTGAACGGCACGCTGCCCTCAGGTGCGGAAGCGCCCTTCTGGGTGATCCTGTCTTGCGCGCTGGCGATCAGCCTCGGCACCTACCTGGGCGGCTGGCGGGTGATCCGCACCCTGGGTAAGGGGCTCGTAGAGATCGAGTCACCGCAGGGCATGGCGGCCGAGTCCGCTTCGGCCGCGGTCATCCTGCTGTCCAGCAGCTTTGGTTACTCGCTTTCCACCACGCACGTCGCCACCGGGTCGATCATCGGTACCGGGCTCGGCAAGAGGGGGGCCCAGGTCCGCTGGAACACCGCCGGGCGGATGGCGACCGCCTGGGTATTCACCCTTCCGTGCGCGGCGCTGGTCGGAGCCGGCGCTTATGCGCTGGCCCATGTCATCGGCCATACCGCGGGCGTGATTGTCATCCTGGTCCTCCTGGCCGGCATCGGAGCGGTGATCTACCGGAGGTCCCGCGCCAACAAGGTCGACCCCACCAACGTGAACGACGAGTGGACCGGATCGGTCGCTCCGGCCGAACCCGAGCCCGCAACAGCGGCCTGAGCGACAGGGAAGCAGACAATGTTTTGGATCAACCTGAGCGCGATCTGGAAGATCGTCGTCTTCGGCCTGCTCGCCGGCGCGGGGCTCCCGGCACTATTCGCCGTCGGCCTGTACTCCCTGTCCAGGGGAGGCCGTACCCAGACCGCGGGCGCCGACTCCGACTCCGATGTCGTCATCGGCGGCAACCCAGTCGGCATTGCCATCGCCGCGCTCTGCTTCCTGATCGTGCTGGCCGCCATAGGCTGGGGCATCTACGAGGTCTACCAGATCGGTCACCCCGCACCCGCTAAATAAGCACCACTGGACGAGCGCTATCCCAGTCTGCGGCTACCCCATCGAGAGGTTTGAGAACATGGCGCTGCCACCTATCCTGAGCGCGGTCATTAAATGGCTGCGGGCCGGCTATCCCGAAGGGGTGCCCGACGTCGACTACATTCCGCTCTTCGCCTTGCTAGGTAGCCAGCTGACCGAGAAAGAGGTCAGCGAAATCGCGGACGAGCTGGCCAGCGAGAGCAAGCCAGAGTCGGCCGAGGCGATTCGTCACGCTATCTCCGCTGTCACCAGCCAGCAGCCGAAGGATTCCGACGTCGCCCGGGTCAGGGCCAGGCTGGCGGCCGGAGGCTGGCCCCTGGCCAAGCCGGACCTGCACACCTGGCAGAGCTGAGCCCGGTCCCGCTGACGCCGCGGGTCAGATTTGGCTTTTTGCGCGTTGCCCGCAGGTGACGGGGGAGTCCGGGGGATTATCCTCGTGTCTATGGCGGACGCTGCTGACGCAAGCGGCCGGGACCGGGACAGGCCGCCCACGATCGGGGAGGTAGCCGGTCAGGCCGGGGTGTCCATCGCCACCGTGTCCCGCGTCGTCTCGGGTCGCGCCCGGGTGCGAGAGGCCACGAGGCTGCGGGTTGAGCAGGCCATCGCGGCGACCGGCTGGGCCGTGGATCCCGCCGCCCGCCAGCTCGCGGGCGGTAAAGGCGACGAAGTAGTCCTGGCCGTCGGGGTGCCGGATCGGCGCGAGTTCGCCAGTGACCCCTATTACGCCCGGGTCATCGCGGGGGCCTATGAGGAGACGGCCCGGCATGGGCTGTGTGTCTCCGTGCACGTCGCCCTGCTGGGGTCGATAGCCAGCCTGGCGCCGTTTAGCGCAAGCCGCCGCTACCTGGGCGCGGTCCTCGTCAACGCCGGCCCGGAGGAGGCGGCGTTCCTCTGCGGCCTAGGGCCGCCAGGGGCCCGGATCCTCCGCATAGGCCGGATTTTCCGCGTTAACCGGCGCGGGAGCGCAGGGACGCTCAGCGGCGGCAGGAGCCTGACGGGACAGGACAGACCAGGGTGACACCTACCTGGCCGGGCAGTACCGGCCTCACTCGCATCTGAGCCGGGCTTCAGCCGCCCACCACGAGAGGACACCTTAGTAGATGATTTTCCGCACCGGGCCGAGTCCTGAACTGCGAGCAGGCTGAGGACCGTGAGGAGATGGACCTAGTGCATGACCGTTCTCGCTGGATCGCCCTGGTGGTTCTGTGCACCGGGATGCTGATGATCGTGCTGGACATGACCATCGTCAACGTGGCGCTGCCATCTATCCAGGGTGATCTGGGCTTCTCGCAATCGAGCCTGGCCTGGGTGGTCAATGCCTACCTGATTGCCTTCGCGGGGCTGCTGCTGCTGGCCGGGCGCCTTGGTGATCTGGCCGGCCGCCGGAACGTGTTCCTGGCCGGGCTGGCGATCTTCACGGCCGCGTCCCTGGCGTGCGGGCTCGCCGCGAATCAGGACATGCTCATCGGGGCGCGGTTCCTGCAGGGGATGGGCGGTGCGCTCACCTCGGCGGTCATCCTCGGCATGATCGTGACCATGTTTCCCGGGCCCAGGGAGCAGGCCCAGGCGATCGGCGTGTTCGCCTTCGTCGCGTCCGCGGGCGCGGCGGTGGGACTGCTGGCCGGGGGGATCCTCACCCAGGTGCTGAACTGGCACTGGATCTTCTTCGTCAACCTCCCGATCGGCGCGGCCACGGCCATCTTGGCGCAACGCGTGATCGACCGCGACCGCGGCGCCGGGTTCCGGGCCGGAGCCGACGTGCCGGGTGCGCTGCTGATCACCGGCGCGATGATGCTCGGCGTCTTCACGATCGTCGATCCCGCGGCCCAGCAGGGCTGGCTGGCCGGGCGGACCCTCGGCCTGGGGGCCGGTGCTATCGCGCTCCTCGGAGCCTTCATCCTGCGGCAGCTCACCGCGCGCCATCCGCTGATGCCGCTGCGGATCTTCAGATCGCGCGAGGTGACCGGCGCGAACCTGGTCCAGGTGCTCGCCACCGCGGGCATGTTCGGGATGTTCTTTCTCGGCTCGCTGTACCTCCGCCGGATCCTCGGCTACGACCCGTTGCAGATCGGCCTGGCCTTCCTGCCTGTCGCGGTCGTGATGGGCGCGCTTTCCGTGCGCTACACCGACCGGCTGGTGATGCGGTTCGGTGCCCGCAGGCTGCTATTTCCCGGTCTCGGGCTGATCGCCGCCGGGCTGGCCCTGTTCGCCCTGACCCCGGCCGGCGGCAGCTACCTGAGCTACATTTTCCCCGTGACGCTGCTGATCGGAACCGGAGCCGGCCTGTGCTTCCCCGCGCTGATGACGCTGGCCATGTCCAGCGCCACGGCACAGGACGCCGGCCTGGCCTCCGGCCTGGTCAACACCACCGCCCAGGTAGGCGGGGCCCTGGGACTGGCGGTGCTGGCGACCGTGTCCGCGTCCAGGAGCAACGCGCTGATCGCGCATGGCAGCCCGGTCACGGCCGCCCTGGCCGACGGCTATCACCTGGCCTTCTGGATCGCCTTCGGCCTGGTGGTGGCGGCCCTCACGGTAGCCGCCACCGTGCTGCGCCCGGCGCGCCCGGTCGTGGCGCCGCGGGACGCGCGCGGCGCCGCCGCCGGGCCGGAGACGGGGACCGGGGATGCGGAAGAGGTCATGTCGGCCGCCTGCTGAAGCCGGATCTGGACGGTGACGTAGTCCAGGCCATGCTCGGTGCACGCGGTGGGCCAGTGTCCCGCGATCATGGCCAGTACCTGGCGGTTGCCGGGCAGCACATCCATCGCCAGCGAGGTCACGCCGCGGGCCTGAGCCCTGGAGACCAGCGCGCGGACCAGGGCCGAGCCGATGCCGTGGCCCTGCCAGGCGTCGGCTACTACCACGCCGATATCCGTCATCCGGGCCTCCCGGCAGGCGGCCCGGTCCGCGGCCATGGCGTGCCCGATGATCACGCCGCCCGCGACGGCGACCACGGCGTCGATCGTGCTTACGCCGCCGGACAGGCGGCAGAGCAAGGCGGGGTTGGGCGTGATCGGGGAAAAGAATCTCAGGTAGCGGCTTTGAGTAGATAGTCCCGCGAAGAAGTCGCTGAGCGCGGCCAGGTCCGCGGGGAGGGCCGGCCGGATGGCAGTGGCTGGCCAGCGCGCGACTCCGATGACCTGAGTTCCGTCCATGAACTCAGCCTGGCCGAGTTTGCTGAGTCTGTCAACTAGATTTAGCATGCGTTCATGGGACAGCCCTGGATTCTGGATTACGACTCGGCCAGCTGCGCGATCGGCGCGGCGGTGGGGATCATCGGGGAGCGACCGACGTTCCTCGTGCTGCGCGAGGTCTTCAACGGCGTGCGCCGCTTCGGCGATATGCAGCGCCGCACCCAGATGCCCCGGCAGGTACTCAGCCAGCGGCTGGCCCGCCTCGTGGAGGAGGGGCTGCTCCGCAAGATGCCCTACCGGGAGAGCGGTCAGCGCCGCCGGGACGAGTACCGGCTCACTGACAAGGGCCTTGACCTGTATCCGGTGCTGGTGGCACTCATGCAGTGGGGTGACCGCTACGCGGTCGACTCCGCTGGCCCGCCCGTCCTGCTTCGGCACCGCGGCTGCGGGGAGCCCGTGCAGCTGCAGCTGTCCTGCCGGGCCGGGCACGTCCTTGAATCGGCCCGGCAGGTCACCCCGGTGCCGGGCCCGGGCGCGCGCAAGATCGCCTGACGGCCGGGATCCAGCTACCGGGCCGCCCGCGGTCCTCCATCCGGGCTCCATCAGCGGCACACCGGGATTCCTCGCCCGCGCTCTACAAACCAGATATGGCGGGAGCACGGCCACAGAGAGGTGACGCGATGGCGTGGGTGGTGATTCTCGCCGCCGGCCTGTTCGAAACGGGCTTTGCGGTGGCGCTGAAGCTGAGCCACGGGATGACCCGGCTGGGGTGGACCGTCACCTTCGCCGTGTGCGCGCTGGCGAGCTTCGCGCTGCTGACGATCGCGCTGCGCCAGCTCGAGGTGGGAGCCGCGTACGCGGTATGGACCGGGATCGGCGCCGTCGGCGCCGCCACCGTAGGCATGATCTTCCTCGGGGACGCGGTGTCCACCCTGAAACTAGTGTCGATCGGCCTGGTCCTGGCCGGGGTCATCGGCCTCAACCTGTCCGGCGTGACGCCCCCGTGACCACGGCCTGGTCACGGTTTCTCCTGGATCTGATCCGCCGGATCACCTCGACCAGCGCGCTGACAGCAAGCGTCGCGCCGAACGCCAGCAGCAATCCGGCCCAGGGCTTGTCCTCGAAGGCCCGGCCGCCCAGGCGGCCGATGAAAAATGCGTAGGCCGCCCAGATCACGCCCGCGGCCGCGGTCGCGATGACGAAGCGGCGGCGCTGATAGCCGATGATGCCGCAGCACAGTGTGACCGCCGTCCGGCCGCCGGGAAAGAACCGGCAGACCACGATCAGCGGCATCCCGTATCGTTCGAGCGAGCGCTCGGCCCAGGCGCGCCGCTGCGCGCCTTTCGCGCCGCGGAAGAACCGGCGCTCTACGCGCGGCCCGAAACGGCGGCCTAGCAGGTAGGAGAGGTTGTCGCCGAGGAACGCGCCGATCGCGGAGCAGGCCACGAGCAGCGCGATGCGGGGATCGGTGCTGCCCGCGGTCGCCACGCCAAGGGCGATGATGACGGTCTCGCTGGGCAGCACCGGCAGGACCGCGTCCAGTGCGGGGATGATGATCGCGATGGCGTAGGAAATGGCGGAGCCGACCTGCAGGCTGGCGAGCGCGGTCACAGGCGCACCAATTCGTGCTGCTCCGGGGTCCGGTTCCGGTTCCGGTTACGCCACAAGCTGGCGGCCACCGCGCCGCCCACGACCACCACGATCGCCGCCAGGCTCACCCAGACCGGCAGGTGGACGAGGGGGGAGATGAGCATCTTGGTGCCGATGAACACCAGCAGGACGGCGATTCCCTGCTTGAGGTAGGCGAACCGGTCCACCGAGCCGGCCAGCAGGAAGTAGAGCGCCCGCAGGCCGAGGACGGCGAAGGCGTTGGACGTGAACACCACGAACAGGTCCCTGGTGACGCCGAAGACCGCCGGGATCGAGTCGAGCGCGAACACCAGGTCGGTGGCCTCGATGGCCACCAGGGCCACGAACAAGGGCGTAGCCATGATCTTCCTGGTCTTCGGGTCCTCCGGATTCTCCGGGCTGACCGGGACGAAGAAGCGGTGGCCGGCGTAGTCGCCGGTGACCGGCAGGACCCGGCGCAGCCCGCGCACGGCCAGGTTCAGGCCGGGGGCGCCGGCGGCGCCTGAGCGGAACATGCGCGCCCCCGCCAGCACCACCAGCGCGCCGAACACGTAGAAGATCCAGCCGATGTGCTCGATGAGCGCCCCGCCCGCCGCGATAAAGACGCCGCGCAGGACGAGCGCGCCGACTACCCCGAGGCGCAGCACCCGCCGCTGCAGCGCCGGGGGCACCTGGAGTGAGGCGAACAGCATGACGAACACGAAGATGTTGTCCACGCTGAGGGCCTTTTCCAGCAGGTACCCGGCGAAGTACTGCCCGGCCGGGGCCGGGCCCCGCCACAGCCAAAGCGCAGCGCCGAAGAGCAGCGCGGCGGCGATCCACAGTGCGCTTGACACCGCGGCGGCGCGCAGCCCTACTGCGTTCCTGGTCAGCCCCAGGTCCACCGCCATGAGGAGGGCGAAGACCGCGAACGTGCCGGCCCAGAGAATCAGCGTCATCGCGGGAGACGGCCCGCGGCGGCCCGCATCCGGACGGGCTCCGCGTCACAGCGCGGGCAGTACCTGGTCTCGGGCGTGGCCGCGAGCAGCACAGCCGGGATCGCCGATCCGCACTCCTCGCAGGATCCGAAGCGGCCCGCCGACAGGCGGCCGAGGGCTTCCTCGAGGTCCGCCAGCTTCCTGCGGGCCGCAACCGTGCGGCGGATCAAGGCCTGTATCTCCGGCTGTCCATCTCCGTCACCGGTGCCACCGGCAGCGGCCGCGGCCGCGACGTGGTAGGCCAGCGACAGTTCGGTGACCTCCCGCACACGCGCCTGCCACCGTGTCTCGAGCAGCGCCCGCCAGCGCGGGCCGCGAGTTCCGGCGGCCAGTTCCCCGGTCATTGCGGCCTGGCTTCCGCGTTCTTCTCGGGACATCTCGATTCCTGTGGGTTAGGCCGGCTTGCGCGGCGTGAACGGAGCAAGAGAAGGCCGACGGCGGCCAGTCCTACCCCGAAGGCGATCCACGGGGCCAGCACGATCAGGTCGGTTCCGGTCATCCGCGTCGCCCATCTGCTAGTGCTGTCACGATCAAGTGCACTCGGTGCTCGTGCGGGCCCGGTGAAGCTGACATGGTGACGGTGTGGAGGCGCGCGGCAAGCCAGCCCGGGCGGTAGCGCGCCGGGCCGGAATGAGGATCATGGGAACGTTCAGGCATGCCGGGTCGTACCGGACAGTCCGGCCGTGGGCCGGAGGAAAGGCGGGGTGAGCGAGGATGGCGGCGACGGTGCTGGTGGTCGAGGACGAACGCAAGCTGCGCGACCTGGTGCGTTCCTACCTGGAGCGTGCCGGGTTCATCGTGCTGTCGACCGGCTCGGGCGCCGAGGCGATCACGATGGCCGCCGATGCCTCACCGGACCTGGTGGTCCTCGATCTGGGCTTGCCGGACGTGTCCGGCGAGACCGTGGCCCGCGAGCTCAGGGCCACGTCGACCACGCCGATCCTGATGCTGACGGCCAAGAGCGCGGAGGAAGACCGGATCCGCGGGCTCGAGCTCGGCGCTGACGACTACGTAACGAAGCCGTTCAGCCCGCGGGAACTGGTCTTGCGGGTCCAGGCGATTCTCCGCCGCGGCGGGCCGCCCGCGACGCAGGGGACTACCAGCTACGGCGGGGGCGAAATGGTCATCGACGAGCCGCAACGGCTCGCGACGGTGCGTGGCACGGCCGTCGCATTGACCCCCACCGAGTGGGGCGTCCTGGTCGCGCTGGCCACCGTCCCGGGCCGGGTGTACTCGCGGTTCGAGCTGATCAACCGGGTGCGGGGGTATGAGTTTGAGGGTTATGAGCGCACCGTCGACTCGCACGTGAAGAACCTGCGCCGCAAGGTCGAGGTTGACCCGGGCAATCCCCGGATCGTCCAGACCGTCCTGGGCGGCGGCTACCGGCTCGGCCTGGCCCGCGATGACTGATCTCGCCGCCGCGCCGGGTCCGGCAGGCTCACCGGGCCGCGGCAGCACGCTCGGCCTTCGGCTGGCGCTGGCGTTCCTCGCCGTCGCCCTGGCCGCGGTCGCGCTGCTCGCCGGGCTCACCGCGGTGTTCGCCGCCGCGGACGTCTCCACTTTGGCTAGCCAGCAGCGGGCCGAGCTGGCCAACGCGCTGGCGGTGGCCGCCGGGGCGGTGTGGGAACGGAACAACACCTGGTCATCCGCCGACCTCTCGCCGGTCCTCGACCTGGCCATGAAGACCGGCGAGGCTGTCCAGATACGTGACCTGGCTGGCCACGTCATCGCGGTCTCGCCCGCCTTCAGTACCGCGAATGGTCCGCAGTCGAGCCCCCCGATCGTGGCCAGCGGCCAGCGTGTGGGCACGGCCGTGGTCCGGTCCACCGGTTCGGGGCTCAACGCCGCCGACGGCGTCCTGAAGACCGCGCTGCTGCGGGCCATCGCTGGGGCGGCCGGCCTGGCGGCTCTGCTAGCTCTGCTCACCGGGCTCGCCGTGGCGCGGCGGATCACCCGCCCGGTCGCCCGGCTGATCGCGGCGACCCGGGCCATGGCGGCCGGGGATCGCGCCGCCCGGGTGGGCGAGATCCGCGCGGCCGAGGAGCTGCGCGAGCTGGCGGGCGCCTTCGACCAGATGGCCGGCACCCTGGACCGGCAGGAGCAGATCCGCCGTAACCTCGTCGCCGACGTCGCTCACGAGCTGCGTACTCCCATCGCGATCCTGCAGGCGGGCCATGAGGCGCTGCTCGACGGTGTGGCCGAACCCACCCCCGCCGAGCTTGGCTCGCTGCGCGATGAAGTCCTGCGGCTGGCGCGCATGGTCGGGGATCTGCAGACGCTGGCCGCCGCCGATGCCGCCGCGCTGAACCTGGCGCGGCGCCGCTGCGACCTGGCCGACCTCGCCGCAGGCGCCGCCGACAGCCTGGCCCGCAGATTCGAGGCGGCTGGCATCACGCTGGACCGGCGGCTGGCCGCGAGCCCGGTTCTCGCCGATCCGCACTGGCTGCATCAGGTGATCACGAACCTGCTCACCAACGCGCTGAAGTTCACTCCGGCCGGCGGCCACGTCACCATCGGCACACGCCACTCCGGCGCAGAGGCGGTGCTCCAGGTCAGCGACACCGGCAGCGGTATCGCCGCCGGCGACCTGCCGCGCATCTTCGACCGGTTCTGGCGCGGCCAGCAGGCGGCCCAGATCTCCGGCAGTGGCATCGGCCTGGCGGTCGCCGCCGAGCTGGCCCAGGCTCACGGAGGCCGGCTGACGGCCAGCAGCGAGCGGGGACACGGTACCCAGATGACGCTCACCCTGCCGGCCGCGTGAAACCGCGTCAGCACGTCTAGCTGACCTCGCCCGGGTTGCCGGGCGAGGTCAGCTAGACGAGCCTGGCAGGGCATGGCAGGGCAGGGCGGAAAGAATCTCGCCGACTCGGTGAACCGGTTGCCGCCAGGACGCAATAGAGAAGCGATGGACGACGATGAGCTGATCGCCGCGGTGGCGCGCGGTGACGACGCTGCGTTGCGGGAGTTGTTCTCGCGACATGCGCCGTGGCTGGCGTGCCGCCTGCGGGCGGTGCTGCCCGCCGCCGACGTGGCGGACGTGTTGCAGGAGACCTTCCTGGCGGTGTGGCAGGGGGCCGGCCACTACCGGCCAGCCAGACAAGCAGGCGCGGCCGGCGGCTGGCTGTGGGGGATCGCGCGCCGGCAGGCCGCGCTCCTGCTGCGCCGCCGCGGGCCCGCCGCCGAGGTGCTGCCGGCGGTGCTCGCGGCCAGCGGCCAGCAGGCCGGCGACCCGGCGGAAGCTGCCGTGGCGCGGGCCGATCTCGACCATGCCGTGACGGCGCTCGGCCCGGCCGGAGGCCCGGAACGCGAGGTCTGGCGGCTGCTGTATGTCGAGGACCGGCCGGTAGCCGAGGTCGCGCAGTTGACGGGGGTCCCGGCGGGCACCGTGAAAAGCCGCGCCCACCGGACGCGGCGGCTGCTGCGGGGCGCCTTGCGTGGCGGCCCGGTGCAGGAAGGAGACAACAGATGAGCGGAACCGATGCGGGCCCGCCCGATGTCGACCTGAACCGCGTGTGGCTCGGGGTGGCGGCGCAGGTGTGGTGCCGTCAGCCGGGGCGGGCAGAGCGGCTGGCCGGGCGCGTGCTGCGCTCGCCGGGGCTGGCGCGAGCGCTCATGACCACGCCGTCACTGCTGCTGGGGTGGTTGATCGCGACCGCCGTGGTGGTGCTGGCCGGGCTGTTCGCCACGCTGGGGACCGGGACGCCGTACGTGGCGCTGCTCGCCCCGGCGGTCGCGGGGGCCGGCATCGCGTATGCCTACGGACCGGGCATTGACCCGGCCTGGGAGTTGTCGCGCAGCATGGCGGTTAGCGACCGGATGGTGCTGCTCGTACGGGCGCTCGCGGTATACGGGCTGAACGCGGCGCTGGGCCTGGCCGCATCGGCGGCGTCGGGGGCCGCCGCCGATGTGACCTTCGGCTGGCTGATCCCGATGACCGCGGTATCCGCGCTCGCCCTCGCGGTCGCGACGGTCACCCGCTCGGCGAACATCGGCGTGGCCGCGGGCCTGGCCGGCTGGGCGATCACCGTCCTGTCCGTAAAGACAACCTCCGGCCAGGTCACCGCCGCCGTCACCAGCTCCGCGCTCGTCCTTCCCTACCTGGCCGTCACCGTGGCCTGCGGCACTATCGCCTGGGTTGCGACCCGGATCCCGAGAGGAACCCTATGAACGTCGAGATCACCGATGTGACCAGGCGGTTCGGCCGCACCGAGGCCGTGGCGGGGGTGAACCTGGAGACCGGGCCCGGAGTATTCGGGCTGCTGGGCCCGAACGGCGCGGGCAAGACCACGCTGCTGCGGATGATGGCCACCGTGATCCCGCCCACGTCGGGGGGGCTGCGGCTGCTCGGCCGCGACCCCGGCTCCTACGGCCCGCGGCGGCAGATCCGGCGCAGGCTCGGTTACCTGCCGCAGAACCTGGGCTATTACCCCGGATTCACCGTGGCGGAGTTCGTCGAGTACTTCGCGCTGCTGAAGGAGGTGCCGCCCGGGCAGGTGCCGCGCGCGGTGGCGGCCGCGGTCGAACGTGTCGACCTGGGCGGCAAGGCCCGGGCGAAGCTGCGGACCCTGTCGGGAGGGATGCTGCGGCGGGCCGGGATCGCGCAGGCCATCGTGAACGACCCGGAACTGCTGCTGCTGGACGAGCCGACCGCCGGGCTGGACCCGGAGCAGCGGGTGGCCTTCCGCGCTTTGCTGCGTGACCTCGGCGAGCGGGCCACCGTCATCGTGAGCACCCATCTGGTTGAGGACGTCGCGGCCGCGTGCAGCGAGGTCGCGTTGATGGACGCCGGTAAGATCGTGTTCCACGGTACCCCGGGCGAACTGACCGCCCGCGGCGAGGGAACCGGCGCGGCCGGCGATGCGCCGCTGGAGCGCGGCTACAGCGCCGTGCTCGCGGCGGCACGGATGTCGGCTACGGCGGTACGGTCATGACCGTCGCGACCGACGCCCCCGTGCGGCACCGGCCGGGGCGGGTCGCGACCGCGGCTCCGCTGACCGCGGCCCGGCTGCTGCGCCTGGAGTTGCGCCGCAACGTCATGCCGTGGATCCTGCCGCTGATCGCCGCGCTGTTCTGGTTCGACTCCTACCGGCCAAGTACCGGCCAGGCGCCGTTGTGGGTCCTGCGCACGTTCTGGAATATGGGGCAGGGCCACACCATCATCGACTTCGGGCCGTTCGTCGCCGGGGTGGCGGCCTGGATCGGATCGCGGGACGGGCGGCGCGGCACCGCCGACCTGGTGACCGCCGGCGCCCGGCCGCGCTGGGCCGTTCAGCTCGCCACCTGGGCCGCGACCGCTATCTGGGCGGTGGGGGCCTACCTGGCCTTCGTGGGCGTGATGTTCGGGGTCTACGCCTATCAGGGTGTTCAGGGCTCCCCGCCGTGGTGGTGGGTCGGGGTCGGCGCGGCGGCCGTGACCGCCTTCAGCGCCGCGGGGTTCACCCTCGGGGCCTTCTTCCGCAGCCGGTTCGCCGCGCCAGTGGCCGCGTTCGGCGGGTTCCTGGTGATGGTGATGTCATCGCAGACCGGCTTCAGCCACACGAGCGGCTGGGCCCAGATCCTGCCGACCAACTCCAACGGCAACTACCAGCCCGACTCCGGGATCTTCTACCCCTACCTACCCGATCTGCCGATCGCCCGGGTGATGTTCCTGGCCGGGATCGCGGTGGCGGCACTCGGCCTGCTTGGCCTGCCCGCCCAGGCCGGCGGGCCGTGGCTGCGCCGGGGCGCCGCGGTGATCACCCTCGCCGGGGTGGCCGCGGCCGGGTGCGCCGTCGGCCTGGCCGGCACCGCCCGGCTGGGACCCCACGGCATGGTTATTCCCGCGCTGCACGACGCGGCCAGCGACCGGCCGATCGGCTATACCCCGGTCTGCGGCCAGGCCGCCGGCGTCCCGGTCTGCGTGAATCCGGCCTACCACCGCTACCTGCCGGACCTGACGGCTGCGCTGCGCCCGGTGCTAGCCGAGGTGACCGGCCTGCCCGGTGCGCCCGTCGGGGTCACCCAGGTGTCCGGGACCTACTCCGGCGGCGAGATCGAGGGTGCCCAGGCGATGACGATCAGCGGCGGCCCGCCGGTGCTCCGCATTGCGATCGATACGACCAACCTGGTGGGCCCAGCCGGCTTTCATGATCAGTCCGTGACTCCGGCACGATTCGCCCAGGAGCAGCAGCTGCTCTCCGTGCACGCGTTCGTGGGCGCCGGCGCCGGGACCGGCACGCCTGCGCAGCAGGCGGTGCAGGCGGCCCTGCTGCAAGGCGCCGGCCTGCCGTTCGCCGGTCAGCCCCTGGTGCTGTCCATTTTCGGGCTGCCGTCGTGGGCGCAGGCCACCTTGCAGGGGCCGCCCGGCGAGCCGGGCTCAGCGAGCGGGCCGGGGCCGGCGAGCGGGCCGGTCTACGCCGCGGCCCGGCGGCTGGCGGCGCTGCCACCCTCCGCACGGCACGCCTGGCTCGCCTCCCACCTGGCCGCGCTGCGGGCCGGCCAGCTCACGCTGGCGCAGCTGCCGTGACCGCCGCCGGAGTCCAGACGCCGCCGCCGGGAGCCGCTCCGGCCCAGGCCGCAGCTACGCCGGCCGTCGCCGGGGCACGCCTGGCGTGGCTTTACCTGGCCAGCCGCCGGGTCCCGGCCGCTGTCGGCCTGCTGGCCGCGCTCGGCGGGCTGCTGTGGGTCGCGCTGCGCTGGCAGTGGAACATCGCCGGCGGCCCCGCGGCCCGGCAGCTGATCCCGCTGGCGATCGAGACCGGGGCTGCCGCGGTCATCGCGGTCACAACCTACGGCCCGTTCGGCGAGCCGGAACGCGCCGCCGGCCGCTGGCTGCCCTACCTCCGGCTGGGCGCGGCCGTGTTGCTGACCGCGGCCGCGGCGGGCGCGCTGGCGGCCGGGGCCGCCGGCGGGCAGCTGCCCGGCGGCACCCTGGCCATGCTCCGCAACCTCGCCGGCCTGGCCGGCATCGGGCTGCTGTCCGCGGCTGCGCTCGGCGGCGCGTTCGCCTGGACCGGCCCGATGGCCTACCTGCTGGTTACCGAGGTCGTACTGGCCGTGCCCTCGACCACGCCGTGGATCTGGGCCGCCCGGCCGCCGCACGACCTCGGCGGGGCGCTTTGCGCGTACGGCGTGTTCGCCGCCGGGATCGTGGCCGTTACCCTCCTCGGCGCCCGTGAGTCCGGCCGTCGGCTTGCCCCGGAGTGAGCACTGGCGCCATCCGCTGCGGTAACCACGCTCAGGTCTTGGACCGGTTCCTCGCACCGAGGATGATCTGGGTCACGGCGTAGCTGCTCAGGCCGAGTTTCCGGGCTATCTCGTCCGGTCGCAGTCCTTGCTCGTTGTAGAGAAGCGCGAGTTTCTGCTGCGACTTGGTTCCCGGCAGGGCCGCCCCTTCGCGTGCGGCCGGGCGTCGCTGGGCCGGCCGCGGCCGGCGAGCGGGCTGAGCGCCGTTCGCGCGGCCGCGCGCCGGGACCGGTGAAGCGACGGGACTTGAGGACAGCACCGAGGTACCGAAGGAACCTCGCCGCTGATCGTGGTACCTGCCGCTGGCCAGTTCGTCCCGGGTTTGCTCATCGAGTATCAGGTACTGCTCGGCCGCCTTGTTCACCCCGACGGCCACCATGGTCAAGCCCTTGAGGTTTTTCTCCTGACACTCAGGCGCCATGCAGTAGTTGTATTTCTCGGCGCGGTCGGGATGCAGCTCGCTCCCGCACGTGATGCAGTGCGCCATTCCTCCTTCTTCCGTTCAGGCATAGGTATAACGGCGCTCGCGCGCATCTGATTTCGTGCTCGAACGCAATTTAGTAAAACGTCTCGTCGTCTGGTGATGTTCCCAGGCTGGCCCGGCTCTGGCCGACCCGGTCAGGCCGGCTTTCCGTCAAGCCGGAAACCGACCTTCAACGTGACCTGGAAGTGGCAGCTCCCTTCGTCCTCGATGCGGCCGCGGATGCCGGTGACCTCGAACCAGTCCAGGTTGTGCAGGGTGCTCGAGGCGCGGCCGACGGCGCCTCGGATAGCATCGTCGATGCTCTCGGCGGAGGAGCCGACGATCTCGCTCACTGAATAGATGCTGTCTGCCATTGCTGATCCCTTCACGTTGGGCCGCTGGCCGTCGGATGGCTGCCGCTAGGCTATTTTCGCTCGCTGTCGCTATGGGGTGCACATTGGCGGTGATGGTCGGGACGTCTGGCTGGAGCTATAGCCACTGGGAGCCGGAGCTGTATCCTCCCGGGCTCCCGGCCGGTGACCGGCTGGCCCGGTACGCGGCCGCGTTCGGCACGGCCGAGCTCAACAGCAGTTTCTACCGGTGGCCCCGGCCGGCGACGTTCGGCGGCTGGCGGCGCAGGTTGCCTGCCGGCTTCCGGCTGTCGGTCAAGGCGCCGCGGGGGCTTACCCACGGCCGGAAACTCTGCGCACCGCAGACGTGGGTGGAGCGCATCACGGCGGGCTGGCATGAGCTCGGCGACAAGCGGGCGGTGCTGCTCGTCCAGCTCGCGCCGGCGCAGGCACGTGATGACACGAGGCTGGATTATTTTCTCCGGCAGGTTCCCGGCTGGATCCGGGTCGCGGTGGAGTTCCGTCACCCGAGCTGGCATGATGAGGAGATCTTCGCGCTGCTCGAGGCACACCGGGCCGCGTATTGCGTGATGAGCGGCGCGGCCCTGCCGTGCGTCCTGCGCGTCACCACGGATTTCGCCTACGTGCGGATGCACGGCCCGGACCATCATCGCCTGTACGCGGGCTCCTACAGCGACGCCGACCTGAGGTGGTGGGCGGACCGGATCAGGGAATGGGACACGGGGGGCCGGGACGTATTCGTGTACTTCAACAACGACGGCGACGCGAATGCGGTGCGGAACGCGCGGGCCCTGGCGCGCCTGACGTCCGGCTTATCCAGGCGTCAGGTCCTGGTCAGCAGCTGCTTCCAGTCGGCGATCGCCTCATCCGCCCATTCCGCGTGGAGCCGCGCGAACAGCTTCGCGGCCGCGGTGCCGCTCCACGGCGCGGGCAGGAACTGCGCCGGGAGGCCCGGGTCGATCCACGGGAAGCGGCGCCAGGCATGCACCAGCTCGATGACCCGCGCCAGCGGGTCGGGGCTGGCCGGCTCGCTGAAGGCCTGGAGGAAGTCGTCGTACCCGCGGGCCAGGGCGTCAAGATCCCAGGCATGACCGACCATCGCCGCCAGCGAGCTGCCGCCCTCGTACTCGGCCGCGAACAGGTAGCCGTCCGGCAGCCCGGCGTCGGCGAGGATCTGCCGGACCTCGGCACTACGGTCGCTGCGCGGGCTTATCCAGACGCCAGGCACGACGTTGCCGAAGCCGGCCCAGTGCAGCCGCGTCCTGATCATGTGCCGGGTGGCGCGTTCGGTCTCCGGCGTGCGCGCGATTACGATCGTCCAGCGGCCATCCCAGTCCTCCGCCACCGCGGCGAAGCCGAAGATACGCTCCGTGCCGTCGCTCAGCAGCCGCTCGGCGGACGGAGTGAGGCGCCAGACCGTGCGGCGGCCGACTCGCTCCGAGCTGAGCCAGCTATCGGCCGCCGTGCGCATCAGGGCCTGCCTGGCGGCCTTCTCCTCGACGCCCAGCCGGCCGAACACGTCGATGAACGCCGAGGTCCAGGCCTCGCCGCCGGTCGGCAGCACCAGCTCGCCGAGCACGGTGAACAGCACACCGCGCGCGCTTTCCGCGCCGGCGGCGTGGCGGCGCGCCATCGTCGGCGCGGGCTCGCGCGGCGCCGGCTGCTTCGTCTCGCTCATCGGGTCCTCAAGGTCGGAGGATAACCAGGCAGTAAAATACTACGAACTCTTGACGTATAACTCAACTTTTGTAGAGTATGGAGTACCGGCCCAGCTTGCCGGACCGCCGCACGCAAGCCAAGCGGGAGGAATCTGCCATGACAGCTCTGGCCGCTCAGCAGGACACGCCAGGTGACGCCGCCGCCGCGGCGAGTGCTCCGGGACGGGTCGAGTTCCGGGTCAGCCCCGACCACTACCGGCACTGGCGGGTGTCCTATGACGGGCCGGTCGCCACCCTGCTGATGGACGTCGACGAACAGGGCGGCCTGGTCCCTGGCTACGAGCTGAAGCTCAACTCCTATGACCTCGGCGTGGATATCGAGCTGTACGACGTGGTGCAGCGGCTCCGCTTCGAGCACCCGGAAGTGCGTACGGTCGTGATCACCAGCGCCAAGCCGAAGATCTTCTGCGCCGGCGCGAACATCCGCATGCTCGCCGCCTCCGCGCACGGCTGGAAGGTGAACTTCTGCAAGTTCACCAACGAGACCAGGAACGGCATCGAGGACGCCACCGCCCACTCCGGCCAGACCTACCTCGCGGCGGTCAACGGCACCGCCTCGGGCGGCGGGTACGAGCTGGCCCTGGCCTGCGAGCACATCATGCTGGTCGATGACCGGTCCTCGGCGGTGTCGCTGCCCGAGCTGCCGCTACTCGGCGTGCTGCCAGGGACGGGCGGGCTGACCCGGGTGGCGGACAAGCGGCACGTGCGGCGGGATCTGGCCGACTACTTCTCCACCCGGCCGGAGGGCGTCGGGGGCAAGAAGGCCGTGCAGTGGCGCCTGGTCGATGAGGCCGTGCCGCGTCCCCGGTGGGAGCAGGCCGTCGCCGAGCGCGCCGCCGAGCTGGCCGCGCGCTCGGGGCGCCCGGCGGAGGCGGAAGGCGTGCCGCTCACTCCGCTGGCCAAGACCCGCGACGACGACGCGATCAGCTACCAGCACGTTTCCGCGCGGCTCCGCCGGGACACGGGCAGCGCCGACATCACGGTGCGCGGGCCGCGGGACGACGCGCCTGCCGATATCGCCGAGGCCACCAGGCAGGGCGCCGGGTTCTGGCCGCTGGCGGTGACGCGCGAGCTCGACGATCTCATCCTTGACCTGCGCACCAACGAGCCCGAGCTCGGCACCTGGGTGTTCCGCACCGAGGGCGACGCGGCCCGGGTTCTGGCCTACGACGATCTTCTGCTGAGCAGCAAGGACGACTGGTTCGCCAACGAGGTGCGGCACTACCTCAAGCGCACGCTGCGGCGGCTGGACGTCACCAGCCGCAGCCTGCTCGCGGTGATCGAGCCTGGCAGCTGCTTCGCCGGGTCGCTGCTCGAGCTCGCGCTGGCCGCCGACCGGTCGTTCCAGCTCGCCGGGGTATTTGAGGACACTGACCCCGACGCCGATCCCGCGGCGGTCACGCTCGGGGATATCAACTTCGGGCCGCTGACGATGAGCAACGGGCTCACCCGCTTGCAGACCCGCTTCTGGGGTGACGAAGCCGGCGCCGAGGCGGCGGGGAAGCGCCGGGGCGCCGCGCTGGAGGCCGAAGACGCGGCCGATCTCGGCCTCATCACGTTCGCACCGGACGACATCGACTGGGATGAGGAGATCCGGATCGCGATCGAGGAGCGAGCCAGCTTCAGCCCTGACGCGCTCACCGGCCTGGAAGCCAACTACCGGTTCGCCGGGCCGGAAACCATGGAGACCAAGATCTTCGGCCGCCTGTCCGCCTGGCAGAACTGGATCTTCAACCGGCCCAACGCGTCTGGGCCCGACGGCGCGCTGCGCCGCTTCGGCACCGGCCAGCGCGCCGCCTTCGACCGGAAGCGAGTCTGAGAGCCAGATGACCACCAGCGCCGATTACACCGAGAAGATCCCCAATAACGTACATCTGCACGAGGACCGGCGGCTGCAGCGGGCGCTGGAGTCCTGGCAGCCGAACTTCCTGACCTGGTGGCAGACGATGGGCCCGACGCTGCCGACTCAGGACGTCTACCTGCGGACCGCGGTCAACGTCGGCCGCGAGGGGTGGGCCCAGTTCGGGCACGTGCCGATGCCCGAGTACCGCTGGGGCATCTTCCTGGCCGAGCGTGACCCGGGCCGTCAGGTCGGCTTCGGCGAGCACAAGGGCGAGCCGGTGTGGGACAAGGTGCCGGGGGAGTACCGGTCCGAACTGCAGCGGCTGATCGTGATCCAGGGTGACACCGAGCCGGCCTCGGTCGAGCAGCAGCGCAATCTGGGGGCCACCGCGCCGAGCCTGTACGACCTGCGCAACCTGTTCCAGGTGAACGTGGAGGAGGGGCGGCACCTGTGGGCGATGGTCTACCTGCTGCACGCCTATTTCGGCCGGGAAGGCCGCGAGGAGGCCGAGGAGCTGCTGCACCGGAACTCGGGTAGTGAGGACTCCCCCCGCATCCTCGGCGCGTTCAACGAGGAAACCCCGGACTGGCTGTCGTTCTTCATGTTCACCTACTTCACTGACCGGGACGGCAAGTACCAGCTCGGCACGCTCAAGGAATCCGCGTTCGACCCGCTGTCGCGCACCTGCGAGTTCATGCTCAAAGAGGAAGCGCACCACATGATGGTGGGCACGACCGGCATCGACCGCGTCGTCCAGCGCACTGTCGACGTGATGCGCGAGCGTGACACCGGCGACGTGGCCGGCCTCGGCGCGATCCCGCTGCCGGTGATCCAGAAGTACCTGAACTTCCACTACTCGGTGTCGCTTGACCTGTTCGGCGGCGAGACCTCGACGAACGTGGCCAACTACTACACCGCCGGGCTCAAGGGCCGCTGGCTGGAAGACCGCCGCAAGGACGACCACAAGCTCGCCAGCGACTCGATCATGGTGGACTCGCTGTCCGAAGACGGCCAGATCGGGCAGACCGAGGTGTCCGCTCTGGTCGGGCTGAACACGGACCTGCGCCGCCAGTACATCTCCGACTGCGAGGGCGGCGTCAAGCGGTGGAACCGCATCCTGGAGGAGGGAGGCGTCAAGCAGCGGCTGAAGCTGCCGCACGCCGCCTTCAACCGCAAGGTCGGCGCGTTCGCCGGGATCGAGGCCTCACCCGATGGCGAGCCGATATCGGCCCAGGAGTGGCAGCGCCGCAGCGGCGACTGGCTGCCGACCGATGTCGACAAGACATATGTGCGGTCCTTGATGCGGCCGGTGCACGAACGCGGCAAGATCGCGGCATGGATCGCCCCGCCGCGCAACGGCATCAACGGCCAGCCGTTCGACTACAACTACGTCCACCTCGCCTGAGCCGGGGCACACGGTGACCTCGGCCTTCAACGCCAGCGAGTACCTGCTTGACCGGCACGTCCAGGCGGGACGCGGGGAGCGCATCGCGCTGACCGGGGTAGCGGGCGACGTGACATACGCCGAGCTCGGGGTGCGCGTCAGGCGCGCCGCCCGCGGGCTGCGCGGCCTCGGGCTGCAGCCCGAGCAACGTGTCGTCATGGTCATGGCGGACTCACCGGAGTTCGTGATCACCTACCTCGCCGCTATGCGGATCGGCGCCGTGCCGGTGCCGATATCGACGATGCTGCACGCGGACGGCATCGCCGAGATCCTGGCCGACTCCCGCGCCCGGATCGTTGCCCTGAGCGGCGTGTACCGCGACGCCGTGGCCAGCGCGCTCAGCGTCCCCGGCGTGACCGAGGTGACGACCGTGGTGACCGACGACACAGCGGAGACGGCACCCATCGCCGGCCTGACGACGACCGCGCTCAGCGCGCTGCCGGGAAATGCGCCCGACGACAGCTACCCGACGACGGCGGACTCCCCGGCGTTCTGGCTTTACACCTCGGGGACGACCGGCACGCCCAAGGGGGCGATGCACCGCCACGGATCGGTCCAGGTCGTGTGCGAGACGTACGGAACCCAGGTCCTCGGCATCACGCCCGCCGACCGGTGCCTGTCCGCGGCCAAGGCGTTCTTCGCCTACGGCCTGGGGAACTCCGTGCTGTTCCCGCTGTCCGTCGGGGCCACGGCGATACTCGAGCCCAGCCCGTCGCGACCCAACGTGGTCGCCGAGCGGGCCCGCGACTTCGGCGCCACGCTGTTCTTCGCCGGGCCGACGTTCTTCTCCAACATGCTGCGGGCGGGCCTGCCGGCCGACGCGCTGGCCGGGGTGCGACTGGCCGCGTCGGCCGGGGAGACCCTCCCGGCCGCCTTGTACCAGCGGTGGACCTCGCACTTCGGCGTCGACATCCTTGACGGCATCGGCATGACCGAGATGCTGCACATCTTCCTGTCGAACCAGCCCGGCCGCGTCCGGCCGGGCACCACCGGCGTCGCCGTGCCAGGTTATGACCTGCGCGTACTCGACGACGACGGGCAGGAGGTCCCGCCGGGCACGCCGGGGACCTTGTTCGTCCGGGGCGAGTCGGCCGCGACCGGATACTGGTCCCGGTACGACGCCTCGCGCCAGGTATTCCAAGGCGAGTGGCTGCGGACCGGCGATACCTACGTCGTGGACACGGACGGCTACCACGCATGCCTCGGCCGCACCGGTGACATGCTGAAGGCCAGTGGCATCTGGGTCTCGCCGACTGAGGTGGAATCACGCCTGCTCGCGCACGACGACGTGGCCCAGGCGGTGGTGGTGGCCGCGAACGACACCGACGGGCTGGAGAAGCCGGTCGCCTTCGTCCAGCTCAAAGCCGGGTGCCTGGCCCATGAGGAGGCCCTGATCGCGTTCTGCCGGCTCGGCCTGCCGTCGTTCAAGCGACCGCGCCGGATCGTGTTCGTGACCGAGTACCCGACCACCGCCACCGGCAAGATCCGCCGGGTCGAACTGCGCGGCCAGGCCACCGTCCTCCTGCAGGCGGGCGCGGCGCCGCCGGCCGCCCCCGCGCCGGGCGACAAGGTGTCCTTGTGATCGACCGGACCGCGCCGGTCGCGATCATCGGCGCGGGCACCATGGGCGCGGGCACCATGGGCGCGGGCATGGCGCAAGTCGCCGCGGACGGATCGCTGGACCCCGCCACGAAGGAGAGGTCATGACGCTGACGTGGACCAAGGAAAACTCACCGCGCTGGGATGAGGACAAGCAACGGGTCTTCGGCCCGGTCGAGCTGGCGGCGGTAGGCCTGGCCGCGCCCTCGCCCGGGGACCCGGTCCCGAACGAGTGGTGGCGGGTGACCGACGGCACGCAAGCCGCCGGGTACGGCTGGCTGGACTCCGAGTGGGGCGACGCGCGGATCACCTTCGTCGTCGCGCCCGGTCAGCGCGGCCGCGGCGTCGGCGATTTCATCCTGGAGCACCTGGAGGACGAGGCGGCCGCCCGCGGGCTGAACTACATCTACAACGTCGTCCCCGATACCCATCCCGACGGGGCGTGGATCAAGAACTGGCTGTCAACGCACGGCTTTCACGAGGCGTCCCGCGGCCACTTGCGCCGCCAGGTGGTCGCGCGCCAGCGGGCGGCCGCAGATCTTAACCAGACCTGAACTTCTTCAGGTAAAGGTCCTTAGTAAGTGCTAGGGCATAGTTGCTCTTAGAGTTCCTTAGCCTCTGGCGCGGTCAGCCTCCCTGCCGCTACCGCGCAGATGACTTGGGAGGGTCCGCGTTGATGAGGCAACCCTGCAGCCTCATAGACGCGGACCCTTTTAATTTAGGGGCCTGGCACTGGAAGATCATCACGACGGTCCGCGCCCCTCCATCTCGGCCAGGAGCGCCCGCACGCGTGCGCTGATCTCATCGCGTATCGGCCTCACCTGCTCGACGGTGAGCCCGGCCGGGTCGGGGAGATCCCAATCCAGGTAGCGCTGGCCAGGGAAGACCGGGCATGCGTCGCCGCAGCCCATCGTGATCACGATGTCCGCCGCCCGCACTTTCCCGGTCGTCAGCGGCTTGGGAATCTGCGCGGAGATATCCAGGCCGATCTCGGCCATGGCCTGAACGACGGCGGGATTCAGCTCGCTGGCGGGCTGGGAACCGGCCGAGGTCACCCGGACCCGCCCGGCCGCCTGCTGATCCAGCACCGCGGCGGCCATCTGGGAGCGGCCGGCGTTGTGGGTGCAGACGAACAGCACCTCGGGGATATCAGTCATCAGATGCCCTTTCACGTTCCAGCCTGTGAGCCGGCCTGTCCATCGCTGGCGGCGTGATCGCGGTCGCGGGGGACAGTGACCTGCGACGCCGCCGGGGTGATGCCGGGATACAGCGCCGTGATGACGCCGACGGCTAGAACACAGCCGATGACCTGCGCGCCGATGAACGCGGGAACCGATGACGGCGCGATTCCGGCGAAGGTGGCGGAGAACATCCGGCCGATGGTGATCGCCGGGTTGGCGAAGCTGGTCGAGGACGTGAAGAAGTAGGCAGCGCCGATATAGGCGCCGACCGCAGCGGGCGCGGTCCTGGCGCGGCCGGACCGCGCCAGCGCGAAGATGACTATGATCAGCCCCAGGGTCGCCACGACCTCTGACAGCAGGTGCGCCGGCGTGGCCCGGTGCTTAGCGGATACGGAGACGGCGGCGCGGGCGAACATCAGGTTCGCCACCACGGCGCCGCCCGTGCACCCGGCTACCTGGGCAGGCAGGTAGGCGGCGGCGTCCCGCCAGGACAGCCCGCCGAAGAAGGCGTCGGCGAGAGAGACGACGGGGTTGAAGTGGCCACCGGATACCGGACCGAACATCAAGATGATGGCGTACAGCCCGGCCGCCGTGGCGGCGGCGTTTTCGCCCAGCTCCAGCCCGGTGTCGCCGGGCGACAGGCGCTGGGCCGCGATCCCGGAGCCGATCACTACGGCAGCCAGGAACGCGCCGCCCAGCAACTCGGCCAGCAGTCGCCGCCACAACCGTGAATCGGTCACGCGCAGCAGACACCGGCGGACGCATCATCTGCCCCGCCGGCCTGCTGGCCACCGTCCTGGCCCCAGAACGTCGCGCTGTCCTCCAGCACCGTGTAAATCTCCCACCGCTCCCCGCTGGGGGCGCCCTTCACCCAGAACTTGTCCTGCCGGGCGTAGCAGCAGGTCGTGTCCTGCTCCTCGGCAGCGGCGAGACCAGCCTCAGCCAGCCGGGTCTGCTCGGCATCGACGGTGCCGGTGTCCGCGACTTCCACCCCGAGATGGTTCAGGCTGCCGCCCTGGCCGGGATTCTCCATCAAGATGAGCTTGAGCGGCGGCTCGGCGATAGCGAAGTTCGCGTAACCGGGCCGCTGCTTGGCCGGCCCGGTGCCGAAAAGCTTGCTGTAGAACGCGATCGACTCGGCCAGGTCATCGACGTTGAGGGCGAGCTGGACCCGTGACATTACGGCCTCCCGGAACTGGACATTGACGCTTGTCTATGTCTGACGCTCTGAGCTTGCCGCAGACATCGACGTCTGTCAATATAGACGTATGTCGAATTCTCTGGCCCTGCTGACCCCGGCCGACTCGGCGGCCTGCTGCTCTCCGCTGTCCGCGCAGCCGCTGACGACGGAGCAGGCCGAGCAGGTCGCGCCGCTGCTCAAGGCCCTGGCCGACCCGGTCCGGCTGCGGCTGATGTCACTGGTCGCCTCGCACCAGGGCGGCGAGGCCTGCATCTGCGACCTGAACGACGCCTTCGACCTGTCCCAGCCCACCATCAGCCACCACATGAAAGTGCTCCACGACGCCGGGCTGGTCGACCGGGACAAGCGCGGCGTATGGGTGTATTACCGGGCCCGCTCCCAGGCCCTGGCCGCCATCGGCGCCCTGATCGGCTGCACCCCGCAGTAACGCCCCGCCGCCCGGAGGGCAGGAAGCCATGACCACCCCGGCCGAACCCGCCCAGGTCCGCGATTCTTAACCGCACGCAGCCGTGCTCGTTCGGCTAAAAGAGCTTTACCGGGTCAGATGGCGTGGGCGTCGCCCGGGTCGCCTCGCGCATGATGCCCAGGACGGACCCCTGCTCCGGCGTGGTGCCCCGGCCGGCAGCGGGGGAGATCCCGTCGGTGTGGGCGATGAGCGGAATGTCGGGGCTGCCGGTGCCGGTTACCGGCAGGAAGAGCCGTCCGCTGGCGCTGCCCGCGGCGGTCCGCGCCGCGACGACTAGCCAGGCCGCCGCCAGCAGCGCGAAGAGCACGACGGACACGGCCCGCAGTGCGTCGGAGTGGGTGCGGACGGCTAGCGAGATCGTCCCGGTCACGCAGGTGCCGACCGGGAATGTGAAACTCCACCAGGTGAGCCCGAACGGCAGCCCCTGCCGGGCGGTGCGGATCGTGACGGCGGTCGCCAGGGCCAGCCACAGCATCGCGAAACCCCAGGCCGGAACGCCGTAGAGCAGGGCGAAGACCGCCGCGCCCGCCGGGTAAGGCCGCGGCAGCGCGGTCCCGGCCACGCCGGCCAGGTTGCCGACCGCGGTGACCGACTGGCCGAGCGGCCCGAGCACGATCCACAGCGTCGGCATCATCACCGCAGGCCCCGGCTTATAGGTGACCAGCCGCGACCACAACTGGGTGATGATGATCATCGAGGCGATCAGGCTGATGCCGAACATCGCGTAGAGGCCGAGCAGCATGGTCAGCCGGCCCTGCGCGGAGGCCAGGTGCGGGACCAGCACCGCCCCCGTGGCGGCCGAGACCATCGGCGGCACGACCGGCATCAGCCAGCCGCCGAACACCGAATCGGCGCTGATCGAGTGCTTGGTCATCATCAGGTAGGGAATCCAGCACGCGGTGACCAGCCCGAGCGCGGTGCCGGCGCTCCACAGGACCCAGTCGGCGTCCACCGCCGCACGCAGGCCGATCCAGTCCCGGCCAAGCAGCACCGTGCCGGCCCCGACCGTCATCAGCGCCATCGCGGGCGCGCCCCAGAACTGGGCCATCACCGGGTTGGCCGCGTGGGCCCGGGCCTGCTCGGTGTGCCTGGTCCAGTGCACGGCCCAGGCGGCGGTCAGCGCGATCAGGCAGAAGGCCGCCAGCGCCCACACCGCGAGCGCCGCCGCATGCAGGCCGGTCACGCGGACCGGCAGGAGGGCGGCGGCGTTGGCGACGATCCCGGTACCCATCACGGTGGCAAACCAGTTCGGGCCGAGGTAGCGGAACATGTCTCCCGGCCGCTCCAGGTCTTTCAGGAGGCCGAACGGACGGTGCCGCGACGGTCCGGTCCCGGTGCCAGCGAGCGGCGGAGTCACAGTAGCCATGGCTTCATCGTCGCCGCAAAGCGGAGCCGCCGGTAGCGCACAATAGCGGCTGACCCCATAACCTGTGTTTATGGCTCTGCCCGCGCGGGTGTCGGACCTGGTGCCGTTCGACCTGCTGCTCAGCGTGGCCCGGCTGGGCAGCCTCGGACGCGCCGCCGAGGCCCACGGCATCTCCCAGCCGGCCGCAAGCACCCGGCTGCGGCGGCTGGAACGCCAGCTCGGCCTGGTCCTGATCGAGCGGTCGCCGCGCGGCTCCCGGCTGACGCCGCAAGGGGTGCTGGTGGCCGGCTGGGCCCAGGCCGCGGTCGACGCGGCGGCGGCGCTGGACGCCGGCGTCACCGCGCTGCGCGTCCGCCGGGATGCCGTGCTACGGGTCGCCGCGAGCATGACCGTGGCCGAGTACCTGCTGCCCGGCTGGCTCACGGCGCTACGGGCCCGTCAGCCGGCGACCACGGTCACCCTGACCGCGGGTAACTCGGCCGAGGTGGCGGAGGCGGTCCTGGCCGGAGCCGCCGACCTCGGCTTCGTGGAGGGTCCAGACGTGCCCGCCGGGCTGCGGGCGCGGCGGGCAGGCGCCGACGTGCTCACCGTGGTGGTCCCGGCCGCACATCCGTGGGCGCGCCGCCGTTCCGGCATCACGGCCGCCGAGCTCGCCGCGACCCCGTTGGTAAGCCGGGAGCCGGCGTCGGGCACCCGCCGGTTCTTCGAACACGCGCTGCGCGCGCAGGCGGGGGCCGGGCCTGCCCCGCCGGTCGCCGAGCTGTCCTCCACCACCGCGATCAAGTCCGCCGTCATGGCCGGCATCGGCCCCGCGGTGCTTAGTTCCCTGGCGGTGGCCGCCGAGGTGGCCGCCGGGACGCTGCGGGCGGTCCCGGTCCGCGGGCTCGACCTGACCAGGGAACTGCACGCGGTCTCAGCCGAAGGCCGGCCGCTCACCGGCCCCGCCAGTGACCTGCACGTCATCGCGGTCAGGTCAGCACCGCGCCCGGCGGGAAGCCGGGACGGCTGACATCGGTTTACCGACTATGACCGAGCGCAAGCCGTCCGAGATGAGCTTCACCTCGTGGATCGACCAGCAGATCGCCGAGGCGACGGAGCGGGGTGCCTTCGATAACTTGCCCGGGGCCGGCAAGCCGCTTCCTGACCGGGGAGAAGACGCTGGTCAGGCCTGGTTGCGGGACTACCTGCGCCGGGAGGGAGTGGCGGCCGAGGAGCTCTTGCCCGAGCCGCTGAAACTGCGCAAGGAGATCGAACAGCTGGCCGAGACGGTGCCGGGCCTGCGCTCCGAGCAGGAGGTCCGCGACATCGTCGCCGGGATTAACCGGCGGATCATCGAGTGGCGCCGGATCCCGCTGGGGCCGCCCGTCTTCTTGCCGCTGGTGGACACGGAAGCGATGGTCAGCCGGTGGCGGGCCGGGCAGGCCGTAACGCCGCCGCCCGCATCCCCGGCCCATGGCGGCGGGCAGGTCAGGGAGCTCAAGCCTCCGCGGCCCCGGTGGTGGCATCGCCTGAGCCGGCGTCCTGGTCGCTGAGCGCCGCGAGCGTCCGGCGCATCCCTCGCTGGACCGCGTTGATCAGGTAGGGCCGCAGGCCGGCGGCCGGGACGATGGCCTGGACCGAACCCACGTCGCGGGCCCGCTCGATGCTGTGCACGCCGTCGAACTCGTCGGCGAGCTGCCCGAGCTTCTCCGCGTGCACGGCCGGCCAGGCGGACGCCAGCTTGGCGCGCAGCGCCGACGCCTCGTCGTGGGCGCCGCGGGCGGTGGCCTCGGCGATCGCGGCCTGCAGGTCGGCGACCCGGGCGTCGGCGGCGGTACGCTTCCTGACCTCGGCGGCGAACACCACCGCGGCGGCGGGCGCGCCGCCGATCACGGAGGCGTGGGAACCCTCGACGGCGGCGATCTCCATGTTGTCGTTGAGGGTGCCGGAGAACACCACGAACGCCCCCCCGTGGTAGCGGGAGACCACGCAGAACACGATCGGGCCGTCGAAGTTGACCACCGCCCGGCCGATCTCAGCGCCGTATTCCAGCTGGAGCTGGCGCAGCGACTCCGGTGAGCCGTCGAACCCCGACAGGTTGGCCAGGATCACCACCGGGCGGTTCCCGCTGGCGGCGTTGATCGCCCGCGCGGTCTTCTTCGAGGACCGGGGGAACAGCGTGCCGGCCGTCCACTGGGACGGGCCGTCCACCGGGACCCGCCCGTGCCGGGTCAGCGGACGGGACTCGAAGCCGATCAGCGTCACCGGCTGCCCGCCCAGGTGCGCGTCGAATACCAGCACCGAGGCGGCGTCAGCCTGGTCGGCCCACCGCTCCAGCGGCCGGTGATCGGCGTCGATCACCCCGGACAGCAGCGAGCGCATGTCGAAGGGCTTCTTGCGCTCCGGGTTGTGGGCGGCGTCGAAGATCTCGCCGAGCACCTGGAAGTCCGGACCGTCGTGCGGTGAGGCCGAGATATCCCGGCTGGCGGGGTCGGTGGTCGGGGCTGCCCGAGGGAAGCGGTCGCCCGCGGCCACGTACGCGTGCTCGTAGTGCGCTAGCAGCACGTCGACCGCGCTGGACAGGTCGGGGGCCCAGTACTGGCTCTCGCCGTTCGGGCCCATGATCCGGTCGTAGCCGCCGATGCCGAAGTTGTCCTCGGCCGAGACCCCGCCGGAGTAGTCGAGCGACTGCTTCCCGGTCAGCACCATGGCCGAATCCGGGGTCATGACCAGGATGCCCCTGGTGTGCATGAGCATCGTGGCCTCGGCGTTCCAGTACGGCTGGGCGCCGACGTTGATGCCGGTGACCACGACGTTGATCTCGCCGCCGTCCTGGGTGAACTCGATGATCCCGCGGAGGACCCGGGAGATCCAGTCCATCGTCTCGGTGCCGGAGTCCATCGCGATCTTGGCACCGGCCGAGATGGCGAACCACTCCACCGGGGCGTGCAGGCGCCGCGCCAGCTCCAGGGCCGCCAGGACCCGGCGGCATTCCGGCTCGGCGAGCGCCCCCAGCGCACGGGTCGGGTCGCCCAGCAGCACCACCCGGCGCATCCCTTCTGGGTAGCGCCTGGTCGGGGTGCTGACCACCCCCAGGACCAGGTTCGCGGCGTTCGAGCCCGGAGCCCGGTCCACCGGCACCGGCGCGCCGGTCTCGTCCAGGTCGTACTCGGTGAACGTGCCGGGAGTCCCGCCGGGATCAGGCGACCGGGTGATGAGCGGGATGAGCTCGTAGGGGTAGACGGTGCCGCGGCGGCGGGCCCGGATCACGTTCTGCGTGTAGGCGTTCAGCTCGCGCAGCGGCTGCGGCGGCGGGTCGGTGATGCGCAGCGTCAGCCCCGCTCCCGGCGGACGGGACATCCGCAGCATCAGCTCACGGGATTCGGCCCCGTCTTCGATGGCGCGGAACTGGACCAGCACCTGCTCGAGCCCCAGCGCCCCGGTGCGCGGCGCTAGCGACCGGATGACCTGGTTGAGCTCGGCGAGCGGCGCGTCCACGGCCGGCCAGACGTAGAGCTGGACACGGTTCCAGTCCAGCTTGGCCAGCTCGCGGTCGGCCGACCGGGCCGAGCGCAGGCTGTCCAGGCAGGCGTCCAGGGTGCGCTCGATCTGCGGCAAGCCGGTGATGTGGCCCCGGTCGTCGCGCACGACGGTGAGGTCGCGCACGTCGGCGAGGGCGATGAGCCGCTGATCGCCGGGCACCTCGCGGCCCTGAATGCGGAACAGGTGCACGTCAGGGACTGCGGCCAGCCGCGTCAGCTCGAACCTGGAAAGCCGCCACAAGCCCAGCCGTTCGGCCATCATCGGATGCAAGCCGCGCAGCGTCCGGTCCTCCACCGCCGCCCCGTCCGGTCCGGCGCGGAAGGTGAACCAGGCGGGGTCGCCTCTTTCGGCTCCGTCCGCGCGCCGCACCGCGACCGCGACCCTGGCCACCGCGGGCGGGATGAGGCCGAGCTTGCCGCGGATCCGGTCCGCCCGGGCATCGGGGTCGTCTCGGCCGTCGTCCTCGGGTGTCTGGGAGGTGACGTAGAGGTCGACGAGCACGGTCCGGCCTGGCGGGAGCGCGGCGATCAGCTCCGGCAGGCCGGTCCCGGCCGCGCTTTCGCCGCCGTCGGCCACGGTGGCGATGACCAGGTAGTCGGTTGCCTCGTGGGTGTATTCAGCGGTCAGCCGCGGACGGCCGCTCCGCTCGGTGACCTCGACGTTCCGCAGCGGCCTGATCCGGTAGTACCGCCGGGTCATCACCTCGAGCATCACGGCGTGATGCCGGTCGGCGAAGACGCCGAGGATGGGCTCGCCAGCGGCGACGATGGTATCGATCTGCGCCGCCCGGGTCCGGGGGTCTGGCGACAGCCGGTCGAGTTCCGCGCCCACCTGCTGCTGGGTCCGGGTCCGCTCGGCGGCGATCAGCGGGGCGTCGAAGCAGCGGTAACGGACCTGCCGGGCCAGGTCACCGATGGCCGGGTGCCGCAGCTGGGTAGCGGGCACAAGCTGGTCGACGACCCGCCGGTAGCCGTCGAGGGCGTCTCCGGCCAGTGATTCCTGGCCGAGTGATTCCGGGCGGCGCAGCCGCCACTGCAGCAGGTCCGACACAACCGGGACGTGCGCGGCCGCCCGGCGGTGGGCGAGGAAGATCCGGTAGAGCACCGGATCCAAGTCGGGCGACGGCTCCAGGTCGCCGACACCGTAGTGGGCCAGGGTCCGGCTCAGCTTGATCCGGAAGGACTCCGGCAGGCCTTCGGCGTCGGCGTCCCGGGAGCGCAGGTAGGCGTGCATGTACTCCTGCGGGTTGCGGGCGGCCTCGGCGTCGACGGCGGCCTCGTCGTCGGCCTGCGACTCATCGGGCACCCGGCGGTTGCGCCACAGCGCGGACACGTCCGCGAAGATCTGCAGGATCTCCGCCTCGCCAGCCAGCAGCTGCGGGTCGCCGGCGGCCAGGTCGGCGCGCGCGGCGGCCAGCTGCTGCAGCTGCCGCCTGGCCTCGGGCTCGTCGACGTCGAAGCCGAGCACCAGGGAGCGCAGGGCAGCCAGGGCGTCCGCGGCGGCCAGGGCCGGATCGCGGTCGGCGTCGGGCATGTCCGTCCCGGCGGCCAGCGCGTCCAGGTCGGCCCGCTGGTCCGGCTCGGAGTCCGCGGCCTGATCCGCGTCCGGCTCGATCAGGAGCAGCTTGGCGCCGCTGTCCACCTGGGTGTTGACGTCGGCGAACAATTCGGCGACCCGGCCGGCCACCGGGGCGCGCAGCGCCGTCTCCAGCTTCATGCTCTCCACGACGGCCACGACGTCGCCCTCGGCCACCTCGTCGCCGGCCGCGACCGCGATGGCCACCACCATAGCCGGGGCGGGGGCGCGGACCAGGCCCGCCTCGCCGCCGGAGATCCGGTGTACCGCACCGTCGACCTCGACGAGGTAGTCCGGGGCCTGCGCGACCGAGAGCACGTCGAAGGTCTGACCGCCGGCGGCCAGCCGCAGCTCGAACCGGCCCGACCGCTCGACATCGACTTCCACGCAGCGGCCGTCCAGCTCGACCTGATACCGGCCGGGCCGGGTCCGGGACACCCGGAGCCGGTAAGCCTCGCCGCCCACCCGGACATCGACCTGGTGCCGCGTCTCGTGCCCGATCTCGGGGCGCCCGCGCTCGGCGGAGGTGAACAGGCGATCTTGCTGCTGTCGTGCGTACGCCTCGTAGGCCTCGAAGGCGGTAGCCAGCAGGGCGACGTCGACCCGCCGCGGTGGTGCGTAACCGTCGGCCATCATCGTGTCGAGCCAGGTCGTGTCGACCTCGCCGCGCACGAATTCCGGCCGGTCGAGCAGGTCGAGCAGGAACGCCTTGTTGGTGGTCCCGCCCTGGATGACCGTGCTGGTCTGCCGGAGCGCGCGGGACAGCCTGGCGCGGGCCTCGGCGCGGTCCCGCCCCCAGGCAATCACCTTCGCGATCATGGAGTCGAACTGCGGCGGGATGACGTCTCCCGCCGTCACTCCTGTGTCGACCCTGATGCCGGGGCCGGCCGGCAGCGCGAGATGCTCGATCAGGCCAGGGGCGGGCGCGAAGTCACGCTCCGGGTCCTCGGCGGTGAGCCGGGCCTCGATGGCGTGCCCGCGAACGGCCGGCTCGGCGGGACCGGTCTGCGACAGCGCGCCGCCCGCCGCGATGTGCAGCTGCAGCTTGACGATATCGACGCCGGTAGTGGCCTCGGTGACCGGGTGCTCGACCTGCAGCCGGGTGTTGACCTCCAGGAACGACAGCAGCTTCTGGCTGGGCTCGTAGAGGAACTCCACCGTCCCGGCGTTGACGTATCCGGCGGACCGGGCCAGTTCGGCGGCGTGGGCGCGCAGCATTTTCTCCTGCTCGGCGTCCAGCGCGGTGGAGGCGGACTCCTCGATGACCTTCTGGTTGCGCCGTTGCACGCTGCAGTCCCGTACGCCCAGCGTCCACACGGTGCCCTCGGTGTCGGCGACCACCTGGACCTCGACGTGCCGACCGCCGCGGATCGCCTTCTCCAGGAACACCGTCGCGTCGCCTGCGGTCTTCGACGCCTCCGAGCTCGCGCGTTCGAAGGCCTCGTCGAGATCCTCGGGGGAGGCGACCAGCCGGATGCCGCGGCCGCCGCCGCCCGCGGTCGCCTTGACCATCAGCGGGTAGCCGATCGACTCGGCGGCCGTACGGGCCGCCGCCACGTCGGCCACCGGCCCGCCGCTCCACGGCGCGAGCGGGACGCCGGCCTGCTCCGCCAGACGCTTGGACTCGATCTTGTCGCCGAGCTGGCGCATCACCTTGGCGGGCGGCCCGATGAAGGTAATGCCCAGCCGGTCGCAAAGCTCCGCGAACTCCGCCTTCTCCGAGACGAACCCCCAGCCGGGCCATACCGCGTCCGCCCGGGACGCCATCAGGGCGCGTTCCAGCTCGGCGTAGTCGAGATAGGGACTCTCGGCGAAGGCGGCCTCGGCGTCGGCCGGGCCGATCAGCACCGCCTCGTCGGCCTCGCGGACGAACGTCGCGCGACGGTCGGCGGCGGTGTACACGGCGATGACCCGCAGCGCCGGACGTCCCTCGGCGTTCCATTCCCGGACGGCGTTGATCAGCCGCATCGCCGGCTCGCCCCGGTTGACGATCGCGATGCGCTCGAAGGCAAACCGGGGTTCCCTGCTCATCCGTCGGCCCACCCTAACCGCCGAAGGCGGCGCTGATGTCGTCGGTCGTGCTCCCGGCCCGCGGCGCGGCCCCCGGGATGCTCTCCTGGAGCACATCCAGCTCCACCTCGTCCGCGACGATCGCCGGGTCGATGCGCATCACCGCGTAACCGCCGACGGCCCCCGCTCCGAATCCCGGCGTGAAGATGCGGACCGGGCGGGTGATCACACCGTCGCGCACGGCGTCGTAGACCGCGATCGGGATGCTCGCTGCGGACACGTTGCCCATCCTCTCGACATTGAAGTAGAGCTGGTCGGCGGACAGCCCGGCCTTCCCGGCGAGGTTGAGGATCATCGTCTTGTTGGCCTGGTGCGGGATGATCAGCTCGATGCTCTCCAGTAGCGTCCGCCCCGGATCGTCCGGATCGGCCTGGGCACCAAGCTCGTCGAGCATCTGGGCCAGGTAGCGTGCCACCAGCGACTTAACCTCAGGACCGTACACCGTGATGTCGCCGTCGAATTCGGAGTTCGGCCAGATGATGGAGTTGACCTCGCTGTGCGGACCGCTCGCGTAGGTCTGCACGACCTCCACGTCGCCGGCTTCACCCGCGGGCGCGGGGGAGATGACCATCGCCGCGGCCCCGTCCCCGAAGATCATCCGTGAGGTGCGGACGTTGCCGATCTTGTCGGAGAACTTCTCCACGCAGACCAGCAGGACCGGCCTGCTGACCTCCTGGAGCTGCCGGATCGCCTCGGACAGCCCGTACGGCAGTCCCGCGCAGGCCGCTACCATGTCGGCCGAGGTATGCGTCTGCTGCAGGCCGAGCTCGCCGGACAGCCAGCACGCCGTCGACGGGATCTGCCGGTTGCTCGTGCAGGTGCTGACCAGCACGGCGCCGATTTCCGCGGGGGAACGCCCCGACTTGGCCAGCGCCGCCCGGGCGGCGTAAAGGGCCAGCTGCTCCGGCTCCCGGCTGGTGTAACGGCGCTGCTCGATCCCGGTTTTCTCGGCGATTTCCCTGGCGCTCATCGGCGACCAGGAGAAGCTTGCGTTCCTGATGACGTCGGTGTTGTCGCAGACGTGCTCGCCGCGCACGATGGCCAGCGCCTCCAGCTTCGGCTGGACCACGAACGCTTCCCTTACCCGCACCGGCGGGTAGGGTGCTACCGGTTCGACCGCCGGGAGCTGCTCGCGCCTGGCCGGGCGGCCCGGCTGGCTCGCAGTAGCCGACCGCTTCACGCGCTCGATGAAGGACATCACGTCGCGGCTGCGCGGGTGGAAGGCGACGACGAAGTCGTCATCGCCGATCCCGGCGGCATCGCGCAGCTCGGTGCGGGAGCGGTCCCACGGGTACTGGTTGTGCAGCACCATCGCCCAGCGCATCAGCGCCTCAAGCTCGGGCACGCTCTCGTGGGCGTCGAGGATGTCCTCGGTGCGGAAGACCGGGTAGTCCGGGTCGTACTCGGGCATCACGAACGTCAGCGCGCCGGGCGAGCCCAGGAACTCTGCCACCGTAGGCTTGATCGCCGGCAGCTCGCTGGCGTGGTGCAGCTTGGTGCGGAACAAGGCGAACAGCAGGTCGAACACCTTGTTCTCGGTATCGGCGTCCCACGTCGCCGGGAGCGCGCGGAAGGCATGCTCGACCGCTGCCACCTTGCGCTCGCTATCCTCCCACGGGGTCAGTACCGGCAGGAAGACGTCGTCGCGGCGCTTGGCGAGGTCGCGCCAGCGCGTCGGCCGCTTGTCGAACATGGTGATCGCGTACCGGTTGACCCAGTACAGGTTCTGGCCCAGATCCCGCAGCAGTTCGAAGCGCCCGGGGTAGGCCCCCGACTCGGCCCGGGCCAGGATGTCGGTTCCCGTCGGCGCCTTCGCCTCGAAGTCCCGTCCGATCACCGCCGCGAACTGCTCGAGCGTGTCCAGGACCGAGAAGTCCAGGTCGCCCAGGAAATTGGCCGGAAACACCAAGCAACCATGCCGGTTGATAACGAACGGTTTCACGGCCACCTCCTGGACGAACCTGAGCCCGGTCTCCTAGGCGAGCCTGGGCCAATCTGATGCCTATCCCGAAATGCGCCAGCTATGCCTCCATCGAGCCATATTGCCCACGGAGATGCAATGCCACCCAGGCTGTCTCGTCGCAGGATACGCCCGGGTGCCTTCTGCGCTGCCTCGTCTTCACCGCGCTGCGGGGATCACCCGGCACGGCACGTAGATGTCTAGTTTCCCGGGGCGTAGAGGCCGAAGATGAGGCGGGGGTCGCCGGGGCGGAAGCGCCCGGAGAACTGCGAGGCGTCGCCGATGTCCCGGCAGCGGGCCAGCAGGCTGCGGCCGAGGGCCAGCTGCCGGCGTTCCCAGGCCGCGAGCGCGGCCGGGACATCGCCGTCCGCGACCGTGAGCTCGTGTGCCAGCGCCCAGCCGTCGGCGGCCGCCTTCGCCGTCCCGGCCGCCGCGTGCGGGCGGACGGCGAAGGCCGCGTCGCCCAGCAGGCAGGTGCGGCCGAACGCCATCTGAGGCACCGCGATGTCGTATACCACCTGCACGAACGGCTCGGCGGTGCGGGCTATGACCTCGGCGATGGGCGGGGCGAGCAGGTCCGAGGCCGCCTGCCGCATACCCGTGACGGCCTGGTCGGTCGCCGCGCCCGGGGGCATCGATACCGGGCGGCGGATGCCGTCCCGGCCGGTCATGAGGGCATCGAGCGGCGCTCCCTCGGCGACGTTGACGTACCAGACGGCGTTGATCAGGCGATCGCCTTCGCTCAGCGAGCCGTCCAGCGCCGGGATCGGGTAGACGAGGATGTGGCTGCCGGGCAGCACCTGGTAGGTGAGCGCGTCGCCGAGCCGCGCGCGGGTGCCGGCGGACAGGTCACGCTCGGGCACGGTCGCGCGCCAGGCCACGTAGCCCGAGTACGACCGGCCCGCGGCGGGCGCCAGCCGCGCCCGGCCGAGTGAGCCGACCCCGTCCGCGCAGACCAGAAGGTCGGCCTCGGCCTGGGCGCCGGAGGCGAGCGTCACCGTGACCGTGTCACCGTCCTGGCGCAGACCGGTCACCTCGGTGCCCAGCAGGTAGCGGCCGGCGTCGAACAGGCTCAGCAGGGACCGGTGGATCGTGTTCCAGGACGAGAACAGGTACCGGTGCCGCTGCTCGTGCCGGACGCTGCCGTCACGGTGGAGGAAGCGGATCCAGTCCGTGGCCGAGCACAGCTCACAGGCCGGGAAACCGCCGCGCCTGACCAGGTACTCCAGCGTGGTGTCGAGGGCGGCGATCCCGGCTCCGCGGGCCGTCAGCGCGGCCGGGGACCGCTCGAAGACCCGGACGTCACAGCCGGCGTCCCGCAGGACCAGCGCCGCGGTCAGGCCGCCGATCGACCCGCCGACGACGATAACCTTCGGCATCCCCGGCACCGGCGGCGATCCTTCGGGCAGCCGGTCAGGGACGGCCGAAGGTCGCGACCTTGACGACCTCCATCTCGAACAGCACCCGCCGTTCGTCCATGGAGGGATCACGCAGCGCGTAGGGCGGCTCGTTCCCGGTGTACTTGACCCAGATCCGGTCCAGCTGATCGGTGACGCGCTGGCCCTCGGCCGGGTCGTCTTCGGAGATCTCCCGCTTCAGCACGGTCTTGATGCTGAGCCAGTGGTAGGTGTTCTCCGGGTTCATCAGCAGGAAGGTCGCGTACGGGGCCTTTCGGAGCCAGTCCACCTTCTTGCGGTGCGTGGCCAGGTTGAGCAGTACGGTGTCGCCCTCGTAGTCGAACCACACCGGAGTCAGGTTGGGGTGCTCGCCCGCGCCCATGACGGCCACGACGGCGGTCACCGGCTCGTCAAGCAGCCGCTTGAAGCTGGGATCCAGGTCGGCCAGGCTCGATACCGGCGTCCGCTCGCCGATCATGAACTGCCCCGGCTGAGTGCCCTCGGCGACGTCCCTGAACTTCGCTACGGTAATGGCCACTGCATACGCTCCTTCGCGTTCGCTCGATCCCCGGCGGGCTGTATGCCCGGCAGGGGCTGACGTCCTGCTTCACCCCGGCTCAGATCCATGATCATCGGATAGCCGGCCGGGTCCACCAGCGCGTCGATCACCGTCGGGCCGTCCCGGCGTAGCGCCGCCGCCAGCGCCTGGGCCAGCTCGGCCTCGGCACCGACGATCGCGGCCGCGGCGCCCATCGCCTCGGCGGCGCGGGCATAGCTGACCGGCCGGTAGCCGACGGCCTCGCCGCCCCCTTGCCCGGCCGGCCGTTGCTTGATCTTGATGAGGCTGAGGGCGGCGTCGTTGAACACGACGACCATGATCCGCAGCCCGAGCCGGACGGCGGTCTCGATTTCGGCCAGCGTCATGGCCAGGCCGCCGTCTCCGGTGAAGGCCACCACCGGCTGTTCCGGGTGACAGAGCGCGGCCGCGACGGCGGCCGGCAGCGCGAAGCCCATCGTGGCCAGCCCGCTGGAGATCAGCAGCCGGCCCGGCTGCGTCACTTCCCACAGCGGCATGACCGCGAGCATGTGGGCGCCCGCGTCGACGGTGGCGACGCAATCGTCTGGAGTGTGGGCCCGTACCGTCGCGGCGACCTGCTGCGGTGCCAGCAGGCCCGGACCCGCGTCCGCCGCGCCGGCCAGCCGCTGCGCGATGACCACCCGGGCCGCCCGCCCCGCCGCGGGCGGCCAGTCATGCCGCCGGCTGGCGGTCACCAGCAGATCAATCGCCGCGGGCAGCGCGCCGGTCAGCTCACTGGCCCCGGTGAAGTAGGTGGCCGGGCCGCGCCGGCCCCGCTCCCCGGTGACGAGCATCGTGGGCCCCCGGTAGTCCCAGGGCGCCGGGATCATCTCCGCCTCGTCGACGCCCAGCCCGAGAATGAGATCGGCGGCCGTCAGCAGCGGCCATTCCATCGTGCCCCCGGTGACCAGCCCGGCGGCCTCCGCCTCGGAGTCGGGCATGATGCCGCGGGCCCGGTAGGTGTGCAGGACGGGGATGCCGCTGCCGCGCAGCGCCGCCCGGATGGCGGCGGTATGCGCGATGGCCTCGTGGCCCAGCAGGACCACCGGCCGCCGGGCCGCGCGGAGGGCGCGGGCCAGTGAGGCGAGATCGGCGCCGCTTCTGGCGGCGGTCCCGGCCTCGCGGCTGGCTCCCCGGCCGGTCCCGGCCGTTCCGGCCATGGTGTCGTCCATGAGGGCGATGACGGGTCCGGCCGGGGGCGCGAGCGCCAGCCGGACCGCGTCTGCGGCCGCATCGGTGGCCCGGCTTCCGCCGACGGTGACCGCGGCCTTGGCCACCGCCCGGCCCAGCGCGGCCTGATCCAGCCGCTGGTGGCTGATCCGGTCCGCCTCGGCCGACCGGACCGTGTTGGCGATGACGATGAGCGGGAGCCGGTCGAGCGCTGCGTGGGCGATCCCGTTGATCGTGCTGGCCAGCCCCGGGCCCCGGGTGACGAGCACCGCGCCGGGCGCATCGGTCAGGTCGGCGTACGTGGCGGCCATGATCGCGGCCGCGGTTTCGGAGTGGGTGAGCACGAACCGCAGGCCAGCCGCTTCGGTCTCCCCGACCACGTCCAGGTTCGGCCCGCCGCCGGGGAGACCGAACACCATCCGGGTGCCCGCGCTGGCCAGTGCGGTAACGATCGCCGCGGCGCCGCCGGGCGCCGGGCGGTGCTGGCCGTTATGGGTCACCGGGCGTTCCCGTCCTTCTAGCTGGCCACGCTTGTGATAGACGTGCACGATCGTGGTAGAAGGCCATCCTCAAGGCGGCAGCCGCAGCCCGTCAAGAGAGGCGGTAGTAGTCGGCGAGCTGTGCCACCGTCGGGGTTCGGTTGTGGTCAGAGCGGAATACTTTGCTGAGGTATCGAGCAGTTCGCCGTCCAGCGCATAGTGGTCGTGGTCATCGCGCTTGCGTCCCGAGGGTGTGACTGCGTGCCCCTCACTCCGGGGTCGCCACGAAACACGGGCGGACCGGTTCGCCCGACTGGATCAGGGCAAGGCGTCCATCCCGCATCACCATGCCCGGCAGCCGCCGCGTCACCGCGACGATCGCGAAGCTCCGGACTCCACAGTGGATCGGGTGTATCCGCGTCCCTGAAACGCTCCGCGAAGCCAGAAACCTCCGCGCAAAAGGGCCGGGCATCGGTCAGGCCTGCGCGAGAACGCGCGGATGGGACCAGCGGGGCCAGCGGGCCAGCGGGGCCGGCCCGGGAGCGTCGCCGCGCGGCCGTCGGCGTCGCGGGCCTGGCCGGGGGCGTAGGCCGGCCGCCAGGCCTCCAAGGCGCCGCGCGGCGTCCCGCCGAAATAAACCAACAGGGTCCTCAATGGCCAGTTTCGGCAGGCCGTCACGGATCATCCCCCTTCCGAGCCCGAGATGAGCTGCTGGCCTCCGTCGATGTCGTAGGTCGCGCCGGTGAGCGCCGTGTTGGTCATGATGTGCACGGCGAGCGCGGCGACGTCGGCCGACCCGACCACGCGCCCGATGGGAAGCGTCGCGCGGAGCTGATCGCGGCGCTTGTTGAGGTCATCGCCGAGCAGTGACGCGGACAGCGGCGTGTCGACGAAGCCGGCCGCGATGAGGTTGACCCAGATCGGCGCCACCTCGAACGCCAGGTTGGCGATCAGCGCGGGCAGCGCGGCAGTGCCCGCCGAAGCGAGCGACAGGCCGCGTCCCCGCTCGCCGCTGATGCCGGCCATGAACAGCAGCGTGCCGCCGGGCCGTACCCGGCCGATGGCGTGCTGCGCGACGGCGACGGCCAGCCACAGATGCGCGTCGAAATCGCGGTGCGCCCGCTCGCGGTCGAGGTCGGCCAGGGGCGCGTAGTACGGACCGGGGCCCGTGACTATCACGTGGTCGATCGGTTCCGGCAGACGGGCGAAGAACTGCTCGAGCGCAGCCGAATCGGTGGCGTCAAAAGGCCGCGCTGCTCCGCGCGCCGACTTCGAGCGCGGCCTGCTGCAGGCGCTCCGGGTTGCGCCCGGTCAAGATGACGTCGGCGCCCTCGGCGCGAGCCCGCCGGGCCGTTTCGAGGCCGATGCCCGCGCTACCGCCGATCAGGACGACGGTTTGCCCGAGAAGTTCCGGTTCGCGCTGGCTGGCCGCGACAGCGGGGTCGGTGGTCATGGTTCCTCCGG
>CAWJPF010000008.1:0-157345 GCA_963844625.1 uncultured Actinomycetota bacterium | reverse complement strand
TCCACCTGCGGAACGTAAGCTGGGGCGTGCTGAAAGCCCAGTTTCATCGCGTTCCGGGGAGGACTGCCCGGGCTCGAGAGTGAGGTGGCAGGTGCTGGGTGGGCGGACGGTGTGCTAGTCCTAAGGCATGGATTCCGGCCAGCGGCGGCTGGTGGCGACGATGCCGCTGCACGCGATCACCTCGACCTACGGCGAGGAAGGACTGCGAGAGCGGTTCGCGGTGGAGATCGAATCGTTTCCCGCGGACGACCAGCACCGCCTGAACCAAGCCCTGGAGCTAGCGGCCCGGCTGCATGCGGGGGACCACAGGGAACGGGAACCGTACCTCAACCACCTGCTGCGGGTGGCGATCCGGATCATGTCGCACTACGGCGTGCACGACACCGACGTGGTCATCGCCGCGCTGCTGCACGACGCGGTGGAAGATCACGCCGCCGAGCTGGCCGCTAGCCTGCCAGGGGGCGCCAGCGCGGACCCGGGCAGCGCGGGCCCGGGCAGCGCGGGCCCGGGCAGCGCGGTCCCAGGCAGCGCGGTCCCGGGCAGCGCGGGAGATACCCGGCAGGCCGCGCTGGCGGCGCTAGCGGCGAAATTCGGACCGCGGGTGGCCGAACTGGTCGCCGCGGTGACCAACCCGGAGTACGCGGCGGACCGCGACGAGTACGAGCAGTACCGCGAGCACGTCGCGGACAGCCTGCGCCGCCATCCGTGGGCGCGGGTGATCAAGGCCTCCGACTTCACCGACAACGGAGTCGGGCTGATCCACACCACCGGCCCCAGGCTGCGCACGCTGGCCGGCAAGTACGCCCCGCTGGTCCCGATCCTGCGGGAGCTCATCGTCCTCCCCGATACGCCGCTTGACGCCGCAGCCAGGCAGCACATCCTGGGCCAGCTTGACCGGGCCGCGGAACGCTTCGCGGCGGTCTTGCCTTCGGATGAGGTGTTACCGAGCCGGGAGCAGGGCCAGCTGGCGCGCAGGCTCTGGGACCAGACCGGGGAGCTCCTCAGTCCCGTGAAGCCAGCGTAAGCGGGTAACCTGCCGCTGTCGTCGCCTGGTGTCGTCCGCGGCGGAGCTGAGAGGATAACCATATGGACAAAGTAGTAGGTAGCCTTCCGGCGGCCCTCGATGGCATCGAGTCCGGCGCATCGCTGTCGATCGGCGGCTTCGGGCTGTGCGGTATCCCCAGCGTGCTGATCGCGGGTCTGCTGGCCAAGGGAGTCACCGATCTGGAAGCCGTGTCGAACAACTGCGGCGTGGACGACTGGGGCCTGGGGCTTCTACTGCGAGAGAAGCGGATCCGACGGATGGTCGCGTCCTACGTCGGGGAGAACAAAGAGTTCGAGCGCCAGTACCTCAGGGGCGAGCTGGAGGTGGAGCTGGTACCCCAGGGCACGCTGGCTGAGAAGCTGCGCGCGGGGGGATCGGGCATCCCGGCGTTCTACACGGCTACCGGAGTCGGCAGCCAGATCGCCGACGGCGGGCTGCCGTGGCGTTTCGACGGCGACGGCGGCGTGCTGAAGCACAGCCCGCCGAAGGAAACGGCGGAGATGGATTTTGACGGCCGGGTCCGGACCTTCGTCCTCGAGAAGGCGATCATCTGTGACTTCGGCCTGGTCAGGGCCTGGAAGGGCGACCGGCACGGCAACCTGATATTCCGCAAGTCCGCGCGGAATTTCAATCCGGCCGCGGCGATGGCCGGCCGGATCACGATCGCCGAGGTCGAAGAGCTCTACGAGCCGGGGGAACTGGACCCGGACGAGATCCAGCTGCCCGGCATCTACGTGCACCGCGTTCTTGCGCTGACGCCGGAACAGGCGGACGAGAAGAGGATCGAGAAGCTCGTCACCCGGCCGCGCGAGTTGACCGGGCTATCCCGGGCCGGTCAGGCGGCGGGGCCGGACGCCGCGGCCGCGGCGAGCGAGCCGGTCATCGGCCTGACCCGGGACCAGATGGCCGCCCGGGCTGCGCTCGAGCTGGCCGACGGTGATTACGTTAACCTCGGCATCGGCCTGCCGACCCTCATACCCGATTACGTGCCGGACGACGTTGAGCTGGTGCTGCAGTCGGAGAACGGCATCCTCGGGACGGGCCAGTCCCCCTACGAGGGCGAGGAAGACGCCGACCTGATCAACGCGGGCAAGGCGACAGTCACCTTGCGTAAGGGAGCCTCGATCTTCGACTCCGCGATGAGCTTCGGCATGATCCGCGGCGGCAAGATCGACGCCGCCATCCTCGGGGCCATGCAGGTATCAGCGGCCGGCGACATCGCCAACTGGATGATCCCCGGCAAGATGATCAAGGGCATGGGCGGGGGGATGGACCTCGTTGCCGGGGCCAAGAAGGTGGTCGTGCTGATGGAACACGTCGCCAAGGACGGCAGCACGAAAGTGGTCAACGCCTGCAGCCTGCCCGTTACCGGCCTGGGGGTGGCCCAGCGCATCATCACCGACCTCTGTGTCTTCGACGTCACCGACCACGGCCTGGTCCTTCGGGAACTCGCTCCCGGCGTGACCGAAGAGTACGTCCGGGCCCGGACCGAACCCGATTTCACCGTGGACCTGTCGTAGGTGCCGGAACTTCCCGAGGTCGAGACGGCCCGCCAGCTGATAGCCGATGAGGCCCTGCACCGTCGCATCGTGGCGGTCGATGACGCCGATACGTTCGTATTGCGGCCGCACGCCCCCGGCGAGCTGCGGGATGCGCTGACCGGACGCACGCTGACCGAGGCCCACCGGCGCGGCAAGACGATCTGGCTCGGGACCTCCGCCCTGGGCGAGTCGACCGTACCGGGCCCTGATCTCGGCATTCATCTGGGCATGGGCGGCCGTATCGTCGTGACGTCCGCCGACGGCCTGGCCGCGGAAGGCGGCGATAGGGCCCGCCGCGACGCGCAGCCGCGCAAGGCGGAATGGAATCGCTTCACCGTCCGGTTTGCCGACGGCGGTTCCCTGGTCCTGTTCGACAAGCGCCGGCTCGGGCGCGTCCGGCTGAACCCCGACATCGACGCGCTCGGACCGGACGCCGCGGAGGTGACCGCGGCGGAATTCCGCGACCTGATCACCAAGGGCTCGATCGCCGTCAAGGCCCGCCTGCTCGACCAGTCCAAGATCGCCGGGGTGGGGAACTTGCTGGCCGATGAGGCGCTATGGCAGGCCAAGATCTCGCCCGCGGCGCCGACCGGCAGCCTGCAGCGCAAGGACGCCGACCGTCTCTACCGGGCTCTGGAGTCCGCGCTGCGATCAGCCATCGCGAAAGGCGGCGTGCACACCGGTGACGTGATCGCGGCGCGGCACCCCGGCGGCACCTGCCCGCGGTGCGGCGCCGAGATGAGGCACGGCACGGTCGGCGGCCGGTCGACCTGGTGGTGCTCGCGTGAGCAAGCCCTCAGGGACGGCGCTAGCCAGGCACTGGCGGGATGAAGTGCCTGATCGTGCTGGCTACCCCGTCGGCTAGCCACAGGCTCCCGTCAGGCGCCACCGCGATGCCCCCGAACTGCTGGACCCCTGGCACCGGCCAGAGCGTGATCCGACCGGACGTCGTGATGCGGCCCACCCGGGTATCGGTGGTAAACCACAGCGCCTTATGCGGGCCCGAGACAATATCGAATGGGTAAACCCCGCGTGGCAGCGGGAACTGTGTGATGACGCCGCTAGTCGTTATGCGGCCGATCCGCTGGCTGGATCGCTCGGTGAACCACAGCGCCCCGTCCGGACCCGCGGCGATCCTGGTGGGACCCGACCCGGGCGGTAGCGGCCATTGCCGGTACTGGCCGTCGGTCGTCAGCCTGCCGATGGCATTCTGCGTATCGGCGATACTGGTCAGGTTATCCTCGGTGAACCACAGGGCACCGTCAGAACCCATCGCCAGGCCGCGCATCCAGATGTCTTTCGTGCTCGGATGCGTGGCATAGCACTGGTATTTACCGCTGGCGGCTATCCGGCAGATATGGCCACGGTCGTCGGCATACCAGACCTCGCCGTCCTGACCTGCCGCGAGCGCATCGGGCAGCCCGACAGAAGGACCGGTAAGGGTCTCATACCAGACCTTCATGGCGCCGCCGGGGCTGATCCGCCCGATCTCCGCCAGGCCGGTAAACCATATGCTGCCGTCGGGCACGTTTATGATGTCCTGCGGATCGTTGTTATTACCGGCTTGAATGGGGATCTCCGCCATATCGCCGGCTGCATCAATCCGGGCGATAACATTCCCGCCGTTTTCAGTAACCCACAGGGTATCGCGGGCTCCAAAGACCAGGAACGATGGAAAAGCACCGTTCTGCAAGCTTATAATTTTCGTATTCTCGAAGTAGCTGTCTTTGGCCGGAGCCGGCCCGCCGGAGCATCCGGTGATCAGGGCGGCCGTCATGGCGACCGCCGTGACCGGCAGGAGGGTCGAGGTCCGTATCCGGCCGGGCATCTCAGGACTCGCGCGTAATCCGGCTCGGCCCGATGGCCCTAGGCGGCTGCCCGCCGGAGACGAAGCTGGCGGTAGTCATCTGTCCTCCCAGGCGCGACTACGACTTCCAGCTCCGGTAATGCCGACCGTCGCAAGATCACAGCTAGACGGGCTCCAACACACTTCCCTTCTAGAGATAGCAGTGCGTGATCCCCCTGGCAAGGTCACCGCGGCCCGCGGAGCGTGACCTGATCCAGCCCGTGCGCCCCGGTGAAATCGCGGTTTCAGCACGTGCCTGGGCGTGCTGAAAGCCCGGTTTCAGCACGCCTGGGCGTGGTCAAAGCCCAGTTTCAGTACGGTGCGGGGGCCGCCCCCGGGCGCCGTCGGCGTGCGGACATGCAGGAGCAGCGTGCACCCCTCACGCGCGGGCGCGTCCCGGCTCACTCCGGGCGGGTTTGCTCATAGCTTGCACATAACTGTGCTTCAGCCTCACCGGAGTATGGTTGGCGATTCTCGGTGTCATGACAGTTCTGCAGGTGGACATAGTGGTGCCGGTCCGCAATGAGGAACGTGATCTCGAGCCGAGCGTTCGGCGCCTGGTGAGTTATCTGCGTGACAGCTTCCCTTTCACCGCCCGGATCACGATCGCGGATAACGGAAGCACCGATGCCACCTGGGCGATCGCCACCGGGCTGGCCCGCGAGCTGACCGAGGTGCGGGCCGTTCACATGGATCTGCCCGGACGCGGCCGGGCTCTGCGGGCGATCTGGTCGCAGAGCGAAGCCGAGGTACTGGCGTATATGGATGTCGATCTATCGACAGACCTGAACGCGCTGCTCCCGCTGGTGGCGCCGTTGCTGTCCCGGCATAGCGACCTGGCCATCGGCACCCGGCTCGCCCGGGGATCCAGGGTGATCCGCGGACCCAAGCGAGAGCTGATCTCACGCTGCTATAACGTGCTGCTGCGCGGCTTCATGGGGGTGCGCTTCTCCGATGCCCAGTGCGGCTTCAAGGCCATCAGGCGGGACCAGGCGCGAGCGTTGCTGCCGCTCACGCAGGACACCGGCTGGTTCTTCGACACCGAGCTGCTTGTGCTCGCCGAACGCGCCGGGCTGCGCATCCACGAGGTCCCTGTGGACTGGGTTGACGACCTCGACTCACGGGTGGACATCGTCGCCACCGCCCTGGCTGACCTGCGCGGGATGTTCCGGCTCGGCGTCGGTTTCGCCCGCGGCTCTATCCAGGTTCCCCAGCTGCGCGGTGCTGGTGCCGCGGGCGCCCGGGCGGCCGGGTCCCGCGAACTTCCGCTGCAGATCGCGAGCTTCACGGTCATCGGGGCGGCCAGCACGCTCGCCTATCTCCTGCTGTTCCTGCTGCTCCGCGGCGACATGTCGGCCCAGGCTGCCAACGTGATCAGCCTGGGCGTGACCGCGGTCGCGAACACCGCCGCCAACCGGCGGGTGACATTCGGCATCACCGGCCGCTCGAGCGCCGCCAGGCACCAGGTCAAGGGCCTGATTGCGTTCGGCATCGGGCTGGCGCTGACCTCCGGCGCGCTGGCCGTCCTGCATTCGGGTTCAGCCCGTCCCGGCCGGATCACCGAGGTCTCGGTGCTGATCGCCGCCAACCTGGTCGCGACCGTGCTCAGGTTCGTGCTGTACCGGCACTGGGTGTTCGGCGGGCCGAAGCGCGCAGCCGGCGACCTTGACGATGCCGCGCGGCACGCTCCGGTCGAGCCGTTCGCGTCATGCGAGCCCGCCGGTCAAGCCCAAGTCCAGCTAAGCGCACTATCTACTCAGAGGGAGAGAACGAGTTGAGCGCGACCACTTCCACTCCGCGGCACCTGACAGGCACCCGCCCTATACCGGGCGGGAACCGGGCCCGGCGGCTGCTGCGCGGGCCGGAGGCGGATCCAGGATGGGCCCGGCCCGCCTTGCTGGGACTGCTTGCGCTCACCGCCGTCCTCTACCTGTGGAATGTCACCAGGAACGGCTGGGCGAACGACTTCTACGCGGCCGCGGTCGACGCGGGCACTAAGAGCTGGAAGGCGTTCTTCTTCGGTTCGTTTGACCCGTCCAACTTCATCACCGTGGACAAGACGCCGGCCTCTTTGTGGGTGATGGAGATATCCGGCCGGATCTTCGGGTTCAGCCAGTGGTCCATGCTGGTCCCGCAGGCCCTCGAGGGCGTGGCCTCGGTCGCGCTGCTCTACGCCGCGGTCCGGCGCTGGTTCGGGCCGCAGGCCGGCCTGATCGCCGGGCTCGTGCTCGCGCTCACCCCGGTGGCGGCCCTGATGTTCAGGTTCGACAACCCGGACGCGCTGCTGGTGCTGCTCATGACCGCGGCGGCGTACGCGCTCGTCCGCGCGGTCGAGAAGGGGCGGACGAAGTGGCTGGTGTTCTGCGGGCTCCTGGTCGGGTTCGCGTTCCTGGCCAAGATGCTGCAGGCGTTCCTGGTGGTGCCGGGATTCGCGGCCGCTTACCTGTGGGCCGGGCCGCCCGGGCTCGGTAAGCGGATCTGGCAGACGGTGCTCATGGGTGCCGGCATCCTCGTGGGAGCAGGCTGGTGGATCCTGGCCGCCGAGCTCACACCAGCGGCCGACCGGCCCTATTTCGGCGGTTCCACTAACAACAACATCCTGCAGCTGGCTATCGGATACAACGGCCTGGGCCGCCTGACCGGCGACGAGACCGGCTCCATCGGCGGCGGGGGTAACGGTCAGGGCGCGTCGTTCGGCGGCGCGACCGGGATTCTCCGACTGTTCCAATCCGAGTTCGGCGGGCAGATCAGCTGGCTGCTGCCCGCGGCGCTCATCTCGCTGGGCGCGATGCTGTGGGTGTCACGGCGGGCCGCGCGGACCGACAGGACACGGGCCGCGGCGTTGCTGTGGGGCGGCTGGGTGCTGGTCACCGGCCTGGTGTTCAGCTACATGGCCGGCATTATCCACCCGTACTACATGGTCGCTCTCGCACCCGGCATCGCCGCGCTGGTCGGTATCGGCGCCACGGCCCTGTGGCAGGCGCGGCTCGGCCTGGCCGGGCGCATCACGGCCGCCGCCGCCATTGCGGCCACCGCCGTATGGGCGTACGTGCTGCTTGACCGCACGCCGGGCTGGCTGCCCTGGCTGCGCTGGGTCATCGTGATCGCGGGCGTGGCCGGCGCGGGCGCGGTGCTCGCAGGCCCGGCCCTGGCGCGCCCGCGGGGGCTGGCAGGCTCCCGCGGCGCGCGGCGGGCGCTGGTGGCCGTGCCGCTCGGACTCGCCCTGGTCGCCGGGCTGGCCGGGCCGACCGCGTATGCACTTGACACGGTCAACACCTCCTACGCCGGCGCGATCGTGAGCGCCGGGCCGCAGTCGGGCGGTGGGTTCGGCGGAGGTCCCGGCGGTCGCGGCGGATTCCCCGGCGCCAGGGCCGGCCAGTTTGGGCGCGGGACGGGTGGGGCCCCCGGAGGCACCGCGTTCGGCGGCCCCGGCGGAACGAGCAGGACCGGCGGCGGGACTGGCGGCAGTACCGGCGGCGGCGGGACTGGCTCGGCCGGTACCGGAACCGCGGTGCCGGGCGGGACCGGCTCGGCCGGTACGCGGCCTGGCGGGACTTCGGGTGCCAACGGCGTGCCGAGCGGCGCGGGCGGCTTCGGCGGGCGCGGCGGCGGCTTCGGCGGCCTTGGGGGCAGCACGGCGGTGAGCAGCGCCCTGGTGAAGCTGCTCGAGCAGAACGCGGCCAGCTACAAGTGGGTGGCCGCGACCGAAGGCTCGGAGGCCGCGGCGCCGCTCGAGCTGGCCACCGGCGATGCGGTGATGGCCATCGGCGGGTTCAACGGAACCGATCCGTGGCCCACGCTGGCCGCGTTCGAAGCGCTCGTGGCCAAGCACGAGGTCCACTACTACGTGGGCCAGGGCAGCGAGAGCTTCGGCGGCGGGCAAGGCTCCTCGGCCATCACCAGGTGGGTCGCGGCCCACTTCACGAGCGAGACCGTCGGCGGCCAGACCGTCTACAACCTCACCGAGCCCACGTCGTAGGCCGGTCGTGTGCCGGGGGCCCGGAGCTGACTACCGGCTCCGGGCCCCGGATACCCCTGCCCGCGATTAATGCGGGAATGTGACCGGTAATCGCCGTAATCCTGGGTAGTGGCGACCGCGTGCATGGCTCACACAGGCCAGCGGCGGGCGTCCTGGCCAGGGGATATGCCTTCGCCGTGGTAAGCCTCCGATACGTCATCATCGGCGGGTGGTGCGCCGCCGTGGTGGCGGCGATCTGGTACTTTCCGCCGCTGAATACCGCCTCCTCCGGAGGACTATCCGAGCTGATTCCCCCGGGCTCAGCCGCGGCTCACGCCGAAAGTGACGCGGCGCAGCTGTTCGGCTTTCCGCTGGACGCGGGCGTGGCCATCGTGCAGCGCGACCCGCACGGCATGCCAGCGGCCACCCAGGACCGCGCGATCCGGCAGGCTATCGCCGTGGACCGCGGGCTAGCCGGTCAGTCTGCGCAGCTTGCGCAGCTGGCGCGGCTCGCGGGCGCCGCGCAGGTCCTCTCCGGGCCGGTCAGCCCGGGACCGCCGGACGGCATCCCCGGCCTGGCCGGAGCGTTCCCGCTGCCGAACACCAGTGGGCTGCTGCACGGGACCGGCGAACGCTCCACCACAGTCATCACCTTCCTCTATTTCCGGCCAGGCACATCGTTCGGCGACCAGACGGCGGCCGCGGACACTTACGTGCACTGGTTCCTTAACCACCCGGCCGACGACGTGGTCGGCGTGACCGGTCCCATCCCGGCCGAATACGCTCAGAGCCAGATCATCGGGGCCAACCTGGGCTGGGTCGAGCTGTTCACCCTGTTCGCCATCGCGCTGATCGTTGGCCTGCGGTTCCGGTCGGTAGGTGCGCCGCTGGCCGCCCTGGCCTGCGCCGGCACGGCCTACGTGCTTGCCGTCCGGATCGTGGCCTGGTTCGCGCAGCGTATCGGCGTTTCGCTGCCCCCGGATCTAGAACCCGTGCTCGTCGTGCTGCTGCTCGGCGTGACCACCGATTACACGGTCTTCTTTTTCGACGGGATGCGCGCCCGTCTCGCCCAAGGTGTTCCGCGGGTGCGGGCGGCCCGGCTGGCCACTGCTGAATACGCCCCGATCGTTATCGCCGCGGGCGTCATCGTCGCCGCGGCCACCGCGTCGCTCGCCGTAGCCCGGACGCAACTGCTGAGTGCGTTCGGCCCCGGGCTGGGGCTGACCGTGCTGACGGCGATGGCCGTCTCGATGACGCTGGGTCCCGCGCTCATGGCCATATTCGGCGGCTGGCTCTTCCGGCCGCTCCCGGCCCGGCTGCGCCGCCAGAGCGCTAGCAGGCGCGAAGGCGCCGGCGTGAGAGTGACCTCAGCTTCACGTCATCCGCAGTGGAACCTGAGGACAAGAGCGGCACGGCTAGCCGCCGCGCGGCCTGTGGCGCTGCTGCTCGTCGCGGCGGGCATGGCGGGCCTGCTTCTTGCCGCGTGGGGCGCCCATGAGCTGCAGCTCGGATCACCGCTCATCAGGGAGCTCCCGGCCTCCTCGCCAGCCGCTCGCGCCGCCGCGGCCGCGGCGGACGGCTTCGCGCCCGGCATCTTGTCCCCGACTGAGATCCTGGTAATCGGCCCCGGCGTGGCCACGCGGACCGCAGCGCTTACCCGGCTGCAGCAGGAGCTGGCGGCTCAGCCGGGCGTCGCGGAACTGGGCGGCCCGGCGAACCTGCCGAGCGTGCCTACGGCCAGCGGACAGCTCAACCCGATGCTGGCCGCGTCGGGCGGTGCCGCCCGGTTCGTGGTGGTAGAGAAAACCGATCCGCTCGATGCGACCGCCATCAGCCGCGTCCGCACGCTGCGGAGCGATCTGCCGTCGCTCGGCCGGGCGGCCGGGCTGGCGGGCGTGCACTTCGAGGTGGCCGGCCAGACCGCGCTGACCGGCGATTCCATCAGCTCGATCTTCGCCGATCTCGGTCGCATCGCGCTGGCCATCACGCTCGTGACGCTGGTCCTGCTGGCGCTGTTCCTGCGGTCGCTGCTCGCGCCGGTATACCTGGTGGCCGCCAGCGTCCTGGCCGTGTTCGCCACCCTGGGGGTGACGTGGCTGATCAGCCAGGACATCCTCGGCTACGGGAGCCTGGTGTACTTCGTGCCCTTCGCGGCCGGCGTGCTGCTGGTATCGCTCGGCTCGGACTACAACGTCTTCGTGGTGGGGCGGATCTGGGAAGAGGCCCGGTGCCGACCGGTGCCCGACGCGGTCGCCGTCGCCGCGCCGCAGGCCTCACGCGCGATCACCACGGCTGGCGTGGCCCTGGCCGCGAGTTTCGCCATGCTGGCCGTGATACCGCTCGAGCAATTCAGGCAGATGGCCGTCGCGATGGCCGTCGGAGTGATCATCGACGCGATCATTGTCCGGTCCCTCCTGGTCCCGGCCCTGGTGGCGCTGTTCGGCCGCGTGGGCATGTGGCCGGGCTACCGGCGGGTGCCGCCGGCCACGGCGGCTAGCATGGGTGACGCCCCGGCCCGGGCTGGTGCCTCCGGGTAGTCTCCGCGGAGACGGCCGACTAGCCGCGTCTGGCCAGGACGGAGGGGAAACCCGATGGACCTCGATGCCGCCGCCATGCGTGACACCGAACGGAAGCGGCTGCGATCGCTGGTCACGGCCGACATGGAGACGGCCGATGCGCTGCACGCGGCCGACTACGAGCTGATCACTCCGCGCGGCTATGCGATGTCCAAGCACGATTACCTCGGCCGGATCGCGTCGGGGCGGCTTCGCTACCTGGTATTCGAGCCGGCCTCAGAAATCGCCATCCGGGGCGGCGGCGACGTGGCGCTACTGCGGTACCAGGCGCGGATCAGCATCACCGAGGACGACAGGGCCGACGCCGCCGCTATGACCTGCTGGCATACCGACTACTACGAACGGCGGGACGCACGCTGGCAGGCGGTCTGGTCCCAGGCCACGGTCATCGGGCCTGAGTGACCCGCTGCATGACCGCCAGCCAGGCCTGCGCAAACGGGATGCCCAGCCGGGCCTCGTTGAGCTCGAAGGTGTCCGGCTCAATGCTCGCGATCGTCCATCCGTCGCCGAAGGCGGCGCGCAGTTCGTCCTGGCGGATCCGCCTGGGCCCGAAGGTCCCCGGCTGGCGGTCACTGAAGCAGATCAGGTAGCAGCGGCCGCCGTCACGCAGCACCGACGCGAGGCTGGCCACGTACCTGGCACGGTCTTCGTCGTCGAAGACATGGAACACCCCGCTGTCGATGACCGTGTCGAACGTCAGGCCGAGGTCCCCGAGACGCAGCGCGTCGGCGACCTCGAAGCGGGCGTTCAGGCCTCGATCGGCGGCCTTGCCGCGGGCCCGCTCGACGGCCAGCGGCGACAGGTCGACGCCCACCGCGTCCGCCCCGTGCCCGGCGGCCAGCAGGGTCTGCTCACCGGTGCCGCACCCGGAATCCAGCAACCGCCCGGCCAGCAGCCCTTTTGCCGCCAGCCGCACGAAGGCTGGCTGCGGCCGGCCGATGTCCCACGGTGGGGGCGCGGTCGCCGCGTAGGCCGCGTCCCAGCTCGGCGTCGTCATCGTGGCCCCATGCTACGCAGCTGATCCTGACCTGAGGTACCGGCGTCCGTTCGGCCCAATGGAATTTAATCTGTTGACAGATCATCTGTGCACAGTTAGTCTTCCCGTGGACTAAACGTAACTGGGAGGAACCGTGTGGGAATACGAGCACAGCGTCGAGACCGCCGCCACCCCGGAGGCGCTCTGGCGGCACTGGTCGGACATGGCGACCTGGCCGCAGTGGAATGACGGCATCGAAACTATCGACGTGGAGGGCCCGTTCGAGGTCGGCACGACGTTCACGATGACGCCTCCCGCGGATGAGCCCATCCGGATGCGCCTGGTGGAGATCAGGCCCGGCGAATCCTTTACTGACGAGATGGACGCGGGCGACTTCGTCGTGCGTACCGAGCACCGGCTTGAGCCCGCGCCGGGCGGCCTGACCAGGATCGTCTACCGGACGGAAATCACCGGTGAGGCCGCCGGCCATATCGGCCCTGAGCTTGGCCCGCAGATCACGGCCGACTTTCCCGAGGTGCTCGCCGCGCTGGCGAAGCGGGCAGAAGGCTAGGCCGTGCCGCTCGACCCGGACGAGAGCCCGGGATTCCTGCTCTGGCACGTCACGCTGCGCTGGCAACGCGAGATCGCGGCGGCGCTGGCGCCGCTGGACCTGACCCACGTGCAGTTCGTGCTGCTGGCCGCGACCTGGTGGCTGAACTCCCGGGGCCAGGAGCCCAACCAGCTCAGCCTGGCCAGGGAGGCAGGCACCGACGTGAAAATGACCTCGGAGGTGGTGCGCAAGCTGGAAGCCAAGGGCCTGCTCGTGCGCACTGTCGATGCCGGTGACACCAGGGCCAGGAGGCTCCGGGTCACCGGCCAGGGCGCCGAGCTAGCTGGACGGGCCGTGGCCACCGTGGAAGCCGCCGACGCCGCGTTCTTCCGGGGCACGCCGGATCCTGCCGCCCTGCTGGCCCTGCTTCGCCCGCTCGCCGGGGGGCGGCGTTAGCCGGCCCGGCGGGCTACGCTGAGGGCGGCCTGATTGTGGCGGGACTGGCCGGACGCCGGGTCCCACCCCTGGTGGACGCGGCCCATCAGCGGGGAGGAGATCAGGAAATCCGCCGTGGCCCGGTTGCAGGCGACGGGGATGTTGCAGACCACCGCGACCCGGAGCAGGGCCTTGACGTCCGGGTCATGCGGATGCGGCTCCAGCGGATCCCACAAGAACACCAGCAGGTCAATCTCGCCCTCGGCGATGCGGGCGCCGATTTGCTGGTCACCGCCGTAAGGCCCACTACGGAAGCAGGTCACAGGCAGGCCGAGCTGCTGCTCCAGGAGATGACCCGTCGTGGCCGTCGCGAACAGCTCGTGACCGGACAGCAGATCGAGGTTGTACTCGGCCCACTCGAGCATGTCCCGCTTCTTATTGTCGTGCGCGATCAGGGCAATCCGCCGCCCTTCGGGCACCGGTGCGTGGTCGGGCATGAAAATCCTCTCGGACGTGCGTGGCCCGGGAGCTGGTGCGTAGCTAGCTCCCTCATCAGCAGGAGCAGCTGCCATACCGGCCCGGGACGGTCTTTCACGGTCAAGTCTGGCCGCTTACCAACAATGCGTCCAATGACTGGAACCGAAGCCATCTATGCCTGACAGTCATGTCTTCTCGGGTCGGCGCCTGGTAAACCCGGCGGCGCTCCCCGTTCCCGTGGCCCACCTCGAAGAACCCCGGTATGAACCTTCGATGACGCGGCCAGCAATCGCGTCAGGTACCGCAGACGAGGTGGATGACTACGGATTTGCTGCGGGCACCTGCGGTGTCGTAGATCCAGGCTTTGACGTAGCTCGCGTGCGCCCGGGCGGTCCCGCATTCCTGGTTGAACGAGTAGGTAATGTTGCCCGGCTCGACGATGGCGTCAGAAGGGCTGGAAAACGAGTAGTTCTCTTCCGGCTGGCTGGTCCCGTTAACGCCCGCGAATCCGAAGCCCTCGGCATTGTTACCGGTATCGGTGTAACTAATCTCGACGTATACCATCACATCTCGTCGATATGTATAGACGCCGGTGATGTCCGGGAGCTGGGAAGCAGGTGCGCGAGAAGACGGAGACGTGCGCCCAGATATCGAAGTGGCCGACGAGGTGGGCACTACTGTCGCTGATCGGGAGGGAGACGGCGCGCCGGACGGGTGCCGGAGAGCGACGGTCAGAAAATAGCCTGCCGCGCCAGATGCTGCGAGGAGTCCGATGACACCAACAATGGCCAGTGACCGCCACAAGCGGCTCCGCGGCTTGGCGTCGTCATCTGCCGACAGCTCCTCACCCGCCGGTTCCTCACCTGGCTGAGGCTCGTGCTCTGCGTGTGACCCGTCACCTAGCTGCGACTGGTCCGCGGCAGGTGGCTCGTCAATAGCCTGGGGCGGGTGGGCCGTGGGTGGCTTGTCAACCGTCTGCGACTGGTCCGCGGCAGGTGGCTCGTCAACGGTCTGCTGCTGACCGGCGGCAGGGACGCGATCGGGCGGCACACTCCCCAAGGTGACCGTCAACGTGCCGCCTATGTTGACGATCGCTATCCGTTCGTCTTCATCGCTGGACGGGATCTCCATCGGAATCATGCGGACGATCGACTCGGGCAGCCAGTCCGTTGCGAAGTGCACGGCGCCCATCTCGGCCAGCAGGTCGGCCGCGGTAGGGCGCTGGCTCGGATCCTTGTTTAGACAGCGTTCGACCAGGGGCCGCACTTCGGCCGGCACTGTTTCAAGGCGCGGCGTACCGTGGACTACGCGATCGAGCAGTTCCACTGGTGACCCGGTGCCGAACGGTCTCTCTCCGGTGGAAGCGAAGGCGAGCACCGCCCCTAGGCTGAAAACGTCGCTGAGCGGGCCGAAGTCCTTACCCGTGGCTTGCTCAGGTGACATGAAACCGGGCGAGCCGACCACCAGACCCGTACGCGTCACCGGCGCCGCCCCGGCGGCCCGGGAGATGCCGAAATCGATCACCCGTGGCCCGTCCTCGGCCAATAGCACGTTAGAAGGTTTGAGATCACCATGCACCACGCCCGCGGCGTGGATCGCGCTCAGGCCTTCGGCCAGGCCTGCGGCCAGCGACAGCACTGACCTAGCCGACAGCGGCCCGCGTTCCTTCACCGTTTCGGCCAGCGATAGGCCGGGCACGTATGCGGTGGCTAGCCAGGGCACTGGGGCATCTATATCCGCATCCACGACCAGCGCGGTGAACAGACCGTTCACCCTCCGGGCAGCGGCGACCTCTCTGCCGAACCGGCTCCGGAACTCAGGATCAGCAGCCAGCTCAGCGCGGATTATTTTCACCGCCACCGGACGGCCGCCGGCCGACATGCCGAGGAATACTCGTCCCATGCCGCCGGAGCCAAGCTGGCCCACCAGCCGGTAAGGACCGATCAGCCGCGGATCCCCGAGCTGTAGTGCCCTCATGCCCTCACCATCTGAAGCCCCACCCCAACGTCAGTAGCGACGCCTTGATGTCCAACCAGCCAAGGAAATGATAATGACCAAGCGTGCACGTGCGAGCGGGCGACGAGAATGTTAGGCAATCGTTCTCTATACCCTCCTATGCTCTCCTGTCCCTTCTATCACACTGGCACCATGAACACCTCCCATATACCTTAGAAGCCAGCCGTATGGACGCGCCTGCATCAAACACAAGGTCATGTTCTTCCGTCAGGCTGGGCAAGATCGATAAGCACATACTGGCTGCTGATCCGTGGGGTGTCGTAGCTCGCGGCACCTACGGCGACGCGGATACGGACGCGGAGGCGGAGGCAGAAGCGGACGCGGAGGCAGAGGGAGAGGCAGAAGCGGACGCGGAGGCAGAAGCAGAGGCAATGGGAGACGAACTCGGCGACGCCAACGGGGATGCTGATATAGAGGGGGATCGGGACGGCGACGGGGATGAGCTCGCTGACGCATGCGCTGTCGGTGACTGGGATGCCGGCGCGCTCGTGGTCGGGGATACGGACACGGATGCCGGCACCGCCCCAGATGCGCTCGGGGACGATGATGCGATAGCGGACGGGGACACGGAGCCGGACGCGGGCGCGCTCGGGGCAGTCGGCCGGGCTGAGGCGGATGCCGTCGGAGAGGAATTCAGAGCCGCCTGCCGGGACTGGACGGGGGCTTTGGCCGGGTGCCCGCCGACCGAGGCCAGGACGAAACCGGCCGCGGCCGCTACCGCGAGAAGTCCGCCGATCGCCCACGCCAGCAGCACCGGCCGCCGCCTACGGCGCCGTGGCGGCCTCCCGCCACCCCCTGACGCCGCCCGGCTGAACCCGGCCGAAACCCCGGGGGCGGCGAGTGCGGAACCTGTGGCGGTACCGACGGCAAACGCCCGGATGATCGATCCGGGCAGCCAATCCGCGGCCGGGGCGATGGCACCGACCTCGGTCAGCAGACCCTCGGCGGCCGGCCGCTGACGCGGGTCCTTGGCCAGGCACCGCTCGACCAGCGCCCGCACCTCAGCCGGCAGCTGATCAAGGCTGGGCGAGCTGTGGACGACGCGATACATCAGCGCCGCCGTGGTGCCGGTGCCGAACGGCCCCTGACCCGTGGCGGCGAAGGCGATGACCGCCCCCAGGCTGAAAATGTCACTGGGTGGCCCGACTTCATAGCCCACAGCCTGCTCAGGGGACATGAACCCAGGCGAGCCGACCACCAGGCCCACCTGCGTCAGCGACGTCGATTCCACGGCGCGGGAGATGCCGAAATCAATCACGCGCGGTCCGTCCTCGGCCAGCAGCACGTTCGCCGGCTTCAGGTCACGGTGCACCACGCCGGCGGCGTGGATCGCGCCCAGGCTCTCCGCCAGGCCCGCAGCCAGCCCCAGCACCGACCTCATCGGCAGCGGCCCGTGGGTATTCACCGCCTCAGACAGGGAAGGCCCGGGCACATACGCCGTGGCCAGCCACGGCACCGGACCGGTCACGTCCGCGTCCGCCACCATGACCGTGAACAAGCCGCTCACCCGCCGCGCGGCCGCGACCTCACGGCCGAACCGCACCCGGAACTCCGGATCCGCCGCCAGTTCAGCCCGGATGACCTTGACCGCGACCGGCCGCCCGCCCGCCGACAGGCCCAGGAACACCTGCCCCATCCCGCCACTGCCAAGTCGCCCGACCAGTCGGTACGGACCGATCAGCGGTGGGTCTCCCGGCTGCAATTCCCTGACCACGCTGATCCCCACCCCAACGTCAGTAATCGCCTTTGACGCCCATATCCGCAGAAACCACGATAATGACAACGCAGAGGAATTAATATGGGGCGCCTCAGCCCGTCCGGGTGAGTAGGTGCGGCCCACACGCACCTATCTTCTCGGCAGTCGCATTAGCACCATTGTTCCCGTCCGCCACAGCGGCCTCAATTCCTGGCGCAGTGCGGTAAGGCGCAGTGCGGTAATAGGCGACGCTCCCCGGCTCCGGGCCGCGGATAATTCCGTCAGGTCTCACAGGAAATGTCGATAAACACGGGCTGGCTGCTGGTTCCCGCGGTGTCGTAGACCCAGGCCTCGATCTCGGCTTCATGCTGGCTGGCGGTCCCGCATCCCAGATTCACCGGGTAGGCGATGCTGTCCGGTCCGACGATGCCACGACCGGGGCTGGAGAACGGGTAGGAACCCTCCACCCAGCGGTGACCGTCCGAGCCCGTGAACCCGAAGCCCTGAGCGTCATTACCCGGATCGGCGTACTGGACGTCAAAATAGACCCGTGCTCCGTGCTGGTATGTCCCGGCGCTCGTGATCTGCGGCACGGGCGGGTCTGGTGACGGAGACGGAGACGGAGACGGACTCGGCGTCGCAGTCGGGGACGCGGTGGGGGACGGAGAGGCAGTGGGGGATTTCGACGCGACCGCCGACTTGGACGCCGACGGGTGCGCGGATGCGGACGGTGAGACGCCGGGGGGCGTTCCTGGCGACGTCACCGTGTCCACCGCCGGGGTGATGTCCGCCGGGACCGCACCCGGGAAAACCGTCGGGGATGAGGACGACCTCGACCGCGCAGGAGCCACGCGCGCGGACGACGCCCGACTGGGCGCCGAGGACGTTCGTGTCCCCGCCGCCCGCGGCTCGGGCTGCGCGGCCGGCGGATGACTGACCGCGCCGGAAAGAGCGAAGCTGATGACGGCAGAAGCCGCGATGACACTAGCCGCGAGCCCGACCACCGTCAGCGGCCGCCACAGCCTATGGCGCAAGACCGGCTTCCGCTTCGGCGGGGCCGGAGAGCCTGCGGGGCGGGAGGCGAGGAGGGCCGGGCCCGGCCGGCAGTATTCGGCGAACGCGCCGATCGCCGTGTCGGCCAGGCATCCCGTCGCGACCTGAACGACCCCTACCTCGGCGAGCAACTCGCCGGCGGTGGGCCGCTGGCTGGGGTCCTTAGCGAGGCAGTGCTCGACCAGCGGCCGCAGCTCGGCCGGCATCGGATCAAGGCTCGGCTCGCTGTAGACCAGCCGGTAAGCCAGCTCAGGACTGGACCCCTCGCCGAACGGTCCCCGGCCCATAGCCGCGAAGGCCAGCACCGTCCCCAGGCTGAACACGTCGCTGGGCGGGCCGACCTCCTTACCTACCGCCTGTTCGGGCGACATGAACCCGGGCGAGCCGACCACCAGGCCGGCTCCGGTGACCGACACCGCCTCCGCGGCGCGGGAAATGCCGAAGTCAATCACCCGGGGCCCGTCCTGGGACAGAAGCACATTGGACGGCTTGAGGTCACAGTGCACGACCGATGCCGCGTGAATCGCGCTAAGGCCCTCCGCCAGCCCCGCCGCAAGCGCCAGCGCCGACCGGGAGCCCATAGGCCCGTGGCTACTCACCGCCTCGGACAGCGAGGGCCCGGCGACATAAGCCGTAGCCAGCCAGGGCACGGGGCCATCCACATCGGCGTCCACCACCAGCGCGGTGAACAGGCCGCTTACCCGCCGCGCCGCCGCGACCTCGCGGCCGAACCTGATCCTGAATTCCTGGTCAGCGGCCAGTTCGGCCCGGATAACCTTCACCGCGACCGGCCGTCCGCCGGCCGAAATGCCGAGGAACACCCGTCCCATTCCGCCGCGGCCAAGCCGCCCGACCAGCCGGTACGGACCGACCTGCGGTGGATCCCCCGATTGCAAGCCTGCTACCACGCCATCGCCCCCTAACGTCAGCCAGGGCCCCTTTGACGGCTTACGCACAAAGTAAGCATAATGGGCACACGCGACAATGCACCCGGCGGGGTAGGCGTTACTATTCAGGCACACATAATTCTTATGATCTGACACCGCGACTTCTGCGGGGCCTCGGGCGCCGTGCTTCTGCTGCCACACCAGTCCCAGGAGTTTCGGTCTGGCTGGGCGATAAAAGGCATACGACGTTCGGTTGCTTAATTTCAATAAAGAGTTGATAACACTTAGGCTGGAGTTCGCTGTCATTTGACTGGGAAACCCGGGACCCGCTCAGGCCGAGACAGCGGAGCCGGCCCCGGCTGCTGTTTCCCGCACTCCTGCGGCCTGCGCCACCGGTGAATCCTTACGGTACAGCGGCCCGCGGCGCAGCAGGCTCCCGCAGATGATCGAGCCCCCGGCGAAGATGCCGGCGGTCCACCAGAACGCCGTGTCGTAACCGTGGGCCAGGGCCAGCCCAGTCAGCGCCTGACGGCCGAGCAGCCGAGCCGACGCGGCGTGCGCAACCGCGTATGACGTGACCGCACTGGCGAAAATGGTGTTCAGCAGCGAGGTGCCAATCGAGGCGCCAAGCTGCTGACCCACGGTGACGGTGGCCGACGCGACGCCCGCGTCCTGCTGCGCTACGCCGAACGTGCCGGTGTTGATGGAAGGCGCGATCACCAAGCCCAGGCCGATTCCAGTCAGGATCAGAGGGCCGAGCACGCCGTCCACGTAACCGGTGTGCGCGCCCAGGTGGGCGAACCACGCCGCCGCGGCCGCCGCGGCCGCCATCCCGGTCGCCACCAGCGGCTTGGGCCCGATCCTCGGCATCGCCGCGATGGTGGACAGGTTCGCCGCGACGGCGATGCCGCCCGCGATGGGCAGGAAGGCGACACCGGTAAGGACCGGCGAGTAGTCAAGCGTCTGCTGCAGGTAGTAGGTCAGGAACAGGAAGGTCCCGAACATGCCGGCCGCGGCGATGAGCATGGCCGCATACGCGCCGCCCCGGTTGCGATCGAGCACCACCCGCGGCGGGAGGAGCGGGTGGGCGGCCCGGCCCTGCCAGAACGCGAACAAGGCGAGCAGCACCACGCCGGCCGCGAGGAAACCGTAGGTGGACGGCGTGTGCCAGCCGTGCGTGGCCGCGTTCGAGAACCCGTAGACAAGGCAGAACAGGCCACTGGATACCGCGACGACGCCCGGGATGTCGAGCTTGGGCTTGACCCGGGAGGGATGCCGCTCAAGCAGAAGCGCTCCCCCGATGAAGGCCACACTCGCGAAGAACAAGTTGACGTACAGCGTCCACCGCCAGGTCAGGTACTCGGTAAGGGCACCGCCGAGCAGCAAGCCCAACGCGCCCCCCGCCGCGGCGATCGCCCCGTAGACCCCGAACGCCTTGCCGCGGTCCTTCGGATCGCTGAACGTCGTCGTCAGCAGCGACAGCGCCGACGGCACCAAGATCGCGCCGAACGCGCCCTGGCAGGCCCGGGCGGTCACCAGCATGGCGAAATTAACCGAGGCGCCGCCGACGGCCGATACGCCCGCGAAGCCGATCAGCCCGACCAGGAACGTCACCTTCCGGCCGAGCAGATCGGACAGCCTGCCGCCGAGCAAGAGCAGGCTGCCGAACGCCAGGGTATAGGCCGTGACCACCCATTGCCTGTCCACCGTGGTGAAGTGCAGGGCGCGCTGCGCGGACGGCAGCGCGATGTTCATCACGGTCGCGTCGAGGACCACCATGAGCTGGGCGATGCCGATCACGGCCAGGATGAGCCAGCGCCGGCGCTCCTCGGTGCCGCTGATGGTATTGACTTCTGACATGAGCCTCACCAATCTGGAGGTACCTTCTCCGCTTAGGCTCACGGTAACATAAAGCGGAGAGGTTGTCTCCACTTATTTCCCGGAGGTTGGCGGAGGTTGACGGCGATATGACGGATCCTGGCGATCTGGCGGAGGTCACGGCCGTGCGGCGGCCGTTGCGGCGGGACGCTGAGCGGAACCGGCAGCGCATCCTGAAGGCCGCCGCTGAGGTCTTCGACGAGCGCGGGCTCGAGGTCAGCCTGGACGAGGTTGCCCGGCACGCCGGAGTCGGGGTGGGCACCGTCTACCGGCGGTTCCCCACCAAGGAAGAGCTGATGGAGGCGCTGTTCATGGAGCGCATCGACTCCATCGCCGCTCTCGCCGAGGCGGCCGGCGACGCAGCCGATCCCTGGTCGGGCCTGGTGTCCTTCATCGAGCAGGTGGCGGAGATGCTGGCGGGCGATCTCGGGCTGCGGCAAATGCTGATGTTCGCGACCTACGGCCGGGACACCGTTCTCGTACGCGCGGTCGCGGAACGCGCCGCTGATCGCCCGGCTGGTCGAGCGAGCCCAGGCGGCCGGGCAGCTGCGGCCCGACCTGCGGCAGACCGACATCCCGTTCATTATCTTCGTACTCACCGAGGCGACCCAGCTGGCCCGGGAGGTCAGCCCCGAGATCTGGCGCCGCTACCTCAGCCTCGTCCTGGACGGCATGCGGCCGCAGCGGGAGGGCATCACACCGCTGCCCGTGCCGGCCCTGACGCCGGAGGAGCTGGAGAAGACCATGCGCCAGAGCGCGCCGCGGCAGCATTGACATTTCTCATGCGGAATTGCGTCCGCGCTTGCGGCTGTCTCTTGCATCTGCATGTGCATGCGCAGTGCGTCAACGATAATCCCTACCTGCAATCGTTAGCAGCACGCTGCGTCATCATGTCCCGAATTCAAGGGCCCCAGCTAAGAGGCAGCGCAAAGAGCCAGCGCTAAGAGGCACCGCTGAGCGGCGATACCAGTAGCGGGAAAGCGTAAGATAAGCGGACCGCCCGGCACGAACCGGCGCGTGACATAACGCGGGAAACGATTTAGCATGGGTTTATGCGCCCGACGTGTCATACCGGACGGTAATTGAACCCGCCAGTAGGTCCGTCTTCACCGCTGACCCGGAATCATCTTCAGGAGACACGACGCATGAACCATGGCGACAGCGTGCATGACGCCAGCCGATCAGGGCTCGATGACGCCAGCCAGCCCGTTGCGGCGGCTGACGACGCGAGCGAGAAGCCCGCGCGGTCGCCGAGAATCCAGAAACCTCTCCAGGACATCCAGGAGCTGGTTGACAAGCTCGCCGCCGTGACCCGGCAGCTGGGCCGTCACGACCGCGCATTCGGGTCGGTCACCCTAACCCCCGAGGCTCCGCAGCAGGAGCAGGCTGTCCGCGGCGCTGAGCGCGGCGGCGCGGAGCAGGGCGAAGGCCCGGATGTACCGGGCGACGTCCGGCTGGCTCTCCAGGTAGACGCCGCCGGATAGCGCCTCCAGGTAGACGACGCCCAGGCTCGGCGCGTCGGGGAACCTCAGGATCGCCAGCGATCCGCTACCGGCGGCGGCGTGCGCTCCGGCCGCGAACGGCAGCACCTGGATGGTGAGGCCGGGAAAATCGTCGCTCAGCTGGATCAGGTGGCTGATCTGCCCGGCGAGGACGCCGGCGCCGCCCACCGCCTGGTGCAGGGCGCCCTCGCCGAGGATCACCCACATGCGGCGGCCCTGGGCCGCCGGGGAATCCGCGGCGCCCGCGGACATTCCCCTCAGCACGACCTGGCGCTGCACGGCCTTGGCCGCCACGGCATCCGCACGCTGCTCCTCGGTCGCGTATCCAGGCTCGGCGGCGGCGATGGCGCGCGCGTAGTCATCGGTCTGCAGGAGATCGGGCACGAGCTGCGCTTCGTACACCATGATCTCGGAGGCGGCCGACTCCATGATGATGTAGTCCAGGTACGCCTCGGACAAGATGTCCGCATACGGGTGCCACCAGCCGCGCTGGCCGCGGCTCGCGATGGCGACCAGGGCGGCCTGCTCGCTGTCCGGCACGCCGTATTCAGTCAGCAGCTCACGCAGCTCCTTAGGCCTGATGCCGCGCTGGCCAGTCTCGATTCTGCTGATCTTCGAACGGTCGCACTCGAGCACGCGGGCCGCGTCTTCCAGCGCGTAGCCCACGTTCTCCCGGTACCGGCGCAGCGCGCCTCCGACGAGGCGGCGCCGGACGGGGGGTCCTCCGGTCACGGTTCCTGCCTTTCTGCGGTCCTTACGCCGCGAACGCGAACTATGTACTACTTGATGAGTAACGTAGCATCTGAAGTAGTCCAGACAACGACAACGACACGCCCGGGCGCGGGTCGGATGTGTGCGGCCGGCGGGTTAGCCGGCGAGCTGGCCGAGCGCGGCGAGCACCCGGTTCTGCGATACCGGGGCCTGGGTGCCGAGCGTCTGGGCGAACAGGCTGACCCGGAGTTCCTCGAGCATCCAGCGCGCCTCGCTCACGGCAGCGTCGTCCCAGGGACCGCGCCGCACGGCGGGCAGGTCCGCGTACGCCTGTTCCACCTGCTGGGCGATCGCCATGTTCGCCGCGTCGCGCGCCGGATTTTCCGGTAGCTTGTCCAGCCGTCGCTGGATTCCCTGCAGGTAGCGGGCCAGGTGCGGCAGCCGCCGGTAGCCGGTGGCGGTCACGAAACCGGGATAGATGAGCCCGGAAAGCTGCGCCCGCATGTCGGTCACAGCCGGGCGGACCGCGGCGGCGCGCACGCCGTCCAGGCGAGCCGCCACCGCGTGCGCCAGCCGCAGCGCCGCCTCCACTCGCCGTACCACCTCCGCGGCCACCTCGTGCAGGCGAGACCGGACCGCGGCGGCGAGCCGCTCGAAGCCGTCGCGGTCCCAGGCCGGGCCGCCCGCCTCGGTCATCAGGTAGTCGGCCGCGCAGCTGAGGCAGTCGGCGAACATCGCCGCGACGCTGCCGTGCGGATTGTGACTCAGCGCCAGCTTCTGGTGGGTGGACAGGCGGTCCGCGATCGACTTGACCGGCGACGGGGCGCCGAGCAGGATCAGCCGCCTGGTCCCGGCCCACATGGCCGCGCGCGCCGCGGCCTCGGTCTCGAACAGGCGCACGTCCACCTTGTCGCCCGCATCCGCCAGGGCGGGATAGGCGATCACCGTGCCTTTGGTGAACACCGTGGGCAGCGCACCGAAGTTCCATGACGTCAGGCCCGTGCGGGTGATGTCCCCGGCGGCGCGCGACAGCACCGCCCGCAGCCGCGGCCGGAGCTCACGCTGCAGCTCGGCGACGTCCTTGCCCTCGGCCAGGACGCGATCTCCCTCGGTCACCCGGACCGTGATCCGCAGATGCGACGGCAGCCGGGACAGGTCCCAGGCGTCACGCGGTACGTCCACGCCGCGCAGCGCCCGCAGCTCGCGGGCGACCGCGTCGCGCAGGTCCCCGGCCGGCACCCCGAGGCGGCCGACGACCTCGCGGGCGGTATCGGGGGCGGGCACGAGGTCACGCCGCAGGCCCTTGGGCAGCGACCGGATCATCTCCGTGACCAGTTCGGCGCGCAGCCCGGGCACCTGCCAGGAGAACTCGGCCGGGTCGACCTGGTTGAGCCTGCTCAGCGGGATGTCCACGGTCACGCCGTCGGTCTGCGTGCCGGGTTCGAAGGCGTACGACAGCGGCAGCGCCGCGATCGAGGCGGACTGCGAGGTCCAGGCATCTGGATAGGAGTCCGGGCTGACCTGCGAGGCGTCGTCCCTGAGCAGGTCGGCCGGCGTGAGCGTCAGCAGGGCGGGGTCGGCCCGGCGGGCCTGCTTCCACCACGTGTCGAAGTGCTGGGCCGAGACCACCTCGGCCGGTATCCGGGTGTCGTAGAACGCGAAGAGCTCGTCCTCGCCGACCACCAGGCCGCGGCGGCGGGCCCGGTGCTCGACCTCCTCGGCCTCGGTGAGCAGCCGCCTGTTCTCGGTGAAGAACTTGTGCGTCGTCTGCCAGTCGCCCTCCACCAGCGCGTGCCTGATGAATAGCTCACGGGCCGCCGCCGGGTCGAGCGAGGCGTAGCTGACCTTGCGGTCCACCACCAGCGGTACGCCGTACAGCGTTACCTTCTCCAGCGCGACGGCGCCGCCGCGCTTCTTCTCCCAGTGGGGCTCGCTGTAGCTGCGCTTGACCAGGTGCCCGGCCAGCGGCTCCACCCACTCCGGCTCGATGCGGGCCACGGTCCGCGCCCACAGCCTGGAGGTCTCCACCAGTTCGGCCGCCACGATCCAGTCCGGCCCCGAGCCCTTCCTGGCCAGGCCGGAGCCGGGAAAGATGGCGAACCTGGCGTTGCGGGCGCCGAGATACTCGGCCCGCGGGCGCCGTCCCTGAGGGGCCAGCGCCGGGCCGGAACCCGGCGCTGCGCTCGACGCCGGCGAGGCTGACCTGGCAGGCTCGGTCTTCATCCCGACCTGCGACAGCAAGCCAGCGAGCAGGGATACAAGTACGCGGGTTCGTTCGGCCGAAGAGGAATGAACCGTCACCCCCAGGTCGCCGGCCAGCCTTTGCAACTGTCCCTGCAGATCCTGCCACTCGCGAATCCGCAGGTAGTTCAGGTACTCAGCCCGGCACATCCGGCGGAAGGCCGAGGAGGACAGCTCGCGCTGCCGGTCGGCCAGGTAATCCCACAGGTTCAGGTACGCGGTGAAATCGGAGTCGGGGTCGGCGAACCTGCGGTGCTTGTCGTCGGCCTGCGGCTGCGCGTCCGCGGGCCGCTCGCGCGGATCCTGGATCGACAGCGCCGCCGCGATGATCAGGACCTCGCGGGCGCATCCGTTCCGGTCGGCCTCGAGGATCATCCGGCCGATGCGCGGGTCCACGGGCAGGCGGGCCAGCTTACGCCCCAGGCCGGTGATCCGGCCGTTCTTGAACGCGTTCAACTCGGCCAGCAGGGTCAGGCCGTCCGCGATGTTGCGGGCGTCCGGCGGATCGATGAAGGGGAACCTCGGCACGTCGCCCAGGCCGATGGCCGCCATCTGCAAGATGACCGAGGCCAGGTTGGTGCGCAAGATCTCGGGATCGGTGAACTCCGGCCGGGACTCGAAGTCCTCTTCGGAGTACAGCCGGATGCAGATCCCGTCGGAGGTGCGGCCGCAGCGGCCCTTGCGCTGGTTGGCCGACGCCTGCGAGATGGGCTCGATCGGCAGCCGCTGCACCTTGGTCCGGTGGCTGTACCTGGAGATGCGCGCCGCGCCCGGGTCGATGACGTACCTGATGCCCGGCACGGTGAGCGAGGTCTCGGCCACGTTGGTGGCGAGCACCACCCGCCGGGTGTAGCTCGAGGCTGCCCGCCGCTGGAACACCTTGTGCTGATCGGCGGCGGCCAGCCGCGAGTACAGCGACAGTACCTCGAGCCGGTCCCGGCCGGCCAGCAGGTCGGCGGTGTCGCGGATCTCACGTTCGCCGCTGAGGAACACCAGGATGTCGCCTGGTCCCTCGGCGGACAGTTCATCGACCGCGTCGCTGATCGCCTGGCCCTGGTCGCTGTCGTCGGCCGGCCGGTAGCGCACTTCGACCGGATACGTGCGCCCGGACACCTCGACCACAGGCGCATCGCCGAAGGCCGCCGCGAACCGCTGCGGGTCGATGGTCGCGGAAGTGATGATTACCTTCAGGTCCGGGCGCCTGGGCAGCAGCTGCCTGAGGTAGCCCAGGATGAAGTCGATGTTCAGGCTGCGCTCGTGCGCCTCGTCGATGATCAGCGTGTCGTAGCGGCGCAGGTCCCGGTCGCGCCCGAGCTCGTTCAGCAAGATGCCGTCGGTCATCAGCTTGATCAGCGTGTCGCCCGCCGAGACGTCGGTGAATCGCACCTGGTAGCCCACGGTCTCGCCAACCGGGCTGCCCAGTTCCTCGGCGATCCGCTCGGCGACGGTCCGGGCCGCCAGCCGGCGCGGCTGGGTGTGCCCGATCTGCCCGTCGACGCCGCGGCCCAGCTCGAGGCAGATCTTCGGGATCTGGGTCGTCTTTCCCGAGCCCGTCTCCCCCGCGATGATCACTACCTGGTGGTCACGGATAGCCCGCATGATCTCGTCCTTGTGCTGGCTGACGGGCAGCTCAGGCGGATAAGAGATCGGCGCCATGGCCGCCCGGCGGGCAGCCCGCAGCCCGGCCCGGGTCTCGGCGCGGCGTGAGCGCTTATCGAGACCGGCGGGTGAAGACACCACAGAACACGACTCCATACCGGCGGGAAGAATAGATCAGCTTGGCCCCTCCTACCTAACAGTTTTCGGCTCCCAACCCTTCCTGCGGTAGCGGCGATGTCGCAGGAACCCGGCGCAGAGCGTGACCAGTTGATCGTTGACCGCCTCGGAGCCTTCTAGGCGAGCGGGACCGCACCTCCGCGGGACCGCACCTCCGCGGGACCGCACCTCCGCGGGACCGCTGAGCAGGAGCGTAACTGCTGGTGCCCATGAGGGTCTCTCAGAGTGTATGGTTGTCACACCCTGCACCATAGACTGTGCAGGGTGTCACAACCACTACATTCCGTTCAGCTCAGAACGGGCCGTTATGCGGCAAGTGTGCCGGTATGACCGCCGGCCGAGCCACTGACCGCCGGCCGAGCCACTGACCGCCGGCCGAGCCACTGACCGCCGGCCCGCCACTGACCAGAGCGCGGCGGCTTACTGGTCCAGGCCGAGCGTGAACGTCGGCTTGGGAGAGGTCTCCGGCAGCCGGTGCTCCTCGGCGAGTCGCCGGATCGCGGTGCCGGTGGCCAGGAACTCGGTCGCGTGCTCGCCCCAGACGTGGTTCGACACGTCCACGGTCACGCCCACGATGCCGGACGAGCGGGCCTGGGCCGCCTCGGCCTGCATCCGCGCCAGCGCCAGCTCGCGTGCGTCGTAGACGCCCTGGGTGAACTGCAGCATCTCCTGGTTCTGGCCGGTCTGGCGCAGCGACTGCATCGCGCTCTGGTGCGCGATGTGATACACGCACGTGCCGAGCACGAACGCGACCGGCACCGCGCCCGCCGCCAGCAGCCGGAAGAAGTCCTGCGCCGACAAGTCGGAGGTGAACGCGCGGCCGTCGGGCGCCCGGTGCGCGCCCTGGCCGGTGAGGTGGCGGACCGCGGTACCGGTCGCCACGAACTCCAGGCAGCTCTGGCCCCAGGCGTACATCTGCATCCGCAGCTGCATGCCAACGATGCCGTCCGCCTGCAGGTGATCGGCCTCGGCCTGCATCCTGGCCATGGCCAGCTCCCTGGCGTTGTACATGGCCTGGGTGAGGACCTGCAGCTCCTGGTTCTGGCTCCACCGGCCGACCTGCAGGCCGACGTGGTAGATCGAGGAGCCGACGACGAAACCGAGCGGCTCGAACCCGGCCTCGCCGAGCAGCACGTACTCCGAAACTGACAGGTCAGATGTGAAGACTCCGGCCGGATTCGCGCCGGCCGTCTGAGCGAGCCGGGTGTCGGCCGCCTTCGGCTCCCACACCTCGGTGCTCTGGTTCTGCTGGTTGGAGAACAGCGGCATTGGTGCCTCCTACTAGTGCTGGTGAGTGCGTGCCGGGTGCTCATTATGGCCCGTGCCGCTTACGGCGCCCTGTTCGGCATTGGTGCCGAGGGCGTAGAAGCGGGCAGCCGTGCCGCCCAGGACGGCGTTGCGTTCGGGTACGGAGAGCTGCTCGAAGATCTTCGACAATTCCGTCCACATCTTGACGTAGCCGCCGCCGAGTTCGGCTACCGGCCAGTCGCTGCCGAACATCAGCCGGTCCGGCCCGAACAGCTCGAGGGCGAACTCCACCACGGCCCTGACGTCCGCGGCGGTCCAGGACTGGTCCGGCGGGTAGAGCCCGGAGACCTTGGCGAACACGAGCGGATTGCGGGCGGCCGCGGTGATCAGCTCTCCCCAGTGCGCGGCTCCGGTCCACGACCCGGGGCCGACCGGATCGGCGTTGCCGAGGGGCGGGTGGGCCAGGTGATCAAGGACCATCCGCAGTGACGGGTAGCGCTCGGACAGCACCGGCACGTGGCTCAGGTGCCTGGGTCGCACCGAGATCACGTCGAACGGGATGGCGCGCTGCTCGAGCAGCGCGAGCCCCGCTCCCACCGAAGGGCGCAGCAGCCAGTCCGGGTCCGGCTGGTCGTGGATCAGGGTGCGGATGCCGGCGAAGCCCGGCCGGGCCGCGAGCCGGTCGAGCTGGACGGCCGCCTCGGCCGGCCGGTCGAGCGGCACCCAGGCCACCACGCCGGCGATCTCGGGGTGTGCCGCCGCGACCTCGAACATCGCCGCGGTGTCCGCGACGGTGTCGTCCGCCTGCACCAGGACGGCGCGGTCTACCCCGGTCGTCGCGGCGCGGGACCTGAAGTCCTCGAAGCCGAACGTCCGGTTGATGGCGGAGTTCCCCGGCCGCTGCAGCCACTCGTAGTGCAGCCGCCCGGTGTCCCACAGGTGCAGGTGCGCGTCGATCACCACGAGGTCCACCCTGCCACCGGCTCTGGTTGGATGAAAGTATGAGTCTCACACTCGATTTCGCTGCCGCCCTATCCCGGCCGGATCTGCTGGCCGCGCCGGTGGCGGCGGCGCTACGCGACCTGCCAGGCGCGGACGATGTGGAGGTGGCCGAGATCGATCCGGCGCTCGCGGACACCGCCGCGTTCTGTGAGCGCTACGGCGTCTCGCCCGCGGAGTCGGCAAACTGCGTGGTCATCGCGGCCCGGCGCGGCGGCCAGACCAGCTACGCGGCCTGCGTGGTGGCCGCGACCACGCGGGCGGACGTCAACGGCCTGGTGCGCAGGCACCTGGACGCGCGGAAGGCATCCTTCGCCCCGGTGGAGGCGGTGACGGCGGCGGCGGGCATGGAGTACGGCGGGATCACGCCGATCGGCTTGCCGGAGGGCTGGCCGGTCCTGGTCGACGAGGCCGTGGCCAAAACCGGATCGGTGATCGTCGGATCCGGCGTCCGCGGTTCCAAGCTCAGGCTGCCCGGGCGGCTGCTCGCCGCGCTCGCGCCGGCCCGGGTCCTGCCCGGGCTCGGGATCCCGGTAGATCCCCCGCCCGCCTAGCCGGGCGGCGACTCTCCCGCCCGCCTAGCCGGCTCCCGCCCCGGGCCAGCCTGACGATGGCGCCGCCGCCGCGCCCGGTTTGACACTCAGCGTTCTCCCCGGCATGCTGGGTGACGTTGAAAAACGGGACACCTCGTTCGGTGAGGCGTCTTCACGGACACAGGCCACTGATCCCAACCGTCGAGAGACGCTCCGGATCAGGACACCTCTCCCCGGCCTAAGGGGTGAGGCCAAGTGGCTGGCGGTCGAGGTACCGGTCAAGCGCCGGCGACCGCAATACGCCGTGGAGTGCCAAAGCTCTTACGAGAGAGGTGCGGCCCGGGGATTTCTTCTCCCCTGGCGTGTGTTTCCTCAAGTGTCACGTGGACAGTGCCGCGCGGGCGAAGCCAGCGGCACATGCGACCTGGCGCCCCCGTGCGTCGCGACAGAAGGGAGGCATGCGATGGACTCTGATAGTCCGGGCCGAAGTTGGCCCATCTCGCCGCTGTCTCATTCTGTTGCGGGCACACGCCTATCCTCCTAGGTCCCTTGCAGGCCGTTAAATTCACGTGACCCCTGTGCGGGTCCGTTAAGCGTGTGCCCCCGATCTCGTCAGTTCTCATGACGTGAGAGGGGTGTTTACCATGGCCACCATTACCCGTTCGCCTCGTACTGCCGTCCTCGACGACGCGCACGTCGGCGACATCCGCGGTGCGCTCGGCACGATCAGCGCCGACGACCTAGCCCCGCGGGCAGGGCTTTCCGCCAAGCTGAAGACGCTGCTGGCCATCGTGGGCCCCGGCCTCATCGTGATGTGCGGCGACAACGACGCGGGCGCGTTCTCCACCTACGGGCAGGCGGGCCAGAACTACGGCACCCGGCTGCTGTGGACGCTGCTGCTGCTAGTGCCCGTGCTGTACGTGAACCAGGAAATGGTCCTCAGGCTCGGCGCGGTCACCGGGGTCGGGCACGCCCGGCTGATCCTGGAGCGGTTCGGCAAGTTCTGGGGCGCGTTCTCAGTCATCGACCTGTTTATCCTCAACGCGCTGACCATCGTCACCGAGTTCATCGGGATCACGCTCGCCGCCGGCTACCTCGGCCTGCCGAAGCTGGTCGCCGTGGTGCTCGCGGCCGGGGTCATCCTCGCGGCGGCGTTCACCGGCAGCTTCCGCCGGTTCGAGCGGATCGCGGTGACGTTCTGCGCCGGGTCGCTGCTGCTGATCCCGCTCTACCTGTTCACCCACCCGTCCGGCGGGCAGATGGCGCACGGCTTCGTGGTGCCCGGCCTGCCTGGCGGCCCCGGGCAGCTGGCCACGGTCATGCTGCTGATCATCGGCATCGTGGGCACTACGGTGGCGCCCTGGCAGCTGTTCTTCCAGCAGTCCTACGTGATCGACAAGCGGATCACACCGCGGTTCATGCGCTACGAGAAGGTCGACCTGTGGATCGGCATCGTGATCGTGGTGGTCGGCGCGGCCGTGGTGATGGGCGCGACCGCCGCCGCGTTCGCGGGCACCAAGGCCGCGGGCAACTTCACCGACGCGGCCGGGCTGGCTCACGGCATCGCGGCCCACGCGGGCCGGGTCGCGGGCGTGGTGTTCGCGGTCGCGCTGCTCGACGCCTCGATCATCGGGGCGTTCGCAGTCTCGCTGTCCAGCGCGTACGCGATCGGCGACACCCTGGGCCTGCGGCATTCGCTGCACCGGGGAATCCGTCAGGCCAAGGGCTTCTACGCGATCTACACCGCGCTGATCGCGGGCGCCGCGGCCATCGTGCTCATCCCCGGCGCCCCGCTCGGGCTGATGATCGAGGGCGTCCAGGTGCTGGCGGGCGTCCTGCTGCCGAGCGCCACGGTGTTCCTGCTGCTGCTGTGCAACGACCGGGCGGTTCTCGGGCCGTGGATCAACCGCCGCGGCACGAACCTGTTCACCTCGGGCGTGGTCGCCGTGCTGGTCACGCTGTCGGTCGTGCTGACCGCGTTGGTGCTGTTCCCGTCCATCACTGGCCGGCAGATCACCGGCATCCTGTTCGGCTGCGCGCTGGTTTCTGTGGCCGCGGGCGCCTGGACGCTGGCCCGGGCGCGCCGGTCGCACAGCTCGGTCGAGGTGGACCGCAGCGCACGTGACAGCTGGCGGATGCCGCCGCTCAACGTGCTGTCCAAGCCGCTGATGTCCACCGGCCGCAAGGTGGGGCTCGGCGCCTTGCGCAGCTACCTGGCCATCTCGATGGTCCTGGTCATCGTCAAGATCGTCCAGGTGGCCATCGGACACTAATGGCTCCCGGCTGACCCGCCGCTCCGATGCGGGTTTATTTTTGGCCGAACGAGCATTGGTGACAGCCGATGGGCCGCCGCACCCGCGTGCGGGGGTCCGAAGATGCACCGGCGGTTCAGCCGGCCGGGTTAATGCGCTTTGATGGCGTGATGGACGCAGATGTGATCGTGGTGGGCGGCGGGCTGGCGGGGCTGGTCGCCACGGCGGAGCTGGCTCGCGCCGGACGGCGGGTCCTGCTGCTCGACCAGGAACCCGAGACCAACCTGGGCGGCCAGGCGTTCTGGTCCTTCGGCGGCCTGTTCCTGGTCGGCTCCCCCGAACAGCGCCGGATGGGCATCAAGGACTCCCGCGAGCTGGCCTGGCAGGACTGGATGGGCAGCGCGTACTTCGATCGAGGCCTCGATGACCCGGCCGGCGAGGATTACTGGGCGTACCAGTGGGCCCGGGCCTACGTCGACTTCGCCTCGGGCGAGAAACGATCCTGGCTGCACGCGATGGGCATGCGCTGGTTCCCGGTGGTGGGATGGGCCGAGCGGGGCGGGTATCTCGCCGACGGCCACGGCAACTCGGTGCCCCGTTTCCATGTCACCTGGGGTACCGGGCCCGGGGTGGTGGCGCCGTTCGAGCGCCGGGTCAGGGACGCGGTGGCCGCAGGCCTGGTGGAGTTCAGGTTCCGCCATCGCGTGGACGAGCTCACCGTCACCGGCGGGGCCGTCGACGGGGTGCGCGGCGCGGTCCTTGAGCCCAGCCCGGCCGCGCGCGGGACCCGCAGTTCCCGTACCGTGACCGGCGAGTTCGAGCTGCACGCACCGGTGGTGATCGTCACCTCAGGCGGCATCGGCGGCAACCACGACCTGATCCGGGAGAACTGGCCGGAGCGGATCGGCCCCGCGCCGGAACGGATGATCTCCGGGGTGCCGGAGCACGTCGACGGGCGGATGCTGGCCATCGCCGGGCGGGCAGGCGGGCGGCTGGTCAACCACGACCGGATGTGGCATTACACCGAGGGCATCCAGAACTGGGACCCGATCTGGCCGCGCCACGGCATCCGGATCTTGCCCGGGCCTTCCGCACTGTGGCTCGACGCGCGGGGACGGCGGTTCCCAGCGCCGAACTTCCCCGGCTTCGACACCCTGGGCACGCTGGCGGCCATCATCGGCACGGGATACGACTACTCGTGGTTCGTGCTCAACCAGAAGATCATCGAGAGGGAGTTCGCACTGTCCGGCTCGGAACAGAATCCCGACCTGACCGGTAAGGACATCAAGCTCACGCTGTCCCGGGTCCGGCCGGGAGCCCCCGCGCCGGTGGAGGCGTTCAAGCGCCACGGAGCGGACTTCGTCGTGGCGAGCACGCTGCCCGCCCTGGTCAAGGGCATGAACGGGCTGACCGCCGAGCCGCTGATCGACCTAGCCGACCTTGAGCGGCAGATCACCTCGCGGGACCGCGAAATGGACAACCCGTTCACCAAGGACCTGCAGGTGATGGCGATCCGCAACGCCCGCGGCTATCGCGGCGACCGGCTGGTGCGGACCGCCGCCCCGCACAAGATCCTCTCCCCCAGGGCCTGCCCGCTGATCGCCGTCCGGCTCAACATCTTGACCCGCAAGACGCTGGGCGGACTGCAGACCGACCTGAAAGGCCGGGTGCTTGGCCTTCGGCCCGGCGCCGCCCCCAGCCCGGTCCCTGGCCTGTACGCGGCAGGCGAGGTAGCCGGGTTCGGCGGCGGCGGGATGCACGGCTACCGGTCCCTGGAAGGCTCTTTCCTCGGCGGCTGCCTGTTCAGCGGGCGGCAGGCCGGTCAGGCCGCCGCCCGCGAAACTGGAGGATGACGGGCCTAGCCTCAGGGCTGCCGGTATCCCCCGTAGCCCCCGCCGTCCTGCGGAGGCGGGGGGTATCCCCCGTAGTTCTCGCCCTCCTGCGGTGTCTGCGGTGCCTGCGGCCATCCGCCACCGCCCTGCGGCGGCTGCTGCGGGTACCCCCCGTAAGGCCCGCCACCCTGCGGCGGCTGCTGCGGGTACCCGCCATAGGGCCCGCCACCCTGCGGCGGCTGCTGCTGGTACCCCCCGTAGTTCTCGCCAGGCACCGGAGTTCCCGGGGCACTACCGGAGAGCCGGTAGTAGACCAGCGTCACGACGAGCGCGAGGAACGGGGAGATCAGCGTGCCCGCGATGACCTGGCTCAGCCCGCTGCTCAGCACGTGCGGCAGAGCCGAGAAGATGAGGCTGAGCACGATGTCCACGACGAGCAGGATCACGTAGACCAGCACCAGGGTGGCGAATACGTGCCAGCCGCGGCCGCGGACGAGCTCACGGCTGCGCCCGAAGGCGGCGATCGCCCCTGATCTCTCGATGACGATGACCGGCACGATCACGGCCCAGATGGTGATCAGGTACAGCCCGGGGACAATGACCAGGGCCAGCCCGATCACGATCGCGATACCCGCCAGGATCGAGGCCAGGGCGACGGCCCCGAGGTAAGGCGTGGCCGCGCGTACGGTCTCGCTGATGGACATGTCGACACGGCCGTCCCGCACGTCTTGCACCGCCTTGACCAGGGTCGCCTGGAGCAGGAAGGCGGCGACGATACTCACCACGGCGCCTAGCAGCGCACCGACGGTACCGGCCAGCGACAAGATCGCGGCGATGATCGCTGCGACTACGTAAATGGCGAAGGCGATCGCGAGAAGGTGCTTGGCGTAGGTTTTGTACATCTCCCACGCTTCGCTGAGAACGCCTGACAGTGGATTCATGGCGGTGATCGTACCGGCTGGAGGCTGCTTGTAGGGGGTTTGACGGGGCCCAATCGGCTGTCATTATCGGCTCGGTACCGGCACTTTTCGCGGATGCGGGATGGCGGCGGGCAGGCCGGGCGTTGCCATGACGTGGCTAACGCGAGCACGTCGCAGGTCCGGTCGTGACGGCGGCGGATGAGGTTCTGGCTGACCTGAGATCAGCCACTGGCCGGCTGATAGCGGACATCGACGGCCTGCCTGACGCGGCCGCCCGGGAGCCGTCGCTGCTGCCGGGTTGGACCCGGGGGCACGTGCTGAGCCATATCGCGCGCAACGCCGAGGGCGGCACCCGGCTGCTCGGCTGGGCCCGGACCGGCGTGCCGAGCTACGAGTACGAGAGCGTTGCGGCCAGGGCGGCCGCGATCCAGCCCGGAGCCGGCCGTCCCGCGCACATCCTCGTCGAGGACGTGCGCCAGACGGCGGCGGCCTTCGCCGACGCAGCCACGGACATGCCCGCGCAGGCCTGGGAACGTGTCGTGCGCTACACCGGGGGGCAGGAGCCCCGCGCGGACGTCATCGTCTCGTCCCGGCTGGCGGAGGTGCTTATCCATCACGTCGATCTCGACGCCGGATTCTCACCGGCCGCCTGGCCGCCCGCCTTCGCGGCCGCCATGCTCACGCGCATCGTCAGCGGCCTCAGCCCGCGTGACGAGGCGCCGGCCGTGCATCTCGCGGGCCTGGACACCGGACGGACGTTCACCATCGGCCCGGCCGGGCCTGGAGATATGACCGTGAGCGGTACGGAGCCCGAGCTTCTGGCCTGGCTGCTCGGCCGGTCCGATGGCCGGTCGCTGCGCCGGGAGCCAGCGGGCGCGCTCCCGGCGGTACCAGCTATCTACTGATCACGACGTCAGCTTGTCCAGACGCTGCAACAGTTCGTGAGCGGCGAGCTCGACGTCCTTATGCCGCCACTCGGCCGCCCGGTACATGCAGGCGATGATGCCCATCCGGTGGATGCGCCTGAAGTCACCGTAGACAAAAGCGTACCTGGCCTTGGTCTGGTCGGCGGCACCGTCGGTGAGCCCGAGATGCCACCGGGCGTACTCCTCCCATGAATGCTTTTCGAGGAAGGCGTTCTGCTCGCTCGCGGTGGGCTGGACCTTGCCCCAGTCGCTGTCGAGCACATACTGACGGCTGTCGATCAGCCGCTCGGCCTGTGCGACGGCGGCCGGGTTCACGGAATACGAAGGCATTACAGCATTCTGTCCCACCTGGGTTACCCGGCCTCGCGGGACGGGGAGGGCTGATGATGATCCTTGGGACTGTCATATGGGTGAGCGGAGCTTGGGGTGCATCGGTTGATGCCGGGCAGAAGCGGGTTGCGGGTCATCGTGGTCGGCGCCGGGCTGGCTGGCCTGACCTGCGCGTCAGATCTCGTCGCGGCCGGGGCGGCGGTACGGGTACTCGAGGCCGGTGACGCCGTGGGCGGCCGGATGCGTACCGACCGGCAGTCGGGCTTCCTGCTCGATCGCGGCTTCCAGGTCTTCAATACCTCCTACCCGCAGGTGCGACGGCGGATCGACCTGCGTGCCCTGCAGCTGCGCCCGTTCACGCCGGGGATGCTGCTGCACACCAGCCAGGGACGGGTACGGTTCACCGATCCCACTCGCCAGCCCCGCCAGGCGGGCGATATCCTGACCGGTCACCTGGCCCGGCCCCGTGACATGGCGGCCCTGACGCTGCTCTCGGCCCGCGACATGCTAGGACCGGCCAGCGGGATCAGGCACCGGCGTGACCAGACCACGCTGACGGCGCTGAAACGCGCGGGCCTTTCCGGTGACCTGATCGAGAAGCTGTTCCGGCCGTTCTTGTCGGGGGTGTTCCTCGAGGACGAGCTCGAGACCTCGAGCCGGTTCTTCCACCTGGTCTGGCGGAGCATGCTGCGCGGCACCCTGTGCCTGCCGCGGCGAGGCATCCAGGCAGTTCCCTGGCAGCTGGCCGCCGCCCTGCCGCCAGGGACGATCCGGCTGGAGACGCCGGTCAAGGACCTGACCGATGGCGGGGTGCTGCTCGCCGACGGAAGCGAACGGTCAGCGGACGCGGTGGTCGTGGCGACCGGCGCGGCCGTGGCGGCCGGGTTGCTGCCCGGCCTGAGCGTGCCCGCCACCAGGACGGTCACTACCCTCTACCACGCGGCGCCGGAATCGCCGCTGGCCGAGCCGACCCTGCTGGTGGACAGCGAACGCCAGGTGCTGAACACCAGCGTCCTGAGCGAGGTCACGCCTGGCTATGCGAGCAACGGCCGCGCTCTCATCTCCACCTCGGTCCTGGGGCCCGGCCACCTCGGTCTCGAGGCTGCGGTCCGGGCCAGGCTCGCCACCTTGTACCAGGCGGGCACCACGGACTGGGAGCACCTGGCCACCTACACCGTCGAGGGCGCGCTGCCGGCCATGCCCGCGCCGTACCCGCTCATCCGCGGCTGCCGCGTGAGCGCGGGCCGCTACGTCTGCGGCGACCACCGTGCTACCGGCTCGGTCCAGGGGGCGCTGGCCTCCGGGGCCCGCGCCGCCCGCGAGGTCCTGGCCGCGTCGGGCGAGCTGACTTAGGCCGCCGCTAGCTGGCGCACGTACGGGACCGGCAGCAGCAGGTCGCTGAGCGGACGCCTGGCGCGCGGCGCGCTCTCACGGCCGGCCAGAGGCTCGGGGAGATCGGCGCTATCGTCCCGGCGGCCGATCGCGATGACGACCACCGGAGTGAGGGCATCACCGAGGCCGAACTCGGCGCGGACGGCGGCGGTGTCGAAGCCGCCGAGCTGATGAACGGCGAGTCCATCGGCCTGCGCCTGGGTCACCAGCGCGGCGACCGCCTGCCCGGTGTCATAAAGCGCCCACGGCTGCGGCTGGCCGTTATCGCTCACGGTGCGGGCTGCGACCAGGACCAGCGCGCTCGCGGCCCCGGCCCAGGCCTGGTTGCCCGGAGCAAGCGCCCCGAAGAGCCGACTGTGCGCCTCATCACCGCGACGGGTGACCAGGAACCGCCATGGCTGGCTATTCTGCGCGGACGGCGCCCAGCGCGCCGCTTCGAGCAGGGCGGTCAGGCTGTCGTCGCCGAGTTCGTGCGCTCCGTCGAACCCGCGCGGACTCCACCGCTCGGCAATCAGCGGGTGAACCGGGACCGTAGTGCTGGCGGTCTTGCGCATATCGGTGACTTCTTCCTCCTGATGACGTGTCATGGATCCGGAACGTAGATGACACGTCATTAATTCCGGCCCTCATGAGGCCCAGCTTCCCCGTACGAGGCGTCACGGTTGCGCGGCCAGGGAAGAATGTCCTTCTCGACGCCCGCGGAGCCTACGTCGTGCTCACCGGAGCGGGCCGCGCCGCCGGAGGCCGCATGCCGCTCGATCCGCAGTTCCGCGCCATCCTTGACACCCTGCAGGCCGCAGGGTCGTTGCCGCTTGTCCGGGGCGACGCCGCGCAGACCCGGGCTCACTACCGCCAGCTGTCGCTGAGCCGCCGGGGCCCGCAGTTCGTACCCGAGCGCGTAGCGTCGGTGGCCGACCGGCACTCACCGGGCGGCGTGCCGGTACGGATCTTCGAGCCGCTGCACGGGTACGGCGACACGCTCATCTACCTGCACGGCGGAGGCTGGGTCGTCGGTGATGTCGAGACGCACGATCCGCTGTGCCGCCGCGTGGCCAACGGGACCGGGGCGCGGGTGGTATCGGTTGACTACCGGCTCGCCCCCGAGCACCCGTTCCCGGCCGGCCTTGACGACGCCGAAGAGGTCCTGCGCTGGCTCCTCACCCAGGACCCGGGCCAGCCGGTCGGCGCGGCCGGCGACTCCGCCGGGGCATCCCTGGCGGCGGGCCTGGCCATCCGGGCGCGGGATAACGGAATGCCGCTCGCGGCCCAGCTGCTGCTTTACCCGGCGACCGACCCCGCCATGGCCAGTCCGTCCATCACCGAAAACGGTGACGGCTACTTCCTGACCCGGCACGACATGGCGTGGTTCTATCAGCAGTACCTCCCGGCCGGCGCGGCGAGCGCCGGAGAGGCCGACCTAGCCCACGCTGATGTCGCCGGGGTCGCTCCCGCCATCGTGGCCACCGCGGAATTCGACCCCCTGCGAGACGAGGGCGCCGCCTACGCCGACCGGCTGGAGAATGCCGGCGTGCCGACCGAGTACGTCCCAGGACCCGGGCTCATCCACGGCTTCGCGGCGTTCCTCGGCGTGGTCGACGCGGCCGAGGCTGCGGTCGGGAGCATCCTCGAACACCTCAGCCGGACCATGCGAAGCTGAGGTGACATGAACGCCAGCCGGGACCACAGAAATATCGAGATAGCTGCGGACAGCGGTTCTTGGCCTTCGCTCTCGCGCCGGACGGAGCCCGGATGACTGAGTACCGCGCGTCATTCGATGCGGCCATCAGGTTCAGCAACGGCGGTGACCTGACCGTTCACGGGTTCCGCGTAGATGTTCCCTCGCCAGAAACTGACGAGGATGGAATTGCCGCGCTGTTCGTGGCCTCGCTCGGCCTGCTGATGACGGACTCGGTTGCGCTCACCAACGTCGAGATCTTCGCCGAACCGCACAAGGGAACGCGGGGAGGGCCGTCGGATCACAGTCGGGGCAGGCCGCCCGCGGGCGGCCGGCTTGCCGAACTCAACCATGTCATCCGCGCCGGGATGGTCACCTATCCGGGACTTCCTGGTCCGCAGATCACCCCGTACCTGACCAGGGAATCCTCGCGCGAGCATTACGCCCCGGGCACCGAATTCGCCATTGACCGGCTCACTATGCTCGGCAACACGGGGACTTATCTCGACGCGCCCTATCACCGGTACCCAGACGGCGCGGACCTCAGCGGCATTGCGCTGTCCCGGACTGCCGACCTGCCGGCCGTGGTGGTCCGGGTAACGGGCGCACGGCAGCCTGGTATCGATGTCGGTGCCCTGGCGGCGCTCGATGTCGCCGGCCTGGCAGTGTTGCTGCATACCGGCGACGACGCGCGGTTCGGCTCACCGGCCTACGCCGAAAGACGGCACTTCCTGACCCGCGCGGGCGCAGCCTGGCTCGCCGCTCATGACGCAGCACTGGTCGGCATCGACGCGCTGAACATCGACGACATCGCCGACAGGGAGCGACCCGCGCATACACTGCTCCTCGCCGCCGGCATTCCCGTCGTCGAGCATCTGACCGGACTTGAGCAACTGCCACCAGCCGGTGCCTGGTTCACCGCGGTGCCATTGCGCGTCGAAAAACTCGGCACCATCCCCGTGCGCGCCTTCGCCCGGCTACCCGGGTAACCCGCCGGCAGGTCATATCGCCGCTACCGGGTCGCGCCACACGGTCCTTGCCGGTTTCCTAGGATGAACCGCATGCCTCCCGTTCCCGAGAATTCTGCTCCGCCCGCGGATCCGGCCGTGGCCAACGACTATGACAGCTTCGCCGAGGCGTACTCGGCCGAAAACGAGGCCAGCCTCATAAATGCCTATTACGCGCGGCCCGCGATCCTGGCGCTGGCCGGGGACGTGGCCGGGCGGATCCTCGACGCCGGCTGCGGCTCCGGCCCCCTGTTCGCGGCGCTGCGCAACGGGGGTGCCATCGTGACCGGCTTCGACTCCAGCACCGCGATGCTGGAACTGGCCCGGCGGCGGCTCGGCGCCGACGCGGACCTGCAGGTGGCCGACCTAGGTAGCCCGCTGCCGTTCCCCGACGGCGCGTTCGACGACGTCATCGCGTCCCTGGTACTGCACTACCTGGAGGACTGGACGGCGCCGCTGGCCGAGCTGCGGCGCGTGCTGACGCCCGGCGGCCGGCTGATCGTGTCCGTCGACCATCCCTTTGCAATCCACGGCATCCAGCACCTGGCCGGCCGCAAGACCGACTATTTCGCGACCTACAACTGGACCGAGGAGTGGACCTTCGGCGGCCAGACCGCCCCGATGAGCTTCTGGAACCGGCCGCTGCACGCGATGACCGACGCCTTCACCGCGGCCGGCTTCCGGATAGCGGTCATCAGCGAGCCAGAGCCCGTGCCGGCGGCCCGCGAGCTGTTTCCCGACGAAATCGCGACCAAGCCGCGCTTCCTGTGCTTCCTGTTCTTCGTCCTGCAGGCCGGCTAGCCGCCGCGCTGCGGCGCCCGCCGGTTCTTATATCATCCGGCTAGGACCAGGGATGCCGGCGAATGCCCGAACATGCCGGACCCGAGCACCAGCCGGCGTCGTCGTGGCACACCGGCAGCACCGGACAGAAGACGGGCAGGTTCAGCCGCACCGGCCCCGAATCGCGAGGTGTCGCAGCGGGGGCGCCCTGGAACCGGCACTCGGCCCTGGCGTCAGCGGGCCCGGAAGAGCGTGACGGTGGCCAGGTCGCCTGCGATCCGCCGGGCCAGTGGGAGCGCAGTCCGGTAGTGGCGCGGCAGCCGCGTGCGCAGTCCGGGGGGCGGCCGCGTGACGGCAGCCTCCTGCACAACTTCCAGGCCAAGGGATTCCAGCGTGCGCGGGTCATCGCACGACCATGCCCAGCGCGCATCCATGTTCTTCCTGGCCGCCAGCCGGTGCTCCTGCTCGAGCACCCGCTGGCTGTAGGTGTCGAAAGCGATCAGCGCCCCGGGGAACGTCCTGGCGATGCGGGCGATGACCTGCGGAGCCCGTTCGAGGTAGGCAAGCACGCCCTCGGCCGCGAAGAAATACGGCTCCGGGCTATCCCGGACAGTAGGCACCCAGTCCTGGTCCAGCACCGAAGCAGCCACCATCCGGCGGCGGCCGGAATCGGCGAAGAATTTGCGGCGCAGCTCGATCGTGTCCGGCAGGTCTAGGTCGATCCAGTGGGCTTGATCAGTACCGACCCGCTCAAACCTGGTATTGAGCCCGGTCCCGATCTCCACGACTGTCCCGCCCGGATTGCCGGTGAGGAAGTCGCTGACCCAGCAATCGAAAATCACGGTGCGCAGGACGGTGACGCGGCCGCCCCAGTCGCGGCCGTACTTCTTCGCGTCGAAGTCAACCGACGCCAGGATCTCGGCCGCCTTCGGGTCCCGGAGCACCGGCCGCCTCCGGCCCGTCTCCCGGGCCCGGGCCGCCAGCGGGATGAACAGTGTCTCCTGGACCGCCCCGAGCTCCGCCTTCACGCGGTCTGCCATGCCACCCATTACACATCACAAGCCGCACGCCAGTCCGATGGCATGATCCGCCTGCGCCCTTGTCGACCTGCCGGTGCCGAGGTTCGGGATCGCATGGCGATCCAGTGCGCCTGACGACCGGGTCGATGCTCCTGCCCGGTGTCCACCGTCGTCAGCCACATGCCGGTTGCCGCGGCTAGGTTATTCCCATGGCGATCGCGCGATTCAAAGACTTGTGCCTGGACGCGGGCGACCCAGCGCCGGTCGGCGCGTTCTGGGCGGCCGGGCTCGGCCGCACCTGGGAGGCCAGGGCTAACGGCGAAGGGCTGCTGACGGGACCGACGCCGCGGCACACGATCTGGGTGAACCGGGTCCCGGAGGCCAAGGCTGTCAAGCACCGGGTGCACCTGGATATTTACGCCCAGGATCCGGGGGACCTGGAGGCGCTCGGCGCGACCGTCGTGGAGCCGCAGCATGGCACGCGCACCTGGACGGTCATGGCCGATCCCGAAGGCGGCGAGTTCTGCGCGTTCCCGCGTTCCGGGATCCCGGCTGAGCGGCTGCACGGCGCGTCCACTGCGTCGCTGTCCCGCGCATTCCAGTCCCTCCCTCGTCGGCCGCGGTCCCAGGGACCGCGGCTGCTGTATCGGGATACTCGTCCCGTTTACGACCACGATCCGGATGAGCATCCCGCTTGTCAAGGCGACAGTGAGGCATCCCTCTGGTGGTGGACAGCGCCGACCCGGAAGCGCAGGCCCGGTGGTGGGCCGGAGTTTACGGGGTCAGCGTTACCGAGAACGACGGCTGGTTCACGCTAGAGGACGTGCCTGGCATGCCGATTCTCACCATGGACTTCGTTCCGGTGCCCGAGCCGAAGACCGTGAAGAACCGCATCCACTGGGATGTCACGGTTCCCGGCGTGGCGCCGCTCGCCGGGGCCGGGGCCACAGTCCTGCGCGAGCCGGGCGGCGACATCCGCTGGTACGTGCTGGCCGACCCCGAGGGAAACGAGTTCTGCGCGTTCACCGAGTGACAACGACGGCCAGCCCTTGCGCCAGTCACCCAGCCGCCGCTCTTCCGTCGCCGCCGCGGATTCCGGCCGGGCCAGTTCCCGTCACAGCGGTTAAACGGAAATCCAGACGTAAGCCGGCCGCCCGGATCGCGCTATGCCATCGGCGAGCAAGCGCCTCGCGGCAGGGGCAACAAGGGTGAGGTAGCCTAGCCCTATGTCTGTGCTCACCAGCCTCCTTATCGAGCCGCGTTGACGCGCTTAGTCAACGCGGCTGCCCCTCATGTGTGAGGGGCTTTTTCATTTCCTGGGCCAGGTAGAACTGCGGGTTACGAGGATTTCATGAGCGAGAGTGAGCCGGCCGAGACGACTTCGCCGGTATCCGATGAAGGCCAGCCTCCGTTCCGTTACGACGCGCGTCTCGCCAACGAGATCGAGGCGCGGTGGCAGGAGCGCTGGGAGACCGACGGCACCTTCCACTCCCCGAACCCGGCGGGACTACTCGCTGAGGGCTTCGGGCAGATGGCGGGCCGCCGTAAGTTCTACGCGCTCGACATGTTCCCCTACCCGAGCGGTGCCGGGCTGCATGTAGGGCACCCGCTCGGCTACATCGGCACCGACGTGTACGCGCGGTACCTGCGGATGACCGGCCACCATGTCCTTCACGCCTTCGGATACGACGCGTTCGGGCTGCCCGCCGAGCAGTACGCGATCGACACCGGCCAGCACCCGCGCCTCACTACCCAGAACAACATCGACAACATGAGGCGGCAGCTCCGGCGGCTGGGCCTGGGCCATGACACCCGCCGGGAGATCGCAACTACCGACCTCGCGTTCTACCGGTGGACCCAGTGGATCTTCCTGAAGATCTTCAATAGCTGGTGCGATGAGCGGACCGGACGAGCCCGGCCCATTGAAGAGCTGATCAGCGAGTTCACGTCCGGCCAGCGCCCTGCGCCCGACGGCCGCCCCTGGGGTGAGCTGACAGCCGTGGAGCAGCGGAGGGCCATCGACGCCCGCCGGCTGGCCTACATCTCCGAGGAACTGGTCAACTGGTGCCCTGGTCTGGGCACCGTGCTGGCTAACGAAGAAGTCACCGCTGATGGACGCAGCGATGTCGGCAATTACCCCGTCTACCGCAGGCCGCTGCGGCAATGGATGCTCCGGATCACCGCGTTCGCTGAGCGGCTGATTGATGATCTGGACCTGGTGGACTGGCCGGAATCCATCAAGCTGTTGCAGCGCAACTGGATCGGCGTGAGCGACGGTGCTTTTATCAATCTTCCAGTCGCCGGTCAATCCGATCTGTCGATCCAGGTGTTCACCACCCGCCCGGACACTCTCTACGGAGCGACCTACGTCGTCCTGGCTCCCGAGCACCCGCTTGTGGACCAGCTCGTCCCCGACAGGTGGCCCGCCGGCACCCCCGCTTCCTGGACCTACCCCCAGGGCCGAGAAACCACCAGCGACGAATCGGCGCGGGCGAGGATCGCAGCCCAGCTCCCGTGGTCACCCCGTGCTGCGGTCGCCGCCTACCGGGAGATGGCCGGGCGGCTGAGCGACCGGCAGCGCACCGCCGAAGCTTACGACAAGACCGGCGTGTTCACCGGCACCTACGTCATCAACCCGATCACTGGGGAAGAGATCCCCGTCTTCCTGGCCGACTACGTGCTCACCGGGTACGGCACCGGCGCGATCATGGCCGTCCCCGCTCACGATCAGCGGGACCTGGACTTCGCCCACGAGTTCGGGCTGGACATCAGCGAGGTACTGGAGCCGCCGGCAGCCTGGTTCGCCGGTCACGGCATTAACCAGACCGCCCCGGCGGTTGCGTGGAAGACGGCATTCACCGGCGACGGCTCCTACACCGGGGCCCCCGGGCCGGAGCTCATCGGCCTGAGCAAGCAGGACGGAATCGCCGCCGCTATTGACTGGCTGCGGGCTCAGAACGTCGGCCATGGAACTCGGTCCTACCGGCTGCGTGACTGGCTGTTCTCCCGGCAGCGTTACTGGGGCGAGCCGTTCCCGATCGTCTACGACGAGCACGGACTGCCGATCCCGCTTCCCGAGGACGCCCTGCCGGTGAGACTGCCGGAGATGCCCGACTTCCGCTCCGAACCGCAGGAAGACGAGACCAGCGACCCGGTGCCGCCGCTCGCCAGAGCCAAGGACTGGAGCACCGTCGAACTCGACCTGGGCGACGGTGTCAAACGATACCGGCGTGAACTCAACACCATGCCGCAGTGGGCCGGATCCTGCTGGTACTTCCTGCGCTACCTCGACCCGGCCAACGACCGGGCCTTCGTCGACCCCGACGTCGAACGATACTGGATGGCCGCCCCAGACGCGGCCCGCGACGGCGAGGGCGGCGTCGACTTGTACGTCGGCGGCGTCGAGCATGCCGTGCTCCACCTGCTGTACGCGCGGTTCTGGCACAAAGTGCTGTATGACCTGGGGTATGTGTCTACCAAGGAGCCCTTCCGGCGGCTCTACAACCAGGGGTACATCCTGGCCGACGCCTTCATCGACCAGCGCGGTATGTACGTGCCCGCCGCCGAGGTCGTCGAGACCGCGGGCGGTACGTTCACTTACGCTGGCCAGCGTGTGACGCGGCGGGCAGGCAAAATGGGCAAGAGCCTGAAGAACAGCGTCAGCCCCGACGAGATGTACGCCCGTTACGGCGCGGACACACTCCGGCTCTACGAGATGGCCATGGGCCCGCTCGACACCGACAGGCCCTGGCGCACCAACGACATCGTCGGCGTCCACCGCTTCCTTCAGCGGCTGTGGCGCGCCATTATCGACGAGAGCACGGGCAAGATCCGGGTGAGCGACCAGCCGCTTGACCATGAGAGCCTTCAGCGCCTGCACCGCACCATCATGATCGTGCGCAGGGACTTCGAAGGGCTCCGGTTCAACACCGCCATCGCCCGCCTGATGGAGCTGACCAGCTACGCCGTCAAGCTCGCTGCGGACAACGCAGGGCTGCCGCGAGCGATGGCGGAGCCGCTGATACTGATGGTGGCCCCGCTCGCGCCGCACGTCGCCGAAGAGCTATGGACCCGGCTCGGCCACGGGGAGTCGCTAACGTACGCGGCGTTCCCCGAAGCAGACGAGAGGCTGGCGGTCAGGAGAGGTCATCACCCTCCCTGTCCAGATCAACGGCAAGACCCGCTTCACCATCAACGTCGGCGCCGACGCCAGCGAGGAGGAGATCGAGCGGCTCCTACGGAGCCGCCAGGACTTCGCGCAGTACACCGAGGGCCTGGCCGTAAAGCGGCTGATCATCGTGCCCGGGAAGATCGCCAACGTCGTCGCGCGCTAGTCCAACCCTCACCGGCCAGCGGAGGTGGCGGTTGTGCGGGAGTTAGTCTGGCTCGTCGTAGCGGACCGGGGTGGAATACCGCGGGTCCTGGTGGCTGGCCCAGTACCGGTCGCGTAGCTCTCGCGTGAGCGGCCCAGGCGCACCAGTTCCTACGGGTGTGCCGTCGATGACGGTCACTGGCATGATCCCGCCGGCGGTGGAGGTGACCAGAACCTCGGCCGCCCGACTCAAGTCGGCTGCGCTGAGCCGGCCCTCTTCCACCGGCTGGCCGGCCTGGCCGGCGAGCTCGATGACCGAGCGCCGGGTGATGCCGTGCAGGGTGCCGCGGGCCGGTGTCAGCCACCGCCCGTCTACGTAGGCGAACACGTTGAAGCCGGGTCCTTCGGTGATGGCGCCTGATAGGTCCCGCAGCACGACGAGCCCGGCGTCGTGGTCGTAGGCCTCCAGCAGGGCCAGGTCAAGGTCGAGCCAGTGATAGTTCTTCACCGACGGGTCCACGCTTTGCGGCGGGATGCGGGTGATGGCGCTGATCCGCATGCTCGCGCCGGTGGCCTGCTGATCCGGGCTGCTGATCCACACGAAAGGCACGGCGAAGCAGTAGAACGTGTTCCGCGCGGTCCGCAGATCACGGCTGCCCGTCGCGAGGCGGCCGCGGGTGCACGTCATCGAGACATACGCCTCCCGCAGCCCAGCATGGCGGACGCAGCCGTGCAGAAAAGCCTCGATCTCGGCGCGGCTGTATCCGGGGTGAAGGCGCAGCCGCGCGAGGCTCGCAGCGAACCGGTCAAGATGAGCGTCCAGCCGGTAAAACCGCTCGCCCCAGACATGAACGACGTCGTAGGTGCAGTCCGAGCGAGTGACACCCAGGTCCAGCACCGAGATTTTGGCCTCCTCGACGGGGCAGTACCGCCCGTCGATCCAGGCCGCCCCGGCCGGCCACGGCGGCTGGGCCGCGGCATCCGCGCCTGCTTCCCTCATCTGACCTTCCATTCCTCGGCTCGTGACGGGCGCCCAGGAGGCTGGCGGCGGCGGAGAGGCCGGCGCTCAGTTCGGACACTTCGCCGACGAGTTGTGGTGAGAGGGCGGAGAGCAGGATCCACCCGTCACGTTCCATAACCTGGCCGGCAAGGACGCTACCGCTCTGCCCCTGCCCGCAGGCGTCCGGACGGCGTCGACGATAACCGCGGTGTTCATCAGGCGGCCTCGAAGACGGCGGCCACGCCCTGGCCACCGCCGACGCACATGGTCTCCAGCAGGTAGCGGCCCTGCCGGCGCTGCAGCTCGCGCAGCCCGGTGGCGAGCATCCGCGCTCCGGTCGCGCCGATCGGGTGACCTAGCGAGATGCCGGATCCGTTGACGTTGAGCTTGTCCGGGTCGTTCCACCCCCACCCGGCCAGGACCGCGAGCACCTGGACGGCGAATGCCTCGTTCAGCTCGACGAGGTCGATGACGCTGAAACCGAGGCCCGTTCGGTAAAAAAGCTTTTCTACGGCCGGGACGGGCCCGATACCCATGGTGGCGGGATCACAGCCTGCCGCCGCCCAGCCGGCCAGGTAACCGAGCGGCTCCAGGCCCAGCGCTTCGAGCCGGTCCTCGGCGACGATCAGGCATGCCGCGGCGGCGTCGTTCTGCTGGCTGGCGTTGCCCGCCGTGACGGTGCCGCCCGGGATGATCGTGCGCAGCTTGGCGAGCGACTCGGCGGTCGAGTCGGGCCGCACGCCCTCGTCCGTGGCGACTAGGACCGGGTTGCCGCGCCGCTGCGGCACCGGCACAGGGACGACCTCATCGTCGAACCGGCCCGCCGCCCACGCGGCCGCGGCCCGCTGGTGGCTGCGGGCGGCGTAGGCGTCGGCCTCATCCCGGGTGATGCCGTACCGCTCGGCGAGGTTCTCGGCGGTCTCGATCATCCCGGAGATCTTGCCGAAGCGCCCTTCCGGCTGCGACCGCTCCCGGCCGCGGTCGAGGCGGTCGTAGAGGAACTGGTTCCCCTGCCGGGCGCCCCAGCGGACGGAGGTCGTGTAGTGCTCGATGTTGCTCATGGATTCCACCCCGCCGGCCAGCACGACGTCGGCGGCGCCGGTCTGGACCATCATGGCCGCGGTGATAATGGCCTGCAGGCCGCCGCCGCAACGCCGGTCGATCTGGAATCCGGGCACGCTGATGGGCAGGCCCGCGTGCAGCGCCGCCCACCGCCCGATGCAGGGCGTCTCGCTGTTGGCGTAGGACTGGGCGAAGGCGACGTCGTTGACGAGCGCCGGGTCGATCCCGGTCCGCTCGAGCACGGCCCTGATAACCGAAGCGGCGAGGTCCTCGACCGCGACGGTACGCAGGCTCCCGCCGAATGTACCCACCGGCGTCCGTGTCGGCGCGACGATCGCGGCTCGGCGTGTGGTCAACATCGATCCTCCTTGCCACTCAGGCGGTCACCTCAGGGATGTACGTACCTGGCCTTGAGTTCCGCCTTCATCAGCTTGCCCGCCTCGCTGCGCGGCAGGTCATCGACGAAGCGCACGGTACGCGGCGCCTTGAAGCTGGCGATCTTGGACTTCACGAACGCGATGATCTCCTGTTCGAGCTCGGGCCCGGGCACCGCGCCCGCGGCGGGCTGGACGAAGGCCGCGACCGACTCGCCCATCTCCGGGTCGGGCACGCCGATGACCGCGACATCGTAGACCGCCGGATGCAGCGCGAGCACGTTCTCGGTCTCCTGCGGGTAGATGTTGACGCCGCCGGAGATGATCGTGAACGCCTTGCGGTCGGTGAGGAACAGGAAGCCGTCGCCGTCGAGGTACCCGACGTCGCCGAGGGTGGTCCAGTCCGGGTGGTCCGGGTGCTGCGCGGCGCGGGTCTTCTCTTGGTCGTTGTGGTAGGTGAACGGGACCTCATCGCGCTCGAAGTAGACGCCGCCGGCCTGGCCCGCGGGCAGGTCCGTGCCGTCTTCGGCGCAGATCCGCACCGTGCCCAGGATGGCCCGGCCGACGGTACCCGGCCGGGTGAGCCAGGTGGCGCTGTCGACGGCCGTCATGCCGTTGCCCTCGGTGCCTGCGTAGTACTCGAACAAGATGGGCCCCCACCACTCGATCATCTTCCGCTTGACCTCGACCGGACACGGCGCCGCGGCGTGGATGGCGACCCGCAGGCTCGAGAGGTCGTAGCGGTCCCTGACCTCCGGGGGCAGCTGCAGCATCCGGACGAACATGGTCGGCACGAACTGCGCGTGGGTGACGTGCCCGCTGGCGAGGGCGGCCAGGGCCCGCTCGGCGTCGAACCGCTTCATCATGACGACGGTGCCGCCGAGGGCCTGGACCGCGCCGCTCCAGCGCAGCGGGGCTGCGTGGTAGATCGGCCCGGGCGACAGGTAGACGGATTCACGGTCGCAGCCGAAGAACTGGCTGGCCAGTCCCACCAGGCCCTCACCGGCCTCGGAGACCTGGACGCCGGAAAGCGGCGGCCGGACGCCCTTGGGCCGGCCAGTCGTCCCCGAGGAGTACAGCATGGTGGCGCCGTGCGGCTGGTCGGAGAACGGGCGAGCCGGCGCCGCGGCGATGGTCTCCTCGTAGCTGTCGTAGCCGGTGACCGGGCCGCCGAACGCCAGCCGCAGCCGCACCGCCGGTATCCGGCCGCCGATTGCCTCGGCGGTCGCGGCCTGCCCGGCGGAGGTGATGAGGGCGGCCGCGCCGCAGTCATTGACGATGTAGGCGACCTCGTCCGGCCTGAGCCGGTAGTTGACGGCGGTGATGTACAGGCCCGAGCGCATCGCGGCCCAGTACACCTCGAAGGCGCGCAGGCTGTTCTCGGTCAGCAGCGCTACCGCGTCGCCCGGCCGCAGGCCCGCGTCATGCAGGACACGGGCCAGCTGGACTGAGCGCCGGTCGAGGTCGCCGTAGCTGAGGGTCTCACCGGTCCCGGCCATGACCGCCGCGGTCCGTTCGGGCGCCTCGGCGGCGTACGTGCCTGGATACATGGATCGCCGTCCTCCGCCAGTGCGGCCAGGTCCGGAGCCGCTCGACGTGGGTTCAATTACTTGTAAGGTACCCGCGTTAGACGCGCTCGACGATGGTCACGTTGCCCTGGGCTCAGCCGACGACAGCTACGTAGCGCCAGTCCAGGACATCGCGCGGTGCCGCGTCGCCCGCGCGCCCTTCGGCCCGCACGCGAGAACGCAGGTGCACCAGGCCACCGCCGCCGGGCAGGTCGTCGGCCTGCTCGACCGAAATCGTGCTGTGCAGCGTGTCTCCCTCGTGCACCGGGCCGAGATGATCGCAGCCGTCCCAGGCCGCGACGGTGGCGATGCCCGGCAGCGAACGGACCGCCTGGGCCAGCGCCAGCCCGATGACGTGCCCGCCGTACACCAGACGCCGGCCGCCGGAGGCCGCCGCGTCGTGGTGCACCATCGCCACGTTGAGGGTCAGCCGGGCCAGTTCAGGCGCGCTGGAGACGACGTTGCCGCCGGCCGCTGGCCAGGACTGCCCCTTACGCAGATCACCGAAGCGAGGGCCGTCCGCCTGCCGGGCGAACCGATCCAGGCGCCAGCCTGCGACCAGTGCCTGCAGCCTGGCCGGGGCGGCCGGATAGCCGGCCGCGTCGAGATCGTCGGCGTGCCCGGTCTGCCGGTCCTGATCGCGCAGCGGCAGCATCGCGCAGCGCCAGAAGTCAAGCACCGGCCGCCGCTGCTGGTCCGCAGTGGTGATGCGCAGCACCGCGAGTCCGGTCGGCGCGCGGCCTTCCCGCGGCCGGTTCTGCCTGAGGGCGACGACCCGCGTTGAGGTACGGAGGGTATCGCCGAGCCGGGGGGCGCGGTGGAACGCGAGTCCGCGGTAGAAGAGGTTGGCCTTGACATGCTGGGTGACCAGCGTCGACTGGCCGATCGCGACATCCCAGACCAGGCTGGGTGACGCGAGCGGGCCGCCGTCCGTGACCTGCCGGCATAGCTCATGGTCCAGGACCAGCGCCAGCCGGTCTCCGGTGATGGCCTGATGCGCGGCGGCCAGGCCGGAGGTCAGCGTGAGGCCAGGCGCGCCGCCGAACTCCTGGCCGATGGCCAGCTCGTCGAAGTAGGGCCCCTCGAAGGCCGGAGACTGCATCGATCACGCTCCCTGAGCCCGCCGCCCTCGCCGAGACACTCCTGATCAATGTAAGGCATAACGTCCAGGTCAGCGCGCGGGATGGCCAGCGGTTCGCAGAGCAGGGGTACGCGGGCACCCGGCTGAGCGACGTCGCCGGCCAGGCCGAGATCCAGGCGCCGGCGATCTACTACTACTTCCCCTCCCGCGATGACCTGATCGAAGAGGTCATGTGGTCGGGCATCGCGCACATGCGCGAGCACATCCAGAAGGTCCTGGCCGCGCTGCCGCCCGCCAGGCCTGGTAGGCGACGGGCAGGCAGACGGCGCAGGGCCGGTAGCCGGCCGCGATCGCGGTCTGCTCGTCGGCGAAGAACACGCGATGGCTCAGGTAGCCGCCGGCCGCAATGGCGGCACGCGCCGATCGGCAGTCAAGCCTCCCGTAGATCCTGGACCTGCGGTGTCCGCCGAGTGTTCCCCGCACGCTGCTGCGGTACGGGTGCCCGTCGGGGCCGAGCAGCGTATAGCGCTGGCCGCCTGGCGTTGACGCGGGCATCAGGCGGCGTCGTGGAAGACCAGCGCGAGCGTGAAGCGCTGCCCGGACCGGATGACCGAGACGCCGTGCCGGACCGGCGCGGCGGACCAGCCGCGCGCAGACTCCACCGGCCGGTCGCGGGTGGTGAACACCAGGCCGTGGCCGTGCGGGATGAGCATCGCGGTGCCGCGGGACTGGGCTCGCGGCCGCTGTTCGTAGAGCAGGAACTCTCCGCCGGTGTGGTCGACGCCCGGCTGGCTGAGGTTGATCACGACCTGGAGCGGGAACACCAGCTCGCCGTAGAGATCGCGGTGCAGCGCGTTCCAGTCACCTTCGGTGTACTTGAGCAGGATGGGTGTCGGCTTGGCCTGCCCGGCAGCATGGCACTTCGCCAGCCACTCCGCCAGGCTGTCCGGCCAAGGTGTCTCCCGTCCGAGGCGCTGCCACCAGTCACGGGCGATCGGCAGCAACCGCGGGTAAAGCGCCCGCTTGAGCTCGACGACCTGGGCGGGCAGCGGTTCGGCGAAGTAGCGGTATTCGCCCGAACCGAAGCGGTGCCGGCCCATGTTGACGGTCGTACGGAACCGCGTGTCCTCGGTGTACAGCGCGGCGATCCGCGCGGCTTCTTCCGTGGTGATAAGCGGGCCGATCAGGGCGCCGCCGTAGTCGTCGAGCTCGCGCCGGATCCGGTCCCAGTCGGCCGCCACGATCATGCCGCGGTCTCCAGGGTGAGCAGGGTGCGCTTGGCCTCTGGGCCGCCGCGGTAACCGCCCATGCCGCCGTCGGCGCGGACGACACGGTGACACGGGACGACGACGGGCAGTGGGTTAGTGGCGCAGGCCGTGCCCACCGCGCGGAACGCTTTGGGGCTACCCGCCAGCTGGGCCACCGTGGCGTAGCTGGCAGTGTGCCCGTAGCCGATGTCGGGCAGGTGGCTGAGGACGGCCCGGCGGAAGCCGGCCGAAAGCCGCCAGTCCAGCGGCAGGTCGAAGCGGTGCCGCTGACCGGTGAAGTATTCATCGAGCTCGCGGGCCGCCACGTCGAGCCGGGCGGGGAACCGGAGCACGCGCGGGCTGATGCGGTCGGCCAGCGACTGCAGGACCGCATCGTGGTCCTCGCGGGCGAAGGCCACCCGCACCAGGCCCTGGTCGGTGGCCGCGAGCAGGAGCGGGCCGACCGGGGTGTCCATGGTGCGGTAGGCCACGTCGAGGATTTCGCTGGCCTGCGCGGCGCGGGCGAGGCGTTCGTGCAGCCGGCCGAGGTGGCCGGGAGCCGGGGCAAGAGCCTGAACCAGGTGACCGGCGAAGTCGTCCGTGTTCAACGGGGCTCTCCTTTCGTTGCGGCGACGCCCGGGTAGGAGCGCCGCAGAGAGGCGATGCCGTCGGCCGCGGCGCGGCGGGCGGCATCGGGACTGCCGCCCAGGATGGCGGCGACGTCGGTGTAGGGCAGGCCGCCCAGGTAGTGGTAGGCCACGGCCTGTTTCTGCTTCGGCGGGAGGTTGGCGAGTGCGGTGGTCAGGTCAGCGTCGAGGTCGAGCTGCGGGTCGCGAGCGTCGGCGGGAGGCGCCGGCGCGGTTTCGGGAGTTTCGGTGACCGGTATCGGGCGGCGGGCGATGGCGCGGGTGATGTCGATGGCTTTGCGGTGCGCGATGGTCACCAGCCACGCCTGGACGTTGGCGTCGGCCGGCAAATCCGGATAGGCCTTCATCGCCGAGAGAAAGGTCTCGGACCAGGCATCATCGGCGTCACCCGGGCCAAGGACGGCACGGCAGACTCGCAGTACGGTCGCACCGTGAGCGGTGACGACCGTCTCGAATGGCTGTTTACCTTCCATACCCGGTAGACGTCCGGTCAGCTCATGGCGTGAGATCACGCGCAGTATGTTCTCGCTCCAGATCAAGGAGCGCGCGCTTGCGGGTGAGGCCGCCGGCGTATCCGGTCAGCCTGCCGCCGGCACCGACGACGCGATGGCACGGGATCAGGATGCACAACGGGTTGCGCCCGACGGCGGCGCCGACCTCCTGCGCGGTCACCGGCGAGCCAAGCATGCGGGCCAGCGCGCCGTAGGTGGTGGTCTGCCCGTAGGGCAGCTGCGAGATCAGGTCCCACACGTGCCGCTGGAACGCGTCCCCGGCCGCTTGCACCGGCACATCGAAGGTCACCCGGCGACCAGTGAAGTACTGCTCGAGCTGGGTGGCGATATCGTCGAAGCCCCGATCGGTTCTCGGCCCGAGAGTGGCCGTGGGCGGCATGTACCAATGATGCGGGAAGTACAGCCCTACTAGCGCCGCGCCGTCTCGTACCAGCGTCAGCTCACCCAGCGGGCTCGCCAGCACCGTGTGTTCGCGGCTGGCCGCGGTCGCAGTACCCATCTCGATTCCTCGCTTTCCGCGCGTGTCCCGGTACCGGGTTTACATAGCGAAGACGCGTGACATGGCCGGTGCGTGAGTCGTCAGGCTGGCCGTTTCTGCTAACCCGGGAGCGCAATGCCTCGCACCCGAAGTCGCCGCCTCGCTCGGCGAGACGGCCAGCCGCTGATCTAGCGTGCCCCGACGAGCCTGGCCAGGTTAGCCAGGGCCATCCGGGTGCCCGTCTCGTTGTCGGCGGCGGGCACCTTGCCGGGAATGCCCTCCTGCACGATGCGGACATCGATCGCGTCCGCATCGAGAAACGCCTGGTAGACCGCCGAGCGCGGGGCGCTCACGTGACCAGAGACCAAGGTCGTGTACACGTGGTCAATCTACGGAGTGGTTACCTGGGCGGCCAGTTAGCCACGCCGAGGCCCTGGCAGGTGACGCTCGCGACAGCCAGGCGTCCTGGATGACCTCAGCCAGTTCCTGCCGGGTGAGCTCGCCGATCCGGCTCGCCCGCAGCAGCACCGACGGGTGGCCGTCAAAGTGCGGGGTGGTAAAGAACGGCGACGCCTGGTCCTGAATCAGGGCCTGCTTGTCGGACTCCGACGGTACCCAGAACACGATCACGTCCGGGTAGCGCTCGCCGGTAACGGGATCGGTGGCGTCAGGACGGGGGTTACGGAAGAACACGAAGGACTTACGGCCGACCTGGTAGACCGGGTTGCCCCGCGATCCGTGCGCGACCGTGACGTGGGGCATGGTCATGGCCAGTTCGTGCACGTCCTCCTCCCGTGCGCGCCGCGGTCTTGCCGTCATGACAGCAGCGTAGGCCGGATCGGGGTCAAGCCGTCGCGGCGGCCGGGTAGCGCCCTGACCTCGGCGGCGCGCACCAGGCCGCGGTCGGCGGCCAGCAGGCCGGGGACGCTGTTCCCGCGGCCGCTAGCGCGGGCTTGGTCCACGGCGCCTCCCGTTCCGGCGTGGCCCTGGGCACGCAGGGCGGTCCGTTCCGCCTAAATTGCCCTTGTAGACAGACGTCTTTTAACTAGTGTTGTCGCACGCGAGGCCGCTGGTGTCTGGGCCCGCGGGCAAGGAGAGGACGGCCATGGTGCCCACGAGCGAGCTCAGCTATAAGTCAGCTGACGGCACGAAGATTGTCGCCTACCGCTGGGATCCGGAGGACGCCGCGCCGCGGGCCGCGATCCAGCTGACCCACGGGATGGGCGAGCACGCCCGGCGCTACGGTCACGTGGCCCTGGCGCTGAACGACGCCGGTTTCGTGGTCTACGCCCAGGATCACCGCGGCCACGGCGCCAGTGGCGATCCCGACGCGTACGGGAACCTGGGTCCGGGCAGCTGGACCGCTCTGGTCGATGACATCGGCCTGCTCTCGGCCAAGATCCGCGCCGATCATCCGGACCTGCCGCTCATCCTGCTCGGGCACAGCATGGGGTCGTTCGCCGTCCAGCAGTACCTGCTCGATCACAGCGCCGACGTGGACGGCGTGGTCCTGACCGGCACCGCGGCGATCGATCTGCTCGAGGCCGCCCTGGACCTGGATCAGCCGCTTGACCTGGCCATGTTCAACGCGCCGTTCCAGCCCTCGCGGACGGACTACGACTGGCTGTCCCGTGATGAGGCCATCGTCGACGCCTATATCGCCGACCCAGGCTGCGGCTTCGGGATCGACACCGATGCGGCCAAGCTGATGTTCGCCGGCGCGCGGCGGCTCGCCGACCCGGCTCAGGTCGCCGCGATGCGGTCTGACCTGCCGGTCTACATCGCAGTCGGGGAGGCCGACCCGGTCAACGGCGGCCTGACGCTGCTGACCCCGCTGACCGACCGGTACCAGGCCGCGGGGCTGACCGACATGACGATCCGCACCTATCCGGCCGCCCGGCACGAGATCCTGAACGAGACCAACCGGGACGAGGTCATCGCCGAGCTGATCGACTGGCTGGACCGCGTGGCGGCCAGCTCCGGTCAGGGCGGCTGAGGCGTATAGCCGTCAGCAGCAAGCCGTCTGGCGGTACGAGAATCCCGGCGGAGGATGGCAGTTGGGGTCTACGCAGCAGCTTGACCTAAACCGGGTGGCAGCCGCTTCTACCCGGGTCAGCGCCGACTGCGTACCCTATGTCAACTAGGACGTTAACGCACGGCCGATGTAACCATCTTGGTTCTCGGCGGCCGGGCTGAACCGGAGCACCGGGCCGATGCGGTCCGGCCCCGTCTCCCTTCCGCTTCTCAGCCCTTGCCCGGGTTGAATATCTCGCGGGGATCCAGGGCGCGGCGCACCGCGGACTGCAGCGCGAGAGAGCCCGGGTCGAGTTCCCGGCGCATGCCGTCACGTTTGAGGATCCCGACGCCGTGCTCGCCGGTGACGGTGCCGCCGAGCGCGATCGCCGCGTCGAGGAACTCCTCGAACGCGGCCTGAGCCGCGATGCGGGCCGCCGCGTCGCCCGGCGGCGTGATGAGCAGCGGATGCAGGTTCCCGTCGCCCGCGTGAGCGAGAGTCGCGATCCGGACGCCGTGCCTGGCCGCGATCGCGCTTATCTGTTCCAGCATCGCCGGGACCTTGGACCGCGGCACGCAGACGTCTTCGGTGAGCACCGGGCCGAGCCGTTCGAGCGCCGGGTACGCCAGCAGGCGGGCCTCGAACAGCGCCTCGGCCTCCGCGTCATCGGTGGACTGCTCCACCCACATCGCTCCCGCATCGGCCATGGTCGCGGCGATCGCCGCCGCCTCGGCCGCACCCGAATCCCCCGGCGTGTCCACGCGGGCCAGCAGCAGCGCCGACGCGTCCGCGTCGATGCCGAGGTGTTTCCACTCCTCGACCGCCTCCAGGCAGGCCCGGTCGAGAAGCTCGAGGACCGCCGGGGTGAGCCCGCGCCTGGTGATCTGGGCCACGGCCTGGCCGGATGCGACCAGGCCAGCGAAGGCCCCGACGATAGTCCGCGGCGTGCCGGCCGGCGCGGGCCGCAGCCGCAAGGTCACCTCGGTGACGACGCCGAGGGTGCCCTCGGATCCGACGAACAAGCCGACCAGGTCGAGCCCGGCGACACCCTTGGTGGTGCGCCGCCCGAGACGCACCGCGTCGCCGTAGGCGACCGGGCCGCCGACGACCGCGCGCAGGCCCAGCACGTAATCGCGGGTGACGCCGTATTTGAGGCAGCATAGGCCGCCGGCGTTCGTGGCCACGTTGCCGCCGATCGTCGACCAGGGGGCGCTGGCCGGGTCGGGCGGGTACCACAGGCCGTGTTCGGCGACGGCGGCCTTGACGTCGTTGTTGACCGCGCCCGGCTGGACCACGCACACCAGGTTGTCCGGATCGATCTCCAGGACCTGGTTCATCCGTGACACGTCCAGGACGACGCAGCCGCTTACCGCATTGGCGCCACCGGACAGTCCGGTACCCGCGCCGCGCGGCACGACGGGAATGCCCAGCTCGGCGCAGGTGCGCACCACGTGCTGGACCTCGGCTTCTGAGCGCGCGCGCACTCCGGCGGCGGCTTTCCCGGCCGGGGCCCACTCGGCCTCGTCGTGCGACATGGCGGCGAGCACGTCCGGATCGACCACGAGGCGGTCGCCGGGCAGCCCCCGGCTCAGTGCCTCCACGACCACGCCGGGTGCGATCACGACCGGGCCTCGGCGATCAGGTCTGCCGACGCCTGGGCGCCGGCGTGGCTCATGATCGAAGCGGGGTGATCGACGCCGGCCACCGGACGCACCGTGACCAGCGCGTCGAGGCCCTGGCGGAAAGTCCGGGCGGCCTCGGCGGTATACGCGGGCGGGCTGCCCGCGCCGACACTCCACTCGGCGGTGAGGAACCTGACCGGCACGTCGAGCTGCTGCCATTTCGACGGCCCGAAGAAGATATCGGCGGCGTCGGCGATCAGGGCGTCCGCGCTGAGCCTGACGTGGTGACCGACGAGATCGTGGGCGAGGTAGTCGAGCAGCAGCGGGTCGGCCGGGTCGAGCAGCGGCGCGGTCTGCTCGGTGAAGAACCTGGCGTACTCGCTGACCGATGGCCAGTCGTGCTCCAGCCGGGCCAGGCGATCCCGGAAGATCTCGGGCAGGGCCTCGGGCGTGAGGCCGGGCGGGGTCGCCATCGGGAAGCCGCCGTCGACGAGGATCAGGCTCTTCACCCGGCCGGGCCAGGTCGTGGCCAGCTCGACCGCGACGAACCCGCCCATCGACATCCCGCACACGTGTACCGCGTCGAGGCCCAGGTGGTCAAGCACGGCCACCATGTCGGCGGCGTGCCTGGCGATCGATGAGCGCCCGCCGACGCCGACGCTGTCGCCGCGGCCGCGAAGATCCGGCGTGATCAGGCTGAGGTCGGGGTCGGCGGCCCGCAGCCAGTTCCACAGCCTGCGCTGGCTGCTGATGCCGTGGATGGCGAGAACCGGTTCTGTCCTGGACCGCACCAGCTCGACGGCGAGAGTGCCACCGGGGACGTCAACCGCGATGACCTCGCTTCTGGGCTCGGCCGGATTCGCGCCGGCCGTGTGTGCTGATTCCACAGAAACGACCTTAGGCGGTATCGGGGCGAGGCATCCACATCGGCTGGAGCGGGAAGGCCAGCCGCTTCCTTTCCGCCGGCCCGGCACCCTCGACGTATGGTGTCCGCGCTGGTTCCTGCGGAGCATCGGGGAAGGCGAGCTACGCCCAAAGCCGGTCGCTGCGGCCTGGACCTCCTGGCTGTGTAACACAGATGCCTCCCGCGCGAGCCAGCCGTGGATATGTCTACGGTTTCCGGGGTCATAGCCCCAGAAACCGTAGACATATCCGGTGCGGGTACCCCAGCCATCACAACCGGCACACCGGTCACGAATCGGTCTTCCAGGCGGTCGCGGGCCAGGCGACCGCATCCACCTGAGACGCCTGAGGTATATCCCGGTGGCGGGGCGAGCCCGGCCATCTGATTCGCTTCTGATCATGACCTCACCAGCCGATGCCGACTCGGCCAGCGCGCCGGCCTGGTTCTCCGCCGCGCTGGCCGACGCGCCGCAGGAGCGGCTGACGACCGTCGAGGGAACCGCTATCTCCTACCGGGCCTGGGGTAACCCGGCGATGAGGGGCCTCGTGCTCGTACACGGCGGCGGCGCCCACGCCCACTGGTGGGACCACATCGGGCCGCTGCTTGCGAACGGCTGGCGGGTGGTCGCCCCGGATCTTTCCGGGCACGGCGACAGCGGCCGGCGGGACAGCTACAGCCTCGATACATGGGCCCGCGAGGTGCTCGCCGTCGCCACCGACGCCGGGATCACGGCCCCGCCCACCGTAATCGGGCACAGCATGGGCGGCCTGGTCACACTGCGGCTCGCCAGTCTGGTCGGGGCCCGTATCGCCGGGGCGGTCGCCATCGACTCGCCCGTGCGGGACCTCACCCCGGAGGACAGAGCGGCGCGCCAGCGGCGGGCGTTCGGGCCGCTGCGCGTCTATGCGACCAGCCAGGCGGCCGCCGCCCGCTTTCACCCGGTCCCCGATCAGCCGGTGCTGGCGTATATCGCGGACCATGTGGCCGCGACCTCGATCCGGCCGGTCGAGGGTGGCTGGACGTGGAAGTTCGACCCTCGTATCTTCGCCCGTGAGCAATTCACCCCCGAGCTGCTGACCCGGCTGGATTGCCGGGTAGCGCTGTTCCGTGCCGAATACGGCATCGTGACGCAGCAGCTGAGCGAGGTCATGTATGACCGGCTGGGCCGCGCCGCGCCGGTGGTCGAGATCCCCGCCGCGGGTCACCACATCATGCTTGACCAGCCCATCGCGCTGGTCGCGGCGCTCCGGACGCTGCTGTCCGACTGGGACCACTCGCTGCCTAGCACGCCGTCCGGCTAGCCAGAACTGATGATTCCTCGGCCAGGATGCCGGTGAGCAGCAGATCTGTCAGCCTCCAGATGACTGATGACGCCCTGTCGGCTGGCGAGACCGGAATGTGCCCCGCGCGCCTAGATCCCGGGGATCACCGCCGGACGAACTAACGGCAACAGGGACGACCTCGCGCTCGGCCGGCCCGCGGCGGTCATTCGCCCGCGGTCACGGCTTTCAGCTCGTCGAGCGACCCCCGGATGAGGTCCGGCAAGTCTGCCTGGCTGGTTTCGCCGACCCAGCGTTCGAACGCGATTTTGAAGACAGCGATCCCTGCCTCGGCCGCCAGGCTCGCGGCTGGATCTGTGACGCCACGTCGGCGCAGTGCATCGGCTATCGCTGAGGCAAGTGATGCGAGCTTGATCAGCTCGCGCTCTTGGAGCTCTGTGTTCGCGGCGATGATGGCCTGGCGCTGCCGGGAGCCGTCGCGGCGCTCCTGGAGCACGGCACCGGCGGCCGCCAGGGCCGCGGCGACCGCGTTGATCGGCGCCGCTGACTCAGGCGCGCTGGCGACCATGTTTACGAACAGCTCCTGCAGCGCGCCCGCGCCCCAGAACAGGACCTCGCGCTTGTCGGCGAAGTGCCGGAAGAACGTTCGTTCGGTCAATCCGGCCCGCGCGGCGATCTCCGCCACCGTGGTCTGCTCGAACCCGCGCTCGCCATAGAGCTCCATCGCCGCCCGCTCCAGCCGACCGCGCGCGTTTGGCTCCCATCGACCCATGCCATGATCATAGGTGATGACAGCAGCTGACATCCTTGCTATGCTGATGACAGCGACTGACATCGGTCCGTCTCCGCGCACACCTGCGCCGAGGACGGCCGGCTTACCTGGAGGTTTTCATGCGTATTTTCGTCACCGGCGCGTCCGGCTGGATAGGCTCCGCCGTCGTTCCCGAACTCATCGACGCTGGCCATCAGGTCACCGGGCTCGCCCGCTCGGATGCCTCGGCTGCTGCCCTCACCGCGGCCGGGGCGCAGGTGCACCGCGGCACTCTTGACGATCTCGACAGCCTGCGGAGCGCCGCGGCCGCCTCCGATGGCGTGATCCACCTCGCCTTCAAGCACGACATCGCCTTCTCAGGGGGATTCCAGGACGCGGCCGATGCGGATCGCCAGGCCGTCGAGATCTTCGGCGAGGCGCTCGCGGGTTCTGACCGGCCGTTCGTTATCGCCTCCGGGACGCTCGGGCTCGCCGTCGGGCGGGTGGCGACCGAACGGGACGGGCATGGTTCCGACCCGGCTATGGCCGCCTGGGGCCCCGGTCCGCGGGCCCGGCAGGGCACTGCGGAGATCACGCTCTCCCTGGCTGACCGTGGCGTCCGCTCGTCCGTGGTGCGGCTTCCTCCGACGTGTCACGGCGACGGAGATAACGGCTTCATGGCGGCCATAGTCGGCATCGCCCGCGCCAAGGGCGTCTCCGGCTATATCGGCGACGGGACCAACCGCTGGCCCGCCGTGCACCGGCTCGACGCCGCGCACCTGTTCTGCCTGGCGCTGGAGAAGGCCCCGGCAGGATCGACGCTGCACGCCGTGGACGACGAGGGCGTGCCGATCCGGGCCGTCGCCGAGGTGATCGGCCGCCACCTGGACGTGCCGGTGGTCTCGATCCCGGGTGCGGAGGCAGGTGAGCACTTCGCCTGGCTGGGCGGCTTCATCGGGCTGGATAGCCCGGCCTCGAGCGCGCTGACCCGCGAGCTGATGGGATGGCAGCCGACGCACCCGGGGCTCATCGACGACCTCGACAAGGGCCACTACTTCCACACCCCATCGGCATGACCAGCCGCTCGGCGCCCGTCCGAACTGGGCGGGCGCCGCGTCCAAACCCTCGCCTAGCTAGTGGCCCGGGTCTCTAGCAGATGGTCCAGGGCCGCGGCCGCGTCCAGCGGGTTCGCTATCGCCCCCCACCGCGCGCCAGCGAGGTCCGCGAGCTGGGCCGCCTGTTCGTGATCATCGGCGGGCGCCAGGATGATCAGCTCCTGCAGGGTGCGTGCCGTCTGCAGGGTGTCGTCATCATCGGTGGTCCGGCAGTCGGACAGCAAGATGACGACCTGGCGCCTGGCCCGGGCGTGCGCCAGCTGCTCTCGCGCGGCTTGCAGCGCGTCAGCCAACCGGGTCACCCCGTGCCCGCGGAGCCTGAGCAGCCGCTCGGCCACGACCGCCGGTGCGATGTCGCTGACCAGGGGCCGGATGACATCGACGGCCGCGGCGAAGGACAAGACGGCGTGCTCTCGCGGAGCACGCAGCGCGCAGGCCGCGGCAACCGTCGCCGCCGCGGCCAGGCGCGCGCCACTCATCGAACCCGACCGGTCGACGACGACGGCGAAGGCTGTTTGCGCCTTGGCCCAGTGCACGGTGGTCAGGTCGTCGAGGACCACCGGACGGGCTTCGGAGCGGGCCGCCGTGATGCCTTCGACCGAGGCGTCGATGTCGAGGTCGCCGTCCGCGGCGCCCCGGACGGGCCGTAGCCGTGAAATCCCGCGCATCGAGGTCCGCCCGGCGCGGGCGCGCTCGAGCACGATGCTCGAGCTGAGCCGGATCGCGGCGGCTCGCAGGCTCTCGTCAGTGGCGTTGGTCATCGCGGCGAGCAACTCGAAAACTGCCGGATCCTCGGCGAGGGCCTGGTTCAGCGCCTGCTCGTCGAGCACGCCGACCTCGGGGCTAAGCTCTGCGAAGCGGGTGTGGCGCGCGAGCTCGTGCCGCCCCACGGTCTTTCCTTCGGGGCGGCCCGACTTCGGCTGTGGCCGCGGACGCTGCCCGCCGGCCAGCGAAGCGGCCGACGGGCTCGTCATTCCCCCGGGCCGTCGCCTCCCGATGCGTCATCGGCCTGCCTGCGGGCGCGGACCCGCCGGAATATCTCCTCGATGATGGCGTCGGCCGGCCGCTGGCACGATTCGTGCCGCCGCACCCGCCCGGACAGGGTGGTCAGCGCCGCGTCCAGCCCGACCTGCCAGTCGTCAGCGGGGACGAGGCGGATGCCGGCGAGCTCGGGGACCAGCCGGGCGTAGTCGATAGCGCCCCGGACCGAGGCGCCCGAGCGCAGGTCGGGATGTTCCCGGGTGGCACGGGCGAGCTCCACGGCCTCGATGACCAGGATCTGCTTGGCGTCCTCGGCGGCCAGCTGGACGATCTGCCGCTCGTGCCCGGCGTCCTGGTAGCCGACGGAAATCCGGCAGGTCCGGTCGTAGAGGGCCATCGACAGCCGCGATGTCCCGACCGAGTTGTACGGGTTCATGGCGGCCACCAGCCGGAAGCTCTCATCCGCGGTGACGCGCCCGAGCCGCGGCACGTTGATCTCGCCCTCGGACATGACGGTCAGCAGGACGTTGATCGTTTCTTCCGGGACCCGGTTGAGCTCCTCAACATACAAGAGGCCGCCGTCACGCATGGCCCGGACGAGCGGGCCATCGGAGAAGTTCTCCGGCCGGTAGCCCTGTTCCAGGACGAGCGCCGGGTCAAAGGATCCGATCAGGCGGGCAGGTGTCAGCTCGGCGCTGCCCTCGACGAGCACGAACTCGGCGTGCCGGGCCGCCGCAACCTGCCGGAGCAGAGTGGACTTGCCCGTGCCGGGCGGTCCTTCGAGCAGGATGTGGGCACCAGACGCGAGTGCTGCTTGCACCAGCTCCAGCTCGCGCTGGCGCCCCACGACCTGTTTCGTCATACGGTCAATGATCTTGGATCGCCTAGCTCGGGCCGTCAGTGCTCGTGGACGATGACGCCGCGGACGTTCTTGCCAGCGAGCAGGTCCTCGTAGCCCTCGTTGACCTCCTCCAGGGTGTAGGTCCTGGTGATGATCTCGTCGAGCTTGAGGTCGCCCGCCTGGTACAGCCCGAGGATCTTCGGGATGTCGTAGGTCGGGTTGCAGTCGCCGAACAGGCTGCCTACCACGCTCTTGCGGAACAGGGTCAAGATGCTGCCCGGCAGCTGGATGGTCGTCTCCATCAGCTTGTTCAGTCCGGTCACCACGACGATGCCGCCCTTGCCGATCGCGGTGAATCCGGCACCGACGACCTCGGGGGTCATGAGGTCGACGGTGAGGATCGCGGAGTCGGCGCCCTGGCCCCGGGTCATCTCGGTGATGGCCTCCTGCGCCTCTTCGGCGGTGGCGAACGCGTGAGTCGCGCCGAGCTCCATCGCCTTCTCCCGCTTGTTCTCCAGCGGATCGATGGCGATGACGTTCTTCGCGCCGGCGTAGCGGGCACCCTGCACCGCGTTGATGCCGATGCCGCCGATGCCGTAGATCGCGACGGTGTCGCCAGGGGAAACCTTCGCCGTGTTCACGGCCGAGCCCCACCCGGTCGGCACACCGCAGCCCACGAGCACAGCCTTTTCCAGGGGCAGATCGTCATCGACCTTGACCGTCGAGGTCTGGCTGATCACGCCGTACTGGCTGAACGTGCCGATCATGCACATGGCGCCGTACTCGCCGCGGGGCCCGGTGATCGGGAATCGCCCGCCGGGAAGGTAACCCTCGAGGATCGTCGCGCCCATGTCGCAGATCGACTGACGGCCGGTGGCGCAGTAGCGGCAGACACCGCAGTTCGGGATGAACGAGCACACGACGTGGTCGCCGGGCTTCACCCGCGTCACGCCCGCCCCTACCTCCTCGATGATCCCCGCGCCCTCGTGGCCGAGCACCATCGGCAGCCGTGCCTCGAGATCGCCGTGAGCGATGTGAATGTCCGAATGGCACAGGCCCGCGTGGGTGTAGCGGATGAGAACTTCGCCCTCCCTCGGCCCATCGAGATCCAGCTCCTCGATCTCGATGCGCTTGCCCGGCTCGTAGACGACAGCGGCCTTGGTCTTCATCGACGCTCCTTCGGATTTCGGATAACAGTCCTCAGTCTGCCCACACCCTAATGCCGCTAACTGTTTAAATTCTGGACATGGTTCCTTGCTGCGAAATGGCCGGGCCGCAGGTCGTCAGGGGGCTTTCGCTGGCGCGTTCTGCCGGTGGTGCCTAGGGTCTGGCCGGTTCGTGCCGGATGTCATGCGGGGGCTCGTAGAACGTCGTGTCCCAGAGCTGCTCGTGGCAGGCCTCGCACGAAACCCACACGTGCCCCATGCCCCGGCCGCGCTCAGCTCGCTCCCGGGCCGCCGTGCAGATACAGGGTTTCCAGCTGACCCGCGCCATGCCAGGCCACAGCGGGTGACCGAACGGGCAGAATTCTGGCTTGTGTTCGAAAATAGATACCGACACGAAGCGGTCATGCCCAGGCGAGCGGCCGGTCATGCCGGTGGCAGGCAGCCTTCTGAGATTGGTTCCAGGGATACGGTCTCTCTCCAGGCTGGGTACGACCACTATCTGACTTCGCAGTTCTGCGTACGTCCGCAGCGGCGGTCTCGCCGTTCAGATCCGAAGGGACGATTAACCAGGTGGTAGCCACACGAATCGACTGGGTCCGCGAGCATTGCCAGCTGTTGCGGGGCATCTCGCAGGAATTCCGGCAGACGCGCCCGTTCAGCGGCCTGACTATCGGCACCGGCATCCATCTCGAGGCCAAGACCGTGGCGCTTATCCTGACGCTGCGCGACGGAGGGGCGACGCTGGTCTCGACGGGGAACCTCAACACCACCCAGCCCGAAGCGGTCGATTTCCTGCGGACCGAGGGCGTCACCGTCATCGGAGGACCGACCAAGGACAAGGACCTGCACCGCTCCTACCTCGACGAAGTGCTGGCCGCGAAGCCGGACCTGATCCTGGATAACGGCGGGGACCTCTTTACCGGTTACCTGGCCAGCCCGTACGAGGGGCTGCTCGGCGGAACCGAGGAAACCACCTCGGGCCGGATGCGGCTCGAACCGCTTCGCTCCCGGCTCCGGCGGCCGATCCTGGTCATCAACGACAGCCCCATCAAGCAATTCGCCGAAAACGAGCACGCCGTCGGGCAGAGCTCGCTGGAGTCCTTCATGCGGTTGACCAACCGCGTCACCAACGGCGAGCAGGTGACCGTCTTCGGCTACGGAGCCTGCGGGCGCGGGGTCGCGGCTAACTTCCGCGGCGCTTACGCCCGCGTCTCGGTCGTGGACACCGACCCCGTGGCCAGGCTGCGGGCGCATCTGGACGGATTCAGCACGCCATCGCGCGACGCCGCCATCGCCAGCGCCGACGTCATCATCACCGTCACCGGCGCCAGGGACGTACTGAACGCCGCCGATCTTCCGCTCTTGCGGGACGGCGTCATCTTGGCCAACGCCGGGCACTTCCCGGCCGAGATCGACGCCGAGAGCCTCGCCGGCGCCGGGGAGGTGGCGAGCAAGCGCGAGTACGTGGATGACCTGCTGACGCTAGAACTCAAAGACAGCCGGCGCGTACACGTAATCGCGCGCGGGCACATGTTCAACCTGGCAGGCACCCGGCCGCTGGGGAACTCCATCGAATCGATGGACCTGGGATTCGCCCTGCAAGCCCGCTGCCTGGAAGCGGTCGCCGACGGCAGTGTCGACGCCACTAGCTGCGTGGTCCCGGTTCCCGGGCATATCGACGCGGCGATCGCCCACAGCTACCTGGACCGGAAGTACCCGCCGGAGCCGGAAGCCTAGCCAGCGGCCGACCTTGCGGTCATACGGGCGGGTCGGTCCGGAGAATGCTGTAGGTCACGCCGTCGTGCCAGGCGCCTGCTCGCCAGCCGACGCCGCGCATGACGCCTTCCCGGGTAAAGCCGGCCTTCTCCAGCGCCCGCTGCTCCGCGATGTTGTCGACGTCGGTTGCGGCCTCAATGCGGTGGACGGTGGTGTGAGCGAACAGGTAGCGCACGATCAGCCGGTGCGCCTCGGTCCCGTGCCCGTGACCACGTGCTCCCGGGAGCAGCGCGATCCCCATTTCCCAGCAGTACGCGCCCGGAGTGGCCTGGCGGCGCCGCCAGTTCACCAGCCCCAGCGGTCCTTCGTCCCTGACCACCATCAAGGTCCCGCCGTCCGGACCGATCAGGCCGTTCTCGTCCCAGCCATGTCGCCATCTCCAGGGATTGAACCACCCGAACCAGCCGAACTCGCCGGTCGCCTCCGGATCCTGCGTTAGCGTCTGCAGGAGCGGCAGGTCATCCTCGCTGACCGGCCGCAAGGTCAGCTGATTAGTCATGGAGAAATAATGGCACGCATCGAGAGCCCGCCATGGATCAGCGAACGCACCGAAGCGCCGCGGCCGCGCGTGGTCCCGTGACCACTAGATCGGAGCCCCAACATGCCATCGTCAGTTCCCGTGATCGACCTCGCGCCCTGGCTGAACGGAGACGAGCAGGCCCGCGCGGGCGTCGCGGCCGAGGTCGACGCCGCGCTGCGGAGCGTGGGTTTCTTCCTGATCACCGGTCATGGCGTACCGGACGAGCTGCGGGCGAGGGTACGGGTCGAGGCGCGGGCGTTCTTCGCGCTGCCTGGTGAGATCAAGCAGCGTTACGCCGTCACGGTCGGCGGGCGGGGCTGGCTACCGCCCGGCGCCGAGGCGAACGGCTACGCCGAGGGCACGCAGACTCCGCCTGACATGAAGGAGTCGTTCGCGGTCGGCGCCGACCAGCTGACCGGCGACCCCGACGTCGACGGGTACTGGTTCCGGCCCAATGTCTATCCGGCGGAGGTGTCCGCGCTCAAGCCCGCGGTGGTCGCCTACCTGGCCCGCATGCGCGCGCTCGCGGACGAACTGCTCGTCGTGTGCGCCGCCGCGCTGGGCCTGGAACGCGACTTCTTCATCGGGCACACCGGGCACGCCACGCACACGATGAACATCAACTGGTACCCGCCAGTGGCGGTGGCGGGCGAACCGGAACCCGGCCAGTTCCGCATCGGCCCGCACACAGACTTCGGCACCGTTACCATCCTGGACCGTGAGCCAGGCCGCGGCGGCCTGCAAGTCTGGACCGAGCAAGACGGCTGGGAGGACGCGCCCTACGAACCTGGTGCCTTTACCATCAACACCGGCGACCTGCTCGCCCGCTGGAGCGGCGGCCGGTGGAAGTCCAACCGGCACCGCGTGCTGCCGCCGCAGGCCGAAGCGCCGGACGAGGATCTCGTCTCGCTGGTCTACTTCTACGAGGCCGATCATGATGCGGTGATCGAGGCGCTGAAGCCCCCGATCGGCAGGCCCAACGACTACGCCCCGGTCGTGTCGGCGCAGTTCATCAAGAAGCGCCTCGACGCGATCACCATCGGCTAGCCGCTGCAGACGCTGGGTTGCGGTTCACCCGGGGCGTACTCGGCCCAGTCTGCCGTTGTCGGTGCCCCGACATCGGCGCACAGGGCCGTGTAAGGATCAGTGAACAGCGAAATCTGCCAGGTCTTCACGGTGCCGTCACCGTCGGCGCTGGCTAGCAGCTTGCCGTCCGGGCTGAACGCCACCCCGTTCACGCTGTACCCGACGGCGGCTGCCAGGGGGGCCCCGACCGGCTGCCCGGTAGCCGGATCCCACACCCGCACGGTGCCATCCGCGTCGGCGGTAGCCAGCAGCTTGCCGTCCGGGCTGAACGCCACCCCGTTCACGCCGCCCCCCGGGCCGGTATCAGCCTGGATGGCGTCGCCCACGGTCCGCCCGGTAGCCGGATCCCACAGCTGCACGGCGCCGTCTCCGTCGGCGCTGGCCAGCAGCTTGCCGTCCGGGCTGAACGCCACCGCGTTCACGCCGTCCGCGATATCAGCCAGCAGGGGGCCGAGAACCGCCTGGCCGGTCACCGGATCCCACAGGCGCACGGTCCCATCTGCACCGGCGGTAGCCAGCAGCTTGCCGTCCGCGCTGAACGCCACCCCGTTCACGCCGTTAACGGTGTTAGAGAGGGGTGAATTGACCCGTCGGCCGGTGGCCGCATTCCACACCAGTACAGGGCCGCCGGCGCTTACCACCAGATTGCCGTCCGGGCTGAACGCCACCCCTTTCACGCCGGTTCTGGTCGAAAGCGAAGCGCGAGCCTGCCCGGTGGCCGGATTCCACAGCCGTATGGTGTCGTCCGCGTCGGCGCTGGCCAGGAGCTTGCCGGACGGGCTGAACGCCACCCCTCGGACGTCAGAGCTTGGCGCCGTCCCTCGCGCGCCGAACACTGGGCTGGCTTCAGTCCGGAGGGTGGCGCCGACCGCCCGCCCGGTGACCGGATCCCACAGCCGCACTGTGCCGTCTCCGTCGGCGCTGGCCAGCAGGTGGCCGGACGGACTGAAGGCCACACCGCTCACGCCATAGAGGACACCCGCACTGGCCGCGAGGGAAGCACGGGGAGCCTGCCCGGTGACCGGATCCCACAGCTGCACGGTCCCATCCGAGGCGGCTCCGGCTAGCAGCTTGCCGTCCGGGCTGAACGCCACCCCGTTCACGCCGCCCCCCGGGCCCGTGCCCATCCGGAGGGCGATGGCGACGGGGTGCCCGCTGGCCGGATCCCACAGCCGCACGGTCCCGTCCGCGTCCGCGGTAGCCAGCCGCCTGCCGTCCGGGCTGAACGCCACCCCGCTCACGCCGTACCCGATATCGGCCAGGAGGGGGACGCCGACGGGGTGCCCGGTAGCCGGATCCCACAGCCGCACGGTCCCGTCCGCGTCGGCGGTAGCCAGGCGCTTCCCGTCCCGACTGAACGCCACCCCCTTCACGCCCCCCTTGGAGGCGGTCCAAGTCGCGGAAGGAGCCCGGGCCGTCCGCCCCGCGGCCACATCCCACACCCGCACGGTGCCATCCTCGTCCGCGGTAGCCAGCCGCCTGCCGTCCGGGCTGAACGCCACCGCGCTCACGCCGGCCCCGGAACCGGACAAGGTCGCGAGAGGAGCGCGGGCCGCCCGGGCCGCCGCCACATCCCACACCCGCACGATGCCATCCGCGTCGGCGCTGGCCAGCAGCTTGCCATCCGGGCTGAACGCCACCCCGCTCACGCCGTACCCGATATCGGCCAGGAGGGGGACGCCGACGGGGTGCCCGGTAGCCGGATCCCACAGCCGCACGGTCCCGTTGGCATCCGCGGTAGCCAGCAGCTTGCCGTCCGGGCTGAACGCCACCCCGTTCACGCCGCCCCCGGGGCCGGTATCGGCCTGGATGGAGCCACCGACAGCCTGGCCGGTAGCCGGATCCCACAGCCGCACGGTCCCGTCTCCGCTAGCGCTGGCCAGCCGCTGGCCGTCCGGACTGAAGGCCAGCGCCTTCACGCCACCGTTGGCCGGATCACCGGGCAGGATGCCATCTTGCTGCTGTTCAGTCAGGAACTTGGTCATGATGGAGAGGGCTGATTCGCTGGGATAGACGCTCCAGGCGGCCACGGCGAGGCGACGCGCCGTTAAGGGATCGCCGGAGGCAATGAAGAGGCTATCGACCGCGAGCTGCTGGGATAGGGCGATGACACGCTGCCGGGAGGCGTTAGCGGCATCGTGCACGGCGATTCCGGCGGCGCTGACGGCAATCAAGGTGAGGGCCACAAGACCCGCGATAACGCCACGGCGTTGTCGGGCCCTGCGGCTGGCGGCGCGGTGAGCGGCGCGGAGGAATGCCTTGCCGGTGGCGGGGAGCGGCGGATAGCGGGTGGGCGCTCCTTGCCAGCGGATCGCGGCGGCGCCGATGGTGGCGAGCCGACCTGGCTGGTAAAGGTAGGAGGAGTCCCGGCGGTTGATATCCCACGTTCGTGCGTCGGTGACAACCTGGCTGTACAGGACACGATCGATCTGGTCGTCTCCCAGCCAGTCCCGGAACTGTTTCCAGGCGTACAGCAGCACGTCATGGGAAATCTCCACGCTGTCCGTGCCGAGGACGAGCAGACGCCGGGCACTGAAACTGTCAATGACCACATCGATGTCGGCCGCCAGCTGAGGTTCCGGAGAGAGCAGATCCGCCCTGGTGCATCGGCGCCGCGCGAACTGGCCCTCCGGTGTGATGACCGTAAGCTGGGTGAAGACCAGGCGCGCCGCGTCCTTCTGCCGGCTGTCGAGGGTGTCGTAGGCGGCCTGGGCGCTGCGGTTGACCGCGTCGGCCACTCCCCCCGCGCGCCGGTAGGCGCGCAGCGTCAGCTCGTTACCCTCGCGATGTTCCCAGGTGGCGGCCAGCGCCTGAGACATCAGCGGCAGTACTCCGCTGCCGACTCCGTTCTCAGCCCCTTCGCGCAGCTCGGCGATCACCGCTTCGGTCAGGGTGAGCTCCACGGCCAGGCCCGCCTCAGCCGCAGGCCCGGTCATGGCCAGCCGCAATTCGGCCTCGCTCATGGGCCCGACCGTGAATGGCCCGGCGTCGAGTGCCGCCTTCAACGGCGGATAAGCGATGAGCCGGCCGAGAAAATCCGCGCGCACCGCTACTACTACCAGCGCGGGCGGCAGTTTCTGCGGACCGGCCGGTACGGTGGCCGCCGCGTGCAGGGCCGCGATGAACGCCTCCCGCTCCACCTGGCCGACGCGGGCGTCCCCGCCTGCGGTAAACAGCTCCTCGAATTGGTCAACCACCAGGACCAGGCGCGGTGACACCTCGGCTGGGGCATCTCCCAGGGCCGGGTCCATCGCCCGGGCGGCGGCAGCCCTGACCGCATGCTCGACGAGCATGGACGCCTCACCCGGCGCGGCCGACAGCGACCGGTATACCGATACCGGATCTGCACCCGACATGTCGGCCAGGTGCATCGCCAGCTCCCGCAACGGACTGCTGGTAGGCGTGATCACCCGCCGTGGCCACTGCCTTGACCACGGCCCAAGGGCACCATCGGCCAGCCGTGGCATCAACCCCGCCCTCAGCAGGGAGGACTTCCCCACCCCTGATTCCCCGGCCACCAGCAGGATCCCTGGCCCGTCCAACCGCTGCGCCAGCTGGGCCACCAGCTCGCCGCGGCCATAGAAAACCTGCGCATCCCGCTCCTGGAATGGCACCAGCCCGAGGTAAGGGCATCCAGACCACATCCGGCCACGGCTAGCCGCGGAACCTGGAGAGGAGGCCGCACCGGCCTCTCCCTTTTCCATGGCCGCAAGCACATCCGCGGCGGGAGCGCGGCCGCGGGCCGCCGCCACGAACAATTCACGTACTGGCTCGGCCAATCCGAGCGCGCCGGCCAGCAGCTCGGCGGTGTCCTTACGGGCAGTGCGGTTGACACCTCGCTCCAGGTCACTGACCGACCGTGCGCTCACGCCCGCCGCCGCAGCCAGCTCTTCCTGGGTCAGCGCGGCCTCGGCCCGTAGCTGCCGCAGCAACCTGGCAAAGTCCAGTACCGGCCGGTCCGCCACATCCCCTCCGCGGGCCCATCCCGCCGCACGGCAAATCCGGGCAAAGCGCCAAGGGTCCTAGGTAGAGATTATCCAGGGCCGATGCGATCCTGTGGCCAGACCTGTGAGTCGTTCTGTGGGCATGCACGTGTGGTGGTCATCCGCGGCCGCCGGCCACGGTGGAACCAGCCGCCGACCGGAACGTCCCGGCCCAGTTGTGAGCGTGAGGAGACCGGATCATGACCGCAGAGCCAGCCAGCCTCCGCGCCAGCCCACGGCGCGATGATCCGGTAGTGATCGACCTGGTGACACGAGCCAGAGGCGGTGATAAGCAGGCCTGGGACGCGCTGGTCGAACGGTACGCCCCGCTGATCTGGTCCATGTGCCGCCGCCACCGCCTCGATGACGCCGACGCCGATGACGTCGGCCAGAGCGTCTGGCTGCACCTCGTGGACCAGCTGGACCGGATACGCGACCCGGCCGCACTGCCAGGCTGGCTGGCTACCACCACACGGCGGGAATGCGGCCGAGCCGTGCGGGCCGCCCGGGGACCGTACCCGGCCGGTTACGTAATGGATGCCGAGAGCATCCCGGATGAGCAGCTCCTGACAGCCGAGCAGGAGCTGCTCATCGCCGAGCAGCACGCCGCGCTATACCAGGCGTTTACCGACCTGCCCCCGTGCTGTCATCGACTGATCGCTCTTCTCACCGAAGACCCCCCCGTGCCATACGCGCAGATCAGCGCCACGATGGGCATCCCGCTCGGCAGCATCGGGCCTACCCGCCGACGGTGTCTCGAATAGGCTGCGCCGTCATCCGGCCATCGCGGCATTGCTCACCGCCGGCACAGCCCGATGAAGTTATTCGCTGATCGTGACCTGTTTCTTGTCGAAGGCGACGTAACCGCGGTAGTCCTGGCCGACCCGGTCGAAGGAGGCCGGGTACGGGTCGGGGTAGCTCCACGCCGCGTCGTGGTGGACGGAACCGCCGGCCGAGACGTCGTGGTACTGGGCGACGCCCTTCCACGGGCAGGTGTAGGGCGTCGGACTGTCGCTGAACGCGCCGCCGTCGAGCGAGGAGGGCGGGAAGTAGTAATTCCCCTCGATCGAGATCAGCTCCGACTCCTGGGCATCGGCGATGACCGTGCCGTCGATGGTGGCCTTCATTATGCTATTGCCGTCCCCTTCTTGCTGCGGTTATCGAACCTCGACTGCTATCAACCCCGGCCGGCCCGGTCCGGCTTCCCGGCTGGCGCAGCGAAGTTCGCGGGAAGCGGCACCAGGCGGCTTAGGCTGGCGTCTGCGAGGTGATCACATGACGGGTCAGCCGGAACCGGATGAAAGCCCAGGGCGAGCAGGCCAGCCCAGCGCGAGAGTAACCCACGCGGCCGCGGCCCGCATCCTGGCCGCCAGGGATCCGGTCATCGCCCGGCTGCTGGAGCAGACCGGTCCGCCTCGGCTCAGCCGCCCGGTGGAGTCGCACTTCGCCGCCCTGGTCCGGGCGATCGTCTACCAGCAGCTGGCCGGCGGCGCGGCGGCTGCCATTCACGGCCGGCTGATCGCCGCGCTCGGCGGCGACGTACAGCCTGCGACGCTGATCGCGCTGACCGAGGAGTCGCTACGCGCGGTCGGCCTGTCCAGGAACAAGGCCGCATCCTTGCGCGACCTGGCGGCCAAGGTGCTGGACGGGACGGTGCCGCTGTCCGCGCGGGGATTGTCCAGGGAAAGCGACGAGCAAATCGAAGCGCGGCTGTCCCAGGTCCGCGGTATCGGCCCCTGGACGGCCGAGATGTTCCTGTTCTTCCAGCTCCGCCGCCTGGACGTCTGGCCGACCGGAGACCTGGGCGTCCGTCGCGGCTACGGCCTGGCCTGGAAGGTACCCGTGCCGACCGCGCGAGAGCTCCAGCCGCTCGGCGATCCATACCGCCCCTACCGTTCAGTCGCGGCCTGGTACTGCTGGCGGGCCGCGGAACTGTACGCCGGGACCGCGGACAGCGCGCTAACCCGGTAGCTGACGCCTCCGTCGCCCGCAGCTACCTGACCGTATGAACCAATGTGTCATCACGGGTCGTGACGATATCTACCGGTAACATGCCCGAAATCATCTGCTGTGATGATGTTGGTTCGTTTGTTACTTTGGGAGCCGCCTGATGACTGACACCCTGGACACGCTGACTACGGCTGCCGTCGAGCGTCAGAAGCTGCAGCGTCACTTCGGCCGCTTCGACATCTTGTTCTTCCTCATCTGCACCATCGTCGGCGTGGACACGATCGCCACGGTCGCGCAGGGCGGAGGCCAGGCCTTCAGCTGGATGATGATCTTCGCGGTCGTGTTCTTCGTCCCGCAGGCGCTGTTGTTCGCCGAGCTAGGGACCGCCTTCCCGCTGGAGGGCGGGCCTTACTACTGGACGCGGCTGGCCTTCGGGCACCTGGCCGGGGCGGTGAACAACTTCCTGTACTGGATCACGAACCCGGTCTGGATCGGCGGCTCGCTCACCATTTCCTGCATCGCCGCCGTCGAGGTGTTCTTCAACCACGGCGCCAACGTGCCCACGCCGGTGTGGTACGTCATCGCGCTGACGTTCGTCTGGCTGTCGATCGTCGCCGCCATCACATCCTTCAGCGTGGGCAAGTGGCTGCCGACCGCCGGGGCCATCGCCCGGTTTGTCTTGCTCGGCCTGTTCACGATTTCGGTCATCGTCTACGCGGTCAAGCACGGCGCCCACGGCCTGGGTGCGAGCAGCTATTCGCCATCGGCCGGCGGCTTCGTGCTCCTGGTCGGCGTGCTGCTGTTCAACTTCGTCGGCTTCGAGCTGCCTAACAGCGCGGGCGAGGAGATGACCAATCCGCAACGCGACGTGCCGTTCGCCATCGCTCGTTCGGGCCTGGCCAGCGTGGTGCTCTACGCCCTTCCCGTCATCGGCATCCTGATCGTCCTGCCCGCCAGCGCCATCACCAACTTCAGCGGGTTCGTCAGCGCTATCCAGACGGTCTTCACCGTGTACGGCGGCCACGTCGCCGCCGATGGCACGGCCACCCTCACCGGGGCCGGTCTCGTCCTGGGGGACGCCTGTGCCATCTTGTTTATCCTGTGCCTGCTGACGTCAGGTGCGACCTGGATCATGGGCTCGGACCGGGCTCTGGCGGTCTCCTGTTACGACGGGGCAGGCCCCCGCGTGCTCGGCGTGATCAACGCCAGGTTCGGCACGCCGGTGCGGGTCAACGTCTTCAGCGGAATCGTGGCCACGATCGTCGTCGTGCTCGCACAACAGATCACCAGCGGCGACGCCGCGAAATACTTCAACGCCGTACTCGGCGTGACCATCTCGACCACGCTGATCAGCTACCTGCTCATCTACCCGGCTCTGTGGAAACTGCGCCGCAGCCATCCGGACACGCCCCGCCCGTTCCGGATGCCCGCCTACCGGCCGCTGACGGTGATCCTGATGGCCCTGGTGGCAGTGGCCAGCGTCCAGCTCATAGCTCCCGGGCTGGGCAAGTCCTGGTTTGGCGCCGACTTCCTCCCCTCCAACTGGACTTACGCCGAGCGGTATACCTACCTGTGGACCGAACTCATCCCCGTGCTTGTCTTCATCGCCGTCGGCATAGTCTTCTGGTGGCTAGGCCGGCGGACCAGGGCACAAGCCGCCGAAGCGGCCCAGGGGGCGGCTACGCTCACGTGACCGCGCGGGGCCGGCCACACTAAGGGTTGTGCCTGGAACTCGCGAAGAAAATGACCCCGCCCCGCCAGATCCGGCCCGCGATGAGCGGCCCGAACCGCAGGAGGGCCAGCGCGACCCGCCCATGGAAAGCGTGCTGATACTCGAGGGCATACGCGGGCTGCACGGCCGGCTGGATGAGCTCGAGCGCCATGTCGCGCCCCGGCAGCCTGCCCGTCACGTCGCTGGACCGGACGACAAGCTGGGTTTCACGCCGGCCTGGAAACGCCCCACCCAGGGCGAGGCCCGCTGGCAGGTCACGGTCGCGGTAGCGGTCGCGGTCGCGCTGCAATTCGCGCTGCCTGACCGCCTGATCCTGCTGCGTCCGTCCTGGCTGCTTCCGGCGGTGGAGGGACTGCTGCTGCTGGCCCTGCTGATGGCTAACCCGCACCGCATTAACCGCGAGTCACGGGCGATCAGACTGCTGGGCCTCACGTTCGCCGCTCTTATCAGCCTGGCCAACGCGTGGTCGGTGGCATGGCTCGTGATCGGGCTGGTGAACGGCACCGAAGGGGGTAGCGCCGGACCGCTGCTGGTCACCGGCGGCGCCATCTGGCTCACGAACGTTATCGTCTTCGGCCTGTGGTACTGGGAGTTCGACCGTGGCGGCCCGGCGGCCCGGGCGGCCGCCACCCGCATGTACCCGGACTTCCTGTTCGCCCAGATGACGAGCCCGAACCTGGCTCCGCAAGACTGGGAGCCAGCCTTCGGCGACTATCTGTACCTGTCGTTCACCAACGCCGCCGCCTTCAGCCCCACCGACGTCCTGCCGCTGTCCCGCTGGGCGAAGATGGGCATGACAACGCAAGCGACCGTCTCGATCGTGACCGTCGCCCTGGTCGTGGCCCGCGCCGTCAACATCCTCAGGTAACGGCCGGAGGCCTGGGCCTGCTCACAACAGCCGGATGGCCCGGACGCTATGCGGCTCCCTCTACCGGATGAAAAATTCCGCTTAACTCTACCTGGAGTACCGGCAGCGCGGTTAGAGTGACCGAAGCGACGGATTCGTCCGCATCAACTAAGTCTCAGGGTGCTGATGCGGCTCGCCATACCAGGGACGGGGAACGTGGCCCAGATCCTCGGCGGGACCGGGGTGGCCCGCGGACCCGAGTACTACTTCCTGATGGTCGCCGCGCTCATGCAGTCACTGCCGACCCTGACCTTCAACACCCCGCTCACCACCCATTAGGAGCAGCACGATGACTGACCCCTCGGCGGTCCCGCCCGATGACCCGCAGCGGCAGCTGGTCGTCGCGCAACCCGACGACCCGGCGCTGCCCCACCTGGGAGTGGTCGGTGACACCTACACCATCCTGCTGGCCGGCGATGACACCGCCGGCCGGTACAGCCTCATCGACATGCACGTCCCGGACGGCGGCGGTCCCCCGCCGCACCGGCACGACTTCGAGGAGACGTTCAGCGTGCTCGAGGGCGAAGTCGAGCTCACCTTCCGCGGCGAGCACCTGATCGCGCGGGCCGGCGAGACTGTGCACGTGCCGGCCAACGCCCCGCACGCCTTCCGTAACTCCTCCGGCCAGCCCGCGCGCCTGCTGTGCATCTGCTCCCCGCCCGGACAGGAGAACATGTTCCTCGCGGTCGGCGCTCCCGTGGCCACCCGGACCGAGCCGCCGCCCGAGCTCGACGCGGCCGCCCAGGCGGCGTTCATCGCGAAAGCTCAGGCCCTCGCCCCGCAGTACCACACCGAGCTGCTGCCGCCGCCTTGAGCGTCCCGGCGGGGCGGCAAGCACATTGGCCGCGGTGTGGTACCTGTGTCCGTTCGGCCTCATCAGTTGTTACCGGCGTCCATACGGCCAGTTTGGCGCGGCGCGGCCGGGATGTCCCGCAGGAGTGGTTCAGCGGGCCTCGAGGACAGCAGCACCCTCGCTGATCCAGAGCCGATGGACGATTCCGTAAGGTGGCGGCGGACATAAGATACGGCCATGTTGTTTCCCACGTCTTTGGTCGGAAGTTATCCGCAGCCAGACTGGCTGATCGACCGGGAGCGGCTACGTGATCGGTTCCCGCCCCGGGTGCGGGCCAAGGAGCTGTGGCGGGTCGACCCTGACTACCTGGAGCAGGCGCAGCGTGACGCGACGTCGCTGGCCATCCTGGCTCAGGAGCAAGCGGGCCTGGATGTCATCACCGACGGCGAGATCGGCCGGGAGAGCTACTCCAACCGGTTCGCGACCGCGCTGGACGGCGTGGACATCGACCATCCCGGCACCGCGCTGGACCGCAGCGGGCACCCGAACCCGGTGCCGCGGGTCACTGGCCCGGTCCGGCGGCGGCACGCGGTCGAGGTCGAGGACGTCAGGTTCCTGCGCGCGAGCACCGGCCGGACCGTCAAGATCACCGTGCCGGGTCCTTTCACCATGTCACAGCAGGCACAGGACGATTACTACGGCCGTCCTGAGGCCGTCGCCATGGCCTACGCCGAGGCGGTGAACGAGGAGGTCAAGGACCTGTTCGCGGCGGGCGCGGACATCGTCCAGCTAGACGAGCCCTACCTGCAGGCCCGGCCCGAGCCGGCCCACCAGTACGGCGTCCGGGTCATCAACCGGGCCCTGGAGGGGGTGGCCGGGACCACCGCGGTGCACCTGTGCTTCGGGTACGCCGCGATCATCCACGAGCGCCCGGCGGGCTACTCGTTCCTGCCCGAACTGGCCGACTGCAGCTGCGACCAGATCTCGATCGAGACCGCCCAGTCCCATCTCGACTGCTCGGTGCTGGCCGCGCTGGACGGCAAGACCATCATCCTGGGCGTGCTTGACCTGAACGACATGACCGTGGAGAGCCCGGACACGGTGACCGAGCGGGTCCGGCAGGCGCTGCCGTACGTGCCGGCCGAGCGGCTGGTGCTCGCCCCGGACTGCGGGATGAAGTACCTGCCGCAGGACGTGGCCTTCGGCAAGCTAACCGCGATGACCACGGCGGCCGCCCGGCTGCGCGCCGAGATGAACTCCTAGGGCCAGCTGGCCCGGCGTCATCTGCCGGCAGGCGATGCGAACGGTCATCGCGACCATGAGGATCAGCTCTTCGTCGGTCACGCTTCGCCGCCTCCCGCCGCGGGCACGCAGGTATTCCTGCCATCGTTCGCTCGGGCGGCGCTGCCCGACCTCGATCCAGCTTGGCTGTCCCACCACTGACCGCGCATCCGTTATCCGACTGAGTTCTCGGGCGCGACAGATACGCGGTGCTTGAGTACTTACACGCCTAGGTCCCGCCGGGCGGAAATTACGCACTCGCGGTAAGCCGCCGACCTGACCGCGCGAGAAATGAGGATCCTCAGTCTTGCGGCGCCTGGCGCGGCCGATGCGGAGATCGGGACCAGGGCTGTTCCTCAGCGTCAAAACCGTCGAGTACCAGGCTAAGGAGTGCCCTGACCTGGCACAACGATGTAGAACGCCGTGTCAGTGGTCGTGTCAGGGGCGTGTCAGGGGCGTGTCAGGGGCGGTGCCGATGATGGTTGGCATGACAAGGACAGCGATTGCAGTCTCAGGGCTGCGGAAGGCGTACGGGGACAAGATCGTGCTCGATGGCATCGATCTAGATGTTCGTGCGGGCACGGTCTTTTCCCTGCTCGGCCCGAATGGGGCGGGTAAGACGACGACGGTGAACGTGCTGACCACGTTGATCAAGGCCGACGGTGGGACGGTACGGGTTGCCGGGCATGATGTTGCGACCGAGGCCAAGGCGGTGCGCGCGGTAATCGGGGTCACCGGTCAGTTCGCGGCGGTGGACGATCTGCTGACGGGGGAAGAGAACCTGCAGTTGATGGCGGATCTGCACCATCTGCGGGCCGGCGAGGGCAAGCGGGTGGTCACCTCGTTGCTGGAACGGTTCGATCTGGTGGAGTCGGCGCAGAAGATGGCGGCGACCTATTCCGGCGGTATGCGCCGGAAGCTGGACCTGGCGATGACGCTGGTCACCAGGCCACAGATCATTTTCCTGGACGAGCCGACGGCGGGACTGGATCCGCGCACCCGTCGCACGATGTGGAACATCGTCCGCGAGTTGGTGGCCGACGGCGTGACCGTTTTCCTCACTACCCAGTACCTCGAAGAAGCCGATCAGCTCGCCGACCGGATCGCGGTGCTCGACCAGGGCCACCTGGTTGCCGAGGGCACTCCCGGCGAACTCAAGCGCCAGCTTCCCGGCAGCCACGTTCGGTTCCGATTTTCCGACGTCGTGATGCTGGACACGGCGGCGCGAGTCCTGAACGGCGCCACCGTGGATGACGCGGCTCTGACCCTGCGGGTTCCCAGCGATGGTGGGGTGAAATCGTTGCGGGCTCTGCTGGATCGGCTCGATGAGCATTCGATCGACGTTGAGGAGTTCTCCGTTCACACACCGGACCTCGATGACGTTTTCCTTGCCCTGACCGGTCACGCGAGCACGGAGGCCATCGCACAATGAGCACCATTTCAGCACCGCTGACCGATTCGCGGATCATGCTGCGTCGCAACCTCAAGCACATCCTTCGGAATCCGGTCACGATATTCAACGGGGCTTTGATGCCGGTCGTGCTCATGTTGCTGCTCGTGTACGTGTTCGGCAACGCATTCAATGTCGGCGAACACTACGTCGAATACGCAACACCAGGTCTTATCCTGCTGGCCATCACCTACGGGTTGGCGGGCACTGCGGTATCCGTGAACTCCGACATGACGAAGGGCATCATCAACCGGTTCAAGGTCATGAATGTCTCCCGCGGTGCTGTCCTGACCGGTCACGTCGTGGCCACTATGCTGAGCACTTCGGTGGCCATTGCGGTCATCATCGGAATGGCCTTCGCGCTGGGGTTTCGGTCGCCTGCGACCGTCAGCGACTGGCTCGGCGCGGTCGGTATCGCCGCGGCGGCAGCTTTCGCGGCCGCCTGGCTCACGGTCGCGCTGGGAATGGCTGCGAAAACTCCGGAATCCGCAGGCCTCACCGTCGTGCCGCTGATCCTGCTGCCGTTCGTGAGCAGCGCGGTCGTGCCGGCCGCCAAGATGGGACAGGGTATCCGGCAATTTGCGCAGTATCAGCCCTTCACGCCGATTATCGAATCGTTGCGTGGATTGCTCGCCGGCACCCCGTCGGGCGGCTACGCGGCCGCCGCTCTCGCCTGGTGCGCCGGGATCGCCCTCGTCGGGTACCTGTGGTCGCGTGCCACGTTCAGCAAGCGAGCGTAGCTTCGACGAGCTCACGCCAGCTCGCCTGCGCCCCCTCACGCGCCGCCTCGGTGAACTTTGCTTCGCCGAGGCGGCGCCGCGCGGCCTGCTCGATCCGGGCCACGTCCGGGTGGGAACGATCCGGCAGTCCGGACACGCCGGCGCTCGCCGCGAGCAGCCGCGCGGCCTGCTCGTACTTGTCGCAGCGTAGGGCCAGGTCCGCGACCCCGACGAGCACCTTCGCGATCAGGGGCGCGTGCCCCGCCTCGGTCGCCGCCCGGCAAGCCGCCGCGCGGTGCGCCCGGGCCTCCCCGAGGTCGTCGGCAAGGTAGCCGAGCAGGTCGTGTGTTGTCGCGCGGATGCTCGCCTGCTCCGCATCGTCGCCCAGCATGGTCGTCGCGACACCGAGTTGCTGGTATGCCGCCTCGGCGTCGCCGCCCCACCGGGCGAGTTCCGCCTTCGAGAGGGCCAGCTCAGCCAGCGCATCCGGCCAGGTGACCCGTTCCGCGCACCGTTGTGCCTCGGCGATGGCGGCCGCGCTGGCGTCCTCGTCGCCCAGCAGCCAGTACAGCTGAGCCTGTCGTGACCGCATCCGGATGACATCCTCGATGGCACCGAGTTCGGTGACGACCGCGATCGCCTGTTGGTAGTACTCGCACGCACCGGCGAACTCGCCGCGCCCGGCGATCCGTTCCGCCAGCTCCGTCAGGGCCAACGAGATCCCGTACCGCTCGCCGAGCGCCCGGAACTCGGCGAGCGCCATCTCGAGATACGCGTCCGCGTCCGGCCCGCCGTGGCCGAGCATGACCCGCATCTTGCCGAGGTGTAGCCGGGCCAGTGCTCGTACCCAGGGGTCCTCATTGTCCAGCAGCGATTCGAACGCGGGCAGGACCGCCTCCGGCGCTTTCAGCATGCGTTCCAGCGGGGCTATCAACCCCAGCAGCGGGTTGCCGTGCTGACCGCGCTGGCTGAACCGGTATGCCTCGTGGATCCACTCCTCGACCTGGTGTTCGTCACCCCGCCCGGAACTCAGGAACAGCACGACAAGGGCGTACACCATGGCCCGGATCTCATCGGGCGCCTCGCCGGGAATGGTGGTGGCCGCAGTGACCAGCTCGTTGCCCTCAGCCTTATGCCCGCTGAGGAACCAGTACCAGCCGGCGCCCGCCGCGAGCCGCAGTGCCCCGTATGCCTCGCCGGCCGATAGCGCACCACGCATCGCAGAACTGATGTTGTCGTGCTCGGCCTCGAGCGCGGCGAGCCATTCCAGTTGCTCGGCGCGGCGAAGACGGGGCTCCGCAGTCTCGGTGAGTTCGGTGAAGTAGGCGAGATGCGCGTGGCGCGCCAGGTCCGACTCCTCCGCCTCCGCGAGCCGGTGTCCGGCGTACTCCTTAATCATGCCGATCATCCGGTAGCGCGGCGAGCTGTCGCCCTCGGCGAGCAGTAGCGATTTCTCGGCCAGCGCGGTGAGCAGTTCGAGCACCTGCTTCTGCTCGACCGCATCGCCGACGCAGACCCGCTCGGCTGCGTCCAGGCTCGCCCCGCCCGAGAACACCGAGAGCCTGCGCAGCACCATCCGTTCGGCGTCGGTGAGCAGCTCCCAGCTCCAGTCGACCACTGCGCGCAGCGTCTTGTGCCGCGGCAACGCGGTACGGCTACCGCTGGTCAGCAGGCGGAACCGGTCGTCGAGCCGGTGGGCAAGCTGATCGATGGACATGGTGCGCAACCTGGCCGCGGCCAGCTCGATCGCCAGCGGCATCCCGTCCAGCGCCCGGCAGACGCGCGCCATCGTCGACAACGTGCGGCCATCGAGCTGATACGGGACCGCGAGATCCCTGCGCACCGCGCCCGCCCGGTCCCGCAGCAACTGGACGGCTGGAGAGGACTCGATCTCGCCGGGACTGGCGTCCCCCTCCGGCAAGGCCAGCGGCTCGACCAGCCACAGCGCCTCACCGGTGATGCCGAGCGGTTCCCTGCTCGTCGCCAGGATCCGCAGCCGCCGGCACTCCCCGAGCACTCGATAGGCGAACGCCGCCGCCGACTCGATCACGTGCTCACAGTTGTCCAGGACCAGCAGCGCCTCCCGCTCGCGGATCGCGGCGATGAGCCGGTCCGTCAGCTCCGCGTTCGGTGCCCCGCCGAGCAGCGCATCCCGGAGGCCGAGCCCGGCGAGCGTCGACTGCGCCACGTCACCGTCGGCGCCGATGGCGGCGAGCTCCACCAGCCAGGCCCCGTCCGGCAGGTCGCCGAGCAGCGTGCGCGCGGTTTCCGTGGCCAGCCTGGTCTTCCCCGAGCCGCCCGGCCCGATCAGGGTGGTGAGCCGATGTCCGGCGATGAGTTCGCGGACCGCGGCGACATCAGCGTCCTTGCCGACGAAGCTGGTTAGCTCGGCACGCAAGTTGGTCTTCCGGCCCTCCTCCAGCCAGCGCTGCTCCCGCCGTCCCAACTCGCCTCGCAGCAGCGCGACGTGCAATGCGGACAACTCCGGTGAGGGGTCGACGCCCAGCGCGTCGGCCAGGGCTTCTCGCGTGCGCTGGTACACGAGCAGCGCCTCGCTGTCGCGACCGGCCGCAACGAGGGCACGCATCAGCGCGGCGACAAGCCGTTCTCGGATCGGATGCACGGCCACCAAGTCGGTCAGTTCCGCGACCGACTCCACACCATGGCCGTTGCTGACCTCCGCATCGAACCGATCCTCCATGGCCGTCAGGCGCAGCCCCTCGAGCCGGGCGACCGCCGCGTCAAACGCTGCACTATCCTGCAAGCCGACGCCCTGCATGGCCGCACCGCGCCACAATGCGAGGGCCTCGCGCAGCAGCCGTTCCCGCCGCGGATCCTCGTCATTGCGGGCCCGGCCGACGAGGCGTTCGAACCGCACCGCGTCGACAGCGTTGGGTTCCACCGTCAACCGGTAGCCGTCCGTCTGCCCCTCGACCGACCCTTCCGGCAGCGCCTTCCGCAGCCGGGAAACCAGGCGTTGCAAGGCATTCGCCGCGTCGGAGGGCGGGCGCTCGCCCCAAATCCAGTCGACGAGCGTCGCCTTCGGGACGGCGTGACCTGGTTCGAGCGCGAGGGCGATCAACAGCCCGCGCAACCGGGCGCCCGGCACGTCGGCGAGGACGCCGTTGTCCGTGCGAACCTCGAATGATCCAAGCATCCCGATCTGCACCTAGCCGATTTTGCCATGGGCGATTGGCAGGCCGCCAACTGGTGACGCGGCGCAGAAAGTTGTCGAGGTAATGGCTCCTGGGCTGGTGCGCTGGTGTGCTGACCACGCCTGGCAGGCCGCCTGGTGCTGATGGTGCTAATGATGCTCGCACACGGACTAGTGGCCGCGAGCGTTCGCCCGGGGCTACTGGAAGCTCGGTGCGGCCGATCACCCAGACCACGACACTGGCGAGGATTGACCCGCTTATTCCGCCTTCTCTCGTTGACGGAACAGCAGCCGGCGCTCGTCCTCGTCGTATCCGCCCCATATGCCGTACCCCTGGTGAGTGTCCAAGGCGAAGGCCAGGCAGGGTTGCCGGACCGGGCAGCTAGCGCAGACCGTCTTGGCGCGCCGGATTTCCTCGATGGCCCGGCCGGCTTTCCCGATGGGGAAGAAGAGCTCGGTATCGAGGAAGCGGCAGGCGGCTGACTCGCGCCAGCTGGCACGATCGTCGCGGACCGCGGGCCCCTGGTGCGAGCGTGGCTGACGGACGGCCCGGTTGTGAGGTGAAGCGATAGTCACGGGTTACCTTCTATGCCTGTGGTTTGGCTGGGTGGCTGTGGTTTGGCTGGGTGCCTGTGGTTTGGCTGGGTGCCTGCGGAGCCAGGTCTGGTTGTCATGAAGGCTCCTGGTGATTCGGGATGGGAAGCGGCCAGCCGATCTTCTCGGCCGCGGCGACCGGGTTGCCGCTCGCCAGCCGGGCCTGCACGGCGGCCGCCAGTTGCGGCGTGGCTCCGGGCCCGGCCAGGACCAGCGGAACGCGCCGGGCCAGCATGGTGAGCTGCTCGGCGAGGGGTTTGAGAATCTCCGGCATGGTGGTGGCCATGACGACGAGGCCCGGTCGCCTCGCATCGACGGCCCGGGCAAGCTCCTCGACCGGGGTATTGATCCCGAGATAGTCGATCTTCCATCCGGTGCGGTTGAGGACGATGCCGAAGATCATCAGCGCCAGGTCGTGGAACTCTCCCGGGGGGCAGGCCAGGACGGCGTGGGGGCCACGCCCGTTCCCCCAGCCCCTGGCCAGGCCGGCGAGCTGGCCGTGGATGAGGTTGCTGGCGAAGTGCTCCTGGGCGATGCTGGCCGTTCCCTGCTCCCATCGCTGCCCGAGCTCGGCCAGATAGGGCAGGACGACCTCGCGGAACACGGTGGTCAGGGAGAGGTCGGATATGAGCCGGTCAAGCACGGTCTGCGCGGCTGGCTCGTCGAAGGCGTCGAGAGCTCGCCGGAGTGCCCCCGACAGCTCGCCCGCCGTGGCCGGGAGATGGCCAGGCCTGGCCGTCTCCGTGCGCGGCTCGCTGTCCTCCCCGAGCACGGCCTGCGCCGCCTCGGCGGCCGACAGGCCGCTGGCGAGGTAGGCCCGCATCCGGCGGACCCGTTGGGCATCGGCTTCGGAGTACAACCGGAAGCCGCCTGCCGAGCGCACCGGCTGAAGCAGGCCGTAGCGGCTCTCCCACGCACGCAATACGTGGTCGCTTACGCCTACGCGCCGGCTGAGTTCACCGATGCGCAGCATCGGCAGGCTCACGGATGATGCCATACCGATATTCTACAAACCTTTGACAGACATTTGACAGTATTTAGGCGAAGAGACTATCGTCGCCGTCAGGCAGACACGAGGGACGTCATGAAACTGCAGAAGACAATCGTCGTCGGCAAGCCGCTAGAAGAGGTATTCGCCTACCTCTCGGACTTCACCACGACGACCGAGTGGGATCCGGGCACCGAGATCACGGTGCTCCAGCGGGGCGACGGAGGGGTCGGTACCACGTACCTCAATACCTCGGTGTTTCTCGGCCGGAAGACCCAGCTGACCTACACCGTGCGCGAGCTCATCCCCGATCAGCGCATTCAGCTCCGCGGGAAGAACAAGACCGTCATCGCCATCGACACCATGAGCTTCCGCAGGGTCGAAGCCGGTACGGAAGTGACCTACTCCGCCGAATTCACCTTCAACGGTCCGGCCCGGTTTGTCGCCCCATTGCTCAGACCCGCCTTCGAACGGCTAGGCAACGAAGCGGAGGCCGGCATGTACAAGGCGCTGACCCAGCTCTGACCTGGGGATTATCTCTTTCCTCAGCGGAGTCCTGAAGAACTCGGCGGCGAGCAGCGCGGGCTTCTCGGCGTTGAAGGCTGCCTCGTGCGCGCCGGTCATAGCCGCCGACCCGGCACTGCACGAGCCGGCGCAGCTCCCGCCTGCCACTCGGCAGCCATCCCCCGGGCGGGCCACGGCTGCGCCCAGCGGGTGCGGCGCAGCCTGGAGCGCAAGTCCGCACGTCGGCATCTGGGACTTGCAGCCCGGGCGCTCATAGGCCATCACCGTCCCCTTCGGCTACTCGCCGAGCACTGCTATTGCCATCTCCGTGCCGGGACGGGGCCTGGACGGGTCGCAGCCGCCGGATCCTCGCGGACGTGAGCAAAGGCTCGGCGAAGCGGCAGATCTCCTCGGCGCCGTCGAATTCCTGGGTGGTCAGCTCGGCGTACTCAGGGACAGGCACGGAACCAGGCCAGGTATGGCCGCCTCCGAAGACCGTCCATGCGGTTACCTGCGTTCCGCCGACGCCACCCTCTACCGTATTCCGGCTGGAGAACTCGGTGGTGCGGGTGTCGCCCGGGCCGGGTGGGCACTGGTCGATGGTGCGCCAGAACCCGGCCGTCTCATCCAGGGATAGCGTTCGCCCGCGCAGTTCTCCGTCAGGGCCGCGGTGACGCGAGTAGCCACCTGCGATCGGGGAGATCGTGTCAGCCGTACCGTGAATCAGCATTGCCGACACGGCGTGGGTGGGCGGCACGTCGCGCAGGCTCGCGGGCAGCCCGCCCGCGACCGCGGCCAGCACCGCCACCTGGTCGCCCGCGGCGAGCGCCATCCGGTGAGCCATGAACGCGCCGTTGGACACGCCCGCCACCACGACGCGATCCCCGAACGTACCGTGCCGTTCCGCCGACCAGTCGATGATCGCGCGGAGGAACGCGACGTCATCCACTCCCGCCTCGTCGGCCGTCGTGACACCGCGACCGTCTGCCCAGCAGCCGCCGTAACCGTCGGGGTAGGCGACGGCGAAACCCCGCATGTCCGCCTGCTTGTCGAAGGTCGTCCACTCGCGCATGATCCATCCGCCGGCGTCCGGATGGTTGCCGTGCAGGACGAGCACCAGCGGAATCCCGCCGTTAGCGGCCTGAGGCAGGCGCATCGCAAAGCCGCGCGCTCGTCCGTCGACCGTCAGCTCGCCCGCAACCACATCACGATCGTCCGCCATGTCATCCTCCCGCCAAACGTCACGCACGGCGAATACCCGCGCACTCTAATACCGCGCGATACGCGCCGGGGTCGATGCGTCTGATGTTTCCTGTCGACCCCGTGGCTGCCGCCTCGGAGTCGAGGGTCTGTCGCGGGCGAGGTGGTCGAGGATCTAGAGGTTCGGTGTGTAGGCTTTCGACTGTGCCGCACGAGGGCCCGTTCTGGGATGCAGTGGAAGGCAGAGCTCCGCTCCCGGCAGCAGCGATCACGCTTGGCTGGAAACTGGTCGCAGTCAACCCGCATGAAGGAACGATCGAGGTTGCATTCACGGCTACCGACGCCTTCTTGAATCCGGCCGGGGTCATTCAGGGTGGCTTCCTGGCCGCCATGCTCGACGACACGCTGGGACCGGCTCTGGTGGCCGGACTTGACCCCGGTGACTTCGCTCCGACGACGGACTTGCACGTTCAGTTCCTGCGGCCGGCCAAACCAGGTCGGCTAATAGGACGCGGGCGAGTTGTGCGACGCGGCCGAGACGTCGGCTTTCTCGCCGGGGAGCTCCTTGACGAAGAAGGCACCGTCGTGGCCGTGGCTACCGCGACGGTACAGATCCGAGCCAAGATGCTCCGGGACCCGGCTGGTAATTAGCGCAGGTACCTGAAAAGGCTAATGCACCACGGTGCCGGCCACGAGATCGGAGATACGCCGCGACCCGCGGCGCAGCGAGCCGCAACGGGTTGATTGGCAACGGGCCGACTCGCGTGTTACGGGACGCCTCGGTTCGATGTACGTCACTTGATGCGATATCCGTCAACTGACCGATGTCTCTCGCTGCAACTTGCAGCAGTATTTGTTGTGCAACCGGCAGCGGGGCACTCGCGACTTGCCCGGACCTTCCCCGGGAGCAGCCGTGCGGCGCGCGCTCTCTCTGCACGGATGACCCAATCGGCCCGCGAAGGAATCGATGAACACGATCGCGCCGACCTGCCCGGCCGAACTGCGCGCGTGCGGCGTCCAGCTGGTCGCCGGACCAGCCGCCGCCGGCCCAAGCGCGGGCAAGGTCATGTACCTCACGCCGGCACTCCAGCCAGCCCTCGCCGAAGGCGGGGGACATGGCCCGGAGTGATTGCCGCAGCCGCTATTCCCCGGAACGCGAGACTCCCGCGTGGCCGGCCTGCGCCCAGTCCGTACACCTGTACGCACGCCTTCGGTTACGCGGGTCAGGCGGCCTTCCGTTCGAAGATGATCCGTCCTCTCGCAGGGAGCAGACCATGTTAATTCACGCCCTATCCGGCGCGGCATGCTCGCAGTTGTTCAGACGCTACCCACTGGCGGTCGCGCCGGAGTCTGCGGAGGGCGGGTATCGGTCGATGGTCCTGATGAACCGCGCGGCCGGGCCAGCCGGTTTCTTCGTCCTCACCCAGGCCAGCGAAGACCTTTTCGTCATTCGCTCGTGGAACCGCCGCGACGGGATTAACCAGCAAATCCGGCCGGGAGAACCTGTTTCCGGCATCATCCACGAAGTGGTCACCGGCGGTATCCCGGTCCCTCACGACGGCGCGTTGCTCGGCTGGGTAACCGACAGGCAGGTGACCGTAATGCTGGCGGTGCACTGCAGGAAGCCAGAAACCTGGGCCGAGGCGGTCCCCCTGCCTGAAATCCGGGTTATGCCGATGGCCGGCACCAGCGAACTGCTGCACTGGCCGCCGTTCGCAGCCAGCCCGCTCGACGGCGGGCGAGTGTGGGAGTATGTCGAGCGGGGCCAGATCGTGGACATCGCCCCCCTCCTCACGCAGAGCGCCGGACAAGCATTCTGGGTGCCCTCCCTGGACAGGCGGAGCGCCCGTCACGAAGAAGGATGCGTCGTAGTCACCGGCAACCTCCCGGCTGAGGAGTACTGGCTGCCTGCTGGCGTCTACACGGATCACTGGGCGCTACGCGAGGGCATCCAGCCTCCTCCCCCAGGCCGCCTGCTGATACTGCCAGGCGTCGAGGACCTGGCCCACAAGCTCCGGCCAGGCCAGGCCAGGTGAGCCGCTCCCGGGCGTTGCGGCGGCTTAGCCCGGGTGGACAGGTCTCCCGACGCTGACGTCGCCGGGAAGCAGTCCGCCTTCTACATGGTCACGGCCCTAGGCGGCACTGTCGGCGTGTCTGGTTGCGCGGATGACGGTGGTGAGGTGCCGGGCGAGCGCGGCAGCCTGGTCCCGTATCTCCGGGATGGCGGTCGTTTCGTAGTACAAGCCGCGCAGCGGCGGGCCGAGGGTGAACAGCGCGCTACCTGGTGTCCCGCTGGCGTCGAGCACAGCGCCTTCCGGGCTGGCGTCGAGGCCCAGGCCGAGCGGGCCGGGGCGGGCCATCCCCTGGGCGAGCAGGTCGCGGATCAGCGGATCCGCACTGCGGGTGACGTCAGTGTCCGGGCCCGTCGCGTTGACCAGCCAGCCCGCGGTAATCTCGGCGGTCGCTGTGCCCTGGTCGATGCGGACGCGCAGCGAGCCGTCCGGCCCGGTGCCGGTGGTCTCGGCGACTTCTGTGACGCGTCCGGGTAGGACGGACAGCCGGCCAGTGCGGCGCAGTGCGGTGATCCGCGCGGCCGTCGCGGGAGCCGCCCGGTGCCGGTGCACCTCCCAGTAGCGGGCCATGTGCCGGAGGAACAGCTGCTTGTCGCGATCCGGCAGCCGCTGCCACAGGTCGGGTACATGCGGCCGTAGGCCGTCGATCACCTCCTGCCAGCGCTCCGGCCGGGCGCGGGTGGCCGCCCGGACCTGGCAGAGCAGGTCCGCCAGCCGTAGCGGGTCGTCATCGCCGGAAAAGGCGGGCAGCCAGAGGGCATGGTCGGGTGCCGCCGGCCTGCGGTGCGCGTGCGGAAGCAGCCCATGCCGTGAGACCGCACGCACGACCGTGCGCGGGTTATCGCCGGTCACCGACAAGGCGGCATCCAGCATGGTCAAGCCGGTACCCAGGATGACGACGGGGCTGCCGTCGGCCACTGCGTCCAGCGCACCAGGCGCCCATGGGTCGGTGATGCAACGGGGGCTGCTCGGCATCGGCACGGGCGGTACGGGTGGCGGGTTGCCCGCAGCCACCACGGCGATGTCAGCGTCGAGGCTGCCGTCAGCCAGGAGCAGGCGGCCGCGGCGGATGGCCAGCACGTCTGAGGTAATACTGACGACCCGGGACATCGGCAGCACCCGCTGCTGCGCCTCCAACAGAGTGGCCTGCAGGTATTGGCCGTAGGCTCGCCTAGGCAGGAACATCTGGTCACCCAGACCTGCCGCGTCGGCCCAGCGCAGCAGGTGCCCGGGATCGCCTGCCAGCGCACTCATCCGATCGGCGGGCGTGTTGAGCAGGTGATCCGGATGGGTAGTGGAGTACGCCTGACCGAGCCCGTGCCGGCCGAGCCGGTCAATCAGGGCGATCCGCAGCGGGCTGTTGCTGGCTGCCGCTTCATGGAGCAGGTGAACGGCGGCCAGCGTGCCGCTCGCGCCGCCGCCGACGATCGCGATGACCGGGGTGTGGCCACCCGGCCGCTCCAGGCCGACCCTAGCGGCCATCAGGACTGCTCGTCTTGGGACGGGTAAGGTGCCCGCGTCGACGACGGGACAGGGGACGACGGGACAGGGTCGGCCGCGGACGGGGACCGGCAGAGCGGGAACGGGCAGAACGGCTGACCGTTTCGTCGGCCTGCTGGGCGATCTTAAGCGTGGTGGATTGCGGTTTCGGATTGCCGACCAGCACGACGAAATTCACGCGGTCCTCCTTTAGGCGCCGGCCAGCACGGGTGCCGGGGACGTGTTCCCCGCAGCGGCTTCCCGGCGCCGGATCTCGGGCAGCACGCCCTCACCGAACCAGTAGGCCTCTTCCAGGTGGGGGTAGCCGGACAGGATGAACTCGGTGATGCCGAGCGAGGCGTACTCCCCGATGAGGTCGGCGACCTGCTGATGACTGCCGACCAGCGCTGTGCCGGCGCCGCCGCGGACCAGACCGATCCCGGCCCACAGGTTCGGGTAGATCTCCAGTTCCTGCGCTGATCCGCCGTCCCGGTAGGTGGCGTGCAGCGCGCGCATCCGGTCCTGGCCGACCGACTCGCTGGCGCCGAGTACCTGCTGCGCCCGGGCGATCTCGGCGGGATCGAGGTAGTCCAGCAGCCTGCTGGCCTCGGTCCAGGCGTCCGCCTCGGTGTCCCGGGTGATCACGTGCAGCCGAATGCCGAACCGCAGCGTGCGGCCCTGCGCGGCAGCCAGGTCCTTGATCCAGGCGAGCTTCTCCGCCACCTGTGCGGGCGGTTCCCCCCAGGTCAGGTAGACATCGGCATGCGCGGCGGCGACGAGACCCGCCGCCGCGGACGAGCCGCCGAAGTAGATGCCGGGGAGCGGGTCCGGCGGCCAGAGCACGGTCGCGCTTTCCACCTGGTAGTACGCGCCGGTGAAGTCGAACGGCCGGTCGCCCCAGGCGCCGCGCACGATCTGGAGGAACTCCGCCGTCCTGGCGTAACGTTCGTCATGGGACAGGTGATCACCGAACCGCCGCTGCTCGTCGCCCTGCCCGCCGGTCACCACGTTGAGCAGCAGGCGACCGCCCGACATCCGCTGGTAGGTGGCGGCCATCTGCGCGGCCAGAGTGGGTGAGATCAGCCCGGGCCGGAACGCGACGAGGAAACTCAGCCGCCGGGTTTCCCTGGTCAGCGCGGCAGTGGTCAGCCAGGCGTCCTCGCACCAGGTGCCGGTGGGGGTGAGCACCGCTTCGAAGCCCAGCTGCTCGGCGGAGCGGGCCACCTGGGCCAGGTACTCGATGTCCGGCGGCCGTTCGGCCGCGGCGGCGCCGTTGACGTGCGGGAGGACCTGGTAGCCGCGGCCCGCAGCGCGGCTGGCGGGTGGCAGGCTGTGCCCTCGGCCCATGATCGACCGGCCGTCGCCGGTAGTGGGCAGGAACCAGTGAAAGGTCAGGCTCATCAGGAAGTACCTCCGGCGGTGCGGCGGGAGACCAGGAGCAGCACGCGGGACATGCCCCTATGCTGAACCACATTTCCTATAAAGTCAATAGGGAAAATAGGAAAGCATGCGGACACAGACTTGAGATACCGGCTTACCGCTGCGGCCAGGCCTGAGCTCGCAGTCCTCGGCACGATGGTGAAGTTGACGATCTCGATCGTCATGGGCAGTCCTGGATGCCGGAAGGTCGTGAGGGCGCCCGGCCCGGCCCGGCCGCCCGGCCCGGCCCGGCCGTGACAGGCTCACCAAGCAGGCGGCAACGCCGGCCCTCCTACCCGCCATTGAGGGACGGCGAACCGTATAGCCCCGGACCAGCGACCTTTAGATCGTTCAGGAATGACCGGGCGGCCTCGTAGGCGCCCTCGATGAGCATGCTGGTGTGCTGGAAGTCCAGCGGGGACACCGGCTGCGGCTCGGGACCGGGCAGGTAGATGACCGGTACCTCCGCGGCGACGAGCGGTGCTTCCAGGACCGCTTGGGAGCGCATGGTCACCATCGCGGTGTAAAGGAGCACCTCAGCGATGGTGCCGGGAGGGTCAGGCATATGCCCGGGAAAGCTGCAGTCCAGGACGACGAGCGACCGGGCGCCCATGGCCAGTGCCTGCCGCATGGGAACGTTGGCCACGAGACCGCCGTCGTAAAGCCGCAGTGACCCGAGTTGCACGGGCGGGAAGATGCCCGGGATCGCCGTGCTCGCCAGCAGCGCTGGCAGCAGGGGCCCTTCGCGCAGGACATGCGGAAGAGCGGTGGCGCTGTCCATGGCCACCGCAGCGAACGGCAAAGTCAGATCCGCGAACGTGATGTCAGCGCCCAGGAAGCGGGTAATGACGGCGGCGAGCCCGGTGCTGGGGAACAGGTATGTCTTGGTGCGCTGCAGGGTGCGCGCCTGTGCGAGCAGGCCACCGGGGAATACATCCCCGCGCCTGAGGCGGACCCACAGGTGGGACAAGCGGTTCGCCGCGCCCTTAGGGTCTGAGGCGACGACCGCGCCGTTGAGCGACCCGACCGAGCTCCCGGCCACTATGCCGGGAGCGATGTCACGCTCGCCCAGCGCTTGAAGCATCCCTACCTGCACCGCGCCCAGGCTTCCGCCGCCGCCCAGCACGTACCCCACGGGGGCGGGAAGGTCCGCGACATCCATGTCCACCTCCGGTGGCGGGGACGCTTAGAGGCGGGTGTGGGGTGGCGCATCGACGGCACGGGCCACCCGGCCTCCGTGCATAGACCGATCTTCTCGCCCCCGCAGACCTGGGTCAAAGCCTGGCCCGGTGTCCATCACGGGTGGCTTGATCAAGGGCTGTCCCGTTATCTGGGCCTGCGTGGGACGGTCCGTTGATAGATGGTGCCGCCGGGGGTGAACCAGCCTGCCTTCTTCCGGACGACCGGGCTCGGGTCTTGGGCGTGGGCGGTCTCCAAGGCGGTGACGGCGCGGCCGTCGGTATGGACGAACTTGCCGGCTAGTTCGGCAGCCCTCGTGCGGACGTGCGGGTCCGGGTCGGAGGCCAGGTGCCGCAAAGCGGGTTCCAGGACCTGGTCTGCGCCCGGTGCGCAGGTGTCGCCTTTGCACCGGTCGCAGGCCAGAGTGTGGAACGCGGCGGTCCTGACCCGGGCGTCGGGATCGTCGGCCATGGTGATGAGCTGGCCCATGGAGTCGGTGTCGACCAGGTGGTCGAGGAGGCGGCAGCAGCCCTCGCGGACGGCCGGATTCTCGTGATGGAGGCCAGCACGGATCGTGCCCACCGCGCCCTGCCCGCGCCGCAGCAGCTCGTGATAGGCCGCGACGGAGCGCTGCGAGTCGCCCAGGCACGAGACGAGGGACTCGTTGTCGGTCCTGACGAATCCGAGCATGACCTCATTTTCCGGCCACGCGGCGGATCCCGGCAAAGGGATTTCGGGTCAGGCAAAGGGAAGCGGAAGGCACCACCTCCCCCGGAACCCCTCCAAGTGCCGCCTGAAAGGCGGCGGCGGGCGCGTTCCCGGCCGTGGCGCGGGTTTCTGCATGCCTGTATGTGCCGGGCGGGGCCGGGTGCGGGAGCCTGCGGCGCGTGCCTGATGAGCCCGTGCCTGATGACGCCGCCGGACTGCACGCTGCGAACGCGCGGCTGCGGGAGGTGCTGGGTGCCAAGGAAGCCGAGATCGGAATGCTGCAAGCGGGATTTGACGCGCGGACTCGGGGACGCCTTCTTCGAAGGAGCGGATCGGGGCTAAAGAGGCGCGGCGGGCGCGGCGGCAGGAATCGGAGCGGGATCGCCGCAAGGACCGCAAGCGGGCGAGCAGCCCGACCATCCCGGGAAGGGCCTGGCCAGGGACCCTGAGCCGGGCGAGAGGAAGGAAGCGCCGCCGCACCCTCCGCGGTTATCGATAAATGGCGGAACGCGGCTGCGGTCGCGGCGTCGGCCGGGTAGAACGATTCGATGGCCAGTTCCTCGACGGTCACGTCGGTGGCCGTACCGACGGTGGCGCTGATGCTGAACATCGCCAGTTCCTGGTCGCCGTACCGGTAGCGCAACGGCAGCACGACCCCGTTACCGGACGCAAGCGTGTCACCGGTACCGCCCGGATAGTCAGCCAGTTCGTCGTACAGATCGGCGAGCCGCTGATCGCCGAGCACCCTGGCGCGGTGGCGCAGCTGGGTCAGCAGGTGCGCCCGCCACTGGCCGAGGTTGGCGATCCGCGGCGCCATCCCGTCGGGGTGCAGGCTGAGCCGCAGCACGTTAACCGGCGGTTTCAGCAGCGCCGGGGCGCAGCCCTCGACCAGCATGCCGATGCCGGAGTTGGCGTCCTGCAGGTCCCACCACCGGTCGATCACGACCGCCGGGTAGGGCTCATGCCCGGCCAGCACCTGACGCAAGGCCGCGCGCACGTTGTCGAGCTCGGGCGCGTCCAGGCCGTGCTGCGGGTAGGCCGGGGCGTAGCCACCGGCTAGCAGCAGGGCGTTGCGCTCGCGCAGCGGCACCTCCAGCTGCTCGGTGAGCCGCAGGATCATCGCCGGGGTGGGGCGGGACCGCCCGGTCTCCACGAAGCTCAGATGCCGCGCCGAGATTTCGGCCTGGATCGCCAGGTCGAGCTGGCTGAGACGGCGCCGCTCGCGCCACTCCCGCAGCAGCTCCCCGACCGGGCGGCGCCTGGGGTCGGCCATGGTGATGGCGTTCATGTGGCCGACGCTAGCTGGCCGCTGCGCGCGGCGCGATTACCTCCGGGGTAATCGACACGCCGCGCGGCGGTTCGCAGGATGGTCACGTCAGCACGAGCAAACCGGATGCCGGAAGGAAATCTCATGAACGACGTGATTGCCCGCTACCTTGACTGCTGGAACGAGACCGACCCCACCGCGCGGCGCAAGCTGATCGACGAAGTCTGGACGGCCGACGCCGAATACATCGACCCGATGGCAGAAGCCCGCGGCCGCGCCGCCATCGATGCCACCATCGGCGCGGTCCAGAACCAGTTTCCCGGCCTGGTATTCACCCTGGCCGGCACCGTCGACGCCCACCACAGGCAGGCGCGCTTCAGCTGGGGCCTCGGTCCCGAGGGCGCCGAGCCGCTAGTCGTCGGCTTCGATGTCGCCGTCACCGACAACCGGGACAAGATCACCACGGTGCTCGGCTTCCTCGACAAGGTGCCAGGCTGATGGCTAGGCCGCGGTCCCGTGCCGCCACGGTGGCACGGGACGGCGGCGGGCGGCTGGGACGCAGGATGCGGAAGACTACGCCATGCACGCCATCGCAGCCCGCCGCACCGCCGAAGCCGCCTCATCTGCCCCGGCCGCACCACCTGGCGGCTGAGGCGACCACAACGATGGAGCATCGATGTGGTGATAGCAACAGCGATGGAGCATCGATGTGGTGGCAGCGCAAGGCCGGGAACCTAGGCCGAAGTTACGGCCAATTCAGAGCTACGGCAACTCCGGGTTAGCCTTCCGAGCCAGGATCCAGGTGTAGGAGATGTCCGTCTCGCCCTCTGTCTGGGTTTTCACCGCGGTCTTCTCAATGTCAAACCCGCCTTCGCGGACGAGCTGGCGAGTGGCGTCGGCGCTGAACATGCTGAAGTACATGTCAGCCCCGAGCCATTCCGCCACGATGCCAGGCTCGTCGAGGTCTTCGATGCTCAGCAGCAGCAGGCCGTTAGGCCGAAGCCAGCAGCGAAGGCGTTCGAGCAGACCCCGGTGCTGGTCCCTGGGGATGTGGTCGAAGGTGTAGAGGGAAATAATCGCGTCGAAGTGCCCGGCCGGGAAGGTGACCGTACGTGCGTCTGAGCAGACGAACTTAGCGTCCGGGACATTCCGGACTGCCTGCTGGATATGTTCCGCGGAAATGTCGACCCCGGTCACGTTGTACCGTGTCGCGAGGTCCGCGGCCACGGGGACACCGGCCGCTCAGCCCAGGTCGAGAATGGCCGCGCCGGGCCTTAGCCCCTTGGTCAGCTCTTCGAGCCACTCGGTGCGCGGCCAGCGGGCGCTGTCGTGTTCCAGCGCGCGATACCGGACCGCGACCTTGTCATAACCAGCCCGTACGATCTCGCCAGGGTCACCGGTCACGGCCAAGAGCCTACGCCAGGCCGAGCCTTGGCCGCCCGGGCTGACCGTCCGGTACCCATGCCCGTTCGGCCGAAATTGTACTGATGCGGGCAGCATTCAGCTTGACTGGCGGCACAGGTAGGCATATCCGGCGTTGATCTGGGATTCCGGCCAGACCTCTGCTTTCTTCAGGGCGACCTCGGCGGAATCGGACCACAGGCGGATCTGGCCGGCGGCCATCGCCTGTAGCTGAACCTGACACGCCCGCGCCAGCAGGACGGCGCGCAGCACGGCCGTCGCGGCATCGGGTCCCGCGGTCACCAGCCCGTGCCGTGAGACCAGGCAGCCGACCCCGTCACCGATCGTCTCGGCGAGGGCCCGGCCCAGCTCGGCGGAGCGGATCAGGCTGCCGGTCTGAGTGAAGCGCGCAATCTGCGGCTCAGCGAATTCGACCCCGTTGTGCGAGATGGCCAGCAGCGGCTCGTCCAGCGCGGCGAAGGCGACCGCCGCCGGGGCGTGCGTGTGCACGACGCTGTTGACGTCGGGCCTGGCGTTCATCACCTCGGTGTGGATGGGGTATTCGATGTGCCGCGGCCCGCGGCCCGCCAGCACCTCGCCTGCGGAGGTGACCAGAACGACCCGGTCCGAGGTCACTTCCTCGAACGACCATCCCGCGGCCTTCATCCAGACCCCGCGCCCCTCGGGATCGCGGATAGACGCGTGGCCCCACACCATGTCCGACTGGCCGCTCGCGCCGAGAGCCCGGTTGGCTTGAGCGGTCAGGGTGATCAAAGATTCCTCGGTATGCATACCTCTCCTCTTAGACGCGGGCTGGGCCGGATCCAGGCTGGCGGCCGCGCCTTCGACTTGGCGTTCGCCCTCCGCCGTCCAGCCGAGCACGGTATCCCAGGGCGGCAGTTCCCTCACGGCCGCGCCGGTTCGACGACCTCGACGCGCGCGAGGTTGAGTGCTTCGAAGATGTGGTGGTCGTTGAAGGTGAACAGGTCCAGCTGGGTCTGCGCCTCGAAACGCAGCTGAGCCCACGATGGCACGGTGATCAGGTCGCCTTCGGCCAGCGCGAACCGGTGACCGGCCAGTTCCGCCGTTCCGCGGCCGCGGAACACCTGCCAGACCGCCGACCCGACCGTCCGCTGCCGGCTGGTGCTGGCGCCGGCGCGGATGCGGTGCATCTCGGTCCGCAGGGTCGGCAGGGCGTCCCGGCCGGTCGTCGGGTTGGTGAACCGGATCGCCGCGTGGCCGGGTTCGTACACGCCCGGCATGCCCTCGTCCTCCAGCTCGAGCTGGGCCGTCAGCGACGCGTCCGTGTCAGCCCAGCGGTAGGCCATCAGCGGGGAGTTCGGCAGGTCCTGCAGCGCCGAGAGCGGACGGCGTCCCGGGTGCGCCCACAGCCGCTCCGAGCGTGACCGGTCCGGGGTCGACTTGTCCTCGATGCCGTCATCTCCGTACTCGAAGAAGCCGGCGTCCAGCTTGCGCACGAGCGGGATATCCAGCCCGTCAAGCCAGGCCATGGGCTCGTCCCCGACATGGTGATGACCGTGCCAGAACATCGAGGGCGTCAGCAGGAGGTCACCGGCCCGCATCTGCACGGGGTCGCCGTTCACCACGGTCCAGACCGCCTCGCCGCGGACGACGAACCGGAAGGCACCCTGCGAATGCCGGTGCGCCGGGGCAACCTCGCCGGCTCCGAGGTACTGGATCGCGGCCCACAACGTCGTCGTCGCGTAGGGCCGTCCGCCGAGTCCCGGGTTCGCCAGCGCGATCGCCCGGCGCTCGCCGCCGCGCCCGACCGGCACGAGGTCCCCGGCTCGTTCGGCCAGCGGGAGAAGGTTCGTCCAGACCCAGTGGCAGGGTCGCGCCTCCGGCTCAGGGTATTCCGGCATCAGGTCGCTGATCTCCGTCCACAACGGCTTCAGATTGGCCGCGGCGAAGTCGTCGTACAGCCGCTGCAGGGCGGCATCGTCTACTCCGTCGGTCATGGTGCGCTCCTTTTCTCCAACGTCTTTGCTGCTACCGCCGCGGCCGGGTCAGCGGGGCCCTGAGCGAGCGGATCCTGGTAGAGCCATGCCACGTACTTGTGGTCGGCGACGTCCCGGTCGAGCAGCAGTTCGTCGCGGATCAGCTTGGCGATGCCGTCCACATGCCAGATCTCGCCCCAGGTCCTGGCGGTTCGCTGCACGCGCGTGGCACGCGGCGAGCGTAGCGCCGAGTAGCTGGCTAGCCCCTCGCTGAACGGCCGGCCGCCGCACCTGCCGCGGCCAGCTCGGCCGCCAGCGCGGCGGAGTCCTCGAGCGCCTGACAGGCCCCCTGGGCCAGGTACTGCAGCATGGGATGAGCAGCATCGCCCAGCAGGGCCACCCGGCCCCGGGCCCAGTCCGGCGTCGGCAGCCGGTCGAGCATCGGCCAGCGATTATCGATGCTGAGCGTCGACAGCGACTCCCGCACGTGCTCGCTGCAGCCGGCGAAGGCCGCCGTGAGCTCGGCCGGGCCGCCCCAGTCGGCCTCTCCGCGCAGGTAGGCCTGGCTCCGGAAGACAGCCACCTGGTTGTACATCCGGCCCGACCGCAGCGGGTACTGGACGAGATGCAGGCCAGGTCCGAGCCAGGCGACCACGTCGCGCAGATCGGCATGCCGCTCTACCTGCTCCATCGGGACCGCGCCCCGGTAAGCCACGAATCCCGAGTTGACCGGCTCATCGTCGATGAAGTGCTTGCGGATACGCGAGCGCAGCCCGTCCGCGGCAATGGCGATCTCGCCGGTGAACTCCCGGCCGTCGGCGCAGGTAGCGACCGTCTTCGTGTCCGTGTCGCTGAGCTCGGTCACGTTCGCGTCGGTATACAGCCCGACCCCGCTCGCCACGCAGGCGTCCAGCAGCGCGCTGAGCAGGTCATCGCGATGCAGGACCAGGTAGGGCGCGCCGTACCGGTCCGGGAAGTCAGTGAGCTCGAGCGAGGTGAGCTCCCGCGAGTCGATGGCGTCGGCCAGTACCAGCCGACGCGGCTGGACGGCCACCGGCATGATCTTCTCGAGCACACCCAGCCGCTGCAGAATGCGGGTCGCGTTCGGGGCCAGCTGGATTCCCGCGCCCACCTCGGCGAAGCTCTTGGAGCGCTCGAGGACGGTGACGGTCCCGCCCCGGCGCGCGAGGCACAACGCGGCAGCGAGCCCCCCGATACCGCCGCCGACGACCAGCGTCTCGGGGAGTACATCAGATGACATGCGTGCTCTCCTCGGCGATCGTTCCGGAGGATCCGGGCCCAGTCCTACGCTAGGCCGGTCGCGCTCGGCATGGCCGTGCGAGGGGTGACCGGAACGGCCATTGCGGCCGTCACCGGCTCGGCCCCGACGGTCCGGTTCAACCGGAGCAAGATCGTCGACCTGCTCCCGGCGGTGACCGAAACGACGGAAGACATCCGTTCCGACATCATCGGGCTCGCCGCGCCGAACCGGCGGGGTGGCTTGGTCGCGGACAAGGCCCACAGACCCGCGTTTCGGCACCACCCATCTAGCGCACTGCTACTTGATGAGCGGATCGCGGGGGAGGCCGAGTATCCGCTCGGCGATCTGGTTCCGCTTGATCTCCGACGTGCCGCCCGCGATCGACATGGCCCGGTTCATCAGCACCAGGTTCGCGGCCATCCCGCCGGCCCCGTCCAGAAAGGCCGCGTCCGGTCCGGCGAGTTCCGCCATGATCGCGGCGGTCTCGTGGCCGATCTCGGACAGCAGCAGCTTGGTGATGTTGCCCTCCGGCCCCGGACCACCGCCGGCTACCGCCCGGTAGGCGCTGCGCTGATTCAGCACGCCCATTGCGTGCGTACGGGAGACATGCCTGCCGACCCGTCCCGCCCCGCCGGCCAGCCGCTCCGGATGCGCGTCGAGCGGGGCGATGAACGCGGCCACCGGCATGACCATGGGGCCGTCGCCGCCGCCGATGCTGACGCTCTCGTTGCCGAGCGTCGCGCGCGCGACGGTCCAGCCCGCATCGACGGGTCCGACCACGTCCGTGTCGGGTACGAACACGTCGTCAAAGAAGACCTCGTTGAAATTAGAGTTTCCCGATGGCATTTTCAGCGGCCGGACGGTGACACCTGGCGCGTGCATGTCGATCACCATCGTGGTGATCCCCTGGTGCTTGGGTACGTCCGGGTTCGTCCGTACCGTAGCCAGGCCGAAGTCGGAGACATGCGCGTCGCTGGTCCAGACCTTCTGGCCGTTGATACGCCAGCCCCCACCTACCTCCCCATCCCTCTTCACCCTGGTTGCCCTCGTCCTGATGCCGGCCGCGTCGGACCCGGCGCCTGGCTCGCTGAACAGCTGGCACCAGATCACGTCCTGGTTGAGCGCCGGCCGGATCCAGCGCGCCACCTGGTCGGGACTGGCGTGCTGAACCAGGGTCAGGATGATCCAGCTGGTGATGCCGTAGCTGGGCCGCTTGATCCCGGCCGAGGCGAACTCCTGCTCGATCACCAGCTGCTCGATGGCGGACGCGTCCCGGCCCCACGGCGCCGGCCAGTGCGGCACCGCGTAGCCGGTTTCGATCAGCGCCTGCTTCCTCGCGTCGCCCGTCAGGTCGCGCAGCCGGGCTACGTCGGGCCTGACCGCCGCCCGGATAGGCTCGGCCTCGGCGGGCAGCTCAATCGCGGCCGCCCGGCGAACGCCGCGGCGGACCAGGTCGGTAACCGCTATCGCCGCCTGCTCGGTGTCCACCACCGCGGCGATCGCCGCGGCCCGGCGCAGGTACAGGTGAGCGTCGTGCTCCCAGGTGAACCCGATCCCGCCATGCACCTGGATGTTGAGGTTGGCGTTAGTGACCGCGGCCGGCACGGCCAGCGCCGCGGCGATGGCCGCGGTGTAACTGAGCTGGTCACCGCCACCGATCCCGGCCCGGCCCGCATCCCACCCGGCCGCCGTCGCCAGTTCGGCCGCCACCAGCATGTTCGCGCAATGGTGCTTGACCGCCTGGAAGGTCGCGATCGGGCGGCCGAACTGCTGGCGGATCTTCGCGTACTCGGCCGCCTGCTCGGTGGTCTCGGCGGCGAGGCCGGCGGCCTCCGCCGCGAGCACAGCCCGGGCCACGTCGGTCAGCAGCCCGCGCGCGCCCGGCAGCACCGTCGCCGGCGCCGCGTCGAGCCTGACCCGGGCCGCGCGCCTGCTCTGGTCCAGGTTGGCGGGCACCTCGGCCTGGACGCCGCCGGCTGACTTCTCGATCACCAGCACGTCGTCGCCTGCCGGGATCAGCAGCACGTCCGCCAGGTGGCCGCTGATCACGACGCCGGCCTTCCCGGTCGCGGCGCCGCCGACATGCCTCACCTCGCCGCCCAGGGCGGCCGCGCCGATCACGCTGCCGTCAGCCAGCCCTGGCAGTAGCCGCTTCTGCAGGTCATCGGGCCCGGCCGCGGCCAGCACGGCGCTGGTGATCACGGTCGGGACGAACGGCCCCGGCGCCAGCTGCCGGCCCATCTGCTCGGCCACGACCAGCGTCTCGGCCAGCCCGAAGCCCGAGCCACCGTATTCTTCCGGGACATGCAGCCCGAGCAGGCCGAGGCCGCCCAGTTCGGCCCAGAAAGCGGGCAGCCCGTCCGTCTCGGCCGCCAGCAGGCTACGGGCCTCCGCGCGGGACTGATGGTCGACCAGGAAGCCGGCGACGGTCTGCGCCAGGGCGCGGTGCTCTTCAGAGATAGCAATCGACATGGACAGATATTTACCCTATTTCCCGCGCCTGTACCTGCGAGGATTTCGGCCTGCCAGGTATTCCGCTAGGTGGCCGCGATGCGTCATGATCCAGCCATGGCAGCGAGGGTGCGATGAGAGATCAGGCGATCGGTCAGCCGGGTGTGGGGTCGCTGGCGCTGGCCGAACCGACCCAGTATGTGCGGTATCGCTGGATCACCGGCCTCACCCTGGCCAGCCTGGGCATGTGGATGGCGAACCAGACGCCGCTGCAAGTCATGCTCGCGCTTCAGCTGCAGGACATCACGCCCCGCCACAAGATCGTCGCCCTCGGGGTGGTGACCGGGGTGGGGGCCATCTCCTCGGCCCTGGCCACCCCGGTCGTCGGCGCGCTGTCCGACCGCACCGCGCATCGCGGGCGACTGGGTCAGTTCAGCGGCCGGCGGCACCGGTGGACGCTGGCCATGGTCGTGCTGGCCGCGCTCTGCCTGGGGCTGCTGGCCGAGCAGGCCACGGTACTCGGCGTGGCGCTGCTGTGGGTCTTGTTCAGCGCCTTCCAGAACGGCGAGTACGCCACCCTGAGCGCGGCCGTCCCCGACCACGTGCCGGTGCGGCAGCGCGGCACCGTGTCCGGCTGGGTGGGTATGCCGATCGCCCTCGGCCTGGTCGTGGGCACCGTCCTGGTCGTGGACGTCCTCAACCAGGACCTGGTCAGCGGCTACATCACGCTCGCGGTGCTGATGGTGGTGCTCGCGCTGCCTTTCGTGCTGTTCACCCCGGATTATCCGCTCGCGCCGCAGGACCGGGAGCCGTTCTCCTGGCGCCGGGTGGCCTCCTCTTACTGGCTCAGCCCGCGCGAGTACCCGGATTTCGGCTGGGCCTGGCTGACCCGGTTCCTGGCCAGCCTCTCCATCGCCATGGGCACCCTGTATCTGCTCTACTTCCTGCGCGACGCGGTGCACTACGCACGGCTGTTCCCCGGCCAGACCGCCGCGGACGGCCTGCTCATCTTGATCCTGATCTACACCGGCTCCGTGGTGGTCGCCTCGATCATCGGCGGGATCATCTCCGACCGTAGCGGCCGCCGCAAGATCATGGTCACCCTGTCCGGCCTGCTGATGGCGGCGGCCGCGCTGCTGCTCACGTTCTGGGAGACCTGGCCGTCGGCGCTGGGCGCGGCGCTGCTCTACGGCTTGGGTTACGGCGCCTACATCGCGGTCGACCAGGCGCTGATCACGCAGGTGCTGCCGACGGCCCGCGACCGGGCCAAGGACCTCGGCATCATCAATATCGCCATCGTCTGCCCGGGCGCCATCGGCGCCGCGATCGCCGCGCCCCTCGTCTCGCTGGCCGGTTACCCGGCCCTGTTCGGGGCGACCGCGGTGGTGGCTGTCGCGGCGTCGATCGGGGTCTGGCGGATCAAGAGCGTCCGCTAGGCGGATCAAGAGCGTCCGCTAGAGAGACCGAGTCAGGGCTGGCCGGCCGGTCTCAGGGGTGCGGTGGCGCTGGGCGGAAAGGGCGGTTCGAGCTCAGCGGCGTAGGGCGGCATCGAGCATCCGTTCACGCCGGTCGATTTCCTCGCCCATGTGCAGAACCAGCGACGCGAGCTCGGCGGTGGTGCGCGGGTGGATCCGGGCACGGTAGGCCGCCAGCCGATGCCTGAGCGCGCGGCCCGTGCTCATCGGAGCCCGCGTGATCACCTGGGGGATGCCCAGGCACTTGAGCGCGAGAAGGCGGCCGTCCGAGAAGGCGGGCGCGTCGGGATTTCCGGTATCGCTGACCGGGAATCCCCTCTGGTTAGTGGTCATCTGCGTCGCTTCGTCCTTCATGCGGTTAGGGGTTGCTGCGGGCCCAGTACAACAGGCACAGTGCGACGGGCGCAGTGCAAGATGTAGGACGCGCCGCGCGGGCGCCAGGTTGACAGGTTTCTCGTCCCGCGAGAACCGCGGCTCACGCTCCAGGCCACCCGTTCTGGGTACTTTGAACACATGGCACGTCCCCGCCGGCCCGAGTCAGCCCAGGTCCCCATCGGGCTGAAGGTCTCCGACGCTGACGCGGCGCGGATCGACCAGGTGCTGGCGCGGCCAGAGTACGCCGGGTGGACCCGCGCTGAGTGGTGTCGCGAGATAATCCGGTCGGCCCTGCGGTACTACGTGGGAGACGACCCTGTACCTGATCCTGGCCAGGCTAGCGGCGCGGCACAGCCCGCTGCCGCCGAGCCAGCACCAGCTAGCCAGCCGTCGCCGCGCACGGCGGCTAACTCCCCCGTTCCCGTTGTCAGCGCGGCTGTTCCGCCCGGCCGCGAACCTGCGTCTGCCGTTCCGGAGTCACCGGCCCGGCCGGAATGCCCGCACCCAGCTGACGCTCGCGACTACGAGACCGGCACCTGCGCCGTCTGCGGGGCCATCCTGTGGGACTGAGCTAAGGTGTGCCCCGTAGATCTTGGGGTGTGTGGCTGAAGGCCGGTTTTCTCATGGGACGGTGACTAGGAACTGTTACTCACAGCAGCAACACGAACCCTACGTATCACTCTGGCCGGATAGCTGCTTCGGTGACAGTGGCCTTTTCATCATCCGTGAAGCCGGTATCGTCGTTCGGGAGCTGTCGTGACGCAGGCCGGGAGAGGCACAGTTATGGCGTGGAGCGGGAGCCCGGAGTGGAAGCGCCGCCTGGTCGTCCAGCACGCGGACGATAACGGGCCAACACGGGAGCAGGCACGGCGGGCCAGGGAGCAGGATAAAGACCGCCAGCAGGAGCACGCCGAGGCGCAGCAGCAGGCCGCAGCCGCACAGACCGCCGAGGTCGAGCGGCAGGTGAAGACGCTCGACGAGGTACTGACGAGCGCCCTGGCGTGGCCGCCGTTCACCTTCGAACGGCTCATGACCTTCCCGAAAACACCCGAGTTCGATCCCGCTCCCGTGGGCCCCCGGCTGCACGCGCCGGACTGGAGCAGCTTCGAGCCTCAGCGGCCGCGCGGGCTGCGCCGGTTCCTGGGCGGTGCCATGCGATACCGGCGCCAGATGGCGGCAGCCCAGATTCTGTTCGCTGATGCTGTAGCCGATCATCAGCAGCAGGAACGGCAGCGGCGGCGGGCGCTGGCCGTCGCCAAGGCCCGCCATGACCGCAGCGTCACCGAGCAGCGCGGGCAGGCGGCCGCGCATAACGCGTCCATGGGCAGGCGTGAAGCAGCGCTCGCGGCCGGTGACCCCGAGGCCGTGACGTGGTTCGCCGGATGCGTCCTTGACGCCTCCCGGTACCCCGACGGCTTTCCCCGCGGACACCAGCTGTCCTACCGCCCGGGCAGCCGGGACGTCGTGGTGGACTTCGAGCTCCCGCCGCGGGAGGTCATCCCGTCGGTGCGGGCGTACCGCTACGTCAAGGCGAGCGATGTCATCGAGCCGCTGCCGCGTCCGGAAAATGACATCAGGCAGCGTTACCGGCGGCTCATCTCCTGTGTCGCGCTCCGGACGCTGCACGAGATCTTCAGCGCCACCTCACCGGCTGTGGTCCAGGCGGTCTTCTTCCACGGGCATGTCACCGCCATCGACCGCGCGACCGGGAAAACCACTCGTCGTGACCTGCTCAGCGTGTCGGTACCGCGATCCGCATTCGCGGACCTGGTCCTGACCGCCGTCGAGCCGGCCGCTTGCCTGGCGCGCATGAACGCGGTGATGCCGCCCGATCCGGATGGCCTGGAAGCCGCGTCGCCGTACGCCTGATGCGGGCGGCATTCCCTCACCAGTCCGTGGCGCGCTCGGCGGCGCTGAGCGTTTCCAGCAGCTTGCGGAGAGCTTCCAGATAGAACCGGGATTCGGTGTGCAGCGGCGTCCAGTGGCGGGCGGCGAAGTCGCGGGCGAGGTCATCGTGCCAGTGCTCCAGCGCGTTGCCCCAGGCGTCTTCGAGCAGCCGGAGTTGGTGGTCACCGTCCTGGTCCGGCCGGCTTGGCATCAGGTACCAGGGACCTGGAGGCGGCGGGCGGCCTCCAGGCTCGCGACGATAGCCCGCAGATGGTCCTCCGTACGGGGCAGGTCCTCTTCCAGCACGGCTCGGAACCGGCTGGCGATGCCGAGGAACTCGCTCGCTTCGGCATCGACCCGGTACTGCCACCGCCGGATGTGTTCCAGTCGCTCTTCGGCCTCGCTGGCCGCCCTGGCGTACGCCGAGCAGTCCACCAGGTCGATCCCGACCGCGGCCGCCTCGGCGCCCCGCAGCCGGCAGGCGCCGAGCTCCGCGTTCGCCTGCTCCAGCCGGGACCGCCAGCGCGTGGCCTTGGCCTCCAGCGACGCGCGGGTCACCGTGATCTGGTCATCACCGCGGTCGGCTACGCCGCGACCGGCCTGCCGGAAACGGGCCATGGCCTGGTAGAGCCCTCTGAGGGCGTCGATGTCAGCGTGAATTCTGGCCACGTGAGGCCTTCCCGTCAGGCCGGCTCGGCCCGCGACCGCGGCCCTGACCACGCCGGTAACCGCCGCCGCCGTAGCCCGAGCCCACCTCCAGGTAGCCATGAAGCTGCTCGATGAGGGCGCCGAGATGCGCCTCGTGGCCTTCGGTCGCCGACAGGTAGTGCTCGATGCCCGGGGTGACCTCCTCCAGCGCCTCACCGAACTTCTGATACATCTCGTCCCGCCAGACGTCGCCGAGCTCACGCCAGTGGCCCCGGATGGCCGCGAAGCTCTCCGCCAGGTCGGTGTTGAACTGGATCAGGCGGGCCCTGAAATCTTCCATCGCCTCGATATCGTTGATGACCCCAGCCATGTATATCTCCTGCCTGATAAAGCCAGTCGGCTCAGCCCGGAACTATCGCATCCCGGTCAACGGTAAATTGCCTCAAATTCAGCGGAAAGTTCATCAAGGCTCGTCGTTACGATATCCGGATACTTCGCGACGCCGCCGGTGGCGATATGCTCGACGCGGCTGTTATAGGATATTTCGACACCCTTATTTTGCATGATCGCATAAATAGAGGTGGCGAGCGACGGCAGCAGGCGGTTGACCTCAGCATTGCGGCCCGGAAATTCCTCTGGGACCTCACGTAGTATCGCCCGTAGCGCATTAATGGCTCTCCTGATGTCCTCCGGCGGCATCGCGTTGCTAATGCCGCTCAGCTGGCCGGCGTGCGTTTCCCAGACCGCCGCGCCTAGCTCGGTCCGCAGGTAAGCCGCGGACTCGGCTTCCCCCGCGCCGGCGAGGAAGTCCGCCAGTCGCCGTACCTCGTCCCAGTCGCCCCGCTCGAGAAGCGTGCCGGCCAGAGCCAGGCAGCTGCCGGCCACCTTGGCCCAGAGCAGGGCGGCATCGGCGTAGGCGTCGAGGATCTGCGCTTGCCGGTCACCGCCCGGCACGTGTGCCACCTCATGGGCGGCCACCTCGTGGGCCGTCGGTCCGGCGAGCAGGTGCGCCTGCCCGGCGGCCTTCAGCAGTTCGCGCGTGAGGAGCAGGAGATCTTCGCATTCGGCGGCCAGTTTCCCCGCTCGTTCGGCGTCTGCGGCTAGGAGGCGGTAGGCGAAGATGGCAGGCCGGACCGCCCGGCGGAGGGACAGGTACGGGGACAAGGGAGAAAGGTCAGGTGAGACGGCACGTTCCTGCTCGGTCATCCTGAACTCCCAACGTCGGTCATCCTGAGCTCCCGAAGGCGGCCTGGGCGAAGGCGTGCAGGGACGCGATCGAATACGGCTTGAACTTCTCGACCTGCTCGATAGGCCACTCGGTTTCCCGGTACAGGGCGCGGTCGTCGTCCAGCCCGGCTGCGGCTGTCACCCCTAGCAGGGAGTCGCTTTCTGCCGGGGACAGCACGCGGAGCACCGCGCGCAGGCCGAAATGGCCGATGCCTGAGCGCCGCAGGGCCCGTTCGGCGGTGGCGTAGCTGTCGGCCCAGGCCACCACGTGAATGCCGGCTTCCGGTCCTTTGTCGGCCAGGTGGAGGAGACGCACCGAGGTATCGCTCGGCCGGCCGTAATCTCCTTCTGCGAGCAGTTCGTGCCAGCGGTGCAGGCCGGCCACCAGGAAGAACCGCTCTGGGCGGGTGATCCCGTCGGGGTCGCCCAGGCGCGCGTCCAGGTCGGCCACCAGGTCGTCCAGCGCCTCCCCGGCGCTCCGGCGGCCGGCGATCCATACCGGGTGCGGCAGGTTCGCCGTGGCGGTGAAGAACCCGTGGAAGGACGACGACGGCCGGGTGAATTCGGCGATGGTGAATGAGACATCCACCGGAGAGTACTGGACCGCGGCGCTGAGCAAAGTAGCCAGCAGCAGCCCGTGACCATGTTCCTCGTTTCCGACGACGAGCAGGTTGGACCGGACATAGCGGTCGAACGTCGCCGTGGTCGCCGGCTTGATCTCGATGGCCTCGCCGAGCCACCCCGCCGCCGTCTCCCCCGGTGGCGCCCAGCCATCTTTGGCCCAGCCATCTTTGGCAGACAGAAACGCAGCACAGGCCGGGTGAGCGCCGAAGTCCGCGGGCGCGTCCGGGTCGAAACTGGCCGGCGGCGGGTAGTCCCGGCCGCCTCCCAGCCCCCGGATATCCGCGATCAATTCCAGCCGCTCGCGGGTGGGCAGCATCGCGATCCTCATGACCGGGTTGGCGCCCTCGCCGCGGCGGTCGTTGTAGATCGCGTCGCCGGCCCTGATCAGCTTGGTGGCGGCGTCATTGCCCTCACCCAGAATCGCCTGTGAGACGCTCGGCTGCGTGCACCCGAGGGCAATGCGCAGCGCCATCTGCTCGTAGACCGGGCGCAGGTAGGCCGCGAGCGGCCCGCCGGGTGACTGGGTCGTGAACAGCAGGTGCAGGCCGAACGCCGCGCCCCGTTTGGCGATGTCGGCGAGCAGGCGCCCGGCTTCCCTGGCGAGCCGGTCCTCCTCGCTGAACAGCACCTGGAACTCGTCCATGATCACCAATGCCCGGGGCAGCACCTGCCCGGTCTCCCGGCGGTAGTCAGGCAGATCGGTGACCCTCGCCTCACGGCACAGCCGGGCTCGCCAGTCGATCTCGTCGTGGAAGCGGCGCAGCATGCTCAGCCCGAACTCGCGGTCGGTCCGGGAGGTGATGGCGCGGGCGTGCGGCAGCCGTTCGGTCAGGTAGGCGTCAAACTCGACCTCCTTGAAATCGAGCAGGTACAGCTGCAGCTCCTCCGGCGGATACCGGAGGGCGAGCTGGCTGATCAGCACGTGCAGCAGGTTGGTCTTGCCCATCCGGACATCCCCGCCGACCAGGCCGTGGTGGATCCCGCGCACGCCCATGACGAAGTGCTGCGGCTCGCCCTTGCTGTCCACGCCGATCTGCACGTCCAGGCCGTCGGTGGTGGTACCGGACCAGCGCTGGGACGCGGGGATCGCGATCCGGCGGAACGCCAGGTCGCGTGCTGCGGAGCTGGCGGCGGCGCCGACCGCGTCCAGCCAGGGGTTGACCCGGGCCGCCGCAGGCATCTGGTCCGGCTCGGCCACGCTCGGCCCGTAGTCCGGGTCGTCCCAGGCCAGGTTCCCGCGGTCGTCCAGATTCAGCTGGGTAGCCGTGGCGGTCAGGGCCGCCAGGTCGAGCCCCCGGGGCAGCTCCAGCCGGGGATCACGGGTGGCGAGGATGTACAGGCCTGCCCGGGGACCGTTGCGGGCCAGCCGGCTGAGCAGCTCCGCGGCCCGGTCGGTGACGTCGGCCGGGAAGCCTGCGAAGACCAGCACGTGGTAAGGAACCATCGCCCCGGTGGTGGTCCCGTTGTAGGCCTCCACCGAGTCGTGCACGTTGGTCAGCCGGGTCTGGGTGACGTCCACGACGTGCTCGGTCAGCCTGGTCAGGAGGACCTCGATCTCCGCCGGGCCGGCCGCGACCCCGCTGCCTACCCGCAGCGAGGGCGGCAGCCGCAAGAACGCGCTCAGGTAGTGGCCCTGCCCGGCGGGATCGGCGAGTGCCAGCCGCACCATGCCCGGCACGGTGGCCACCGCGAGGCGGAGAGTCAGCGCCTGCAGCAGGGAACGCGCCCGGTCAGGACGGCCGCCCTCGGTGATCAGAAGATGGCCGTACCGGGCCAAGCGCGTCACCGCGGGCAGCGGCGGCAGGCGTTCCCCGCCGCTCGCCCGCAGCATGCCGATACGCAGCCCATCCGGCAGCGGAGCGTCCAGGGCAGGCTGGTAGGAATCCCAGGTCCGGTCGCCGAAGCTGCCCAGAGCCCACGGATGCCCGGCCGTCAGCGCCGTCACGGCGCCGAAGAGGTCAGTGGCGGCCCGGCCCGGGCTTCGCTCGTGCGCCTGTCCGCCCGCCTGGGCATTCCCTGGTCTGGGGGTGCTGAAGCCGTCCAGGTAATGCTCATGGTGGTATCGCACCATCGCGGCCGCCTCCGCCAAGCGGATGCAGGCGTCCCGGATCTCCTGAGCGGCCGGCTCGATCGTCATGCCGTACTCCTGTGGCCAGTCCCGTTGGCGGCGACCCTCTGGCCGTTGCGGGCCATCACCGGGCAGCACGCGGGAGGGTGTCTTCATCAGCGCTGACGATAGGAATTCCCCAGAGGAACGATCAGGTCGTTTTCATGTCATTTCCGTGCTTCGATCGTCCGTCAACGGTGACATCCCGTCAACAGCAGGCTCCACGCCGTCGTAAGTCAGGCTGGTCTGCGCCAGGTTACCGGGTCCGTGGTACCACGGCTCGTTCGGGATAAAAGAGATCTTTTACTGAACGAACGGTGGTGCGTGCGCATGGCCAAGCGTGAACGGGCGAGAGGCACCGCGGTAGCTTCCAGCTCTGCCTGGTGGTTCACCGGTGTCCGTTGATGGAATAACCAGAGGGTAACCCCCGACATGCTGCAGGCCCGGCGCAGCGAAAAGGAGAAACGTCGCATGCTTGGCGAAGCAGCGATGGCGCTTACGCGCCTGGTGGAGCTACCCGGCCGCGGGACGACGCGGATACGGGAGTGCGCTGGGCCGGACGGCGCCGCTACGCTCATGCTTATCCACGGAGCTGCGGTCACCGCGGAGCTGAATTGGGGGCTGGTCTTCGCGCCGCTCGCGCCTTACTTCCGTGTCGTCGCAGCCGACCTCCGCGGACACGGCGACGGGATCCCGCTGCGTTCGCGGTTCCGGCTCGAGGATTGCGCTGACGATGTCGCCACGCTGGCCGGAGTCCTCGGTATCGGCCGGTTTGTCGCCGTCGGGTATTCCATGGGCGGCATGGTTGCTCAGCTGCTGCACAAGCGGCATGCCTCGCTGTTGTCCGGTCTGGTGCTGTGCTCAACCGCGTCCAACGTCCGCGGGTCACCAGCGGAGCAACTAGCCGCGCTAGCGGCGCCCGCGCTGGCCTCCGCCCTGCGGTGGAACCCGTTTCTGCATCTGATGAGCGCCGAAACGTTCGGCACGGCGCTGCTGGGCCGCATTGACGAGCCGACGACGGCCAGCTGGGCCCGCGCTCAGCTGAACCGGACCACCCTGGCCACCGCCGTCTCGGCCGTGTCCGCCGTCTGCGATTTCACGTCGGACAGCTGGATCAGCCAGGTCGCTGTCCCTGCCGCGGTGGTGGTCACGACCCGGGACCGCATCGTGCCGCCGCGGCGCCAGCTCGAGCTGGCCCGGGCGATCCCGGGCGCATCGGTCCATGAGGTGGACGGCGATCACGGGGCATGCATCAACGCGCCGCAGTCGTTCGCCGGTGCGGTGCTCGAGGCGTGCTGCTCGGTAGATTCGCGTCGCGGCAACATGCTGCACGCGCCAGCCTGAGGTGGCCCGCGTCGAGTGCGTCCTTCGCTAGGGCAGGGGCCGCGGCAGCGCCTGACCGGTCACGATGTAGCCGCTGCCGAGCGCCATCTCACGGACGTGGACGTCCTCGACCAGCTGCTCAAGATGATTCCACGGTCGGCCGAACCCCCCGAAGCTCCGCACATAGGGCGCGTGAAGCATCCTGACCTGCAGGTTCACGCCCACCATCCACGGCGCTGCCCACTTGCCACCGCCGGCGGCCACCGGCGCCCCCGGCCGTAGCTGATTCATGACGTTCCGCAGTGCATCCGGGGACTGCAGGATGTCGTGGACGGCGCAGAAAAGAGCGGCGTCCGCGGTGACCGCGATCTCGGCATCCTCGGCACGTGACTGGACGACTGTGACGTTGCGCCAGCCTTCGGCTGCGATGTGCTCGCGCGCCACCGCCGCCATCTCCGGTGACTCCTCAATGCCGACGACACCTCCCCGCGGGCCCACTTTTTCCCTGAGCAAGCCGCAGCACAGTCCCGTCCCGCATCCCACGTCGAGGACCACCTGCCCACGGTGCACCGGAAGCGCCTCGACGATCGCCTCGCGGTAGGGCTGGAACGCGCCAGTGTTTCTGTTGTAAGAGCGGGCATCTTCGCTGTAGGCCGGCTGCCGCTCGGCCCGGCCGGCCGACGGATGCGCAGCCGCCGCGGAAGCAGGTGATTTGTACATGACTCGTCGCCCCGGCTGCAGCGGAGCGACACCTCCTCACGTTTTCCGGCATGTCCTTATGACAGAGTCCAAAGGTACCTAAGAATCAGCGTTATTCACGTCAACGGCCCGTGAACTTTAAGTTTCAGGCCATTGTTCTTCCTGCGGCTCCAGCTCACCATGATGCAGAGGTGGCGAAGGGGGACTGGCCTTATCACTTTTGTTGCGGCTCGGACCTAAATAACCTGCGGACCGTGTAATTACCTCCCCCGGAAATCGACGGCAAATACGCGCGATCACCGAAATGGCGCCTACGGTAGACGATCTTGGGGCGGTGGAGAGAACCAAGCCCAGCCGCCGCGCCGCGTGGATGACCAGGATGGTCAGGCCGTGGGGAGGCAGCCTGCTGGGCGTCACGTCCGGCCGCATCCGTCACCGCCTGATCCGGGAGTCACGGGCGCGTGCATGATCATGCACTGCTATGCATATAATTACGGTCATGTCTAAGGTGCTCACCTCCCTGCCCGCCGGCGAACGGCTCGGGATCGCTTTCTCCGGCGGCCTCGACACCTCGGTAGCAGTCGCGTGGATGCGCGACAAGGGGGCCGTGCCGTGCACTTACACCGCCGACATCGGCCAGTACGACGAGCCTGACATCGCCTCGGTGCCCGGGCGCGCCGCGGCGTACGGCGCGGAGATCGCGCGGCTCGTCGACTGCCGGGCGGCCTTGGTCGAGGAGGGGCTCGCCGCCCTGACCTGCGGGGCGTTCCACGTCCGGTCCGGCGGCCGGGCCTACTTCAACACCACCCCGCTCGGGCGAGCCGTCGCGGGCACGCTGCTGGTGCGGGCGATGCTCCAGGACGACGTGCAGATCTGGGGAGACGGCTCCACGTTCAAGGGCAACGACATCGAGCGGTTCTACCGGTACGGCCTGCTGGCCAACCCCTCGCTCCGGATCTACAAGCCGTGGCTGGACGCGGACTTCGTCAACGAGCTCGGCGGCCGCAAGGAGATGTCCGAGTGGCTGCTCGCCCACGGCCTGCCCTACCGGGACAGCACCGAGAAGGCCTACTCCACCGATGCGAACATCTGGGGCGCCACGCACGAGGCCAAGGCCCTCGAGCGGCTGGATAAGGGCATCGAGATCGTCGAGCCGATCATGGGCGTCCGGTTCTGGGACCCCGGCGTCGAGATTGCCGCCGAGGACGTCACGATCGGCTTCGAGTTCGGGCGGCCGGTGACCATCAACGGCAAGGAGTTTCCCTCCCCCGTCGATCTGGTGTTTGAGGTTAACGCCATCGGCGGCCGGCACGGCCTGGGCATGTCCGACCAGATCGAGAACCGGATCATCGAAGCCAAGAGCCGGGGCATCTACGAGGCGCCCGGCATGGCGCTGCTGCACGCGGCGTACGAGCGGCTGGTCAGCGCGATCCACAACGAGGACACCCTGGCCAGCTACCACAACGAGGGCCGGCGGCTGGGCAGGCTGCTGTACGAGGGCCGCTGGCTGGACCCGCAGGCCCTGATGCTGCGCGAGTCGCTGCAGCGGTGGGTCGGTGCGGCGGTCAGCGGCGAGGTGACGCTGCGACTGCGGCGCGGCGAGGACTACTCCATCCTCGACACCTCGGGCCCGGCATTCAGCTACCACCCGGACAAGCTGTCCATGGAACGGACCGAGGACTCCGCATTCGGGCCGGTCGACCGCATCGGCCAGCTGACGATGCGCAACCTCGACATCGCCGACTCCCGCGCCAAGCTCGAGCAGTACGCCGGGCTGGGCATGGTCGGCAGCGCACACCCGATGCTGATAGGAGCAGCGCAAGCGGCCTCGACCGGTCTGATCGGCGCGATGCCCGAGGGCGGGGCCGAGGCGATCGCCTCCCGCGGGAAGGCCCCCCACGACGAACTGCTCGATCGCGCCGCCATCGAGTCCGGCACCGACTAACCAGCGGCACCGCTTCACGGATGCCTCGCGCCCTATCTGACCTCGGCGGTCCGGTCGGCCCAGTAGGGCGCCCGGAGCTGGCGCTTGAGGACCTTGCCCGATCCGGTGCGCGGCAGTTCGTCCGCGAAGTCCACCGACCTCGGCACCTTGTACCTGGCCAGGTGCTCGCGCGCGAACGCCGTGACTTCCTCGCCGGTCAGCGACGATCCCGGTGACCGCACGACCGTCGCGTGCACGGCCTCGTCCCATTCTTCGGACGGGATCCCGAACACCGCGACGTCGTAGATCCCGGGATGCTGCTCCAGCGCCGCCTCGATCTCGGCGGGGTAGATGTTCATGCCGCCGGAAATGATCATGTCTGTCTTGCGGTCGCAGATGTACAGGTAGCCCTCATCGTCCCAGTACGCGATGTCGCCAACCGTATGGAAGTCGCCGCGGCTGTTCGACTCATAGCTCGCAGGATTCTTGTAGTAGGTGTCGAACGCGGCCTTGGACCGCACGAAAACCTCGCCGGGACGGTCCGCTCCGGTACCGGTGACCTCGTTGCCGTCGTCGTCGAACAGCTTGATCTCGATGCCAGGAGCAGGCTTACCGCAGGATCCCGGCTTGCGCATCTGGTCCTCGGGCATCAGCACGGCGTCCACGCCGAGCTCGGTCGACCCGTAGACTTCGAACAGCGACTCGGGCGGGAAGTTCGCCACATACTGCTGCTTGAGCGCGTAGCTCCACGGTGCCGCGTTGGCCACCATGACGCGCATGGAAGAGCGGTCGTAGCGGTCCCTGACCTCCCTGGGCAACGCGCAAACCATCCGGATCAGCGCGGGCGCGGAGAACGTCGAGCTCGCCTTGTACGTGTCCACCAGCCGCAGCCAGTCCTCGGCGTCGAACTTACGCTGCACGATGATCGTCTGGCCGTAGAGCAGGCCGGCGCTCATGAACGCGCTGGGTCCGCTGTGGTAAAGCGGGCCGGAGGTGATGTAGATGTCGTCGGGCCGGTAGCCGAACAGGTTCAGCAGGGCACCGAGGACTTCTGGATCCGGGGCGCCGGGCCGGACCGCGCCCTTCGGCTTGCCGGTCGTGCCGGAGGTGTAGATCATCGTCCCGCCCGTGCCGGCCGCGTCCCCGACGTCGGGCGGATCGGCCGGAGCGGCCGCGATGTCGGCGTCGGCCAGCATCCCGGTCGGGGCCGGGCCGCCGACCGCGATGATGTGCCGCACCTTTTCCAGCTGGTCGCGGAGCGCAACGAACATAGGTACGTGCTCGCAGTCCACGTAGGCGACCTCGGCATCACTGTGGTTGATGACGTAGAGCGCCTCTTCTGGCGTCAGCCGGTAGTTCAGCGGCACGGCGACCGCGCCGATCTTCCTCGTGGCGTTCATGACCGCCACGACCTCGGGCGAGTTCGGCCCGCACCACAGGATCTTCGTGCCCGGCCCGGCCCCCAAGGAGAGCAGCAGGTGCGCTACCCGGTTCGACTGCGCCTCAAGCTCGGCGTACGTCCACCTGACGACGGTCCCGCCCGGCTTGTCATCGATAACGGCCGACTTGCCCGGCTGGCTCTGGGCGTAGGTCGAAAGAGTGTCCGGCATCGCACCTGTCTTTCATGAAACGCGGTCAGTGGGCACCGGCGGTTGACCGCATCCGCCGCCTATGGTCAATTTACGGAACCGGTACCGATCGGTAAACAATGAAATCCAGTCGCCAGGAACGGGAAACCGATTGTGCATTCTCGGACGGAACCTCGGCGAGGCGGGGAACCGGCGACAGCCTCCAGCGTCCTGCCGCACCTACGGTGCCTGACCTGACGCCTGAGCCCACGGCGATCTTCGCCGTTCTGTCATACTTGGGAGCAGACCATCTCAAAGGACCACTTGCATGCGCCACGGTTGTCCCGTCCGCCGGTTCCCTGGTAGGCCCAAGATGTCGCCCGAGGGAGCAGCTCATGATCGAGGTGCGTTGCCATGCGGCTGATAATGCTGTCTCCGCCAGGAGCCGGTAAAGGCACGCATGGCAAGCTGCTATCGCAGGTGACGGGGATCGCGCATATCTCGTCAGGCGATCTGCTGAGGACCGAGATCGCCCGCGGCACTGAGCTCGGGCTGCGGCTGTCCGAGTACACGCAGCGGGGAGACCTGGTCCCCGATGACCTGATCTTCGAAATCCTCATCCCGGTGGTTGTCGAGGCATCTCGCAACACTGGCGGCTACCTGCTCGACGGCTTCCCCCGTACCCTGCCGCAGGCCCTGCGCGCCGCGCAGATTGGCATGGAACTTGACCTCGTCAGCGACGCTGCGATCTACCTGACCGCCCCGGACAGGGTGCTCGTCGAGCGGTTGCGCGACCGCGCACAGCGCGAGGGCCGGGCAGACGACACGCTAGAAGTGATCCGGCACCGCCTCGCCGTGTTCACCGAACAGACGCAGCCGCTCGTCGAGTACTACCGCGGCCGAGGCATCCTGCTCGAGCTCGACACGAACCGGCCCCAGGCCGACGTCCACGCCGACCTGCGCGCCCAGGTCGCCGCCCTGGGCGTTCCCCCGTCGCGAGCCAGAGCGGCATCCGGTTCCAGCCCGAGCACCAACCGGGCCCGCCGCGCCACAGAGTGACCAGCAGCTGCGGTAGGCCGGCCTGTCCGGCGCAGGAGCTAAGGACCCGGCCTGTCCGGAATCTGCTCAGTTTAAGGATGGGATCGGGGCGACAGCGGTGAACTAGGGCCTGTCCCGTAAATCTTGGCGGGCCGGTCCGCTCGGCGCCTGGGGCCTGATGGACCGGGCGGGGGTCCCGGTGCCCCGTTCGCGGCCCCGCGGCCCCGGTCTCAGCCCCCGGCCCTGGCCCTGGTCCCAGCCCCGGCCCTGGTCCCGGGAAGATCATGGAAAATCCGGCTTGCGCGGAGACTTTGGTACCCGCCAGGGGCCTGGATTTACCGTATAGGCCGGAATTTCCGCGGTAACCGGCGCGGGAGCGCAGCGGCGCTGGGACGCCAGCGGCGGCAGGAACCTGACGGGACGAAAGAGGCGCGGGTGACACCCACCCGGCCGGGCGGCACCGGCATCACCCCGCACCTGGGCCGGGCTTCAGCCGCCCACCCCAAGATCTACGGGGACACCCCTTAACGAATGGTGAAGCTGGGGTAGAGCACCGGATAATAGCCGAGGCTCCCCAGCCCGGCGGGTCCATAGCGGTACGTGCGATTGGTAACGGCGGCCACGAGGGCGCCGTTGATCCGCGCTGAGATGGTGGTGCCACGGGTGGTGAGGCTCAGAGCGTAGGCGCGGGCGGCGGTGACGCTTCCCGATGCGAGCGTCGCGGCGGCCCGGCCGTTGGCCACGACCTGCCAGGCGCCATTGCTGCGGATCTCCAGCTCGTAGCCGCGGAACTGGCTGATGGTGGTCCCCCGGAACCCCTCGAACCGTGCGATCAGCGAGGCGCCGGCCGGACGGGACGCCGTTCCGGCCGCCGGGAGAATAACGCGGGCCGAGACAGTGTAGTCGCGCCAGGTGTTCTGGCCAATGATCGCGTACGGGGCGGGTGACCGGCCGAGGTACTGCCATTCCACCGGCTCCCCCGCCGCCGTCTGGGTCAGCACGCCATGCACATACCCGAACGACCCGTCCATCGGGGCGAGCATGTTCGCCATGCCGGCGCCGTCAGGGGTGGCGGTGTACTGCACCGGCATCGGCCCGGCTTCCGGGACCGGAGGTGAGTGGCCGTCCGCGCGTGACTGCCCGGTGGTCGTCGTAAACGTATACAGGTATCCGGGTTGCAGCAGGGCGGCGAAGGTGCCGTTGCGAGGAATGATATCGCCGCCCTGGATGAACTGGCCGGGCCCGCGCAGGTTGGTACTCCACACATGCACTACGCGCGCGGGCAAGCCGCCGGTAACGTGGATGGTTACCTGCTGCATCGCGGTGGCTACGGAGGTCTGCGCCACCATCGACCAGGCGGAACGGCCGGGCACCAGGTAGGTGTCGTACGAGCCTCCAGCGGGCAGGGCGCCGTTCGCGCCGGCCGCATAACGCCAGCCAGGAGCGGTGAACTGAGTGGTCTGGGCGATCACCCAGGTCAAGGGCGTGACGTGATAGTAGCCGTCCCAGGGGCGGTAGGCCCAGACCAGACCCCGGTTCTCGTGCGGAAGATCCGGCGGGATCGCGTCGATGAGCGGCCACACCAGGATGCCGGTGATGCCGGACTGGTCGTAGGCGGCGTTGAGCGCGCGGGCTAGGCTGCCCGGCCCGGGAAGCGCGGGATTGGTCCCGGTGGAGGGGATGGCCCCAAGCTCGGACTCCCACAGCGGCTTGCCCATCCGGGCCGCCAGGGTCCGTACCCGGGCGGGTACCGCGCAACGGTACCCGGTCGTAGGCAGCCCGCAGGTGTCGTGCACGCCCAGGACGCTAACCGCCCGGCCGAAGGACGGATCGGTGATCATGTCGTCGGCGACGGTCTGCCAGGCGAGCATCGGGGAATATCCCAGCCGTCCGGACTTTCGCCGAGCTTGCGGGGTCCCGTCGGCTGCGACGACCTGAGTGCCGGTGAACCCGGCGGCGTCCAGCGCCGTGCGCAGGTCCACGAACCAGGCCTGTTGGGCCGGGGTGCCCTGGTAATGCTCGTTCCAGCCGCCGACGTAACTGACGGCCAGGCCGTTTTCCCTGGCGCACCGGAGCCAGTCGACGACGTAGCCGACATCCGCACTGCTCCACAGGCCGCCGTGACGGTCGCGGACCCAGGCCGGGGCCGACCATTGCAGGCCATACAGCTTGATCGCGGGATTACGCGCGAGGGCCTGGCGGGCCAGCCAGAACTCATAGCCGACGCCGCAGTCCAGCTGACCCTTGACGGTCTCCACGGAGGGCTCCGAGCCATCGGAGGAGAAACCGCCGCCACCGATCTCCAGCTTCAGCATCTGCAGCGAGGCCCCGAAATGCGGCGAGAACAGGTAGTCGAGGATCTGCGCTCGCTCACGCGGCGGATAATCGATGAGCAGCCGGGAGTTGCCGCCGCCGCCGCTGATCGCTCCGATGCCCTGGAAGACGGGACCGGGGTGAGCGCCGTTGATGGTGACCGTGGCCCTGTACGACGGGGCGGCGGTCGCGACCAGCGTTCCGTTGGGCGGCCCAGCCGATGGCGCGGCGGTGACCGTCGTGCTGCAGGCGGTCGCCAGCGCCACCACGGCCACAGCTATCGCCGCGCGCCTCCGCATACTCACGTCCCCCGATCGTGCTTGCGCGGGCTGGTCGGGCATCGTCAGGCAGGGCCACCAGCCTGCCCGTCACGTAGGCGACCAAGACCTTCGTCACGTAAAGAAATAACGGGGAACCAACGTGGAGAGTTCCGGCCGGCCCCTGCTATTCCGGCGCGTATGAGGGTCATTACAGATAACACCAGCTGTTCGGTTTCTCGACGCCTTCTGGTTCCGCCTCGGCCATCGTTAACTGAGGCGACCTACCTGTGGAATTGCGGTAGCGACAGGCAGAATCCGGAAAATTTTCCTGGAGACGCGGAAAATAGTCAATGGAACCGCTTGAGATTCCAGCGACCAGCTCAGCCGATCACCCGCCGCGTGCCGCGATGCCCAGGCTCCTGCGCTGAGCCGACCCTGGCTCAAGTAGGCGGCGGACGACCGCCTTCACCGGGCCATCGGTCAGGACTGCCGGATCGCGTCGACGTCGAACTCCAGCGTCACCTTTTCGCTGACCAGGACGCCACCGCCCTCCAGCGCGGCGTTCCAGCTGACGCCCCAGTCCTTGCGGTCGATGGTCACCTTGCCCCCGAAGCCGGCCCGGAAGTTACCCCCCGGGCCGTTCTCGGCGCCGGTAAGCTCGAAGCCCGCGGTAACCGGCTTGGTCACGCCGCGGATGGTCAGGTCTCCGGTGACCTTGAAGCTGGTCTCGTCGACCTGCTCCACCTTGGTCGAGGTGAACGTGACGGTCGGGTGGTTGTCTGTGTCCAGAAAATGGTTGCGCAGGTGGTCGTCGCGCTGCTGGTTGCGGGTCTGGATGCTCTTCGCCTGGATCGTCACCCGGGCGCTGGACTTCGACGGGTCGTCGCCGTCCAGGTGCGCGCTGCCCACGAACTCGTCGAACTGCCCGCGTACCTTGGCGACCATCGCTAGCCGGGCGACGAAGCCGATCCGCGTGTGGGCGGCGTCGAGGACATAGTCGCCGGTCAGCTCGCTGAGCCTGGTCGTGGTGGTCATGCCTGGTCGCTCCTAGAGGGAAAAGAGGTAGTTGATTTCTCAGTTCGGGCCGGTGTCACCGGGAGTGGTCAGGGTGCCGGTCAGGCGCTATCGCAGCGCGGCGGAAGCCAGTGATCATGTCGCTGTACTTTCCTCTTCGCGGGATGGTGTTCATCTCAGCAGTACGACGAGACAGCCCCGCGGGATGTCAGGCGACGCGCCATCCAGCAGGGACACGGCCTAGGCGATCCGCACCTGCCCGAACGGATCCTCAGCCGCCTTCTGCCCGACGTAGGAGGCCTGGACTCGGCCGCGCGGGTACTCGACGTGCGCCGCGTAGGCTCCTGTCGCCATGCCGATGATCGGCGTGGCGATGGCACAGAAAATATGGAGCCGAACGGAACGCGGTACAGCGGCCCGGGATTGACCTGCTGGGCGGGGCAGGTCAGCTCACCGGCGGCAAGGTGGAGATGGCCCACAACGAGGTGCTCGAGGCCGCCGGCGACATCGCCGACGGCTACATTCTCGCCTGCCAGGCCATGCCCCTTACCCCTAAGGTCAGCATTACCTACTGAACATGTCGTAAATTGCGCGGGAGGGGAGATCCGCGCCAAGCACGGATGCCGCGGTTTACCAAGAGAGGAAGACCATGCCACTGACCATCGGCGATACCGCTCCGGACTTCGAGACGGAGACGAGCGAAGGACCGATCCGCTTCTATGACTGGCTCGGGGACTCCTGGGGGGTCCTGTTTTCGCACCCCAAGGACTTCACCCCGATCTGCACCACCGAGCTGGGCTACATGGCCAAGATCAAGCCGGAGTTCGACCTGCGCGGCGTGAAGATCATCGGCCTGTCGCTCGACTCCACCGGGGACCACGAGCGGTGGGCCGCCGACATCGCCGAGACCCAGGGCACGGCGCCCAACTATCCCATCATCGCCGACCACGACTTCAAGGTCGCCAAGCTGTACGGGATGCTGCCGGCCGACGTCTCGGGGGACGCGAAGTCGCGTACACCGGCGGATAACCAGACCGTGCGGAACGTGTTCGTGATCGGCCCGGACAAGAAGATCAAGCTGGTCCTGATCTACCCGATGACGACCGGGCGCAACTTCGACGAGGTGCTGCGGGTCGTCGACTCGCTGCAGCTCACCGCTAAGCATCGGGTGGCCACGCCGGTGAACTGGAAGCAGGGCGAGGACGTCATCATCGCCGGCTCGGTGTCCAACGACGAGGCCAGGAAGATCTTCGGGGAATGGCAGGAGCCCAAGCCGTACATCCGGATCGTGCCCCAGCCCAGCTGACTCGCGGCCAGGCCGTCCGGGTGGACCCCGGCCCGGACGGCGGCCCGGCCACGGTGCGACTCCGCCCCCGTACTGGGCTATTTACCCCGGATCAGGCGGGGTCTATGCTCGAGACCAGGTGAGCCGGGAAGCCTGGTCGGCGCGACATTCGCCACTATCGGATTCGTCCGCCAGGAGCACGCGATGACCACGCAGAACGCACCCGCCGACACCTCTACCGCCCCGCGCACTCCCACCCCGGCAGGCCCGCCGGTCCCCGCTCCGCCGAGCTGGCCGTGGCGCCGTGGTGCACTGCTTCTCGCTGGTGCCGCGCAGCTGATCACTATCTCGGCGCTCGTTGGCGTTGACCCCCTGGCGGTGACGTGGTGGTCGCTGCTGCTAGCCATCGCTCCGGCGCCGCTGGCAGCGGCAACTGCGTACGCCCCGGCCCCGCTGAACACGGTGGCTGGCGTCGCCGGAGTGGTGGTTCTGATCGCGGGTATCGCGGGCGGGATCCTGCACATCGGGCTGTTCTTCGTCCCTGCCCTGGTGGTGCTGGCCGTCGGCACCGTGAAGCTCTGGAGTGAGCGGGCCTGACTCGGGCGCAAGCGGAAAGCCTTCACGGCTCCAGAGGCCGGCGACCCGATCGCGCGAATTTGTGCGGTCTAGTTGCCTCCACTCGGTTGCCGCCGCCATAGCGAAGCCAGGATCATTCCGTAGATTTCCGCATCATGACAGATCAACGGCGCGTTCCGCTCATCTTCGAGAGGTGACCGTTCCGGCCGCTCTTGACCCTGGCACCGCACGCGGATCACACGCCGCGACGTGCGGAGTCTGCCGGACTATGGTTCGTCTTCGTCCGTCGCGTAAGGCCCCAGTCGGCGGCGGCGCACCCATCGCTTGTACATCCGGATGGGGTGTGCCAGTGAAAGGAGCCACTCGCGGTCGGCAGGACTAGGTCCGAGCGAGTCAATCGGGTAGCCCATTACGCGCTGTGGCTCTTCGTCTTGTCTGGCATGAGGTCCAAGATCCCAAACTGGCTGGCCCATTACGCGCTGTGGCTCTTCGCCCTGCCTGGCATGCCGGTCGTTGGCCACAGGTCCACTCCGAGGGGCTAGAGCTGATGGTGCTTGACATCCGTTCACCAGCATGATGGGTCTACACAGGTGGCGCAAGAACTGGTCATCATGCCAGCCTGCCGCCGTAGGATCCCCGTTCCTATTTCTTGTTTTTGTTTCTTGCCCATATTCCTCATGGGCGCACGGTGGCTGCCCGCGGTCCTGTTTGACAGGCACGCCCCGCACATTTACCGCTACCTTGCCCGGCGTGCTGGCCGCCAGGTTGCTGATGACCTGGTGGCCGAGACCTTCCTGGCCGCTCAACGGGCTCACGATCGTCAAGCAGACTGCCTGAACCGTCCAGCAGGCACGAATCGGCCGAATGGTTCCCATAGGGGCCGGAGTTAGGATTACTGGCATCAGCGCACGCGTCCCGGAGGTCCAGCCATGACGACTGCACCCACGACTGCTCCCGCCCAGGACACCGAGGAGATCCAGGACGCCGGTCACGTCGACGTCCTCATCGTCGGCGCTGGGGTCTCCGGCATCGGCGCCGCGTACCACCTGCGGGACCAGTTTCCCGACCGGACCTTCGTGATCCTGGACGCCCAGGACAACCGGGGCGGAACGTGGTGGACCCATCAGTACCCGGGCGTGCGCTCCGACAGCGACCTGTTCACCTATGGCTACCGGTTCAAGCCGTGGCGGGGCCCGTCGATCGCGGCGGGCGAGGAGATCCTCGCCTACCTCGACGAGGTCATTGACGAGTACCACCTTGACCAGTACATCCGCTACGAGCACCGGGTCACCGCGGCCAGCTGGTCCACCGAGGACCGCCGGTGGGCCGTCGAGGTCACCCGGGCCGACACCGGGCAGCGGCTGCGGTTCACCACCGGCTTCCTGTGGATGTGCCAGGGCTACTACAACCACGCCAAGCCCTACCGGCCGCAGTGGGACGGCATGGACCGCTTCCAGGGCGTGGTCGTGCACCCCCAGCGGTGGCCCGAGGACCTCGACCTGGCGGGCAAGCGCGTCGTCGTGATCGGCTCCGGCGCCACGGCCGCGACGCTGATCCCCGCGATCGCCGCGAAGGCGGAGCGCGTGACGATGCTGCAGCGCTCCCCCACCTACTACTTCGCCCCGCCCACGACGCACGAGCTCGCCGTGATGCTGGCCCCCCTGGACCTCCCCGATGAGTGGGTGCACGAGATCATGCGCCGCCAGTACATCACGCAATACCACTGGCTGGCCCGGACGTCGTTCGAAGCGCCCGACGAGCTGCACGCGTTCCTCATCGAGTCCATTCGCTCGCTGTTGCCCGAGGGTTTCGAAATCGACAAGCACTTCACCCCCCGCTACCGCCCGTGGCAGCAGCGCATCGCCATAGTCCCGGACGGTGATCTGTTCGCGGTCCTGCGCGAGGGGAAGGCCTCGATCGTCACCGACACCATCGAGACGTTCACCGAGCATGGGATAAAGGTCAGCTCCGGCGAGGAGATCCCGGCCAACATCGTCGTCACCGCGACCGGCTTCAACCTGTCGGTCCTCGGGGACGTCGCGTTCACCGTCGACGGCGAGCCGGTCGACTTCACCGGACGCGTCACCTGGCGCGGCATCATGATCAACGGCGTACCGAACATGGCCTATGTATTCGGCTACTTCCGGCACAGCTGGACCCTGCGCGTGGACCTGGTCAGCGACCTGGTGGGCCGCCTGCTGGCAAACATGCAGGACAAAGGCGCCACGATGGTGGTCCCTACCCTGCGGCCCCAGGACACGGACATGCAGCTGCGGCCATGGTCTGACCCGGAGAACTTCAGCCCCGGCTATGTCACGCGCTCCCAGCACATCCTGTTCAAACAAGGCGATCGCGAGCCGTGGACCCACATGCTGGAGCACGAGCAGGAGCGCGACATCCTGCCCGAGGCAGACCTCGACGACGCGACGCTCGCCTACCGCTGAGTCCTTCTTCCCGCTTCCGCTGCCCGGGCCGACCGTCGCGCGCGGCCCGGCCGGGCGGCCGCGACGCCGACGATGGTGTCCGGGAGGCGGAGGATGGGCTGCTGCCACGCGCGCTGCGGGCTCACGCCCGCGACCGCCAAGAAATCGTATATTCAGGTGGTCTCCCGGTCAGACAGCCTGGGACTCGCCCCGCGCGACATCATGGGCCAACCTGGATCGGACATGACGCCAGTTCGCGGACCTCGTGGTTGCGCAGGGCGTAGGTTGCCGAGTGCTACAGAGCCCCAGTGCATATATGTTCTGCCGATCCTCACCAACCTCTGATCCAACGAGATGAGACAGCCTCAAACCCTCAGACTGAGCAAAGATGCTGGCCAGCTCGTTGATAGCAGTCAAATAGCGTAGCCATCCGGTCGTTCGGGATCAGCATCGGATGCCTCTTGAAAAATATATGTTTCGTGCTAAAGTCCGCACGTAACAACGAGGTGGCGGAGGTCACGTGATCACTTCGGCATCAGATCTGCCGAATCATCCCGGAAGGTTGACGCGGAAGTGACCGAGTTGGATGCCGAGATCGCTGACCTGCCCAGGTTCAACGAGCCACCGGGGGACTCCGCCGTGGACCGCGTAACGGCGTGGGTCCGGAGGTCGGTCCTCAACGGCACCATGGCCCCTGGTTCATCGTTCTCGATAACAGACCTGAGTGAACGGCTCGGTGTCAGCGCCATCCCGGTTCGTGAGGCACTGCGTCGGCTGGATGCTCAGGGCCTCATCATGCTGCGACCAGGTCGCAGCGCGATCGTGAATCCGCTGGACATGACCGAGCTGCGCGGTATCTACCGGCTGCGCCGGGGCATCGAACCCGACCTGGCCGCGCGCTCGTGCAACCTGCTCGACTCGTCGGACTGGGATCGGCTGGACAGCCTGCTGGAGGATTACGGGCAACCGCGCAATGACGCCGAGGAGTTGTGGCACATCCATCACGACCTGCACCTGGCGCTACTGCAACCAGCTGCTTCTTCCTGGGATATCAGGATTCTCAGCCAGCTCTGGCATGCCGGCGACCGATACACGCGCATCGTCTTCGAGACTTACAACGTCAGCCACACCGAACGAAAGCGCCGCTACGACGCCCACAAAGTCCTCCTCGAGGCGTCAAGGTCAGGGTCGCCGTTCGAGATACGTACGGCCCTGACTACCCACCTGCTGGACAACGAGGCGGCCTGCCTGGTGGGGATCGCCAACCTCGCCCCGCCGCCCTGACCGGCGCACGCCAGTGGCGACACCGAGATATCGCGACAATTGACGGAGGTCACATGAGCATTTCGGCATCGGAACGGGAAGACATCATCGCCCGCAACATCGCGGCCGTTGACGTGCACTTCCACAACGAGAACGCGGACAGCATCGACCTCGCCGTCGGCGTGTACACCGACGACATCGTGTGGGAGGTGCCTGCCCGGGGCCTGGTCCACCGCGACCGGGAGACGGTTAAACAGGAATACCTGCGGATCTTCGGGTCGATGAACGTTCACAAGATCACCAACCTGCACCGGTTCGCCACCGAGGAATGGGTATTCGACGACAGCATCTTTGAGTTCACCGTCACCGGCGACGGCTTCCGCAACGCCCCGTTCGAGCCGGGCACACGGGTCAGCGTCCGGCTGGTGCACGCGTTCCAGTGCCGCGACGGGAAGATCTCCCGGGAGAACGGCTACGAGATCTGGCGCCGCGCCGATGACGAGCTCAGAGTCCAGGACGACATCCCCGAGAGCGCGACAAGCGAGGTCTTCGGATGACCGTCGCCGTGATCGGAGCCACCGGGACGATCGGACCGCACGTCGTCCGGTCGTTGCAGGCCCGTGACGCCACGATCAGAGTCATCACCCGCGACGCCGAACGAGCACGCACGCTGCTTGCTAGCCCGATCGAGATACGCGAAACCGACATCACCGACCACGACTCGATCATCGACGCCGCAGCGGGGGCGTCCTCGCTGCTGCTCCTCACCTCTCATGCGCACGACATGACCGACGTCCAGCTACGGATCATCCGTGCGCTCCGGCGCAGCGGCGTGCGGATTGTGAAGATCTCCGGGACGAGTTCGGCGATCAATCCGGACGGTCCGTACACATGCCGTCAGCACTGGGAGGTCGAGAAGATTCTCGAGTCCAGTGGTCAGCCGTTCGTTGTCCTGCGGCCTAACGCCTTCATGCAGACCCTTATCGGGCAGATCCTGATCCCTGGAGTGCGCGCCACGGGCGCCGTCGCGAACGCACTGGGGACTTCCGGGATCAGCTTCATCGATGCCCGGGATGTGGGCGAATGCGCCGCGGTGGCGCTGATCTCAGATGAGTGGGACGGCCAGGCCCTCGTCCTGACCGGCCCCCGGCCGGTGACGTACCGGGAAATTGCCGATGCGCTCGGCCGTGCCGCAGGAGTCCCTGTGCCGTGCAATGACATCACGCCGGCCGACATCGGCGTGATGATGAAGGCCAGGGGCCTGCCGGAGTGGGAAGCCGAGCACTTCGAAGAGATGTACGAGATGTTCCGCCGGGGGGAATCCGAGTTCGTGTCCGACGACGTCCGCCGGCTCAGCGGCCACGAGCCCCGGAGCGTCGAGGCATACCTTGCCGAGCAGGCATCCGATCTGCCCCTCAGCCAGATCGGCAAGCAGGCGGCCGGAGGCCACTCGTGAGATTTGCCGTGCTCGGCGGCCGTGCCGTCGTGATCGACGCCGACGGCGTGGTGGATGTGAACGAGGACATCTTCACCCGCACGCCGGCCAGGCTCGGCTTCACGCGCACTCCTCCTCGCTTTCTTGCCGGCCGCGATGTCCTGGTCAGCTCGATCCAGAGGATCGGCGAGCTGCGGACAGAGGCCGTCGAGTCTGGTGGTGTCTCATCGTGACCGCCCCGCGCCGCCCGCCGTGCCTGATCTGCGAGCAGGAGGACGCCGACGACTCGATGACCGTGTTCTGCGAAGACGCCGGCTGGGCGGCGGGTGTCGTGCGAGGCTACGACGTTCCGGGCTGGTTCGTGCTCCGGATCCGCAGGCACGCTGAGGGCCTGGAGGGCCTGACGGCCGGCGAACTCGCGGCTTTCGGCCGGCGAGCCCGAGACCTGACGGCAGCGGTCCGGACCGTGACCGGTGCCGCAGCCACCTACCTGCTGGTGTTCGGCGAGGCCAATCCGCACTTCCACGCGTTGATTACCCCGCGGACGGCGGATGTCCCGGTGGAGATGCGCACCGGCGACATCCTGAAGCTCCGCCTCGGCCATACCGATCTTGACGGGGCGCTGGCTATGGTCCCGGTCGTGCGGGCTGCTTACGAGCGTTTCTCCGCGCAGACTCTGGGAGCAACAGCATGACATCCGCCGGCCAGGACGGCGCACACGCCGACGTCTACGCCGCCGAGGAGCGCAGGACAAAGGCAATGGTCGAGGGCGATCTCGCGGCCTTGGCCGTGCTCATCGATGACGACTGCAGGTACGTCCATTCGTCAGGAGCAGTCGATACCAAGGCCAGCTACCTGGAGAAGCTGCAGGCCGGGGTGTTCAGGTACTCGTGGATCCGGGCTTCCGGCCAGCTGCTCATCGACGTCGGGGCCGGGGCGGCAGTCTTGCACCGGATGGAGGCGGAATTGGTCCTGTCCGGAGTACCACGTCCCTACCAGAGTCAGGCCGTAGCGCTCTGGCGCGAAACACCACTCGGCCTGCGGCTGGTGTACTTCCAGGCGACGGCGCTGCCCTAGTGAACCTCCATCAGCCCAGAGCGCCCGGTAGCGCTCTGTCCCGCTCAACGCAGGTACTGATCGCTGGCGGCGGCCCGGTGGGCCTGTCCGCTGCCGTGGAGCTTAGCCTGCGCGGGATCAGGTGCCTGGTGGTCGACAACCGCCCGCAACAGGTAACGCCAAGGACGGCATGCTCGATGCCGACGTTGTCGACGGTGGCGGCGGCGCCTTGCTTCCGGGGCTGATCGATACGCATGTGCATGCTGACAAGCTGCCCCAGCTCGAGGTATCGGCATCGTGGGGCATTACCACGATGCTCGACATGGGAAACAAGGATCTCGCCAACCTCGCGACGCTGAAGAAGCGCGCCGGGCTTCCGACGCTGAAGAGCGCCGGCAATCCGGCGAGCGCGCCGAACTCCGTGTTCGTCAGGAAGATGGGGTTCTCTGTCTCGACGACGGTCACCGGGCCCGATGACGCGGCGCGTTTCATCGCCGAGCGGGTGACTGAGGGCTCGGACTACATCAAGATCCTCGTCGAGGACCCCAAGATCCCCGGTACCAAGGCGCTGGGCGCCGAGACGGTTACGGCGCTAGTCGTGGCGGCGCACCAGGCCGGACTGATGACTGTCGCTCATGTGGTGAGCGCCGACACGATGCGGACAGCGGTGCGCGCGGGGGTAGACGTGGTCACCCACACGTCCCTGACCAGCGACCTGGGCACCGAGTTCGACGCGCTGCTCGCCGAGCGGCCGGTCGTCATCATCCCGACCCTGACGATGATGCAGGGAGTGGCGCACGCCATCGGCGGGAAGCTCTTCATGCGTATGCTGGCGCCGTTCGTGCCGGCGGTTCGCCTGAACTACAGGCACGCGAAGTCGACCGTCGCCACGTTTCGCCGGGCCGGAGTGGTCATCCTCGCCGGCACAGACTCAAACGACGATCTCACGGCTCCGTGCCAGATCGCACACGGCAAGTCACTGCACGAGGAACTGGAGCGGCTGGTAGATGCCGGGCTGACGCCGACCGAGGCGCTGCGGGGGGCTACCTCGCTCGCGGCTGACACCTTCGGGCTGACGGACCGGGGCGTCATCGCGCTGGGACGTCGAGCGGACCTCGTGCTGGTTGACGGCGACCCCACCCGGGACATCTCAGCAACCCGGAACATCCGCGGCGTATGGATCGGTGGCCGCCGGGTTAAGTAGCACCCGCCAGAGCACGTACGAGGCCTGCGGGCGAGCCGCACCACAGGTGAGACCACGAGCCGAACGGAACGACATGATTCTGGTCACCGCCGCCAATGGCAATCAGGGCAGGCTGCTCGTCCCGAAGCTGCTTGCGGCGGAGCAGCCGATTCGAGCCTGCGTCCAGTCGCAAGCGTCTGCCCAGCAGCTACGTGCCCTGGGCGTGCAGGATGTGGTGGTAGGCGACATCACCGAGCCGGCGGTGCTTGGCACCGCCATCCGGGGTGTGGAGAAGGTCTACCACGTCGGCCCGACGGCCCATCCACGCGAACGCGCCATGGGTCTTGCCGTGGTCGATGCAGCCCGGCTCGAGGGTGTGAAGCACCTGGTGTTCAGCTCGGTACTGCATGCGATCACGACCGATCTGGTGCAGCACGAGATCAAGCGCGATATCGAGGAGCACTTGCTCTCGTCGGGCTTGGAGTTCACGATCCTTCAGCCGGCAAATTACATGTTGCCCTTGAAGCTTCGGCCCGTATTTGAGAAGGGCGTTTTCGAGCTGTCATGGTCGCTCGAGCGCCGTCAGTCGCTGGTGGATCTGGGCGACGTGACGGATGTTGCCTGCACGGCGCTGATCGAGAGCGAGCGCCATGCCGGTGCCACCTACGAATTGGTGGCACCGGGCCGTTACACCGCGCACGACCTGGGCGACATCATCTCGCGCGTGCTGGGCCGACCCATCGAGGTGCGGGAGATCGATGCGGACACCTACCTCAAGGCATGGGTCGGAGATGCGGATCCGCAGCAGTTCACACACCAGATCAGCGTCTTGCGTGCGATCACCTCGCGCTATAGCAGCCACGACTTCGTCGGCAACCCGAACGTGCTCACGTGGCTGCTCGGGCGCCCGCCCACGACCTTCGAGGCCTACGTGCGCAACCAGCAGGACGAGTTCCTCCGGAAGGGAGGCTTGTCAGGCACAGTCGGGACCAGTAGCGCAGTTCCCGGGCACTCCCAAAATCTGCTGCCAGACGCACGGCCAGAATGCCCATAGCCTAGGTAAACGCACCGGATCTGAATTTGAGCATCCGCCAAGTGGCTGACGCAGCGGCTGTACACCCGACCAGGGCAGCGGCCAGGGCATCCACGGGCGCGGCGCCTCGCTCCCGGCCGCGACCATGGTCGCAGCGGCATGTACAGATGCCACCTCGCTCTCCGCAAACGAGACCGGAAGGCCGGAAATGACCACCTATCTGATCAACCACCTGCGCATACCCAACGGAGTCCCGAAGCCGGACGCCCTGGTGTACCTGGAAAACGTCGAGGCCACGTTCCTCCCCTACGGCGGCAAATGGCTCGTGCTCGACGCCCAGGTCGAGGCGCTTGAAGGCGACTGGCCCGGCTCCGTAGTGCTGATGGAGTTCTCCGACATGGACACGGCGAAGAAGTGGTACAACTCGCCCGAGTACCAGAAAATCCTCCACCTGAGAACCGACAACACCATCAGCGACCTGATCCTGGTCGACCAGGTCAGCCCCGACTTCACCTCAGCCGCCTGGGCGCAGCAGATTCGCACCGCCATCGCCGCGGCTCCCGGCGTCGCGACCTGATCCAAGCGGCCCAGCCCACAGGCTGGTTGTCCGCGTGAGCTTTCCCGTTCGGGAATTCCGCAGAGCATCACGACCCTGACCGCATGACGGCTCGCCAGTTCTTCTGGCGGGCCGTCTTGTCGTGGGTGAGGGGCCGCCTCGGACAACCCAGTCGCGCCGGCCCGCGGCCGCCCAGGCCAAGGCGTCATGCCGGTACGACCCGGCCTGGGAGCCCTACCGCAGCTTCCGCGGCCTGCTCGAGCACCTGGCCACCCTGACCCGCAACCAGGTCCGGTACACCGGAACCCAGGTCACCATCGAGATGCTCACCGAGCCGACCAGCACCAGCGCGAGGCCTTCGCTCTCCTCTGCGCCGCGATCCCGCTCACTTTGAAGTAGCCAGAATGCATCCGGCCAGACCCGGTAAAAGCCCAGCTCAAACCCGAAATCTCCGGCCGAATTGGCCGTAACTTCGGACTTAAGGCCACCGCCAGCGAGGCGGAAGCATTCGAGGCGGCCGTAGCCGTCGACCAGGGCACCGACCAGGGCACCGACGGGCGCGCCAGGGGCGCCCGGAGCGCGACGCTGATAGCAGAGTCAAGTGCCTGCGGCACCAAAAGATGCCGCTTTCATCCAGAACAAAGGAGTTTTCCATGTCGACACCAGCACCCATCACGCAAGCCGCCATGACCGATACCGCAGTCCGTCCCTTCCGGGCCGACGTGCCCGACGAAGAAATCGCTGATCTTCAGCGGCGCATCGCCGCGACGCGCTGGCCCTCCCAGGAACTCGTCGCCGATCGGTCGCAGGGCGTGCAGCTGGCGACGATCCAGGAGCTCACCCGCTACTGGGCCACCGATTACGACTGGCGCGCGTGCGAGGCGAAGCTGAACGCGCTGCCGCAGTTCACGACCGAGATCGACGGGGTCGACATCCACTTCATCCACGTGAAGTCGCCGCACCCGGGCGCGTTGCCGCTGATCATGACGCACGGCTGGCCCGGCTCGGTCATCGAGCTGCTCGAGGTCGTCGGCCCGCTGACTGACCCGGCCGCGTACGGCGGCCGCGCCGAGGACGCGTTCGACCTCGTGCTGCCGTCTCTGCCCGGCTACGGCTTCTCCGCCGAGCCGGCCGAGGTCGGCTGGAACCCCGGCCGCATCGCGCGTGCCTGGGCGGAGCTGATGCACCGTCTCGGCTACACCCGCTACGTCGCCCAGGGCGGCGACGTGGGCTCCGCCGTCACCGACGCGATGGGCCGCCAGGCACCCGAGGGGCTGCTCGGCATCCACCTCAACCTGCTCCTGGCGGTGCTGGCCAGTCCCCCGCAGGCGGAATCCGAGCAGGAACGCGCGGCGCTCAACGCGCTCGCCACATTCAACACCAGCGGCAGCGGCTACTTCATTGAGCAGGCCACGCGGCCGCAGACGATCGGCTACGCCCTGCTGGACTCACCCGTCGCCCTGGCGGCCTGGATGCTCGACCATGACACAGACAGCTACCAGAAGATCTCCCGCGCCTTCCTGGACAAGCAGCCCGCGGGCCATCTCACCCGGGACAGGATCCTCGACAACATCACCTTGTACTGGCTGACGGGCACCGGGGCCTCGGCAGCCCGGGAGTACTGGGAGACCGGACGAGCCCTTGCGGCCGGGCAGGCTCCTCCGGAGGTGTCCATCCCGGTCGGCTTCACCACCTTCCCCGGCGAGATCTGGCCGGCCCCGCGCAGCTGGGTCGAGAAGGTCTACCCCAGCCTCACCTACTTCAACGAGGTCGACAAGGGCGGTCACTTCGCCGCCTGGGAAGAGCCCGAACTGTTCACGACCGAGATCCGCGCGGCGTTCCGGTCACTGCGCTAGGCAGCCTGCACCGGGGATTTCCGGGGGGACGGACCGCGGAGCGTGAACCGTCCCCCCGGGTACTCTGCTGCACAGCCCGGCCCCTGGGCCGACCGGGGACCGACGCAGCCGCTGGGCGATGCGGTTGAATCCGCCTTGGGCGCGTTTGCCATTACCTCGGTGACCGGTCCCGGCCGCCGAGACTTACTCACCCAACCGCCGGGTACACCTTTCCTGAAGTAGGACAGCCGGACACAACGAGCGACCGCCGGTCAGCTACCGGATGTTGCGAAGGCGCCGTTGCCAAGCGCAGAGGTGATCGCTAGTGTCGGTTGCGATGCCTATGTCCAGCAGTGATCCTGGGCCTGGCCTACGTGGTCGGCAGCCGGGACTGCGCGGTCGGCGTAACGAGTGCGAGGTGCTGGATCAACTGCTGGTCAGTGCGCGGGCCGGCGACAGCCGGGCACTGGTGCTGCGTGGCGAACCGGGCATCGGCAAGACCGCGCTGCTGAGCTACTTGCTAGGACGCGCGTCCGGATGCCGTACCGCCCGGGCGGTCGGCGTCGAGGCCGAGATGGAACTCGCGTTCGCCGGGCTGCACCAGCTGTGTGCGCCGTTCCTCGATCGGCTCGATCACCTTCCCGGACCACAGCGCGACGCGCTCCGCACGGCGTTCGGTCTGCAGGTCGGCGACGCCCCGGACCGCTTCCTTGTCGGGCTGGCTCTTCTGAGCCTGCTGTCCGACGTCGCCGAGAAGCAGCCGCTGGTGTGCGTGGTGGATGATGCGCAGTGGCTCGACCACGCCTCCGCGCAAGCGCTCGCGTTCGTCGCGCGCCGTCTGGCGGCCGAGTCCGTCGCCCTCGTCTTCGCGGTGCGCGAGCCCGCGGCCGAGCGTCACCTGACCGGGCTGACTGAGCTGGCAGTGCCCGGGCTGGTCGATGGCGAGGCGCGCGCCTTGCTGCTGTCTGTGATCACCGGTCCTATGGACGAACGAGTCCGCGACCGGATCGTGGCCGAGACCCGCGGAAACCCCCTCGCCCTGCTGGAACTGCCGCGCGGCCTGACGCCCCAGGAGCTGGCGGGCGGGTTCGGGCTGCCCGACGCCGCAGCACTGTCGGGCAGGATCGAGGACAGCTTCCTGCGGCGGCTGGAACCGCTCCCGCCGACGACCCGGCTGCTGCTCGCGGTGGCGGCGGCCGAGCCCATCGGCGATCCGCTGCTGGTGTGGCGGGCAGCCGACCAACTCGGCGTCGAGGCCGATGCGGCGTCGCCGGCGATCGCGGCCGGACTGGTCGACTTCGCCGGGCAGGTGCGATTCCGCCATCCGCTGGTGCGATCCGCCGTCTACCGGGCGGCGTCGCCCGAGGAGCGCCGGAAGGTCCACCAGGCGCTGGCGGACGCCACCGATCCCGATGTCGATCCCGATCGCCGGGCGTGGCACCGCGCCCACGCGACGTCCAGGCCCGACGAAGAGGTGGCCGACGAGCTCGAGCGCTCAGCCGTTCGGGCCCAGACGCGTGGAGGCCTTTCCGCGGCGGCTGCCTTCCTCGAAGAAGCCGCCCGACTGACGCCTGACCCGGCGCGCCGGGCGCAGCGCGCGCTTGCAGCCGCGCAGGCCAAGCATCAGGCCGGCGCACCCGACGCGGCGCTCGCCCTGCTGGCCATGGCACAGGCGAGGCCGCTGGACGAGTTGCAGCGCGCCCGGGTGGACCTCCTGCGTGCGGAAATCGCCTTCGCCTCGCGGCGGGGTAGCGACGCTCCGCCGCTCCTGCTGAAGGCCGCGCGGCAGCTCGAGCCGCTGGACCTCGGGCTTGCCCGTGAGACCTACCTGGAGGCGTTCACGGCCGCGGTGCTCGCAGGCCGCCTGTCCCGCGGCGCGGACGTGGCGGAGGTGTCGCGAGCGGCGCGCCTGGCGCCCGCGCCGCTGACACCGTCCCGCGCGCCCGATTTTCTCCTCGACGGCCTGGCCCTGCTTGTCACGGACGGCCGCGGCGCCGGCACACCGCTGCTAAAACGGTCGCTGAACGCTTTCCGCGGCCAGGACATCTCCACCGAGGAAGGGCTGCGCTGGCTGTGGCTCGCTGGACGCGTGGCCGATGACCTGTGGGATGACGAGAGCTGGGAGGTGCTGTGCACTCGTCATGTCAAGCTCGCACGGCAGGCGGGTGCGCTCACCGTGCTCCCGATCGCGCTGCGGTCCCGCATCTTCGTGCACGTGTTCGCGGGCGAGCTGGACGAGGGCGCCGCGCTGATGCAGGAGGTGCGCGCGGTCACCGAGGTAACTGGGACCCAGCTCGCGGCCTACGGCGCCGTCGCGCTCGCTGCCTGGCGAGGTCGCGAAGCCGAAGCCGCTGAGCTCATCAATGCCACTATCGATGACGTGACGAGCCGTGGCGAAGGCATGGGGCTGAGCATCAGCTATCACGCGCGCGCATTGCTCTACAACGGCCTCGGCCGCTACGCCGAAGCCCGGGCCGCGGCTGAGCAGGCAGGCAAGCATGAAGATCTGGGTGTCTTTGCGTGGGCCCTGACCGAACTGATCGAGGCGGCATCCCGGAGCGGCGGGTCCGAGGTCGCGGCCGCCGCCCTTGAGCGGCTCGCGGAGACGACGCGCACCGCCGGCACCGACTGGGCGCTGGGGATAGAGGCCCGTTCGCGAGCGCTGCTGAGTGAGGACGACGCTGCGGAGGACCTCTACCGCGAGGCGATCGAGCGGCTCGGCCGCACCCGTATTCGCGTCGAGCTCGCCCGTGCTCACCTGCTCTACGGCGAATGGCTACGCCGCCGCGGGCGTCGCGTCGACGCGCGCCAGCAGCTGCGTACCGCCCACGAGATGTGCACCGCGATGGGCGTCGAGGCGTTCGCGGAGCGCGCTCGCCGTGAGCTGCTGGCCACCGGGGAGACGGTCCACCACCGCGGAGTCGAGACGCGCGAGGAGCTCACAGCCCAGGAGGCGCAGATCGCCCGGCTCGCCGGTGATGGGAAGACGAACCCGGAGATCGGCGCCGAGCTGTTCATCAGCCCGCGCACGGTCGAGTGGCACTTGCGCAAGGTGTACCCGAAGCTCGGCATCAGCTCCCGCAGACAGCTCCGGGAGGCGCTCACTGAGGCCGCGCGCATACCGGCGCCGACCTAGCCGTATCTCTGTCCCGGCACGCACAACTAGGTGGACTGACATCGACACACAGTTCGAAGAGCTCACCATCGCCGCCTTCCACACCGCACTGCGGAACGGTGAGCTGACCGCCGCCGAACTCGTCGACTGGTACCTCGCCAGGATCCAGGCGCACAACATGGCCGGTGCGAAGCTCCAGGCTGTGGTGACAGTGAACCCCCGAGCGCACGACGAGGCCGCCGCTCATGATGAATCCTTCGCGTTGACCGGGAGGCTCTCGGGACCACTCCACGGTGTGCCCGTGCTGGTCAAGGACCAGGCCGAAACGGCTGGCCTGCGCACGACGTTCGGCTCAATCCTGTTCGACGCTTACGTGCCGCAGTCCGACGCGACCCTGGTCACGAAGCTCAGGGACGCGGGCGCGGTCATCCTGGCCAAGACGGCCATGTGCGACTTCGCGGCGGGCTGGTTCTCCTCCTCGTCGCTGACCGGCCACACCAAGAACCCCTACGACCCGGCGCGTGAGTCCGGCGGCTCCAGCGCGGGCACTGCCGCGGGGGTAGCCGCGAACTTCGGGCTCGTGGGGATCGGAGAGGACACCGGCGGGTCCATCCGGGTCCCTGCTTCGTTCAACAACCTCTTCGGTTTGCGTGTCACCACCGGCCTGATTAGCCGCGCTGGGTTCTCGCCCCTAGTGCACTTCCAGGACACCCCGGGCCCGATCGGGCGAACGGTCTCCGATATCGCGACGCTGCTCGATAGCATCGTCGGCTACGACCCGCGGGATCCCTTCACCGTGACGGCGTCGGCTGCCCCCGTCATCGGCGGCTACGCGAAGGCGCTCGACATCGACGTTCCGCTGGCCACCTGGCGGATCGGGGTGCTGGAAACAGGCTTCGGCTCCGACGGGGATCCCGACGCCGCGCCGGTCAACCGCGCGGTCCGGGCGGCGCTCGCCCAGCTAAGGGAACTCGGCGTGGCCATGACCCCGGAACTCCAGATCAACGACCTCGCCGACTGGATCGCCAACACCTCCGTCTACGTCCGGCAATCGAAGTCCGATATCAACGACTTCCTCGCGCGGCGACCCGGCGCACCCGTGTCGAGCTTCATGGAAATCTACGACAGCCGGCAGTTTCATCCGCTGAACGACCTGTTCCACGGGATCGCCGCAGGCCCGAGCACGACCGAAGGCGACGCGGAGTACCTGCGGCTCCGGCTCAACCAGGACCACTTCCGGCGGCTGGTCCTGAACATCTTCGCCGTGCACCGGCTCGACTTCCTGGTCTACCCCACGGTGCAGGTGCTTCCGCCAAGGCGTGACGAACTCGCCGCCGAGAAGTACCGGGCCCTCGCCTTTCCCACCAACACCGTCATCGGATCCCAAGCCGGGCTGCCAGCACTCACCATTCCGGTCGGCTTCACCGAAGACGGCCTGCCCGTGGGAATGGAGCTGCTCGGCACTCCGCTGGCCGAGACGGAGATGCTGCAGTTCGCTCGCGCCTGGGAGACCTTCAGGCGGCCCCGACAGACGCCAGCGCTGAGGCCGTACAACGCGATCGAGCCGCAACGCTGACCCCAAGGACAGCTCAGCCTCGACACCCGCTTCGATACAACGTCAGGATCTGCTGGCTCCTGTGAGCTGCAAGAACTCGTTGTAGAGCATCCGACCTGAGCTTCTATCCTCGGCGCTCGTGCTCTTCCGCCTGGCGTGCGCGGCTCGGACTGAGTGCCTGGGGGCGGTCTCCCGGCTGGGATCAGATGTAGTTGCTGACCTCGATCAGGTTCTGGTCCGGGTCGCGGAAGTAGACGCTGAGGATGGGGCCGGTGGCGTCGATGCCGGCGACGGTCAGCACCAGGTGGTCGAGGCGATCGATGCGCACGGAGCCCATCGTAGGCGGGCGGCGCGCTCGCTATGGCGAGAACGGTCTCGCGTGCTCGCCGGCCGCCTGCCGGGATGGGCGGGCGGCGGTTCAGGAATCCGGGTAGACCGAGCTGATTTCCAGGACCTGATCCGAGGACGATGAGCACGTAATGGCTTTGATCGGCACGTAGACGGCGCGGCTGGCGTACGGCGGGTAGACCTTGAGCCAGTGCGCGACGACCTGGGCGCAGCTGGAGCCCGTGAACATGACGGTCTCGGCGATTCCTAGCAACGCGAGCGCGCCCTGGCCGGGCGCCAGCGTCACCGTTGTCACTGGTCCCGGGCTTTGCATGATCAAAGGCCTGGGTGACCCGATCTGGCGGCCGCTGGAGTTCCCGGCCGTGACCAGCGACACGCCGGGGTACCCCTGGAGTTTGCAGGCGGCGCGGGACACATTGGCGAAGCGCAGGCCGTAGATGGCGTGCTGGGTCGCGCCTTGGGTGTATGCCGCGGTGACCTGCAGGTCCGCCGACGTGCAGGCGGCCTGGGCGAGCCGAGGTGATGAGGAGCAGCCCGCCAGCGCGAGGGCTGCCAGGGCGATGACCGGCAGCGGCACGAGAACGCGCATCGAAAGTGCCCTCATGTGGTTTGAGACGGAGGATGGCCGCGACCGGTTGGACGCGCTGGTGATCGGCACTTTGGTGCCCCGGTGCCTGCTGGAAGATTCCACCTGACATGTCCACTTTCGAGTGACGCCAGGAGCTGGCTGGCCCCTTAGCGTGCAGGGGACGCAAACGCACACCGCTCATCGGGAGGAAAGGAATGGCCGCCCTCAGGCCCGACCAGGCCAAGACCGGCGCCGCCGGCGCCATAATCGGTACACCCGAGACGCACGTGACCCGCGCGAGCACGCGCATCGACCGGACCGAGTTCGGGGTGACCGCGTACCGCGGAGCGGCCGGACGGTACCTCGACCTGACCGTGGAGGTGCGGTGCGTGCGCACATGACCGCGGCCGCGGGCAGGACCGCGTACGCCGCCGGCCCGGCTGGATCACCCAGGTCCAGCGCGGTGATGGTGGCGGGGCTGCGCAAGAGCTACGGCGCGGTTCAGGCCGTACGCGGGACGAGCTTCGCCGTCGAGCACGGAGAGATCTTCGCGCTGCTCGGGCCGAACGGCGCCGGCAAGACCACCACCCTGGAGATCCTCGAGGGGTTCCGCACCCGCGATGCCGGACAGGTCGAAGTACTCGGCCTTGACCCCGGTGACCGATCGCACGGGCGGGCGCTGCGCGAGCGGATCGGGCTGGTGCTGCAGGACATCGCGGTCGAGCCCTACCTGACGGTCCGCGAGACAATCGCCCGCAACGCCGGCTATTACCCGGCACCACGTGACGTGGACGAGGTGATCGCGCTGGTCGGCCTGGCCGGGCAGACACGGCAGAAGGTCCGGGCCCTCTCCGGTGGCCAGAAGCGACGCCTGGACCTGGCGCTGGGTCTGATCGGTGGCCCGGAGCTGCTGTTCCTCGACGAACCGACCACCGGGTTCGACCCGAACGCGCGCCGGGATGCATGGCAGATCGTCCGCAACCTGCGCGGCCAGGGAACCACCATCCTTCTCACCACGCACTACATGGAGGAGGCCCAGGCGCTGGCCGACCGGGTGGCGGTGATCTCCGGCGGCCAGATCGTCGCGGAAGGGACACCAGCCACCATCGGCGGCCGTGACACCGCCCGGGCCCGGATCCGCTTCGCCCTGCCCGTGGGATATACGGCAGCCGACCTGCCAGCCGATGCCGTGCCGTCCGACGGCCTGGTCACCGTGGAGACCGCCGAGCCGACCCGGACCCTGTACCAGCTGACCGGCTGGGCGCTCCGGCACGGCACGGTGCTGGACCGGCTCACCGTCGACCGGCCCAGCCTGGAGGACATCTACCTGCGGCTAACCGACCACGACGGAGCCGAGCACACGACGGAAGGGAATCCACGGTGAGCCTCGCCCACCACCAGGCCCCGAGCCGGGACTTGGCCCTGCTGTGGCATCAGATCCGCTACGAGCAGCTGTCGTTCTGGCGCAACCCGCAAAGCGCCTTCTTCACCTTCCTTTTCCCGGTCGTGATCATCACGATCTTCGGCGCGCTGTTCCGCGGCGCCAGCGGAAGCTCGTATTTTTACGGGCTGTCCGCGCTGCAGTACTACGTGCCGACGATCGCCGCGATCTCCGTGCTGGGCGCCTGCTACAGCCAGCTGGCGATCGTCCTCTCGACGCGACGGCAGGACGGCATCCTCAAGCGAGTGCGGGCGACGCCGCTGCCAGCCTGGACCTACTTCCTCGGGCTGCTCGCGCACTGCATCATGGTCAGCGCCGTGGATGTCGCGCTCATCACCGGCATCGGCGCCGCCTTCGGGACGCCGCTGCCCACCCACTGGCCCGCGATCGCGCTAGCGCTCGTCCTCGGGGCGGCCAGTTTCTGCGCGCTGGGCGTCGCGGTGGCCTCCCTCATCCGCAACTCCGAGGCCGCGCCAGCGGTCGTGCAACTGGTCCTGTTCCCCCTGGTCTTCCTCTCCGGCAGCTACATGCCGATTCACTCCGACATGCTGAACCGCATCTCCGGCGCGTTGCCGGTGCGGCCGTTCAACCTGGCCCTGATGGGCCCGTTCGCCCAGCACAGCGGGTTCGACTGGAAAGACCTCGGTGTGCTGGTGGCCTGGGGCGCCGCAGGAACCCTCATCGCCGTCCGCCGCTTCCGCTGGGACCCCAGACCCGAATAACCGCCGCTCCATACCGAGGTAGGCCAATGTGTCCCCATCTACCCGCGTGCCCGCCGGCTGACCGCCCGGACCGTGCCGCCGCCCGCACCGTAGCTTCTCACCCCGAGCAGGGATGGAGCCTGCTGTGCAACGGCGTGATCGTATTCGACGACCTAGGCGAGATCCTGCCCGGCGGCCTGGTCACTCCTCCGCAGCGCCGGGCGCGCTCCCGGCTTCCCACGGCGGCGTGACAGACCCGGCCGCCGAACCGGACCTTCGTTACCTTCAGCTCACAGACCTGCCCGACGTCGATGACATCAGCGCTAGCGGCAAGTCCTATCGGAAGGAGGACTCACATGAAACAGATCCAGAAGGCCAAGCGCCATCGCGGATCGGCCCGCGGACGGCAAGAGCCGCTGGCCGTCGACCCGCGCGACCCGGACATCGTGCACGCCCACCGGATCGCCCGTCGCAGCAGCCGTCCTGGTGCCAGCCGGGTGCGGTCCGGCAGCCACGACCCCGCCGCGCCGGTTGCCGGGCGGTAGCAGGTCATGGCCAGCTCCCTGGTCCTGCTGACCACGCAGGCAACGGCACTGGACGACCTGCTGCCATGCCGCCGCGAGGACCCGCAGCTGTGGTTCTCGGACCTGCCGGCCGACCTAGAACTCGCCAAGGCATACTGCCAGCCCTGCCCGATGCGCCGGGTCTGCCTGGCCGGCGCGGTCGAACGCCACGAACCGTACGGGGTCTGGGGCGGCGAGATCTTCACCCGCGGCGCAATTATCACGGAAAAAAGGCCGCGCGGCCGACCGCCCGGCAAGCTGAGGCCCGTCATCGGAGTTGACGCACGCGGTATCGGCTCACCCCCTGAGGTGAGCGCAGCAGGCCCTGGAGCAGGAACCAGAGCTCGAACACGCCGAGATCGAGCAGCGCCGCATGGTTCTTCTGCGCGGCCGTCAGCGGCTAGGGATAACTGACAGCAGAATGCGCGCCCGCGACGTAAAGGCCCTTGGTGACCATCCCGTAAAGACCGTGTGAGACGGACACTGCCGAGCCGAGCCACAGCGGCGTCAGCATGACCAGGGCCGGTGGCCGACGAGCGCAGGGCCTGCTGAGCCCGAAAACCAGCGCCGCCCCGACCGCCAGCAGGACCGAGACGATCGCGTTGGTCGCGTGCAGGCCGGGCAGGCCGGCCGTGGCCGCGCCGCCGGGTAGCCCCCATGTCCCGCCGAGGGCCCAGTACAGGTGAATCGGGATACCCGCGAGAGCGACCAGCGCGGCGAGATAGACCATTAGCGGTTCGCGCCGCGCCATGCTCGCGCCCGCCGACGGCGTCCGGTTATCCGGCATCGGAGCTCTCGGCTGTGCCGTTGTCGGCGCCTTAGCCGGGCGCGATTGGTTACCGGAACCGGCTCCGGATGTGGTGACGATGCTGCGCACCTAGGAAATACCTTCCTGGTTGATCCAGCCGAGGATCCGGTCGGTGTATGTCGCGGAATATTTCTCCCGAACGGCGGTGGTGCGTGCGTGCCTATCCAGGTGCAAGGGCCCCCGGGGCTAGCTCGCGCGGGCGCGATGCCAGGCGGCACTTTCGATGAAGTGGGTGTCGAACCGGTCTCGCAGTGCCAGCAGGATCTCGCGCGGCTCGGTACCTGCGCGCAGGCGGACGACGTGGCGGAAGTAGTCGAATCGCTCGATGCCGGGGGTGATGACGATCAGCGCAGCACGTGCCCGATGGAGTCGAGGCGCTCAGCCTCGTCGGCCCGAACCAGCACCGGCCCGCCGAGCAGCATCAACCCGCCGAAGCTGAGCGCATAGGCGTTGACGACCCAACGACCAGCGCACGGCCTTCCGCCCCGCTGCCGACCGCGGTGGCGGTCACCGGTTTGCGGATCGGCCCGCCGGCCGCCGCGCGCCCCTGCAACGCGGCGACCGCGGCCATCACCCGCGGCCCGGTGGCGTCCGAGCCGGTCACGACCACCTCGGCCGGCGCGGGGGCCTGCGGGAACGCCCGGGTGGATCTCGCTGATGGTCTGCACGACGGCCTGGCCGGGCGGCGCGTCCACGGCCGGCTCCCCCAGCCGCATGCCGAGCGCAGGCGCGGCCAGCGCGATGCCAACCGCCGCGATCGTGCCGAGCGCGATGCCCGGTGAACTGGTCGATGCAGGTCAGGAACAGCCCGGCCATGGCGATCATCACGGTGACGCCTGACACCAGAATCGCGCGCCTAGAGGTACCCGCGGCGATGCGAAGCGACTCGGGGAGCGCCCGTCCCTTGGCTCGCTCCTCACGCTCGTGGCGGCCATGAAGAGCGCGGCGACCAGCAGCAGCCAGCCGAAGACCGCAGTTTTCCTGTGCCGGGAGCTCCACGCGGCGATCCGCTCCACGGGCGGCCGCCTCGGCCTCAGTGTGTCCTGGGTGCTTTCCGGCCTGAGGGAAACCGGCGGCTGATACATGCTCGACTCCTCGTTACCGCGCCCGCGGACGCGGGCGGCAGGTCATGGGAAACGGTATGCGGGGCGCCCTGCGGCGGTCATCACCCGAAAGTGGACATGCCGGTGGAATCTCCGCAGGCGGCGGTGGCACCAAGGTGCCGACGTGTGCGAGACCCTCGCGAGGCACGCACGAGGCGGGGACCGTAGCACCCAGCCCGTTCGGGACCCTGTTGGTTTATTTTGGCGGGACGCCGCGCGGCGCCCTGGAGGCCTGGCGGCCGACCTACGCCCCCCCCCGGCCAGGCCCGCGACGCCGACGGCCGCGCGGCGACGCTGCCGGGCCGGCCCCGCTGGCCCCGCTGGTCCCATCCGCGCGTTCTCGCGCAGGCGTGACCGATGCCCGGCCCTTTTGCGCGGAGGATTCCCGCTACGCGGAGACTTTCAGGGACACGGGACACACCCGATCCACGGCGGAGTCCGGATCTACCGCGATCGTTGCGATGACGCGGCGGCTGCCGGGCATGGTGATGCGGGATGGACGCTCTGCCCTGATCCAGCCGGGCAAACCGGCCGGTTTGGTGGAAGATCGGGCTTGCGCGGAGGATCGGGGCAGTCCTGGGGTACCAGGATTACCGCGCAAGCCGGATCTTCCAAGACTTTTGCTGGCGGGCGGCAAACTCGGCGCCCGCAACCGCACCGAGGCGGTCGCCCGCGGGCGGGAACTCGGGCTGATCGACCCGGACAACGACTTCCGGCTCACCCGCAACATCGATTCATCGGCCTGACGTCAGATTTGCGCGCCAGGTGCATCACGGTCCGTTCGGGATCATCAAAAGATCTTTTTCCGAACGGGCCGTGGCTCGAGCACAGCAGCCTCAACTCTCGGATCCGGGCGGCGCTAGCCTCGCTGCAGGCTGCGTGCGGCCACGGTTTCGAGCATGCGCCAGTCCTCTTCGGCGGGCCCTGGAACGACGACGGTGCGGGGCGGCCCGAGCAGGGGGGCCACCCGTTCGCCGGTCCCGGTCCAGAGCAGCCACCGCGTGGCGCCAGAACCGGGCCGCGGCCCGGGGACCCGGGGACGTACAGCTTAGTGGCCAGCAGGACATCACGCTTAGGGGCCGTCACCGTCGGCTCACCCATCGCTGACCTGCACTGCTCTCCGCCTCCGCTACCCTGCGTATCGCCGCTGGAAGGACCTAATCCCGAGTCGGCCTGCCGCTTCCCCGCGGCGGCCCTGATCTGGCCATTTCATTGCCCTGGCCGGCCTGTCCCCCTTCCCCGGGACCTCTGGCCGTAAACAACCCCCGGCCGCGGCACCGCGGACGGCGCCCTACGGGGCCTAGGCAGGCAGGCCGGTCGTCACACCCGCTCCTTGTAGTCGTGGAAGCCCTGGCCGGTCTTGCGGCCCAATAGCCCGGCATCGGTCATGCGGCGCAGCAACGGCGGCGCTGCATAGAGGGGTTCCTTATATTCGTCATAAAGGGAGTCAGCGACCGCCCTGAGGGTGTCGAGGCCGATCAGGTCGGCCAGCCGGAGCGGCCCCATGGGGTGGGCGCAGCCAAGCGTCATGCCGGTGTCGATGTCCTCGGCGGTGGCGTGGCCGGCTTCGAGCATCCGTACGGCCGCCAGAAGGTAGGGCACCAGCAGGGCGTTGACGACGAACCCGGATCGGTCGGGCGCGGTGATTGCGGTCTTGCCGAGGACAGCGGTGGCGAACGTGTAAGCGCGCTGCGCTGTCTCCTCGCCGGTCAAGACGGAGGGGATCAGCTCGACGAGCCGCTGAACCGGCGCCGGGTTGAAGAAGTGCATGCCAACGACCTGGGTGGGCCGGGTGGTGGCCTGGGCGACCTGGACGATGGGAATCGAGGAGGTATTGCTCGCCAGGATCGCGTCGGGCCTCTTGACCACCTGGTCCAGTTCGGTAAACAGGGCCACCTTGACGTCCGGGTTTTCGGTGGCGGCCTCGATGACCATATCGCGGTCGGCTAGGTCATCGAGGTAGGTGGTAACGGTCAGGCGGGCAAGCACGGCGTCCCGGTCGTCAATGGTCAGCTTTCCGGCCCGGGCCGCGCGATCCACCGAGGCCTCGATCCTGGCGCGTCCGGACGTGGCGGCAGCCTGGTCGATCTCGCGGACGATGACGTCAAGACCGGCGCGGGCGCAGACCTCGGCGATGCCGGAGCCCATCAGGCCGCAGCCGATGACCCCGACGCGGGTGATACCGCTCATGGAGTTCCCTTTCATGGGTTGCGGAAGGTGCTGACGCCGCAACCACAAAGCCCTTGGACGGCCAATATTTGAAGGCTAAAATAAATACCGGGTTTCCGTCAAGCCGGGGACCGGTGAGAACCGGGCGAGGGCGGATCGTCGCAGCGCAGGCTGGCGTCACGTACCGTAGACCGCGTGCCGGATGCTGAGCCCTTCGACCCCATCGCCGAAGCCCATCGCCAGTGGAGCGTCCGCTGGCCCGCCCACGCCGACCATATGGCTGCCGTTACGTCGGTCATGCGCGTCCAGCAGGTCCTGCTAGCCCGGATCGAGGACACCCTGCAGCCCTACGGCCTCACCTTCGCCGCCTATGAGGCGCTCCAGCTCCTTGCCTTCACCCGGAGCGGATCCATGCCCATGGGCAAGATGGGTGAGCGCCTCATGGTCCATCCCGCCTCGGTCACCAACGCCATCCGAAAGCTCGAGCAACGCAGGCTCGTCCAACGGCACATGTCTCCCGACGATCGGCGCGTTGTGCTCGCCACCATCACCCAACAAGGCCGCACCGTCGCCCACAATGCCACCGAGGCCCTCAACCAGGCCAACTTCGGCCTTCAGGCCCTCTCCCGTGACGAAACGGCCGACCTCGCAACCATGCTGCGCAATGTCCGCATCGGCGTAGGCGACATCCCGGCAAGTGCTCCGGCGACAGAACCCAGGTGAGCCCGGGAGTCAGTCGAGGAACTTGCGCAGCGCGGCGTTAACCAGGTCCGGTGCTTCTTCGGGCAGGAAGTGACCGGTCGGCAGCGCGTGGCCACGGACATCGGTGGCGTACTGCCGCCAGACGCTGAGCGGCTCGTAGCCGCGGCCGACGAATGCCTGCGCCCCCCACAGCGCCAGGACCGGGCATTCGATCTTCTGCCCGGCGGCAAAGGTCTCCTCGTCATGAACCAGGTCGGTGCTGGCGCCCGAGCGGTAGTCGCCGCAAGAGCCCGCTATGGTCCCGGGGTCGCGGAAGCAGCGGATGTAGTCCTCCATCACCTCAGGCTCAATGCCCGCGCCCTCCCCCAGCAGCGGGCTGATAAAGGACCGGATCCAGTAGCTGGGATCCGCGGCGATCAGATGCTCGGGGATACCGTTCGGCGCGGTCAGGAAGAACCAGTGGTAGTACGCCGTCGCCATGGCCCGCGTCACGTTACCTAGGACATGCCGGGTCGGCACGATATCCAGGACGGCGAGCCGTGTCACGGTACCGGGGTGGTCCAGCACCAGCCGGTGCGCGACCCGGGCTCCACGGTCATGGCCAGCCAGCCGGAACTGCCCGAAGCCGAGCTGGCGCATCAGCCCCACCTGATCACGGGCCATGGACCGCTTGGAATAGACCAGTCCGGCGGTGTCCGGAACGGGTTTGCCGGAATCGCCGTAACCGCGCAGGTCCGCCAGGACGACCGTGTGGTCCTGGGCCAGGACCGGGGCGACGTGACGCCACATCAGATGGTTCTCGGGATAGCCGTGCAGCAGCAGCAGCGGCGGACCCGAACCCCTGATCGCATAGCTGATAGTCATGCCCGCGACGTCCATGCGCCGGTACTCGAAGCCAGGCAACAGCAAGGGACGGGACATGGTCTTCGCTCCTTAATCAGCGGTCGGGGCGCCGCCCGTAGACTCAGGGCTCACGCCCGTGGGACGGGTTTCCACGTTCTCCCCTGCCTCGGCGTCGCCGGCCGACGCGTCGCTGGCGACCGGCGCACCAACCGGGGTTACCGACCGGGCGAGGAGCTGGGCGACGTCGACGACTTCGAGGGTGTCGGCGGCGTCGCCGGAGCTCTTCTTGGCGTTGACGGCGTCGCCGAGCATGACCAGGCAATACGGGCAGGCGGTGGAGATCGTGTCCGGGTTCAGCGCCAGGGCCTCCTCGATCCGCTCGGTGTTGATCCGCTTGCCGATCCGCTCCTCCATCCACATCCGGGCGCCGCCCGCGCCGCAGCAGAACCCGCGGCTCTTGCACCGGGGCATCTCCTGCGCGGTGGTGCCGGGCACCGCGTCGATGATCTCCCGCGGCGGCGTGTACACCTTGTTATGGCGCCCCAGGAAACACGGATCGTGATAAGTGACCTTCTCCTCCACCGCGGTCACCGGGGTCAGCTTGCCCTGCTCCACCAGCCGGGCGAGCAGCTGGGTGTGGTGGATCACCTCATAGTTCCCGCCCAGCTGCGGGTACTCATTCGCGATCGTGTTAAAGCAATGCGGGCAGCTGGCCACGACCGTCTTCGCCGCCGCCGCATTCAGCGTCTCGATGTTCTGCGCCGCGAGCATCGAGAACACGAACTCGTTCCCGATCCGCCGCGCCGGGTCCCCGGTGCACGTCTCGGCCGGCCCCAGCACCGCGAACGCGACCCCCGCGGCGTGCAGCAGCGTCGCGATGGCCTTGGTGGTCTTGCGGGCCCGGTCCTCCAGCGCCCCCGCGCAGCCGACCCAGAACAGGTACTCGATCCCGTCGTCGATCGTGCCGTCGATCACGGGGACCTCGAAGTCCAGCTCGCCGATCCAGTCGCCGCGCCGGTTCGCGCCCATCCCCCACGGGTCGCCCTTGTTCTCCAGGTTCTTCAGCATCCCGGCCGCCTCGACCGGGAACGCCGACTCGATCAGCACCTGGTGGCGGCGCATCCCGTCGATGTGGTCGATGTGCTCGATGTCGACCGGGCACTCCTCCACGCACGCCCCGCAGTTCGTGCACGACCACAGCACGTCCGGGTCGATCACCCCGTTATCGTCTTTGGTGCCGACCAGGGGACGCCCGGCCTCTTTCCGCACCGCCTCGGGCAGGGCTGCTCGTTCCTCCTCCGAGGACGCCAGCAGATAGGGGGCCTTGGCGAACGCGTGGTCGCGCAGGTCCAAGATGACCTGCTTGGGGGACAGCGGCTTGCCGGTCGCCCAGGCCGGGCACTGGGACTGGCACCGGCCGCACTCGGTGCAGGTCCCCATGTCCAGCAGCCCCTTCCAGGAGAAATCCTCGATCTTGCCCAGCCCGAACACGTCCGTGTCCGGGTCGGCCTCCTCGAAATCCAGCACCTTGCCGTTGCTGCGCATCGGCTCCAGCGCGCCGAGCGCGTCGGGGCGGCGGGAAAACAGGATGTTCAGCGGGGCCAGCGCGATGTGCAGGTGCTTGGAATACACCACGATGACCGCGAACGCCAGCACGACGACCAGCTGGCCGAGCAAGAACACCACCTCCAGCACGCTGTTGACCCCGTAGCCCAGCGGAGCCAGCCAGTGCCCCACGAGCTGCGAGGCGAACGCGCCGTGCGCGTAGGGGAACACGCCGGTATTGACCTGCGCGCCGCGGTACAGCAGCAGCGTCGCGACGACACCGAAGATCATGCCCAGCACCACCCACGCGGCGCCGGTATGCGACCCGAAGAACCGCGACGCCCGGCCCTCCTTATGCGGGTTGCTCCGGAGCCGGATCACCGCGAACGTGATGATCCCGGCCAGCACCCCGACCGCGAACAGGTCCTCGATGAACCCGATGAACGCCCAGTGCCCGATCCCCGGGATCGCGAACGTCCGGGAAAACAAGTCGCCATAGGCCTCGATGATCGTCAGCAACAGCACGATGAAACCCCAGAACGTCGCCGCGTGCGCCGCGCCCGGCACCGTCCACTTCAGCAGCTTGCGCTGCCCCACCACCTCGGTCGCCTGGGTCTCCACATCCCGGCCCGGATGCGACCGGACCGCCGCGATCCGCTCCGGCGCCGGCTGCCCGGTCAACGCCAGCCGCTTCAGCCACCACAGCCGGCGCCCCGCGATCCCCAGCGCCACCACGGTCAGCACCAAGCCGACAGTCATCCGCAAGACCACGCGAACCTCCTCAGTATCCGGGAGCCAGTCGTGAAGCCGGTTCTCTCCCGGTCGTTGTTGATCTCGAACTCGCCAAACCTGACGCTCCCGGCCGTACCGCTAGACCGCGGCAAGCAAGTCTGCGATCGTGAGGCGCCGGCTGACCACCGTTCATAGGCCACGCTCGATGGGCACGACGCCCCGGTTGGCGGCCTTGACCAGAGCGGCGTGATCGGCCTCGGTCTGGTCGGCGTACAGCCGCGCGAACCGGGCTAGGGCGACGTCGAGGCGTCCGGAGGACCCGGCGTAGCCGACGATCATCGATGCACCGCTGGTGCGCGCATGACCCTTAGCCAGCAGATGCCCGGTGATCGCGGCGTAATCAGCCAGCGCCGCGCTGCCGATGGAATCCAGGGCGACGCTGCCCTTCATGTTCCGGAACTGGCGCACGTAATACTGATGCCCGCCGACGGTGGTCCAGCCCAGCAGCGGGTCGCTGACCGTCTGCAGGGCCTGCTGGTATTCGACGACTCGCTGGCCCTGGTGGGCGTGCCAGGCGGATTCACCGTGGACGTGGCGGGCCAGGACCGACCTTCGCGCCTGCTTCAGCTGGAGGAACAGCACGTCATCGGGGCTGCTGCCCTCCAGCAACGCCACGTAGGCACGCAGCCCGACGCTGCCGACGCCGACCACCTTGTGGGCGATGTCGATCAGCGTGTAGCCGCCCAGCGCCCGCCGCCAGTGCGGGGCCAGGGTGCCCAGGTACTCATCCAGGCCCCGGGCCAGCAGGTCAGCCTCGGCGTAGTTGATCCGGGTCACCAGCGGCTGGTCTTCCGCGATGCGGCGCTGCCCGTCGCGTTCGCTGGTGAACCTGGGCAGCGCCCGGTCGCTCGTCCTGCGGCGAGCCCGGTCCGCTGCCCGCCTGATCTCGGCCTGCAGCGATTTGCCCGTCGCGCTCTGCTGCAGATGGTCGACGTCGATGCGCTGGTAGGACCGGGTCAGCAGCGCGGTCGAGGCCAGATCCCGGACCTCGGCGCGGTACCCGGCGACACATTGCAGGACCGCCGATTCACACGCCTGCTCACTGGCGCCGTTCTGCCGGCCCGCGAGCCAGATGCTCACGACCAGCCGGCGAAGATCCCACTCCCACGCCCCGGGGTGCGCCTCGTCGAAGTCGTTCAGGTCAATCACCAGGTCCTGCTCCGGGGAAGCGTAGAAGCCGAAGTTACCCAGGTGCGCATCCCCGCAGATAACCGGGGTGATGCCGGTGGACGGCAACCGGGCGACATCCTCCGCCATCACGATCGCGGCACCGCGCAGGAACCCGTACGGCGCGGCGGCCATCCGCCCCACCCGGACCGGAATCAGCCAGTCCAGCCTGCCCTCATGCGACTCGATGATCAATTGCACCGGATCGGGCCGATCCGGCTGCGCGGACCACTCCCCCAGCAAACGGCGCGGAACCTGCCGCCTGAGCTCTTTGCCCATCCGGTACCGGTCCAGCCGCGATGTCGACCGTCGCCGCAAGGACGTAAAGGCCTCGCTATCAGCCGAGGCAAGGACGACATGACCGCGCGCAGGAACGCCGGTACCCGGTCGCTGCACCATCGTCGTCTCACCCTTCACGAAGAGTGGGAGGCAGCCCAATCAGTTCAGGTAGCGCAACACGAGCTGCGCGACGCAGGCCGGCTTACCGCCGTCTTGCCGTTCCACGAGCATGTCGACGGCCAGCTGCGCCCCGCCGGGGATGACGTCAAAGGCAGCGAGCGTGGCCCGCGCCCGGATTTTGGAACCGCTTGGCACCGGGCTCGGGAATCGCACCTTATTGAGGCCGTAATTCAGCACGGTATGGACGTCCCCGACGTTCAGGATGTCTGCCCACATCGGAATTAGAAGGGAAAGCGTCAGGTAACCATGGGCGATCGTCCCCCCGAATGGCCCGTCCTTCGCACGCTCTGCATCCAGGTGGATCCACTGATGGTCGTCGGTAGCGTCGGCGAAGGCGTTGATCCGGTCCTGATCGACGTCGACCCACGAGCTAGTACCGAGTTCCTTCCCGACGAAAGAAGCCAGGTCGTCAAGAGTCTCAACGGTTGTCGTCATTGGGCATCCTCTTCATGGCAGCGATCGGGCTGAGGTCTTTTGCGAATCTTCCTGGCAGCGATTTCGGCGTGCACCGTTCAACTGCAGGGAAACTAGCCGACGGCACGGCCACGGTGTCATCATGATCGCGGCCTGGAGACCCCGCCCTTCAGGGCGGGGAGGAAACGCCGCTTCACCTCCCCGGAAATGTCGGTGGTGCCCGATAGTGTGTTCGCATGTCCCGCTACCGGCTGTTCCCCACGCCCGCCCAGGAAGCGGTGCTGCGGGACCACTGCGGCCACGCCCGGTACGTCTGGAACCTGGCCGTCGAGCAGCACGCGCACTGGCGGCCGGGGCGGCCGGGCGCGCCAGGCTACCTGGAGCAGTGCCGGCAGCTCACCGAAGCCCGAGCCGCGCACCCGTGGCTGGCCGCCGGCTCCCAGACGGTGCAGCAGCAGGCGCTGCGGGACTTCGCCCAGGCGATGGCCGCGTTCTTCGACCCGGCGAACCCGGCCCGGCGGCCGTCGTGGCGTAAGGCCGGGCGGGATGAGGGGTTCCGCATCACCGGGCGGCGCGGCCGGCAGTGGGACGTGCGCCGCCTGTCCCGCCACGTCGGCGAAGCCTGGATACCGAAGGCCGGGTGGGTCCGGTTCCGCTGGTCCCGCGCGATGCCACCGGCCGTGAAGTCCTACCGGGTCACGATGGACCGCGCCGGGCGCTGGCACATCGCCTTCACCGGCGTCCCCGAGCCGATTCCGGCACCGGGTAACGGCCGGACCGTGGGCATCGACCGGGGCGTGACGGTCTCCGCGGCCCTGTCGACCGGGGAATTGCTGCACGCCCCCGGGCTGGCCGCGACAGAGCCGAGGAGGCTGCGGCGAATGCAGCGCAAGCTCGGCCGCGCCAAGCGGGGCTCGAACCGCCGTGAGCGGGTCAGGCTCGCCATCGCCCGGCTGAAAGTCCGCGAGACCGACCGGCGCAAGGACTGGGCCGAGAAGGTCTCCACCGGCCTCGCGCGCAGATTTGACATCCTCCGGGTCGAAGACCTGCAGATCACGAACATGACGCGGTCGGCCAGGGGGACCGCCCAGGATCCGGGCCGGGACGTGCGCGCCAAGTCCGGCCTCAACCGGGAGATCCTGCGGTCCGGCTGGGGGTTGCTGGTGCGCCGGCTGCAGGACAAGGCGCCCGGAAGGGTCGAGAAGATCAGCCCCGCGTTCACGAGCCAGCGGTGCTCGGCGTGCGGGCACGTGGATCCGAAGTCGCGCGAGAGCCAAGCGCGCTTCGCCTGCACGGCCTGCGGATACGCCTGCCACGCTGACGTGAACGCGGCCATCAACATCGCGGCGGGGCACGCCGTGACCGCGCGGGGAGGCTTCCGGGATACCGGGCCTGCGAACCGCGAACCTCAACTGCTGCTCCCATCGGTGTAGTAGCTGGAATCCTCCGCCTTCAAGCGGAGGAGGATGTCAAAGGTCGTGCCATCGGCGGCCGTCATTTTCGATGAGCTGGGTGGCTTCTTTAGGTCCCCACGTTGCCGCGTGATAGAGCGGGATCGGATCGGGGGCCTCTCTCCAGTAGTCCAGTAGCGGGTCGACGATGCGCCAGGATCGGGCCACCTCATCGGCGCGGATGAACAACGTGGCGTCGCCGATCAGAGCGTCGAGAATCACCCGCTCGTAGGCGTCGTCCCGGGATTCTCCGTAGCCGTGCGAGTAGGAGAAATCCATTGACGCCTTGCGGATGCGGAACTCGTGGCCAGGCACCTTGGCACCGAAACGCAGGCTGATGCCTTCATCCGGCTGCACCCGCGCCACGAGCGCATCGGGCCCTAGGGTCACGGCCTCCGCGGGGAAAAGCGGCAGGTGGGGCGGCCGGCGGAACTCCATGACGACCTCGGTAGCCCGGCGGGGCAGGCATTTGCCCGTGCGGATGTAGACCGGAACGCCCGCCCATCGCCAGTTGTCGATATGCAGCTTCAGCGCCACGAAGGTCTCCGTGGAGCTCAGCGGGTCGACGCCTTCTTCCTCCCGGTAGCCCACGATCAGGTTGTCCCGGGTGCCGCCTCGCGTGTACTGGCCCCGGATCGCGCAGCCGGCGATGTCCTCGGGCTCCGTCAGTGGCCTGATCGCCCGGAGCAGCTTGACCTTCTCGTCGCGGATGGCCTCGGGATGGAAGGACGTTGGCGGCTCCATCAAGAACAGCGACAGCACCTGAAGGACGTGGTTCTGCACGATGTCGCGGACCGCGCCCGTCACATCGTAGAAGCCGCCGCGCGAGCCCACACCGATCGTCTCGGCCACCGTGATCTGCACGTTGTCGACCCAGTTCCGGTTCCAGATCGGCTCGAAGATCGAGTTGGCGAAGCGCAGGGCCAGCAGGTTCTGAACGGTGTCCTTGGCCAGGTAGTGATCGATGCGGTAGATCCGCGACTCCTCGAAGGACGTACTGATGTCCGCGTACAGACTCCGGGCGCTCGCCTCGTCCCAGCCGAACGGCTTCTCGATAACCAGCCGCGGCCAGTCCCCCTCCACGCTGACGTTCAACCCGGAGGCACCCAACTGGACGGCGATGATGCCGAACAAGCGGGGCGGCGTCGCCAGGTAGAAGACGCGATGGCCGTCAGTGCCCAGCGTGCGATCACATTCGGCGAGCACTTCGCCGAGACGGCGGTACGTCTCCGGGTCGTCGTAGCCACCGCTGACATAGCGGAAGCTGGCCTTCGAGGCCCATTCCGGGGTCGTGCCTGCCTGGCCGGGGTCGTCCGATAGACACTTCTCCGCCCACTCCTCATCGCTCATTGCCGTCCGGGCGACACCCACCAGGGCAAATTCGGGTCGCAGCCGGTGATTGGCGGCGAGCTGACGGATCGCCGGCAGGAGCTTGCGCTCGGTCAGGTCACCCGATGCACCGAAGATGACCAGCGCGCACGTTGGCGCCCGTCGCGCGGCGTCACCGTCAATTTCGCGATCATGGGAGCTGGCCCCAGCCGTCCGGCGTCCGCCTGCACCCGCCAGTTCACTCATTGCTCCATCATCCAAATCACTAATCCGGGGTAAAAGCCCACACCTCTGCCGTCCATCCGCCGGGCGGTAGCTGATTATCGACGTGACCTGTAACTTGTCACGCTGACCGCGGGGAAAGCAAGGGTTACTGGAGTCGGAGTTGGGTTAGACTCCGACTGACGCCGCAAAGCCGTGGCCGGCCGCGTAGGAGTGGATGCCCGTGGACCGATCGTCAACTTTTCCGCTGAGGTCTCATCGCGTCGGAGCGCCGACATGACTTCGGACCGGCCGCCGGCGTCCCCGGGAACGAGGAAGAGGCACTCGGTCTCGTCGAGGCCGGCGAGGCCATCGGTATTCCAACGGCTACCTTGCTCCTCAATAGCGTCGCCATGACCCTGGCCCAGCCACGGAGCGTGGTCCGGGAGGCGCGCCGGCTAGCTCGCAACACGGTCCGCATCGCGGCTGGAAAGTCCATCCGCGCGCCAGCCAAGGGCGACCGGCGCTTCGCAGACCCCGCGTGGTCGCAGAACCCGGCGTTCCGCCGGCTCTGCCAGGAGTACCTGAGCCTCTGCGAATCGGCCAGCAACCTCGTCGGTGATCTCGAGCACGGCCGACGAAGCTGGCAGGATGCTGAGCGGGCGCGCTTTACCGCGAACATCTTGATGAGCGCGCTGGCCCCCACCAACTTCATGCTGAGCAATCCGGCCGCACTCAAGCGAGCCTTCGACACGGGCGGCCGGAGCGTCGCGAAGGGCGCCTCTGCGTGGTGGCGCGATCTTCGCGAGAACGGCGGTATGCCGTCCCAGACGGACCGGAGCGCTTTCCAGGTCGGACTCGATCTCGCCACCACACCAGGGGCCGTCGTCTATCGTGATGAGCTGGCCGAGATCATCCAGTACACACCGACGACCCCGTCGGTCCGCCGCCAGCCGGTGATCGTCGTCCCGCCGCCGATCGGTCGCTATTACTTCCTTGATCTGCGCCAGGGCCGAAGCTTCGTCGAGTACGCCGTACGCCGAGGCCTGCAGGTTTTCATGATCAGCTGGCGCAACCCGAGCCCCGGCATGGGCGGTACCGGGATGGATTCGTACGCCACGCGAATCTTGTCGGCTCTGGAGGCGGTCGGTGAGATCTGCGAAACGCCGGACGTGAGCTTGATCGGCTTCTGCGCCGGCGGAATCCTGCTGTCCACGGTTCTCAACCACCTGGCCGCCCAGGACAGCGGCCACGTGCGCGCGGCCTCATTCGCCGTAACGCTGCTGGATTTCGACTCCCGGGCAGCGCTGGGCGCCTTCTCGGCGCCACGGCTCCTGGAGCTGGCGCAGAAGAACTCACGCCGGGCGGGAATCATTACCGGACAGCAGCTCGGCAACGTGTTTTCGTGGATGCGTCCGGACGACCTCGTGTTCAACTACTGGGTCAGTAACTACCTTATGGGCGAGCCACCGCCGGTCTTCGACATCCTGGCCTGGAACGCCGACAGCACGAACCTGCCAGCACGCTTGCACGCCGAGTTCCTCGACATCTTCAAGAACAACACGCTATGCCAGCCAGGCGCCGTCGAGGTTCTCGGCACTCCGGTGGACCTGAGCCGCATCACCATCCCGACGTTCGTAACCGGAGCGATCACTGATCACCTGACGCCATGGAAGGGCTGCTACCGGACGACCGAACTCGTCGGTGGTCCTTCGACCTTCGTGCTCAGCAACGCAGGCCATATCGCTAGCTTGGTGAATCCGCCGGGTAACCCGAAGGCGACGTACTACATCAACGGCGAGCTCGGTGCCGGTCCGGACACCTGGTTCAAGTCGGCCACTAAGCGTCCAGGGACGTGGTGGGAGGTCTGGGCCGACTGGACCATCGAGCGCTCAGGAGACGAGGTGCCTGCGCCCGCACAGCTCGGCAGCAGTGCCCATCCGCCGCTCCACCCGGCGCCCGGCTTGTACGTCCGCGATCGAACGGCCGGGTGATGCTCGGCTGCTGGCTCTAGGATCCCATCAAGACAACGGCTCTGGGCCGATGTCGAAACCTGTCGAGACGCGACTTAGATTGGCCA
>CAWJPF010000007.1:0-71092 GCA_963844625.1 uncultured Actinomycetota bacterium | reverse complement strand
CCGGCGAGCGTGCCCGGCCGGGTCGCGGCGATCGCCCATCAATCCGTCGGCGCGGCCTACGTGGCCGCCGGCCAGATCGCGGCCCTCGGCCATCCCGTCCTCGGGCAGGCGCTGCAGCACGCCGCCGCCAACGCGTTCCTGCGCGGCCTCACCATCGGCTGCATCGTCGCCGGCGCCGTCGCCGCGGCGGGTGCCCTCCTGGCCGTCCTGTTCCTGCCCGCTCAGCCCGCCCCGCCCGCCGAGGCCGCCCAGGCCGCTCAGCCCGCCCAGCCCGCTCAGCGCAATGCTCTCCATATCGCTGCGACCGCTCAGGCCACGGCGAAGCGATGGGGGGACCAGTAATGAGCCTGAGCACGTGGGAGCAGCAGGCCCTGGACTCGATTAAGGACGAGCTTGCCAGCTATGAGCCTGCCCTGGTCGCGCGGCTGACCATATTCACCCGGCTGGCATCCGGCGAGGAGATGCCGGCGCGCGAGAAGATCCATGTCGGCTCGCGGCGAGCGGTCCGGCGTTCTCGCCCCGAACCGCGACAGACCCGCCGACCGTACCAGCGCCTGGGCTTGCAGCAGGCAGTGATGCTGCTGTGGTTGGTGTCTACCGTTGCGCTCATCGCGATCCCGCTGGCCTGCAACCTCGGCGGCAGCCAAGGCACATGCACGGCATCCTGGGCAACGATCTGCACCGGTGCGACATTCGCCCCCAAGTCGGTCCCTGGGCATTCCCTGAATATTGCCCGTGTTCGCGGTGTCACCTCGGCGGCGCCGGGGCGGGCGCTCGTCCGACTGGCCGCCGGGCGGGTGTGACCCTGACCGGCGCCTGGAACACGGACTCCGCTTCGGCGTGCGTCAAGCCGAGGGGTCCGCCAGCCCGGCGGCCGATGAAGCCGGAACAGCCGAAGGCGCGCCCGAAGCCGGGACCCAGGCGCAGCCCGCCGCAGCGGTCCTGTAACCCGGCGGCAGCAAACTGCTGTCCCGCCACACCTGACTGAGCACCGAAGGGAACCAACCGTCATGACCGGACCGATCACCCGCGACCGCGACATCGAATCACTTAAGACAGCGGCCCGCTGGCCTGGCGCCGACCGGAACACCACGGTCATCCTCGCCACCAGGCTCGCGGCTGCCCGCGCGGACGCCGAGGGGTACCGCTACTTCTCCGAGCTGGCCGGCGCCCGGCCAGGCGAGGCGCTGCCGCTCGCGCTCGCCGGGTTCTTCCAGGCCCGGCTGGGCGAAGACGCGGACGCCGCGCTGGCCAAGCTGGACCAGGCCGCGGCCACCGATCTCGGCCCGCCGCAGTACTTCCGCGGGCTGGCCCTGGCCGGGCTGCCGCCGGACCGGAGGCGGGCCGAACAGGCCATCGCTGACCTGGAGTTCGTCCTGGCCGTCCGGGACCAGTTCCCGGCCATGCTGATCCGCGCCGCGTACCACGGCCTGGCCGCCGCCCATGCCGTGCTGGGCCAAGATGACCAGGCCGCCGAGGCGATGCGCAAGTCCGGGCTCGGCGCGGCCCCGGCAGACACCCAGCTGATGTTCGGCGGCTTCTGGGCGACCGCCGCCGACGGGTTCCGCTTCACCTCGCCCAGGATCCTGCGCCCGGAACCCGGTATCCAGGTCGCCCAGGGCTACGACTTCAGCGACCTCGCGTTCATCACGACCAGCGGCGGCGTCGTCGCGATCGACGCCGGAACCACCCAGGACCGGGTCAAGGCCGCGCTCGGCGACCTTGACCCGCCCGCTGACGGTGCGATCAGCCACCTGATCCTCACCCACGCGCACTGGGACCACATCGGCGGCGCGGGCGCGCTGCGCGGGCCCGGCACCCGGGTGATCGCCCAGGCCGGCTTCCCGCCGGACTGGACCGTCAGCAGGGTGACCGGCCACGCTTCCGCTACTTCACCGGAGCCGCCGGGAACGTCCCCCCGGCCGTCGTCCCCGACCAGCTGATCAGCCAGCCGACGCCACTGACCGTAGGGGGCACCGAGCTGGTCCTGTACCCGACGCCGGGCGGGGAAACCACAGACGCGCTGATGGTCCACCTTCCGGCCAGCGGCGTGCTGTTCGCCGGCGACGTGCTCATGCCCTACCTGGGGCAGCCATTCGCCGGCGAAGGCTCCCCGGAAGGGCTCCTGCAGGCCCTCGCCTTCATCGGCAGCCTGCGGCCCCGCCTGCTCATCCACGGCCACGCCACGCTGACCGAGCAGTTCACCGCCGAGGCGGTCGCCGGCCTGGAGGCGGCGCTGACCCAGCTGCACGGCGAGGTGCTGGACGGCATCCGCGGCGGCCGCACCCTCCCGGACATCCTGGCAGCGGCCAGCCTCCCGGCCAGTACTCCGTGATCACCCCACGGCGGTCGTGCCTTACCTGGTGATCCGCGACCACTTCACCGAGCGGCTCTACCACCAGCGCACCGGTTACTGGCAGCCAGACGGGACCGGACTCGACCCGGCGACCGCGGCCGAGCACGCCGCCGCACTCGACCTGCTGGCCGGAGGCAGGGAAGAGCAGTTCGCCGCCGCCGCGGCCACCCTCATCGGCCAAGGCGATTACGCCCTCGCCCTGGAGATCATCCAGCCGGGCCTGCTGCGCCACCCCGCCAGCAGTCACCCTGGCCGGGCTGCGCCGCACCGCGCTGCACCGCCTCATGGAGCAGCTACCAGCAGACCGACCCCTTCAAGTTCCTCATCTACGCCGAGCTCGCCGGCGCCGAGATCGGCCCGGTCCAGTAGCCGCCCGCCGCACGCTGGCGCCGGACCGTCAGGGCACAACAAAGGAGACCACGATGCACAACGATTCTTCCCGGAATTCGGATGAGGTAGGCCATGACGCGCCAGGCTCGGGGTTGCGAGTCCGCCCGCCGGCGCATCCCGTAGCGGCGCAGGCCGCTGGCCCCGATGCCGCCCGCGAAACGGGCGTCGTCACGAAGCCATCCGAAGGCCGCGGTTCGGTCGGCCTGACCGAAAGGCTGGCGGCGGCTAGCGCGAGGCGGGCGCGCCGCGTGCTGGCGATCTGGGGAATCGCCGTGGTGGCGGCGCTGATTCTCGTCGGCACCTCGCTCAGCGGCCTGACGACCAGTGCCCATGTGGTGGGGACGACGCAGTCCAGCCAGGCCGAAGCCCTGTACCGCCAGGCGCTGGGTGCGTCGGCCGGCCAGCGGCCGACCGACGTGATCGTGGTCAGCTCGAAGAGCTCCACCGTCAGCGACGGCAGCTTCCAGCAGTTCGTGGCCCGGCTGGCGGCCCGGGTCCGGACGGCTCCTGGCGTCACGCATGTGGCCACCGACCTGAGCGCTGGAAGCCAGTTCGTCTCGTCCGGCCATCACGCAGCCCTGATCGCACTGCGGGCCGCGAGCGACGCCGACATAAAGCCGGTGGTGAAAGACGTCCAGGCGGCAAACGGCAGCGGCGGGTTCTCGGTGGCCGTCACCGGCGACCACACGGTCGGGAACGACTTCACGACCCTGTCGGCGAGCGACCTCCAGCACGGGGAACTGGACTTCGGGCTACCGATCTCCATCGTGATCCTGCTGCTGGTGTTCGGCGCCGTGGTCGCCGGCTTGATGCCGGTGCTGATGGCTCTGCTCTCCATCATCGTGGGCCTGGGCATCGCTGCGCTGCTCGCCCGGGAGTTCAGCCTCTCGGTCTTCATCGTCAACATGATGACCGGAATGGGCCTGGCGCTCGGCATCGACTACTCGCTGTTCATGATCTCTCGCTTCCGGGAGGAACGCGGCCACGGCCGCGGCAAGGAGGCGGCGATCCGGATGACGGGAGCCACCGCTAGCCGCGCCGTGCTCTTCAGCGGGAGCACTTTCGTCGTCGCCCTGCTCGGCATGTTCCTGGTACCGGTCACCATCCTTCGCAGCCTGGCCGCCGGCGCGGTGATCGTCGGAGTCGTATCCGTCGCCGCCGCGCTGACCCTCCTGCCGGCGATGCTCAGCCTGATCGGTGATCGGGTGAACTCGCTGCGGCTGCCCATCGTGGGCAAGAACCTCGGGCGCTCCGACGCTGCCGAAGCCCGGATCTGGACAGCCGTGACCGGAAGGGTGATGCGCCGTCCAGCCGTGAGCCTGGCGCTGGCGGGAGGATTCATGGTCCTGGCGGCGGTACCGGTGCTCGGCCTGCACATCGGCCAGAGCGGAGTAACCACGCTGCCGGGCAACCTGCCATCCAAACAGGGCTACCTGGCCGTCCAGCGTTACTTCCCGGGCCAGAGCCAGGACCCGGTCGAGATCGTCTCGGTGGGAGGGACCGGCACTGCCCGGGCAGACCTCTCAAAGCTCGAAGCCGTGCTGGCCGGCGACCCGCGCTTCGGGCCCGGTGTCGTTCAGGCCTCGGCTGACGGCAAGATCCTCACGCTGACCGTTCCCATCCGGGGTGACGTCGTCTCCAGCCAGGACGTGGCGGCTGTACTCAGTTTGCGCCAGCAGCTGATCCCGTCGGCGTTCGCCGGTTCCGGCGCACAGGTCTACGTCGGCGGGCAGACCGCTGATGAGGCCGACTACTTTCATGCCGTTACCAGCCCGACTCCGTACGTGCTGGCGTTCGTGCTGGGACTCAGCTTCCTTCTGCTGCTGCTGGCCTTCCGGTCACTAACGATCGCGGCCGTCTCGATCCTGCTCAATCTGCTGTCTGTCGGGGCCGCCTACGGCCTGCTCACGCTCGTGTTCATTCACGGGGCCGGCGCGGGCATCTTCGGGTTCCAGAAGGTTCCCGTCATCGATGCGTGGGTCCCGCTGTTCATGTTCTCGGTGCTCTTTGCCCTGTCCATGGACTATCAGGTTTTCCTGATGAGCCGGATCAAGGAGCGCTATGACCAAGGCGGCTCCACGCGGGAGGCGGTGGCAGGTGGTGTCGCATCCACGGCCAGGATCATCACCGGTGCGGCGCTGATCATCGTGGCGGTGTTCGCCGGTTTCGCCCGGGGGCAGCTCCTCGAGTTCCAGGAGATGGGCTTCGGCGTGGCGGTAGCCCTGATCCTGGATGCCACGCTGATCCGTCTGGTCATCCTGCCGAGCACCTTGAGCTTGCTCGGTCAACGCAGCTGGTACCTGCCCCGCTGGCTGGACTGGTTGCCGCACCTCCAGGTGGAACCACCCCCGGCACCCTCCTCCGATGAGCCCGTAGCCGTCGGGGCACCCAGCCCGGCCTGAGCGGCCCGCCGGGCACCCCCAGCCGGACGGACAACTCCGGTCCCAGCATCCCCCGCATGGCGCCGAACACCGGTGCCCACGCCCGCAGCGACAGCCCGGCGACAGGCTCCTGACCAGACGGCTCGAACTCCTGGATGCTGGCCTTCACGAGCTGGGAGTCTTGCACACTGGCGCCGCGCACCCGACGCGACACACGTGCCCCGCGTGGCAGTAACCCTGCCAGGCACCAGCAGGCAGGGCACGACCAAGACGCTTCCGCAGGCCACCCGTGACCGGCACAGTCGCGGATACCCCGCTCGGCCGGCGTCGGCTCCGCCGGCCTGTTCGCGTATCAGCGGCGCTTCTGCACCCTCTGCTCTATCAAGCAGGAGAACAGGGGGATCATCATGACTGTCCTGACCGCCGGCCGCACCGGCACGCCGGCAGCTGAGGCGCCCGCCCGGGACAACGGCGGCACCAAGCCGGGGAAACATCAGCAGTTGTGGTACACCGTCCTGGCGCTCGGGATCGCGGCGGCGGCCTTCGCCGGGGCCTGGCGGCTGCATGGAAACACCTCGAGCACCTACCGCATCGACAGCCAGTGGGGTGCCCTCACTGGCCTGTTCATCCTGGCGCTGGCCATCGAGCGCGCTCTTGAGCCGTTCAGCCGCAAGCTCGGGCCGGACACGACCAGCCGCAAGGACACACAGGTCAGGGCCCTTGCCAGCGCGCAGCCGGACGACGTGGAAGGAATCGCCGTGGAGCGCCAGCTCGCGGTTGACATGTGCCGGCGGCTGACGGCCGTCGTCACCTGGGGCGTGGCGACGGGTCTGGCCTTCCTGCTGTGCGCCCAGCTGAATATCACGCTCATGCAAGCCGTCCGCGCCAGCGGCTCCGGGGCGCCCCCGTTCTGGGCCGACCTGCTGGTCACCGGCCTTGTCGTCGGCGCAGGCACAAAACCGCTGCATGACCTGGTCTCTAGCATTGAGCGCGGTAAGCAAGGCCCCTCCACAGCCAGGAACCGCGCACGGTAAGGACCGGTCCCCGGGATAAGACGCTGCGCCGAGTTGCCGGGCGCTGTTTCATCCCCGTGTAGGTGCGGCACCGCGCCAGCGGGCGGCTCGCAGTCAGTTGCCTTGGCTGTCGCGGGCTACCTGGAACGGGGCGAAGCTCTGGGCGACAGGCATCAGCTCGATGGTGTTGACGTTGACGTGCGGCGGAAGCGTCGCCGCCCAGTACACGGACCCGGCAATGTCGCCGGCGGTCAGCGGCTGCATGCCGGTGTAGACGGCGTCTGCCTGGGCCTTGTTTCCGCTGAAGCGGACGGTGGAGAACTCGGTGTCGGCCATCCCGGGCTCGATGCAGGTGACGCGCACGCCGGTGCCGTGCAGGTCGCTGCGCAGGTTCAGGCTGAACTGGTGCACGAACGCCTTGGTGCCGCCGTAGACGTTTCCGCCCGGGTACGGGTACGTGCCAGCGACCGAGCCGAGGTTGATGATGTGACCGCGGCGGCGGGCCACCATGCCTGGCAGGACCACGCGGGTGCAATAGGCCAGGCCCTTGCAGTTTGTGTCGATCATCTGCTCCCAGTCATCCAGCTCCGCGTCCTGGGCGGGGTTGAGGCCAAGGGCAGCGCCGGCGTTGTTCACCAGCACGTCAATCTCTGCGAACTCGCCCGGGAGGCCGCCAATGACTTCGGCCACTGCGGCCCGGTCCCGCACGTCCAGCGTGACCGGCAGCACTTGCGGGCCCAGGTCGGCGGCCAGGTCCTTGAGCCGGTCCGAGCGCCGGGCGGTGGCGACGACCCGGGCGCCCGCGGCCGCGAAGCGGCGCGTGATCGCCTCCCCGAAGCCGCTGCTCGCGCCGGTAACCAACACGGTGCCCGGCTGCGTACTGGTCATGGCGATATCCTTCCCCTGGTCAGCATGAACGCGTGCATGCCACCCACAATGGCGCATGAGCGTGGCATTGTCCTCACCGCACGCACCCAACTCCGCTACCTGCCAGCACCAATGCCAGAACGCCAGCCTGCGTCACGCCGCAATGGCCGCCGCTGGCTGCGGCGCGGCCTGCCGTCCGCTCATGCATGTTATGTGAGCGCGCCGGCCTGGCCACGCGCAGAAACTGCTAGCCAGCAGAACCTCGATGCGCGAGCATCCAGACGTGGGCAGCCCGGGGATTCAGGCAGCGTTCGGGGCGACGTATTCGCCCAGGCGATCGTCTTCCATGGGTTCGCCGTCTACATGCGTGATTGCTGGTTACGGTCACCGTAAGATCCGCCGATCTACACGGCCGACGGTCGTCCGGCACGGTCAGATTCGGCCATGCAGATCTGGCTCGATGGCTCGAGGCCTAGCGCTCGCGAGGCAGGTGCGGGGTACGGTCAAGCGACGATATTGATGAGAGCAGTGGCCACTGCCTAGCGTCAGCGCTGCACTGACCAACCGCGTCGTGCCACGGGGCTCCGCATGGTGGGCTGGGGCGTGGTAGCCGAGTGGTGTTAGGCACTCGTCTCGAACCCGGACGCGGAACGACTCGACGTAGCCGTGGCGCCAGGGCTGACCAAGCGGGATTAAGACAGGCCGACGCGTTCACCGGCCCAGTCGCCGTCGCCTGGCAGGCCAGTTCGGGGCTGTTGTCGCAGTGCAGCACGGCGGGGTAGCCGCGCACCGTGGCGAGGCGATCGAGCTCGCCGATGAGCAGGTCGGCCCTGATTGATCGCCGCACGGTGTCGTTTGCACCGGCTATGCCGCGTCCAAGAGCTCCTCGAGCGCCTTGATGACTACCGGCCACGGCGGCGCGGAGGTGTCGGCCACCGAGAAGTGGCCTCCCTCGACTTCGAGCAGGCGCGCGTCCTGGCCGGCTGCCCGGGCGGCCGCGACGTAGGTGACGCTCTCCGCGAACGGGACCCGGTTGTCGGCCTGAGCGTGTACGCAGCGTACGGCCGCTGGGATCGGCACCTGGGGGAGGGGGTCGGCCACGGCGTACCGCTCTGGGAGTTGGTCGGGGTCACCGCCCATGAGTTCGATCGCTGCCCCGTTTCCGAGCTTCTCGCGGGCTGCGGCGCTGAGGTCGAGGACTCCGGCCAGGCTGATCACGCCGGCGATCTCGATCACCGGCGAGGCGCCGGGCGCGCCGGCGGCCAGCTTGGTCCGGCCGGCGGCCCAGGTGGCCAGGTGGCCGCCGGCACTGTGCCCGATGGCGACCACGTGCTCGGTATCGACGTCGGCGAGCGTGGCCAGGTGGTCGATCGCTGCGGCTGTGTCCTCCAGCGTTGACGGGTAGCCGCCACCGAGACCGAGCCGGCGGTACTCGATGTTCCACGCCACCCAGCCGCGGCCGGCGAGGTCAGCCGCGACTCCGTCCAGGTTGTCGGCGCCGAACAGCGGTCCCCACCATCCTCCGTGGAGGAGCGCCACGGTGCCGGGGCGGCGTCGCCCCGCCGGCCGGTGGAGGTCAGCGAACTGGGACGGATCCGAGCCGTAGCGGTGGCGCTGCGGGCTGGGTTCGCTCATTGACGTGACCATCGGACCTTCTTCTCTCGTGTGGGCATTTAGGCCGGCGGGGCCTTTGAGCTCGTCGTTCAGCATGGAGATGTCACGGACGGGCCTGTCGGCTGGCACTGGTGCGTGGATCCTGGTCAGGCCATCAGTCACCGTTAAGAGCTGGGGCATTCGCGGTCGCCGCAACCAGCCGTGTCAGCACGTCTTCGAGCAGGGCCAGGTCGCCGGGTGCGAGCGCCAGAAGTGCGGCGGGGGGTTCGGCGAGGATCTGCCCGGCGAGCACCGCGGCGTCCCGGCCGGATGCGGTCAGCTGCACGAGCTTGCGCCGGTTGTCGTCCGGGTGGGCGGTGCGTTCCACCAGCCCGCGGCTGACGAGCTTGTCGACGATGACGGTGGCGTACGGGGCATCGACCCCATTTGCCTCGGCGATGTCGCGAAGCGTCATCGGACCGTCGGTGAGTAGCACCAGAACCTTGACCCGGCCGAGACCGCGGCCCAGACCGAGTGCCTCCTGGAGCTCTCTGCGCCGGTCGTGAGCGGCGACGAATGCGCGCATGGCTGACCAGGCACCGACGGCGGCCTCAGGGTACGCCGATGACGGGTTGGCCATCGGGATCAGTCTCCTCTCGTGCTGAGCGGGCAGCGGCGGGTCGTGCCCGACGCTCCTGCCGAGCCGCTGATGCGACGACGGCGCCCTGGTTAACTAGTGGATCCCGGATCCTGGAGCTGAGCGCCGATCCACTCGCTGATGCCCTCGATGTAACGGCGGGCGACGGGGACGTCAGCGAATTGCTTGACGCCGTGCGGGGCGCCCGCGTAGACGTGCAGTTCGGCGGGCACGCCGGCCTGGTTGAGCCGGGTGGCGTAGCCGGTGGCGTCGTCGCGAAACCCGTCGACGTTCCCGACGCAGATGTACGCCGGCGGAAGCCCGCGCAGATCCGCGGCCCGTGCGGGCGCCGCGTAAGCGGGCACCTCCGGCTTGCCGTAGAGATCGCCGAGGTAGGAGCGCCAGCCGAACTCGCTAGCCTCGCGGTCGAAGATCACCAGGTCATCGAGCTGGCTCGACGGGGTCGCCTGGCGGTCGTCGATCATCGGCGCGTCGAGCAGCTGGAATCTCAGCGGTATCTCGCCCCGGTCCCGGGCCGCCAGTGCCAGCGCGGCAGCCAGGCCCGCTCCGGCGCTCGTCCCGCTGACCCCGACGCGGTCGGGGTCGACGCCGAGCTCGTCGTGGTGGTCGAAGACCCACTTCAACCCGAGATAGCAATCATCAAGAGGCCCGGGGAACGGAGTCTCGGGCGCTAGGCGGTACTCCACCGACACGCCGACGCAGCGGTAACTCCTGCTCCACCCATCAAGGCGGGCGTCGTCGTTGGCAAAGCTGCCAAACACGTATCCGCCGCCGTGCATCGAGTAGACGCACGGAAGCCCGCCCTCGGCCCCGGCCGGACGGTGGACCCGGATGGCGACGGCGTGCTCTGGATCGATGATGTAGTCCCGGCGTTCCACACCAGCCGAGGGCGGCGGCAAGGGCTTCTTACTCGCGGCTCTGAACGTGCTCAGCGTTTCAGCCCTGAGCGGCTGCGGGGGCGTCGACGAGAGCGTCTTCGCGATCCGAGGGTCGAGTTCGAGCATGAATCCTCCTCGGACGGCGGTGAGTGAGATAATTATGTTGTAACAACACAATTATCATCCTAACGGTCCAGTGAGTCAAGGCCGATCCGGTGCGCCCCGTGTCCACGGCAGAGCCTGCGGGCCAGGCGATCACTGGCGTTGACGCTCCGCGGCCGGACGCCAGGCCTCCGTCCTGGGGCACCACGCATCGACCTGCTCGCATCGGCGCACGCCCGCTGCGCAGCGCGATGGCCAGCGACGGCCTTATCGACCGCGAGATCGGCGACCGACTGTTCCTCTCACCGCGCCCGGTCAGCTCGCCTGTACCGGTCCTATCCCAAGCTCGGGGTAGCCGGCCGCTATCAGCTACGCGACGTGATCGCCCGCGCCGGCACGCCAACGCCAGCACACGAAAGCGCCGAAAGCCGGGCTTTTCTTTAGGTCGCTTCCCCGGAACAACCACGCGCATTCGCGTCCTCGAAGCCCTGGTACTGGGTGCAGGCCACCGCGCAGCAGCAGTGGGCCGGACGAAGCGCCTGAACCTACCTCAATGATTCGGTGTGCTTCATGTCGGCAGCCGACCGCGTTCCAGCCGGGAAGTGCAGTAAGCCTGCGGATACCCCGCCGCTAGGTTCCAGACGCAGACTCAGACCATACGAGGTTACCCGGCACCGGACCAGCGCCGCGTCTTGGGAGCGTCTGAGGACGTGCCGGACGAAGGGCCGACCCAGGAACCATGAGCGCGCAGATCGGTCAGCGCTGGTGACCGCCTTGTAGCCGCACAACCTAGCGTCCGCACGGGCGCTGGGCACACCAGGAAAGGAGACCTCGGTGAACATCACCCGAATCGCGCAGCTAGGCAGGCTGCGGCTCATTATCGCGGCTGTAATCGTGGCCATTGCCGGCTTGGTCATCCCGCTCAGCCAGATCGCGTCGGCCCGTGCAGCCGAGGCTGCCGTCGCGGGTGACGGCCCTAAGCCCACCATCGTGCTGGTGCACGGAGCGTGGGCCGACACCAGCAGCTGGGACGGCGTCATCCAGCGCCTGCAGGCTGACGGTTACACTGTGTACGCGCCGCCGAACCCGCTACAGGGCCTGGCCTACGATCCGGCCTACCTGGCGGACTTCCTGCACACCATCTCCGGTCCCATCGTGCTGGTGGGACACTCCTACGGCGGGGCCGTTATCACCAACGCCGCCACCGGCGACCCGCAGGTCAAAGCTCTCGTTTACGTGGACGCCTTCGCGCCCGCGCAGGGTCAGAGCCTCGCGCAGTTGCTCGCCGCCTATCCCGGGTCGTGCGCTGTGCCCGCGAACCTGAATGTGGTCCCGTTCCCTGGCGCCCCCAGCGGCGTGGGCGACGCCTACATCAAGCAGAGCGTGTTCCCCAGCTGCATGGCCAACGGCCTGCCCGCCACGGAAGCACACGTGCTCGCTGCCACCCAGCTGCCGCTGGCAACGATCGCGCTGACTCAGCAGACCGGTGTCCCGGCGTGGAAAACCATCCCGTCATGGGCCGTGGTGGGCACCGCCGACCGCGCCATCCCGCTGGCGTTGCAGCTCGCCATGGCCAACACGGCGCACGCCCATATCACCGAGGTAGACGCGCCGCACCTATCCATGATCTCCGATCCCGGTACCGTGACGAACGTGATCCTGCAAGCCGTCCGGGCGACCTCCTAACCAAGGCCTTTCGCCTAAAGCAGCAACTGGCACGGTCGACAGAGGATGCCTGCCGCGGGATCCGCGGCAGGCATCACCTGTCGGCGGCATCTGCGTAGCGGCCCGCGGCGGCCGCCTCCACCAGCGTGCGAAGCGGTGAACGGCACCAGCTGCGGATGCCAGGCTCAACGTCCCGCAAGGCGTGCAGGAAGGTCAACAGCTCCCGGCTGACCGCGTCAGTGCGACGCCACACGCCACGCCGAGCAGGACGATCTGCGCGCGCCACGAGGCGCACTGCTATATAGCCCGCGGAGCGGGCATGGACGGGAGGAGGTGTCTTTGGATCTGATGGCTGAGCCGTGAAGAACAGGGAGAACCACCCGCCCGCGCGCACGCCGGGATTGCTGGGATTCTCCGCGAGGATCCTGGTCGGGACGTTGTCCATGACCGGTACCCGGTCCGGGTGCGGCAGGGCGACGCCGCGCTGCGGTACCTGGCTGCGCATGCCGGGGCTTCGGCGATGGCCTGGCGTGGATCGTGCCGGGGGCGATCTGCCCGGGCGCGCAGGTCGCCAGTCGGTTCACCGTCGTACATCAGCCGACCTGGCCTGCTCGCTGGGAGATCCGGGGCGGCTCGCACGGTCGCAGCCAGGGTCAGTCGGCCCGTCCGTTCTGCGACCGGCTCTGCGGCGGGTTCTCCGGTCCGCTCTGCCGTCTCCGCCTGGCTCGGGTGGCCGATGAAGTCGAGCAGTGCCCGATTGACCTCGTTGGCGTGGGTCCAGATGATCGCGTGCGGCCCGCCCGCGATGATGGTGGAGCGGGCGTTGGTCAGCAACGCGGGAATCCTCCGGCTGGTGGCCTCGTAGGGCAGGACGCGATCCTGGTCGCCGTGGATAATCAGGACGGGAATGCTGATAGCGGCCAGGTCGCCGCGGAAATCTTCCAGGCAGGCGGTGACGCAGCCGACGGCGGCGTGGGCTGAGGCGGAGATGGCCACGTAGAAGCTGTTCTGCCACGCCTGGTCGCTGACCCGATCCCCGCCCAGAAGATCGACGTTGTAGGAGCGGTCCAGGAAGTCTTTCATCGCCGCCGGCCGGTCAGCCGCGGTACGCGCCGCGATGCCGTCGAAGACACTCCGGTCTATGCCCTCAGGATTGCCGTGCGTCTTGAGCAGGAACGGCAGCAGCGGCGCCACCAGCACGGCCGCCCTGACCCGCTCTGAGCCGTGAACGGCCAGGTAGCGGGTTACCTCACCGGTGCCCATGGCGAACCCGGCCAGCACCACCCCGCGCAGGTCGAGCCGGCTGAGCAGAAGGTCAAGATCGGTGGCTAGCGTGTCGAAGTCATATCCGGTGCTGGGCCGGCTGGAGACGCCGGAGCCCCGCCGGTCGTAGGTGATTACTCGGTGCCCGGCGGCGAGCAGGGCTGCCTCCTGCTTTTCCCACGAGTGCCCGTTCAGCGCGTAGCCGTGCACTAGCACGACGGGAGAACCGGCCCCGTGGTCCTCGTAGTAGATCCGGATCGCGGCTGAATTCTCCCGTCCGACAGTGACAAAAGGCATCGTGATCCTCATCGTTCGGTGCTCGCAGCGGTAACGCCTGGCCCAGTCATCACTGTCGCTCCAGGCAGGCAAGAGCGGTATCCGTGGTGTGACTGCACTTTGCGCGCTGCGGGTATGCCCGGGCTACGGTCGCTGTTGAGCCTGGGGACGGCGTTGACGAAACGCGCTGGCCGAGAGGATCAGGCTGCAGCATGGAAGTACCGCAACTTGCCTGGATTCCGGCGGAACTGGCAGGTACCTGCAGGGGCGTGACCTGCGGCAATAAGCGCCGGGGACCTGCTGCTTATGGCATGCGCTTAGCGGGGTTCCCACCCATCGCGCAGAGTCGGCGACGGCCTTAAGATCTTCCGGATCGCCGAACCGCGGGAGTCTGATCGCCTCACGCCGGGCCCGGCGGGCGGGATGACGGCGATGTGCCAGGCGAGTTCTTTGCCCAGTTCCGCGATCTGGGCGCGTGCGGCGCTGACGGGTTCGGCGTTGGTGTTCGCATGGCCGCCCAGGCCGCATCCGCCCTCGGGCGCCCCGGTCAGCAGCACCCAGGTCCGGTCGGCCAGGGCGGGGTCGTCGGCGGCAGCTGGATGATGTCGGCTGGCGGACGCCCGCGAGCTGGTTGTCGCGGTCTGGCCCGTAGTTACGCGGCTCTTCCCGGTCGGCAAGACCGGCGGTATCGCCACGCCGGCCGCGCAACAGGCATCCGCAATGTGCAGTAGTGCTGCGGATACCCCGGCCGCAGCCTCGCGCCGCAAGATGGCCACAAGACACGACCACGAGAGGAACCCGAGATGAACACCCGACCGAACATCGTGCTTGTCCACGGCGCGTGGGCCGACGGCTCCAGCTGGAGCGGCGTCATCAAGCGCCTGCAGGCCGACGGCTACCACGTCACCGCACCCCAGTTCCCGCTGACCGCGCTGGCCGATGACGTCGCCCGGCTGCGCCAGGTGCTGGACCTCCAGGACGGCCCCGCCATCGTCGCCGGGCACTCCTACGGGGGCCAGGTCATCACCGCGCTGGGCGCCGATGCCCCGAACGTCGCCGGTCTGGTCTACATCGCCGCATTCGGCCTTGACCAGGGCGAATCGCTCGGCGGGCTGCTGTCCCAGGGGCCGGTGACCCCGGCGCTGGCGCACCTATTCACCGACACCCGCGGCTACGGCTGGCTGTCCGAAGACGACTTCGTCAACCACTTCGCCGCCGACGTCGACCCGGTCCGGGCCAAGGTGATGCACGCCGTGCAGCAGCCGCTGGCCATGTCCGCCTTCGGGGACGCGATGGGCGTCCCGGCCTGGAAATCACTGCCGTCCTGGTACCTGGTCGCCGCCGACGACCAGGCCCTCCCGCCCGATGCCGAGCGGCAGTTCGCCGCTCGCATGGGCGCCACCACCGTCGAGATCCCGTCCAGCCACGTCGCGATGGTCTCCCATCCCGGTGACGTGGCCCAGCTCATCAAGACGGCGGCCGAAGCCGTGTCGGCTACGAGCTAGGCCGGCTCACCCGCTTACGGCATGACAAGCGCGCCGGTCCGGAGAGACAAGTGGCGAACGGAGATCTCAGTAGCCATCGGCAAGGAGCCATAATGAAAGGAGCACATAATGACAAGCGAGGCAACGCTGACCTATCAGGTCTACGTGGCGCCGATCATCGCGATGGCGGGCAAGGACGTGCCGCCTGGCCAGAGCCGCTCAACCTGGAGCCCGATATCGGCCACCCTCATCTCCGGCCGGCATGACGCCGTCTTGGTCGACCCCCTTATGACGGTCGAACAGGGCATGGCTGTGGCTGACTGGGTGTCGACCACGGGAAAGAACCTCACCACCGTGTACGTCACCCACGGGCACGGTGACCATTGGTTCGGGCTCGATGCGGTCCGCGAGCGCTTCCCGGGCGTGCGGGCCGTCGCAACGCCAGCAGTCATCGAGGGTATGCGCAAGTGGTCCGCGCCCGAGGTACTCCAGACATTCTGGCAACCTAGGTTCCCGGGCCAGATCCCTGATGACAACCCCGTCGCCGATCCGCTGGACGGGCCGTCCTTCGAGCTAGAAGGCCGTCAGCTGGTCGCCGTCGACGTCGGGCACACCGACACCGACGACACCACGTTCCTGCACGTACCGGAGATAGGGCTGGTCGTCGCCGGCGACGCGGCATACAACGACGTGCACCAGTACCTGGCGGAATCAGGCCCTCAAGGCCGCCAGGACTGGCTCGCGGCCCTCGACATCATCGAGGCGCTCGATCCGCATGCCGTCGTAGCCGGCCACAAACGCTACGGCAAGGACGACAACCCGCGCATCATCGATGAAACCCGCCAGTACATCAGCGACTTCGACCGGCTCGACAAGGAAACCACCACGGCGGAGGAACTCTACTGGCAGATGCTGGCGATTCACCCGCACCGCGTCAACCCTGGCGCACTGTGGCTCTCGGCCCAGTCGGCAAAGGCCTGAACGGGCAGACGCTGCGGGCCGCGGGCCTGTCCGCCAACAAGGCGGTGTCCTTGCGGGATCTGGCGACGAAGGTGCGGGCCCGGTCGGTGGTGCTCGCCAGCGTCGCGGGGGTCTCCAAGCGCACCCTCTTCAAGCTGTTCCCCGGCAAGGACCAGCTTGTCACCGCCTACCTCAGGCAGGCCAGCGAGAACCTCGGCACCAACGAGCGCTACCTGCTACGCGGCGACCTCGCTCCACGGGAACGGCTGCTCGCCCTGTTCCGCCGGCCCCGCGCGTCCGCGCCGTTCCGCGGCTGTCCCTTCCACAACGCCGCGATCGAGCTCGCCGACCCGGACCACCCGGCCCGCCCGGTGGTCCTGGCCCGCAAGCAGACCGTGGTGCGGCTGCTCGTCGACACCGCCCGCCAGGCGGGCGCAGCCGACCCCGAGACGCTCGGCGACCAGTTGAGCGTGCTCTTCTAGGGCGGGGCCGTCCTGGCCACCTCCCTCGACGACGTGGCGCCGTTTCGACTACACCCGCCCCCGTGGCGGCTGCCCTTATCGACCAGGCAATGCCGCCGACGGCGGCGCCTGAAATCGGCAACCTCTAGGAGGAACCCGCGATGTTCCTGTCCGGCACCGAGACCGGCCGCGAACGCGCGGGCGGCAGCGCCGAACGGCACCGCTGGCCCGGGATGCGGGCGGCGGGGGAGCATTCCCGGCGCACGGCGCCGCCCCGCGCGGCCGCGTTCTGGCTAGTGGCCGGGGTACTCTGCCTGTTGTTCTTCGCGGCGGGAACCCCGTCGCCGCTGTACGGCATCTACCGGGCTCAGCTCCGGTTCTCGGCGATCATGCTGACCGCCGTCTTCGCCATCTACGCCCTCGTCCTGCTCATCACGCTGCTGGTCTTCGGGTCGGTGTCGGACTACCTGGGCCGTCGGCGCGTGATCCTCGCCGCCCTCGCGGTGACCGCGGGCGCGTGCGCGGTGTTCCTGGCGGCGCACGACGTCGGCCTTCTGTTCGCCGCGCGGGCGCTGCAGGGCGTGGCCGTCGGCACGGCCACCGGCGCGCTCGGCGCGGCGCTGATCGACCTGCAGCCCGAGGGCAGCGGGCTCGCCCCGCTGGTCACCACCGCCGCTCCCCTCCTGGGGCTGGGAGCGGGCGCGCTCGGGGCCAGCGCGCTGGCCCAGTACGGGCCGGCGCCCACCCGCCTGGTGTGGTGGCTGCTGCTCGGCGCAAGCGTGGCCGCCGCCGCCGGGATCCTGGCGATGCCCGAGCCCGGCACCCGGCGCCCCGGCGTGCTGGCCTCGCTGCGGCCCCGGGTGGGCGTGCCGCGCCAGGCGCGCGGGACGTTCGCCACCGCGGTGCCGTGCCTGATCGCGGTGTGGGCGCTGTCGGGCCTGTATCAGTCACTCGGGCCGTCGCTGGCCGCGCAGGTGACCGGCTCGCGGGACCTGCTGTGGGGCGGCCTGATGGTCTTCCTGCTCACCGGGGTCGCGGCCGCGGCCACGGTCGCGTTCCGCGGCCTCACCCCGCGCACGGCAATGCTGGCCGGCTGCCTGGTCCTGCTCGCCGGCCTCGCGGTGACCCTCGCCGCGATCGCCACGACCACCGCCGCCGCCTTCCTGGCCGGCACCGCAGTGGCCGGCGTAGGAAGCGGGCTGGCGCTGCTGGGCGTCAACCGCACCCTGATCCCGCTGGCCCCACCAGGACAGCGCGCCAGCCTCATCGCCGCCATCTTCATCATCTCTTTCCTCGGGCTTAGCATCCCCGGCGCTGATCGCAGGGGTGACCACCGCACACCTCGGCCTGCACCGGACCGCCCTGGCCTACTGCGTGGTGATCGCCGCGCTCGCCGCTGCCGCGGCCGGCAGCTTGATGCTCCGCAGGCGCGGCCCCGCCACCGGCCCAGAGCACTAGCCACGTCGGCCCCGCACCGGGACCGGGCGGGTCGACCGTCCCAGCGGGATGGTTCCGTAGCAGGGCCGCCGGCCGTCAGACGGCGATCGTTCACAATGCGTCATCTGCCACGGAGATGAGCAAGGCGCAGTGCCGCCCAATTCCGTACGTCGTGACAAACCGTGCCTGTGGCCGCCGCGCCGAACGGGATGATCTGAGCGCGTAAATGCAGTCGCAGGCATTTCCACCGACGAGCAAATATTCGATCTGATTCCCTACCAGAACTATGGTGACTCGGCTTTCGCACTTTTGTGGTTAGCCGACGAACAGGGTATTCCAGGCCGTGCATAAATATGTGCGCGGATGAAGTACTTATTTCGGCAGAAGAGCGAGGCCTTATAGCCCAATGCCATGGGCTTTAGGCGTCTGGGTGTTTTCGGCGGGCGGTGCGGGCGCATGGTCGGCGCGCCGACGCTGATCAGGTGTCCCTTCCACCACGGGTCGTATGAGGCGCAAGTGCCGCCAGAAGGCTCATGATCGTCCGACCCTGGCGGTCCAGGCGGTTGCGAGGCTGATGACTGCGGCGGAGGGCCAGATTGTCCAGGCGATTGGGCTTTGCCGCAGGAGAGCGCTCGCCGCTAGGGCGGCGAGGATGAGGCTGACCGCACTGATGTAGCTGCCAGGTCCATGCTGGCGCGCGGAGTTCCGCTCCTCGCGCAGCTCGTCTACGGTTTCGGCGATCTGGTCGTCGATCGCGTCGCCGAAGCGGGCCAGGAGTTCCTCGTCCGGCGGCAGGTGCGCGTCGAGCCTGGCCGGGCCGCGGGCTGGCGGTGATTGCCAGCGCTGGTGCTGGGCCGGCCGCGGGACGTCGGCCCAGTGAGCTGGATTCCGGGCGGCGTGCATCGGGTGCGGTCCTTCCGTTTCACGGTGGGCCAAGCCGGCCGACAACTCAGCGGGCAGGTCAGGCAAAGGTGGAGCGTTGCTGACGACGTGTCCTCATCAGGTGGATGGGCGGCAGCAAGTGAGCGGCGAGACCGGCTACGACCAGCAGTATGGCGAATCCGAGCGGGAGGGCGGGCCCCTTGGTCGTGCATGTGGTGCTCGCGAGGGTCGCCGGCCCCGGACAGGCAGCTGCCGCGCGGAATGCGGCCACGAGGCCGAAGAAGAGAGCCACCAGGCCAGCGAGCGGCACGACGGTGGCGATCAGCTTGTCGCGTCGGCTCCATGTCGGGGAGGTCCACAAGATCAGCACCCCGGCGATCCAGCCCAGCCCGCTCGCGATGAAGCCGAAGATGATCAGCCACGGCGCCCACGCGTCCCAGCGGCGGCTGCCCGGGGGCGGTGCGCCTGCCTCGGCGGCGATGGCAGCGGGGTCGCCGACCCGGTCCAGGAGGGTCCGGACACTGGCTGTGTCGTCGGGATCGAGCCCGGTCCGGCCCTCTTCGATGTGCTCGTGCACGTCGGCGAGGATCTCCTCCCGCCGGGAGGCGTCGACGCCCTGCAGCGCTGCGTCCAGCTGCGCCAGATAGCGCCGGACGAGTTTGTCGGCGTGGCCGGCGGTTTGTCTGGTCGTCACTCCTGGCTCCCTTCGTTGAGGATCTCGTCGACGGCGTCGCGGAAAATCCGCCACTGTTTCTTGAAGCTGGCGAGGGCTAGTTCTCCGTCGCTTGTTAGGTGGTAGTAGCGGCGCGGCGGGCCGGCGGTTGACTCCTGCCACGACGTCTCGACGAGGCCGTTGCGCCGCAGCCGGGCGAGCAGCGGGTAGAGCGTCCCTTCGCTGGCGATGATCTGCCCCCGTGCCCCGAGCTCACGCGCCAGCTCGAACCCGTACCTTTCCCCGCTGGTGAGCAGGGCCAGGACGCAGTGCTCAGCCACACCCCTGCGGACCTGGGCCAGCCAGTTAATGTCCTTGCCAGGTTCCATGTAGTACAAGGTACCCGGCACTGATAGGAAGGTCAAGAAGAGCCAACGCGGGGCCTGGCGAGGCTCGTGAGCGACACCGCCGGGCGTGACTCCCCGCAGAGGGTGGTCCGCGACAAGCGAGTGACTCCCCAGCGCTTTGGCGCAGCACGGCGTCTGTCCGTATCACGGGCGAGTCCGCGCCGTCGGCGGAACCGGGCGCCGGCCTGCGGGTTCACGGCACCGGCACTCGCAGGCCGGCTACGGCCGAACGTCTGGCACCTCATGCCCTCCTCTCCTCGCGCCGGCCGGCCGGGCGCACGCTCCTGGCGGTATGGCCACGCCGTTCCGGCCCTGACAATAGTCCTACACTGTAGGACCAACCTAGCCCTACAATGTAGGACTGTCAACGGTCGGCTCGGCCGCCCAGTGAAGGGAGACACTGCGGTAATGCCACGCAGGCCCCCCGGCTCAGATGCGCACTCGGTCTGGCTCCGGCCGGCCCCGGCGCCGCGTCAGCCCCAGCCGGCCTTCAGCCTGGCCGAGATTACGCAGGCCGCCATCGGCCTCGCCGACCGCGGCGGCCTCCAGGCGGTGTCGATGCGCCGCATCGCCGCGCGCATCGGCTCCGCGCCCACGTCGCTCTACTGGTACTTCTCCGACAAGAACCAGCTCTACGAGCTCATGGTCGACGCCGTCATCGGCGAGATCGAGCTCCCCGAACGGCCCTCCGGCGACTGGCGCGCCGACCTCGCCTCCCTCGCCTGGGCCACCCGCGCCGCACTGCGCCGTCATCCCTGGTTCGCGCAGCTCGGCATCCACCCGGTGCCGGGGCCGCAGACCACACGATACGGGGAAGTAGCCCTGAGATCGCTCCACGGACTCGGCCTCGACGACGCGGCGCAGGTCAACATCCTGGCCGCCGTCAACAACTACGTCTTCGGGTTCCTCCAGCGCGAATCGGCCTGGCAGCAGCTCATGTCACACAGCCGGGCAACCACCGCGCGGCGGGAAACCCGTCCCGGCGACCGGGCCGCCCGGACAGCCGGCCACGGCAGCGTCTCGGCTCAGCACCTCGCTGGCCGGACGAACCTGTCCGGAGACGACAGCTTCGCATTCGGGCTCGACTGCCTGCTGGAGGGAATCGCAGCGCGGGTCGCGCAGGCTGGCCAGCAGTCGCGTCCCCGGCCAGAGCACGTAGTCGGCCGCCACGCATCAGGCTCCCGGCAAGACAACGGGTGAACCGTCAATGATCCTGCAAAGCGCATTCGAACCCGGCGACGGCAGGTAATGAACGGAGCCGGATTCACCCGCCGCGCCAGCAGAAACGGACACCAGGCCCGGACACCAGGCCCGGACACCAGGCCCGGACACCAGGCCCGGACACCAGGCCCGGACACCAGGCCCGGACACCAAGCCGGAGGCCCATGGCCAGCCCGGCCCGAGGCGCGTGACACCCTCAACACGATCGCACCGCACACCGGCCGTCCGCTGACCCCAGGCGGACAGGGCGGCCCGGCTCGATGTTGCCTCGTCGACATGTTCATGTAAAAATGCATGCAATCTGACGTGATACGAGAGAGGCCCGCAGGTGCCGCTATCCATCGACGCGAGCCGCTGCCAAGGCCATGGCCGCTGCTCGCTTGTAAGTCCGAAAATCTTCGACATCACCGACGACGGTCTTGGACAGGTCCTAGTTCCCGAGCCGGGACCGGGCGATGCAGCCGACGTGGCGCGCGCCATCGACAACTGCCCCGAGTCCGCGATTTCCTTCTCTGCCGGGTAGCTGGTCCGGCAGATCCGGGTTACTAACTACTTGTGTAGTTAGCATCGGGAGAGTTAGAGTCGCAGAGCCGCCAGGCCGTCATTAACGGGTTCGTGCCGTCGCCGCGGTCGTCGGCGGCTTATTCCAGGGAGGCCCACATGACAAGCATCGATGATCCTGCCGCCGTTCAGGTTGAGGACCTCGCCCCCCATCTCGACCTTTTCGACCCGTCCCACAGCGAACGGCTGTGGGAGGTTCTGGCCTATGCGCGCTCGGCCTGCCCGGTGCTGAGGACCGACGCCGATGAGGGCTATTTCATCGTCACGCGCTATGACGAGCTGCGCACCGTCCTGGAGGACGCTGAGACCTACAGCTCGGAGCAGGCCGGCCTGCGCGGCGTGCCGCTCCCCATGCCGCCGCTCACCGAGGACCCGCCCAGGCATATCGAGTACCGCCGCGCACTCAACAAGTACCTGTCCCGGTCCTTCCTCAGCCGGTACGCGGACGACATCCGCGACACGGCCCGTACGCTCCTTGACGAGCTGGTGCCCCGCGGCCGCTTTGACTTCATGACCGACTACGCGGTCCCCTTCACCTCACGCAACCTCGCGCGCGTCGTTCTTGACGACAGCAACGCCGAGCGGATCCAGCGGGCGATCAGCATCGCGACGCGAATCAGCAGCGAGGGCGACCCTCAGGCCTTCTTCGACATGGCCGCGCTGGCCGAGGAGTTCCTGCGCGACCGGGCGGCCTCCGGCAACCAGCGGGACGACGTGCTGTCGGCGATCGTGAACGGAACCGTGCAGGGACGCCCGCTCACCCTGGAGGAGCAGGTCGGCGCGACGATGATCATGTTCACCGGCGGCCTGGACACGACCAAGGCGGCTCTGGGCAACATCGCCCTCCACCTGGCCACCGATCCCAGCCTGGAACAGCGGCTGCGCGATCCGGAGTGGATCAAGGGGGATCTGGATGAATTCCTCCGCTACGAATCACCGATCATGTTCATGGCCCGCACAGTGACGCGCGACACCGAGCTCGGCGGCTGCCCGCTGAAGCCGGGCGACCGGGTAGCGGTGCACTACGCTTCCGCCAACCGGGACGAGTCCCGGTTCGAGCACGCGGACCAGCTCAACTTCGGCCGGGAGCGCAACCCGCACGCCGCCTTCGGCCTCGGCCCACACCGGTGCATCGGCATGCACTTCGCCCGGCTCCAGATCGAGATCGCCTTCAGCGAGCTGCTCACCCGCGTGACCAATCTCCGGACCCCGGAGGGCACGCACGTCGAGACGGCGGTCGGGATAGTGCTGGGCCCCGACCACCTGCCGGTCATCTTCGACGTCCGGCAGCCGTAGCCATGGCCTTTCCTCCCCCGGCCCGCCCGGAAGCTGCCTGTGGGGTTCAGCGATGACGGGATTGCTGGCGGGCCAGGTCGCGGTGGTTACCGGGGCAGCCCGGGGCCAGGGCCGCAGTCATGCCGTGGCCCTGGCCGAACAAGGCGCAAGCATCATCGCGCTTGACGCGTGCGCCCCGATTGCGACGGTCCCCTACCCCCTGCCCACCAAGGCCGACCTCCAGGCCACGGCGGATCAAGTCGAAGCCCTGGGCGCGCGCGTGGTCTACGGGGTAGTCGACGTGCGCGATCTCGCCGAGATGGATCAGTTCATCCACGACGCGGTCGCCGAACTTGGCCGCCTGGACATCGTCTGCGCTAACGCGGGCATCAGCACGCCTTCTCCAACCCTCGAGATGACCGAAGAGACGTGGCAGACGACCGTCGACATCAACCTGACTGGCGTCTGGAAAACCTGCAAGGCGACCGTCCCGCACATCGTGGCCGGCCGCCGCGGCGGCTCGGTAATCATCACGAGTTCGTCCGCGACCACGATGATCTCGCGGAATATCGCCCACTACACGGCGTCCAAACACGGATTGATCGGCTTCATGCGGGTCCTGGCCAAGGAACTGGCGCCGCACCGGATCCGGGTCAATACCCTGCATCCGACCGGGGTCAACACCCCGATGATCCTCAATGAACCGATGTACCGGCTGTTCCGGCCCGACCTGGCGGATCCGACCAGGGAGGACTTCGAGACCCAGGCGCGCTCACACCATGCCCTGGGAGTTCCCGCCGTGGAGCCCGAGGATGTCTCCGCGGCCGTCATTTATCTCGCCGCGCCGTCCGGCCGGTACGTGACGGGCACCACCTTCATGCTCGACGCCGGGGGTCCGCTCGCTTGACGAACCAGCGGCAGGCGATCCGGGCCGCACGCCCTCTGGAGCGCTCATGACAGTACCCCTCACCGACCTGGTCCTGGTCGAGGACACGCACTTCTACGATGACCGGCAGTTCGGTGTCTACGACCGGATGCGGACCGAGGCCCCGGCCTATTACTACCAGCCGCTTGACGTGTTCCTGCTGACCAGGATGGAGGATGTCCGTTACGTTTCCACGCACCCGGAGCAGTTCTCCAGCGCGGCCGGCCTGACGCTCAACCAGCTCCGGATGGCCAAGGCCGGCGCCAGCGCCGCGTTCGAGCGGTTCAACGAGCCCGGCGGCGAGCTCGTCATCACCAAGGACCCGCCCCGGCAGCGAGTGCTGCGCGCCCTCATGTCGCAGAACCTGACCCCGCGCTATCTGCAGGGCTTTGGCGACGCGCTCGACGGTTTCTGCCGGGACCTGCTCGACCGGGCCGGCGACGGGTCCCCGTTCGACTTCGTGAGCTCGATCGCCGCGCAGTTGCCGCTGTATGTCGCGGCGGCCCTCCTGGGTGTCTCCGAGGTCGACATCCCCCGGATGCAGTCGTGGGTAGCTGCGCTTGAGGATCTGACCAGGGTCACCTCCGCGGCCGAGCTCGAGGAGCCCGGGCAGCGTTTCGACGAGCTCAAGCGGTTCCTCCGCGATCAGCTGGAGATGAAACGCCGGACGGCCGGGAACGACATGATCTCGGCTTTCCTGGCGTCCACCCTCGATGGATCCCCGCCGGCCGAGGCCATCGTGCTGGCGCACGTGGCCACGCTGATGTCCAACGGCGGCACGACCCGGCTGCTGCTGAGCAGCATCGCCTCCCTCCTGGCCACCGGCTCGTCGCCCCTGGAACTCATCCGGGCCGATCCTGGCCTGCTGGACGGCGTGATTGAGGAGTGCTTGCGCCTGATGCCCCCGGCCCGGGGGTTCGTGCGCACCGCCACGGCCGACGTCGAACTCGCCGGGTCGCGGATCCGGGCGGGCCAGCGGCTGTACATGCTCTATCCGGCGGCGAATCGTGATCCCGGCCACTTCACCGATCCCGACCGCTTCGATCCAGCCCGTCGCCAGGCCTACGGTCATGCGTCATTCGGCTTCGGCACCCACTTCTGCCTCGGCGCCGGGCTGGCCCGGATGGAAGCAAAAGCGCTGTTCACGGAGCTGATCTCGCGCTACAGCGCGATACGCCCAGCCGGCGCCCCGACCCGCTACGAGCACGTGCAGCTGAATGGCTGGGCCACCCTTCCGGTCACCCTGCACCGGTAGCTTCCCGGCCACGAGCTCAACCATCGACCGAGAGGACAGGCGGGAATGGTCTCCGCGGAGATTGGCCACCGGCCGTCGCTGGCCGAACTCGTCCGCCTGGAGGACCCGGAGTTCTACCTCGATCCGCATCCCGTCTATGACCGGATGCGCCGCGAGCAGCCGGTGTACTACTACCCGCCGCTGGACATCTTCGTGCTGACCCGCTACGCCGATATGCGCGAGGCGGCCCGGCGCCCGGACCTGTTCTCCTCCGCGCACGGCGTGGTGCTGAGCCAGCTTCAGTACCGGCGGGACGGCGCGACGGAGATCATGGACGAGTTCATCGATCCCGAGGGCGAGATATTTGCCTTTACCGATCCGCCGCGGCACCGGGAACTGCGCAAGGTGCTGATGCCGGCCTTCTCGCCCCGGGCCGTGACCGCGATGTCCGCCCGGATCGGCGAGGCGTGCCGGCTGCTGGTGGAGTCCATCTCACCGGGCGCGGTCACCGACGTGGTCGAGCAGATCGCCGCGCGCCTGCCGATCCTGGTCGCGGCTCGCCTGCTGGGCGTGCCGGCCGAACGGGCCGCGGACATCAAGCGCTGGTCCGACGCCCGCGAGTTGCTCACGTCCGGCGTTGGCTCGCGCGCGCAGCTCCGGGGCGCGGCGACCGTCTTCGGCGAGATGAACGGGTTCCTGCTCGGGCAGTTCGACGCCAAGCGGGCCGGCCCCGGAGACGACCTGATGTCGGTCCTGCTCGGCGAGGAACTCGACGGGGCCCCGCTCTCGGAGCCGCGCCTGCTCACCTACTGCCATCAGGTCCTCAGCGTGGGCAACGACACCACGCGATCGCTGCTGGCGAGCTTCGCGATCGCGCTGGCCCAGCACCCTGATCAGCTGGATCTCCTGGCGGCCGACCGCACCCTGATGGCCGGGGCGATCGAGGAGGCGCTGCGGTGGAGCACGCCCGGGCGCGGGTTCGTGCGGACGGCCACTCGCGACACCGAGATAGCGGGCCGCCCGATCCGGGCCGGGCAGCGCATCTACCTGCTCTACGCGGCGGGGAACTTCGACCCGGCGGTGTTCGCGCAGCCGCGGCGCTTCGACATCGGTCGAGACACCGATCAGCCGCATATGGCCTTCGGCTTCGGGCCGCACGTGTGCATCGCCGCCCAGCTCGTGCGCCTGGTGACCGCGCTGTTCTTCGGCGAGCTGCTGGACCGCTACCCGAGGTTCCAACTGGCCGGGCGGCCCGAACCCATCCGGCACGTGCTGCGCAACGGATGGCTTAGCGCGCCGATAGTGTTCGGCACCTCCTCCCTGGTGCCCAGGCAATCAAGGCAGGACCCAGAATGAAGATCACAGTTGACCGGGACCGATGCGTGGGCTCCGCGTACTGCCAGCGGATCGCGCCGGTCACATTTGACCTCGGGGACGACGGCATCGCCGTCGTCCTGGACGCCGACGTGGCGGGCCCGCAGGCCGCGGCCGCCCGGGAGGCCGAAGCGGATTGCCCCTCGATGGCCATCTCGGTCGAGGAATCCTGACCTCCATGCCCGGACAGGAGGGAAGCGCCCCGTGAGCGGATCGCCGAGCGCGCCACCGGGTCCGCTCCACGACATGGGAATCCTGGTGACCGGCGGCGGTTCGGGCATCGGCCTGGCCGTCTCGCGCCGGCTGCTCGCCGACGGCGCGGCGGTCACGATCGCCGGCCGGAGCACGCAGCGGCTGGAGGACGCCAGGCAGATCCTCATCGACGCCGGTGCCGACCCTGCGTCCATCCGCGCCCACGCTGCCGACATGTCCCGCGAGGATGCAGCGAGACGGGCCGTCGAGGCCGCCAGCGGTCTTCGCGGCGGGCTGCACGCCGCCGTCGCGTGCGCGGGGGAGCCCAGGGGCCAGCTGGCCCCGGTAACGCAGCTCGACCTGGACAGCTGGCGCCGCGTGTTCGACAACAACGTCGTCGCGACGATGCTGACGCTCAAGTACGCGGCGCGGGAAATGGTCCGCGCCGACGGCGGCAGCTTCGTGGCGATCTCGTCGATCAGCTCGACCATGGCCGCGCGGTTCACCAGCCCGATCTCGACCGCCAAGGCCGCCATCGACCAGCTGTGCCGCATCGCGGCCAGCGAACTCGGGCCGAGCGATGTCCGGGTGAACGTGGTGCGGCCCGGCCTGGTCCAGGTCGACCGGCAGGAGCTTCCCGAGGAGATAGAGCGCGATTTCCTGTCCGCCGTCGTGCTGCCCAGGCTGGGCCGCCCCGGTGACATCGCGGACGTCGTGTCATTCCTCGCAGGCCCCCGCGCAACGTGGATCACTGGTCAGGTGATCAGCGTCGACGGCGGGCAGACGGTCAACCGCCCGTTCGACGCGTCAGCGTGGGTCGAGCCGCTCTACGGCCAGGACGGTATGCGAGGCGTCGTCTGAGCAGTCCACCTCGCCGACCAAGCCTGCGGTCATCACGACCCGGACTGCGTCTCTACCGAGGCGGCTGCGTCTCCACCCAGGCGGATGCCGGGCCCTCCGGAGTGCCGATTTCACGTTCTGTATGTTAAAATGCATGCAGAATTGCCGACGATGGAGCGATAGCCTCCCCATGACAAGCGCTCAGGTAAGCAGTGGCCTCTCGTCCGGCAGCGGGCCGTCGGCCGGCACCGGACTTACCGTCCGCGAGCGGATGAGCATCGCCATCTCGCGCGAGCTCAACGACGGCGAGGTCGTTCTGACCGGAGCGGCATCGGCCATTCCGCTGGCCGCCTGCCTGCTCGCCCAGGCGCGCCAGGCCCCGTCGCTGACCATCCTGGGCGCCGGCGTGTACATCAACCCACGCCGTCTGGTGCCCGAGTTCACCGCGGGCTGGGACTGCGATCCGGTGGCGATCGCGGATATGTCTGACGTTTTCTCCGTCACGGAACTCGGGATTGACGTCATGTTTTACGGTGGCATGCAGATCGACCGCTACGGTTCGGTCAACCTGCACTACATCCGGACGGCCGCGGGCGTGCTGCGCGGGCCCGGGCTGGCCAACTCCGCGCTGGGGCACACGGCCGCACGGACGATCCTCTATACCGAACGGCACGACCGGCGGACCCTGGTCGATCACGTCGACTACGCGTCGGTGATCGGCCTTGGCCACCGCGGGCGCTCACGAGCCGAGCTCGACCTGCCCAACGCCGGGCCCAGCGCCCTGTTCACCCCGGATCTGCTGTTCCGGCCAGACCACTGCGGGATGCTCGTCCCGGACCGGGCGATGCGCCCGCTCCGATGGGATGACGTGGCGGCCCGCACCGGCTGGCCGCTGCCGGCCATGCCGCCGGCGGCATTCGAGGCGGAGACCGACGAAGTCCAGACGCTCCGGCGCTTCATCGATCCGGGCGGCTTGCTCGCCGACCGGCGCACCTGACCGCAACCGATGCTGGAGCCCGCATGAGCCATCCCGGATCCGCGCTCGACTTCGACCCGGTGACCCTGACGGAAGATGAGCGCCTGCTGATGCTCGAAGTCCGCCGGTTCGCGCGGGCCAAGCCCTTCGAGCCCTCAGCCGAGAGCCCGACCCGCGGCGGCTTCGACCGGGCCTTCAGCGAGGATCTGGCCCGGCACGGCTGGGTGGGCATGACCATTCCGAAGCGGTACGGGGGCTCGGCCCGATCGGGCGTTGAGCGCTGTCTTGTGGTCTCCGAACTGCTGGCGGCCGGGGCGCCTCTCGGGGCGCACTGGACCGCGGACCGCCAGACAGCGCCGAGCCTGCTGCGCAACGGGCCCGAGTCGCTGCGCTCGGAACTGCTGCCGCGGATCGCCGCCGGTCGCTGTCTGATGGCGGGCGGGTTCAGCGAGCCTGACGCCGGCTCGGACCTGGCTTCGGTGCGAACGCGGGCCCGGAAGGTGCCCGGCGGATGGCTGATTACCGGACGCAAGATCTGGACCACGGACGCGGACCGCGCCGACTACTTCGAGATCTTGTGCCGGACGAGCGACGGCGGTGGCCGCAAGCACGAGGGGCTGAGCCTGCTCATCGTGCCCGCCGGCGCACCGGGACTGTCCGTGGAGCCGATCGAGGGCATGGACGGTGAGCGGCACTTCAACGAGGTTGTCATCGATGAGGTGTTCGCTCCCGACGACTGGCTCGTGGGCGAGGAGGGCACGGGCTGGCAGCAGCTGACCGCCGAGCTCGCCCTGGAACGGGCCGGCCCAGAACGGTACTTGTCGACGTTCCCGCTGCTTGAGTCCTTCGTCCAGTCCAGGAGCGAGATCGACGCGGCTGGGCCGGGCGCCGAGCTGATCGGGAGGATCATCTCCCAGCAGATCGGCCTGCGGCTGATGTCGCTTTCGATCGCGCGCATGGTCGACCGGGGCGGCTCCCCGGTCGCCGAGGCGGCCATGGCCAAGGATCTCGGTACCGAGCTCGAGCAGCTGCTCGTCGACGAGCTATGGCGCTATCGCTACGAGGAGATCAGGTCCGGGGCCAACGCCGAGAGATTCCGTGAATTCCTCGACATCAACCGGCTCCGGTCGCCGGTTTTCACCACCGCCGGGGGCACCAACGAGGTGCTCCGCGTGCTGATCGGCCGTCAGCTGCCGGGCTGGGCCAGTACGCGGAAGAGCTGGGCGCTCCGGTCACCGCTGGCGGCGACCGTGTTCGACCAGGCGACGTCGCTGGACGGCGACCGGGGCCTGCGGTCGGTGCCACGTGGCCGGGCCGATCCGCTATCGGTGCGGTTGCTGGATTCCTTCCAGGCCTCGGGATTTCTCGGCGTGAGCGTCCCGGAACAGCTCGGCGGCAGCGGTGGCAGCCTGAACGACGCGCTCGACGTACTGCGAGGCGCGGCCTACGCCGGGCTGAGCCTGCCCGTCATCGAAGGCCCGATCCTTGCGGGATGGCTGCTCCGCCAGGCCCGGCTCACCTTTCCCTGGAGCGATCACCTGGCCGTGACGGCCGCGGGCGACACCCGGCTTGAGGGGTCGGGCCGCGGCCGCGTCCTCACCGGCACCCTGGAGAGCATGGCCTGGCCCGAGGCGGCCACGACGCTCGTCGTGCCGGTGCGCCAGGACGGGCAGTTGCTGGTGGCGACCGTGGCCGTGGCCCCCCTAGGGCTCCCCGCGGGCGCGGCCAACACCGCCGGGGAACCGGTGGCCCGCAGGGTCCGCCTGGATCGCGTGCCCGTCGCCGAGCTGGCGCCGGCCAGCATCGGATACGAGGCCGCCGTGGAGATGCTGAGCAGGCGGCGTGCCCTCGCCGCCGCGGTGGGTATGGCCGCTGCCCTGCAACGGACGGTGGAGCTGACGATCGTCTACGCCGGCCAGCGCGTTCAGTTCGGGCAGCCGATCGCCCGGTTCCAGGCGGTGCAGACGCACCTGGCCAGGCTGGCCTCAGAGGCGCAGCGGGTGGCCGTGGTGGTGGACGCCGCCCAGGCCGCGCTGGGCGAGCACGATGACCCGCAGCTTGATCTCGCGCTGGTCTGCGCGGCCCGCACGCTGGCCGGGGAGGCGGCGATCCTGGGCGCCCGGCTGGCGCATCAGGTTCACGGGGCCATCGGCGTGACGATGGAGTACCCACTGCAGCGATTCACTCGACGGCTGTGGGAGTGGGAGGCAAGTGACGGGACGGCCATGCGATGGGCTCAGCGGCTGGGCGCGGACGCCATGACCGGCCCGATGCGGGCGTGGCAGCTCATCACCGGAACCTGCTAGCAATGCGCTCTTCAACCGGCGGAAATGACTGGAGCAGATGATGGAGTTCTCCGACAAGGTGGTCTTCGTGACGGCGGCGGCTGGTGCCGGAATCGGGCAGGCGGTCGCCAGGACCTTCGCCCGCGAAGGGGCGACGGTGGTCCTGTCCGACCAGCATCCGGAGCGAACCGCGAAGGTCGCGGCGGATATCGCTCACGAGACCGGCCAGGAGGTCACCGGCGTCCCGCTCGACGTGCGGGAGGAGGCGAGCATCGACGAGGTCATCAACGGCGTCGCTGAGAAGTACGGACGGCTCGATATCGTCGTAAACAACAGCGGCATCAACATGCTGGCTTCGCTGTACGAGATGCCCACAGATACCTGGCGCCAGGTTCTGGACGTCAGTCTTACCGGGCCGTTCATGGTCACCCGGCGGGCCCTGAACGTCATGCGCGACCTGGGGACCCGGGGCGCCATTGTCAATATGTCGTCGATCGCCGGCTGGATGCGCACGGGCGAAGGCGAGTCACATTACGCCGCGGCCAAGGCTGGGATCACGGGTTTTACCCGGGCCGCGGCCATGGAGGCCGCACCCCACGGCGTCCGCGTGAACGCGGTGGCCCCCGGGCTGGCGTGGAACCCGTTCCTCGGCAAGATCTACGGGGAGGAGTACGTCGAGGAGATGGCCCGGCAGACGCCCCTTGGCCGCGTCGGCCAGCCCCAGGACGTCGCCAACGCCGTCGCGTTCCTCGCGAGCGACCGGGCGAGCTTCATCACCGGCGAGGTCCTGTGCGTCTCCGGTGGCTATTATCTGCACACCTAACCGGTGGTACCGGCACACCTGACCGGAGGATGAATACCTGTTAGCCTGACCGGGGGATGACCCAGGTCACTCCCCGGCGGCCGGACGGGTGGCGACGAGGAGCGTCCACTGACTGTCGATGACCGTGACGTCGTCCTGGTTGAGCACTACCCGCCGCTCCGTGACCCGCCCGCGCGTGCCGCTCCGGGTGAGCTGCGCCCCGATGAATGTCAGCTCCACGCGAATTGTGTCGCCGATGCGAGTCGGGGCCAGCCAGTGGCACGTTACCTCGGTCATGCCCAGCAGAGAGGGCTGCAGCGCGTGAAGCACCGGCAGGCGGGTGGTCAATCCCGACGCCACCGACAGCACGAGCAACCCGTGTGCGATCCGCCCGCCGAATCCAGTGGCGGCGGCGAAGGTCTCGTCCACGTGCAGCGAGTTGAAGTCACCGGACAGGCCCGCGAACGCGACCACGTCCGCCTCGGTGATCGTGCGCCCCGACGTGACGAACTTCTGCTCCAGCGGCAGGTCCTCGAAGTACAGCTGGTCGATCTGGCTGACGGCAAGGCTGCCACCATCGGCACTCACGTTTCGGTGCCCAGGCTCGACGGGAATTTCGGCCTCCTCTTCTCGCGCATGGCATCCAGCCCCTCACGAGCATCTTCGCTGAAGAAACCGAGCATCTCCAGGGCGAGCGAGGACTCGAAGATCGGGCCCGCGGCGCGGACCCAGTGGTTCAGAGTCCTTTTGGTCGCGGCGATAGCCCGGCGCGGGCCGGCGGCCAGGTCCTCGGCGACCCGCAGCGCCGTGGGCATGAGCTCGTCGTCCGGTGTGCACTTGCTCACCAGGCCGATCCGCTCAGCCTCGCGGCCGTCGATGAAACTGCTCGTCAGCAAGTAGTAACGAGCCTTGGCCAGGCCGCACAACAACGGCCAGATGATCGCCGCGTGATCCCCGGCGGCCACGCCGAGCTTGAGGTGACCGTCGGTAAGCCGGGCGCTCTCGGCCGCGATGCTTATGTCGGCGGTGAGGGCCACCGCCAGGCCGGCGCCGACGGCGGTCCCGTTGATCGCCGAGATGATCGGCTTCGTGCAGTTGGTGATGTTGTAAACGATCTCGGCGGCCTCCTGCAGCAGCCGCGAGACGACCCTGAAGCTGCCGAGGGTGGCCTCCACCATCTCGAAGTCCCCGCCAGCCGAGAAAGCCTGGCCCGCACCGGTGATGACCACGGCCCGGCACCCGCTGTCCTTGTCGACATCGAGCCAGACCCGACTGAGCTCGGTGTGCAGCACCTCGTCCATCGCGTTGAGCCGATCCGGCCTGTTGATCTTGATCAGCAGCACGCCGTCGGCCGGGTAGTCGAAGGTGAGCCTGGAGTACGCGGACCAGTCCATCGGGCTCCTCGTGTCGTTGCGGGATGGCGGTGTCGCGAGGTCAGCGCAAGAAACCGCCGATCCCAGGTCGCTCCGGCCAGGACTTTTATGCTGGTCACCTGAGCATCCTGCGACCTGGTTCGCGGCTCGGCGCCAGATGGCAGTCTAACATTCGAAGCTGAATAGTAACAACTCTAGTAGGGTGCAATCTATGACGGAATGTTCTCTACACTCACATCAGGGGCAGATAACAAAAACTAGTAACTACTGGAGGAGGTAATTACCTTCGTCGTCCGGCCATCCGCCTGTCCGCCCGCATGGAACGAGAACGGCTGTGATGGCCCCGAGGCCGCGCACGCGGCGATTCTGGGCAAGCCCGCGGGCAGACATGCGCGGGTGACACGGACGACGCGGGGGGCCGCTGATCATTCCCGGCCTTCTCCAGACTGCCGATTACACGCGGGCGCTGTTCCTCGCGGCGGGAGCTGACGAGGACAAGCCTGCGACAGGCCAAGGCCGCCGAACTTCTCGGGAATCGTCAATCCGGTCAGGCCGAGCTCGGTCGCCAGGCGGGTGTGCAGCGCGGGGTCGTATCCGGTTACGCCGTCCAGCGAGCTGCGCAAGGCGGCGGAGGAGAGCTGTTCGGCGAGGAAGGCGCGCAGGTTGGCTTGCAGGGCCCGCTGGTCCTCGTCGAGGGCGAGAGAGTCGATCGCCATGAAGCTGCTCCGCCCAGCCAGGACCCGGTATGCCGAGCACCACCGAAGTCCGCGTGCGGGCGCCCGCTGGCCTGGAACGCCGGATCGCGGCGTCCGCCGGACGGCGGCCAGGTCGCGCATTTCCTTGTGCCCGCCCCGCGGATGTGGGACGACGTCGTGCATACGTGCCGGCACCAGCGGCTGTTCTGCTCTACGGGCTGCGTCGATACCTGGCTGGAGGCCACTGGCCCGGCTCGCGGGTACGTGATGGACCTCAGCACGCTGTGGCGGTTCGCCGCGCACTGGTACGACGGGCGCCTGGAGCGCGGCTACACCAGAAAGGAACCGTCTGAGGCCGCAGACTACTTTCGTGGCGTCGGGCTGTCCGGACCGTTCTGGGGACTGTGACCGGAACCGGGCCCGGGGTCTCGCCTGGTCCAGAACGGGGGTCCCAGCCGATTCCGGGCAAGCGCTCTGTGACGCGTCCTGCGCCCGGTTCCCGCCCGGCCCGTCAGACGGGGTAGCGGGCGGGTTCGGTTAGATGGGGTAGCGGGTGGGTTCGGTGGTGAAGCTCCGGCCGGACGGGGTGGTCCACCGGAAGGTTCCCGGGGTGATCTGTTCGACTTTCCATTTGGGGTGCTGTTTGAGCCGGTGGTCGTGGCGGCATTTAGGGCCGCCGTTGCACAGGCAGGTCCGGCCGCCGGCTTCGTAGGGGGTGTTGTGCTCGAAGTCGGCCTGGGTGGAGGGCCGCCGGCAGGTCGGGGCGGTGCATGTGGCGTGCCGGATCTGGGCCAGGTGCCGCAGCTTGCGCCCCGGGTCGTGCCCGGCGGCCTCGAACCGGTGGTCGCAGGTCTGGGTGGCGATCGGGTCGAGCGCGAACAGCAGGTCCCGCTGGCCGGCGATGCCGGTGGTGAACCGCCAGGTGCCGTACCCGCCGGGTGGCCCGGCCCGGGCGTCCGGGGTGAAGGTGACTCCTGGCCCGTCCCGGCTGGCCTGGCCGGGCGGGTCAGGCGGGCGTCCGCCGGGCGCCTGGGGTTCTCCTGGTTCCGGCGGGCGGTGGCGCTGGTTGTCGGGTGCGAGCCGGGCGCAGCCGTGCCCGATCGCGTGTCCTTGCCCGTCGGTTACCGACAGGCACCAGGTGGTCTTGGGGTTGGCGGCGGCGGCGCGGGCCAGGTCGCGGGCGAGCCACGGGTCGACCGGGCCCAGGCCCGGGATCTCCCCGGGCCGGTCCGCGAGACCGAGCAGGGTCGCCAGCGGCACGGTCAGGTGCAGCCGCCCCACGAACCCGGCCGGCCGCACGCCCGCCCCCGGCGGCGTCATCGGGGCGGCCGGGGCCGGCGGGTCCGGCGGGTCCGGCGGGTCCGGCCGGTCCGGGGGTCCTGACCCGCCGGACCCCGGACCGCCGGGCTCGTCGCCGCTCGTGCCGTCGCTGGCGGGAGGGGGGGCGGGGGTGGTCGGGCGGGAGTCTTTGTCGAGCAGGAGGTCGAGGTAGGCGCGGGCGCGCAGTTCGTCCATGCTGCCGGTCAGGCCGGCTTTCTTCAGCTGGCGGGCCCACCAGGAGATCCGCTGATCCACCGCGAGCACCTCATCGGGCGGCAGTTCCCGCCCGGCCAGCGCCGCGTTCCCCGAATCTTCGGCCCACCGCTGCACCCGGGCGTCCTTGGCGGCTTGCTCGCGTCGTTTGCGGGCCTTGTCCGGGGCGACTTCCATCACCGCGCGGGCGATCGCGGACCGCAGCCCGCCCGGGGTCAGCCGCCCGGCCCGGCCCAGCACCTTGTCCTCCGCCGCCCGCGCCTCGCCGGGATCCAGCGCGGCGGTCGCCCACGCGATGATCTGCGCCTTGGAATGCCGCAGCGTCCCGGCCCGGAACGCGGCCTTAGTGCCGGGCAGGCGGACTTCCAGGTCCCGGGCCAGGTCCAGCATCGCCTCGGCGGTCCCGCGGCCCTCGGCGAGCAGCTGGGCGATCTCATCCCCGGCGAACTCATCGCGGCCCGCGGGCAGCTCCGCCGCGCCTTCTACCGCGCAGCCGGGGTAGGGGCGGCGGCGCAGGAACGCGGCCAGCGCCGCGTGCTTCAGAGAACACGCGGCGGCCTCGGCGCGGTCCAGCGCGCAGATGATCCCGGTCAGCTCATCATCGCAGGCCCCGGTGAACCGGTCACCGTCCCCGGCGGCGTCCGCGGCGAAGCTGAGCAGGACCCCGCCGCCGGGCGCGACGTCCAGCGGCTGCCCCGCCCCGAACCCGCCCGCCGGGCCGGCGTACGCACCCGGGACCCGCGCCGCTGACCCCGGCATCCCCGGCCCCCGCCGCCCGACCTTCACCCCGACCTGCGGCACGTCCGCGTCCGGGTCCTGCCGCGCCGCCCACTGCGCCTCGGCGGCCTGCTCCCCGGCCCTGGCCGCGGCGATCCGCCGCGACTCCGCCCGCAGCTCATTCAGGTCCACGTCGAAGGGCAGCGCCGGATCCGCCGGATCCGGGCACCACCCGGGATCCTGCTCGGGATCGGGCGGCGCCTGCTCCCGGCCCCGCGGCCAGCCACGCTTCCCACTGCTCCGGGTCGGCCATCGGGTCCGTCCCGGACGGGACGGGACGCCAGCCGCCGGCCTCGTCGATGGGATTACCCGCGACGTCCCAGCCCCAGGTGGGGTCGGGCTGCGGGTCGCCGGGCGCGCCCGCGCTCGGGGCCTGGCCCGGGCCGGGGTTTGCGGGAGCTGGTCCTCGGGGCATGCACCACCGCCCGTTCGGAAGGATGGTCTGTCTATAGAACAGGATAGCGAAAACCGGTTCTGACCGCAAGGATACCGGAGCGATAATATGTGCGAATCTCGCTGGCTACCAGAGATCATCGGGCCGGGCACGCCGAGCGCGGCCGGCATCTCGGGCAATCCGGCCTAGACGTCCAGGATGAAGCGGGCGGCCGGGCTCAGGGCGGCTAGGGTTTCGGGGCGGAGGTACTTCTGCTGATCGAGTTGCTGCCGGTTGGCCCGGCGGGTGAAGTAGGAGTGCAGGGCGCGGCGCGGCTGGCCGGTGTGGTTCTGGGTGCCGCCGTGCCACAGATGGCTATTGAAGACCACGACGGTGCCGGCCGGGGCGATGAGCTCGACCTCGCCGGGATGGGCCGCGGCCGGGTCGGCCAGCGCCTCACGGGCCGACTGGCCGCAACGGTGGGAGCCAGGCACGGCCCGAGCAGAGGACATGGTAAAAGCGCGGCTGGACAGGCAAGAGATCCTGGACCGTCCCGGACTACCGGACCTGGTGACCGTGCTGGATGAGTCGGTTCTCCATCGTCTGATCGGCTCACCGCAAGTCATGGCAGATCAGCTGAGCTACATCGCGGAACGTGCCCCGCTGCCGCATATCCTGGGCCAGGTAGTCCCGGCCGGTAACTGGGCGAATGCCGGGTTGAGTGGCGGTTTCGCCCTGGCATCTTGCGACGGTGTGCCGGACACGCTACGCATGGAGGCCGAGGAGGACGTAACGGCCGAAGGCCGGTCGCTGGTCCGCAGGGCGGCGAATATCTTGGTACGCGTCCAGGCTGACGCACTGCCGCGTGCGGCGAGCCGGACTCTCATCTTGGCGGCGGCAGAGCAATGGAAGACAACGTAGACCCGCGCTGGCGCAAGTCCAGCTTCAGCGGGAACGGTGGCGGTGACTGCGTCGAGGTAGCCGGCCAGGCTAGCCGCGTGCTCGTCCGCGACACCAAGCAGGACGGTGTCGGCCCCGCGCTCCGGTTCACCCCGGCCGTGTGGCGCGGGTTCGCTGACCAGGTGAAGCGGTCGTTAGCGTCCGACTCCCCACCTAGGGTCCGCCGGCCCCCTCGCCGTGTATGCAGACGGACAGGGAAACCGTACCGGAGAAGCACGGATTCTCCGGTAAATCCACACCGGGAACCTTGCGCCTTCCCGGCCAGTTTGCAGTGCCCTGCACTGGACCGCGCGACACGTGGTTTTGCCCGCGAGGGCAACCCGGATCGCCTCTTAAAAGTGACGAGGCCGCAGCAGCGGGCCGCTGAGCTGCTCACGATAGTTGGAACCAGCGAGAGGATACGACGCGGGTTTGGGCTGGTCGGCTCACGATTGCTGGAACCGTTTTCTCACGGTAGTTGGCAGCAGGTGAAAGATCTCAGGCATTCTGCCATCGGTTCTGGGGATCGACGGACGGTGGTGGCGTGAGGGCCGGCCCCTGTGGTCGATGGCGGGGATCCGGCATCCTAGGGCCGGTTCCTGCCCTAGCGTTGCCCTCATGAGCGCGCGCCCATTCGAGATCATCTGCGAGATCGAGCCTCCCGTCCGGCCTGACCTCACGCACGCCCGCCACCAGATCGGGGTGCTCACCGCGGTGTCCAGCACCTTCCTGATCCCCGATAACCACATCGGCCGTGCCACCGTCTCCAGCATCGCGGTCGCGCACGAGGTGCAGGCCATGGGCGGCCACAGCATCGCCTGCGTCAACTCCCGCGACCGCAACCTGCTCGGCTTCCGCCGCGACCTGCTCACCGCCGCCGCCTACGGCGTCAGCCAGTTCCTGTTCGTCTACGGCGACAAGCCGGGCGCGGGCGGGCGGACCAGCGACCTGACGGTCCGCTCCATGATCGAGGAGGCACGCTCCTGCACGGCCACGGACCCGGCGTTCGCCGGGGTCGTGCCCTGGCGGATCGGCGTCGCCGCCGGCCTGAAGCCGCTGCCCCCATGGAAGCACGCCGCCGACTTCATATTCAGCCAGGTCAGCTACTCGGTCGACGCCCAGCTGCGATGGCGCGACGCCAACCCGGCCGGCGTCCCTGTCTACGCTGGCGTCATGGTCCTGGCCAGCGCCGCCATGGCCCGCCGGCTGGCCGCCACCATCCCCGACATCGAGATCCCCGCCTCCCTCGCCAACCAGGTCGCCCGCGACAAGATGGCCGGCGTCGAGGCCGCCTGCCAGCAGATCACCCGGCTCCGCGACAGCGGCGCCTTCGCCGGCGTCCACCTGGTGCCCGTCAACCGCTACCGGGAAATCTCCGCACGCCTGGAAGCACTCACCTGACAAGGCACAGCTAGCGCGCTACGGCGGCACGCCGCCCCCGGCACCAGCGCCACAATCCGCCGCCACTTGCCGGCCACAGCCGCCGACTAGGAACCACAGTTACGGGTGCCCGCCGTCCCGCTCGACGCGGCGCAGTGACTGATCGCCCGGCAGCCAACCCTAACAAAAGGGGAAGTGGTGGCACACGATCAGCGAGCGACCGGTCACGTCAAGGTGAAATGTACCTAATGTCGAGACGAGTCCGCGCGTTGGAGCCACTGTGGATCGCTCCGAATGGCCGGTTTGACAGGGTCGCGGCCTGCCCGGGACGGGAGAAGCTCACCGGGGGCACGAACTAGGGTTGTTCGGTGTATGACGCGGGTGGATGACCTGGGGAGATTACCAGGGGAAATGACCTGGGCGGGTAAACGGCGTCGCGGGGACGAGCGGCTACCGGGACTGGCGCAGGCTCTCCGCGAGGGCTCGCGACGTCGCTATGCCCTGGTCCAGGAACTGGGTATCTGCGCCGATGGTCATGAAGGCGGCCCCATCCCCAGCCCAGCGCCGGGCCGCCTGCTCGGTGGCGGCGAATATCCCGAACGGGACGGAGTTCCGCTGGCAGGCGGCGCGCACGTCGGCGATCCTGGCGCCGACATCGGGGTGGTTGAGCTCACCCAGATGGCCCATCGTGACCGCTAGGTCCGCGGGCCCGACCATTATCCCGTCCAGGCCCGGCGTCTGAAGCAGGGCGTCAATGTTGGCGACCGCGTCGGCGCTCTCCACCATGACGAGCACCGCCACCTCATCGTTGGCGCGCGCGGTGTAGGCCGGCCTGCCTCCGTCGAGACGGGCGGCCCGGCGAGGGCCGAATCCACGCCGGCCCAGCGGCGGATAGCGGACCGCCGCGACCGCGTCGGCGCAAGCGGCCGCGTCGCCCACCTCGGGCACCACCACGCCTTCGGCGCCGAGGTCGAGGATCTGCTTGATCAGCGTCGGGTCGTTGGCCGCCGGGCGGACGAACACGGTGGACGCCGACGTCCGGAGCGCGATCAGCAGCATCTGCAGCTGGTCGACAGTGATGGGAGAGTGCTCGGTGTCGATGAGGACGAAGTCGAAGCCCGCTCCGCCGATGACTTCGGCGACGAATGGATCGGGGATGGTCATGGACACGCCGAGCGCCAGTCCGCCCGCCAGCATGATCCTCTTCGTGCGGTTATCCCTCATCGGACTCCCTTCTGCACGCAGTTATGCATGCATAATGTATCGGAGCGGCCATGGCGGGTCAACATCAGCCGAGCCGGCCGGCTCGACGTACGGGGGAGGTGTTACCAACTACAGGAGGTACCGAGTATGGTGGGTCGTGCGTAGTGTTGCGCGCCTGGCACCCTACGAGGTGCCGCGGGCGCCTGCGGGGCCCGCGGGCGCCTGCGGGGCCCGATCACCGGCTCGCCGAAGGGACTCACGGTATGACAGGCAGCGGCTCGGAGAGCGGCAGTGCGCCGGGGCTCGACACCGGGGTGATCGCGGCCCTGGCCGAGCTTGGCTTCTCGCAGTACGAAGCCAGGACGTATGCCGGGCTTATCGGCCGGGAGCCGATGACCGGGTATGCCATCGCCAAGGACACGCTGGTACCTCAGCCGAAGGTCTACGAGACGCTGGGCAGGTTGGTCGAGCGCGGGGCCGTCCAGCAGGTAAGTGGCTCGCCCGCCAAGTTCGTCGCCGTCCCGCCGACTCGTGTGCTGAGCGAGTTGGAGAGGACTTTCCGCCAGCGCCTGGCCACCGTCGAGCTGGAAGTCTCGCGGATGCGACGCGAGGGCGCCGATGAGCATGAGCTCCGGCTGTACAAGGAAACCAGCTCGTGGATAACCATCGTCAACACAGCCAACGACCTCATCAGCGGCGCTAGCGAGCGGATCTACGTATCCGGTCACGGCACCTACCTGGAAGCGCTGGGCGACGAGATTTCCGCGGCCGATCGCCGCGGCGTGCGCATCGACATCCTTTGCTTTGGCGAGCCGCCTTTCAACCTGCACAACGGGGCCGTGATCCGTCACAGCAGCACCGACGGCATCATCTACCGCCATCACCAGTCCCGGCACCTGGCGGTCACCTGTGACACGGCCGCGGCCCTGTGGGCCCTGGCCCCGGAGGGCGATAAGTGGGAGGCCGTGTGGTCGGCCGACGATCCGCTGCTGACGGCGCTGGTCAAGGGCTTTGTCCGGCACGACATCTTCACGCAGCGGATGTTCCGCGACTTCTCGGCTGAGATGGTAGTCCGATACGGCTCAGGCCTCGAGGGACTCTTCGACCGGCAGCTGGCGGATCCCGAAAGTGCGCCTCAGGACGCCGGGGAACCAGAAACTCCGCGGCGCAGCAGCCGCCGGCGCGCCTGAGCCGAACCCTCGCAGCACCGCTCCCGCAGGCCGGCTCATATTCAGCCGGGCCGGCTAGGCACCTGCCCGCCCCCGGCTAGGCACCTGCCCGCCCCCGGCTAGGCACCTGCCCGCCCCCGGCCGGGCATCGGCATGCCCTGGCGCCGCGGCTCAGATGTTTCAACTCGATCACTCCGTTGACGCTCCTTGCGGCGTATGTTATGTTCCCTGAAACTACCTACTCAAGTAGTTAGTAGTGTCACGTCAACGAGGGACGCAGCCGTGATCTGCGCACGTGTAGCGTCGTCCCCGCGCCGACAACCGCTGGTGTCGTCACGGCCGGTACGCCTCGCCGTTGGGTGACCTAGCGGAAGGTTTTAATGATGATGCCAACCAAGAGTAGGTTGCTCGCGGCCGCGGTAGTTGCCATCCTGGTATCGGGTGTCACTGCCGCTTGCAGCTCGTCGTCGAGCACGACGGGAGCCGCGGGCTCCAGCACGTCGAAGACCAATGTGACCGCGGGGAAGACGATCACCCTCGGAATCCTCACCCCGCTGACCGGGCCGGTGGCCTCCTCGTTCGGCCAGGAGACGATCCAGGGTGCCCAGGCGCGGATAGCGCTGGCCAACGCGGACCACGAACTCCCCAACGGCGAGACGATCAAGCTGGTCAGCGTGGACGAGGGAGCCAGCCCGCAGACATCGCTGGCAGGCACTCAGCAACTCGTCGAGCACGATCACGTGTTCGCGGTGCTGGCCGCGGGTGCCTTCTTCTACGGCGCCTACCGCTGGGCAGCCCAGCAGAACGTGCCCGTCGTGGGTGACGGGATCGACGGACCCGAGTGGAACTCCAGCCAGTACCCGAACATGTTCGCGGCGTTCGGCAGCACCGACGACAGCTATCCCTCCTATACCGGTATGCCTGCTTTCTTTAAATCGCAGGGCGGTTCCTCGTTCTGCGGTGTCGGCTACAACGCGCCCTCCACGGTCGGCAACGGCGAGGCGATGGTCGGCTCGATGAAGGCCGCCCACGTTCCGGTGCCGTACACGAACTACGGCATCGCCGCGGGGAACACCAACTTCACCTCGGTCGCGCTGTCGATCAAGCAGTCGGGGTGCAACATCCTGGGCAGCCAGATGACGCTCGGCGACACCCTCAACCTGATCACGGCGCTGAAGAACGCCAACGTCTCCCTCAAGGCCACCTTCATTCAGGGCGGCTACGGCCAGGACCTGCTCGACCAGCCCTCTTCGCTGGCCGCTGCCCAGGGCGTCGACATGGCCGCCGGCTACCAGCCGTCCTCCCTGAACACGAGCGCGACCAAGGCGCTGATGTCGGCCCTCAAGACCTACGCCGGCTGGACCAAGCCTTACCCGTCCGCGGGGATGGAATGGGGCTGGTTCACCGCCGACACGGCGATAGAGGGCCTCAAGGTAGCGGGCGCCAACCCGTCGCAGCAAAGCTTCATCAGCAACCTCCGCAAGGTGACGAGCTTCACCCACGACGGCCTCACCTGCCCGGTCGACTACTCGGCCTTCGGGAACACCAACCAGCAGTTCCCGGGCAACTGCACCTGGATGGTCAAGGTAGAAGGCTCGCAGTTCGTGTCGCTGACAGGGACGTCGCCCATCAAGATCGTCACCATCTCCGGCACGTCGAACGGCTAGGGAGATGACGCCGCTCGCCGGGCAGCAGCGCCGGTGCCCGCTTCCTGGCCCGACGTTGATGCCCGGCGAGCGCCCCTCCGGCTCGATGGCTAGGACACCCACGCGGGATGCCGCCTCTCTGGCCCGGCTGGGAACTTAGGAGTACCACGTGATTGCCTTCATTCTTGCGGGACTCGTGCTCGGCGGGATCTATGCGATTTCCGCAGCGAGCATCGTCGTGACCTATGTATCGGCCGGGGTCCTCAACTTCGCCTTCGGTGCCATCGCGTTCTTCATCGCGCGGCTGTACTACTACCTGGTGGCCCAGCACGGCTGGCCCGTCTACGCAGCGGCCATAGTCGCGATCGCGATCACCGGCCCGCTGCTGGGAGTAGCGCTCTATTTCGGGCTTTTCCGCTTCCTGGCTCAAGCCCAGGCCATCACGAAGGTGGTCGCGACCATAGGGCTCTCCGTGGCCATCCCGGCCGCGACCGAGCTCATCTTCGGGAACCAGGCGATTCTGACGTCGCCGGGCCTGGCCCCGCAGCCGGTGCGCGTCTTCCACGTAGGCGGCGTCGCGATAACGCTTGACCAGCTCATCGCGTACTGCTGCGTCGCCGCGGTCCTCGCGATCGGGACTTATGTCCTGCGCCGGACCCAGGTCGGGCTGATGGTCCGGGCCACGGTGGACTCCAAGGCCATGACCTCGCTGTCAGGTATCAGCCCGGCCCGGATCGCGGTCGGCGTGTGGGCGGTCGGGACGTTCCTGGCCGGGCTGGCCGGCGTCCTCGCGGCCCCGGTCCTGAACGTCAGCTCGGTCAGCAACTATACGGTCGTCACGGCCTCGGCGTTTGCCGCAGTCGTGGCGGCCAAGCTGCGCAGCCTGCCGGTGGCCGTGGCCGTCGGCCTGATCATGGGCGTCGTCGGGTCGCTGCTGCAATGGTCGCTGCCATCGGTGTCCAGCCAGGTCACCGGCGACATTATCGCGGGCATCCCGTTCGCGATGGTGGTGATATTCCTCCTTTATTACACCTGGCGCAAAGCGGTGGCCGACGAGAGTCTCGGCGGGACTCTGGACCGGGCGATATCGGTCCGCAGCATCACGTCCTGGGCCCCTGCCGGGCCATCCGCGGGGCGGAGTCCGGAAAGAGGTCTCCGCGGACTTGCCGCCCGAGCCCTTTCCCTGGCCCAGCAGAATCCGTTCGTGATCATCGCGGCCATCCTGCCGCTGGTGCTGTCCGCTTACTGGATCGGCTCGGTGGCGGAAGGAGTCGCCATCGCGATCATCCTCCTCTCCTTCACCCTGCTCACCGGAGAGGGCGGCATGATCTCACTGTGCCAGATCAGTTTCGCCGGGATAGGAGGGCTGACCGCGGCCCAGGTCAACTCGACCTACCACCTGCCGGTGCTCCTCGGGGTCGCGGTGGGCGGACTGCTCGCAGGCGCCTGCGGCCTGATCGTGGGATTGCTGGCCGTTCGGATGGGGAATCTCTATGCGGCCCTGGCGACGCTTACCTTCGGCCTGCTGCTCTCCTCGATCGTGTTCCAGCTTAACGTGTTCTTGCAATACGGCGCCGGGGTCACCGTATCGCGGCCCTCCTTCGCCCTGTCGAACACGGCGCTGACGTACTTCACGCTCGCGATCTTCGTGGTCATCAGCCTCTTCATAGCGGCGATCCGCCGGTCGACGTCCGGGCTCGCGCTCTCTGCGATCCGGACAAGCGAGACCGGAGCCCGTTCCGCGGGCATCAGCGTGGTCCGCATGAAGACCGCGATCTGGGCGCTGGCCGCGGGGATCGCGGGGATCGGCGGCGGCATGTACGTGATCTATACCGGAGCGGCCCTGCCCCAGTCATTTGACACCATCATCGGCCTGACCTGGTTCGCGGTCGTGATTACCAATGGCCGCCGATCGAACAACGCGGCCCTGGCCAGCGGGCTCATGATCGTCCTGATCCCCCAGCTCTTCGCCACCTACCTGCCTACGGCCTGGGGGCCGCTGCCGACGCTCCTGTTCGGGGTGGGCGCCGTGCTGCTAGCCCGTAACCCGGACGGGATCATCACGATGAACGGCCGTCAGCTCGCCGCCCTCGGGCGGCGGCTGACCGGAGGCGGGAAGCAGGCCAGGGAAAGCCGGGCGCAGGCCGCCCAGCTCGCATCGAAGGCAACCCCGGAACTGGAGGACGTCCAGTGAGCGTACGGCGGGAAGAGCGGCCGGATATTCTTTCCGGAACTCAGATATCTGTGAACTTCCGCGGCCTCAAGGCGCTGCAGGGTGTCGATATCGGTGTTCCAGCAGGCGCCATAGTCGGCCTGGTCGGACCCAATGGCGCGGGCAAGTCCACCCTGCTCGGGGTGCTGTCCGGAGACATCCGGGCTCAACAGGGCGTGGTGCGCCTCGGCGGGAAAGACGTCTCGGGGCTCGCGCCCGAGACGCGGGTCCGACGCGGCCTGGCGCGCACGTTCCAGCTTCCGCAGCTTTTCGATGAGCTCACGGTCCGAGAGCACCTCACGCTGCCGCGGCGGCTGGCCCAGGCACCGTCGCGGGAATGGAGCGATCCCCTCACCGGTCGCTTCCTGCATCGGGATGTCCCCGAGGAACAGGAGGTCGATGCGCTACTGGCTAGCCTGGGGCTCGAGTCGGTGGCCGGCACGCTGGCGGGTGCCCTGCCGCTCGGACTGACCCGTCTGGTAGAGATCGCCCGGGCCGCCGCCACGCATCCCGCGGTGATCCTGCTCGACGAGCCGTTCTCTGGCCTGAACCCGGCCGAGTCAAGGCGGCTGTCGCGCACGCTGGCGAGCCTCAACCAGGCCGAAGAAATCGCCATGGTGCTGGTCGAGCATGACGTCGAGGTCGTATTCGACCTGTCGGAGCGCGTCTTCGTGCTGGACTTCGGCGAGCTCATCGCGGCCGGGACCCCGGCCGAGATACGGCGTCATCCGGCGGTCCGTGCGGCCTACCTGGGCGACTTCGACCTCGACCCGACGGAGCCGGCAGAAGCCGCGGCGGCCGGGCGGGTCGCGCTGACCGTGGCTGAGCCGGGTCCTGGCCGGCCGTCCGCGCCGGAGGCCGGCGGCGACATCCTGGAAATCAGCGAGCTGTCCGTGAATTACGCGGACGCCACGGCCCTGCGCGAGGTCTCGTTCGCGGTCAGGCCGCGGTCCGTGACCGCGCTGCTCGGTGCTAACGGGGCCGGCAAGAGCAGCCTCGCGCGGGCCGTTTCCGGTCTGGTTAAGGCGCAATCAGGGCAGATCCGGTTCGACGGCGCGGATATCACCAGCGCCCCAGCCGACCGGATCCGGGCGCTCGGCATCGCGTACCTGCCCGAGGGCCGCGGGATATTCCGGTCCCTGACCGTGGAGGAAAACCTGAAGGTGGCGCTCCGGGGCGTGCCCAAGGCGGAGCGCCCGGCGGCCATCGAGCGCTCGGTCGCGCTGTTCCCGGTCCTCGGCGAGCGGCGGCGGCAGACCGCGGGGACGCTATCCGGCGGCGAACAGCAGATGCTGTCGCTGGCGCGGGTGCTCACGCGCCAGCCGCGGCTGCTGATCGCCGACGAAATCTCTCTCGGCCTGGCCCCGCTGATCGTTGAGGAGGTGTTCGCGGGCCTCGAGCGCGTCATCGAACTGGGCGTTTCCGTCATCCTCATCGAGCAGTTCGTGCACCGCGCCCTGGCCATCGCGGACGACTGCCACGTGCTGCGCCGCGGACGCCTGGTGTGGAGCGGCGAGGCGTCCGAGGCCGGCGCTGACCTGGTCGAACATTACCTCGGCGGCTCGAACGGAACCCCGGATGTGACCCTCACCGGCGAGCGCCAGTGACGCCCGGCGGGTAGCCGCGCTGGCCGGGACAGCGGCCGTATCCTCAGAACGCGATGACGCCCCGTAGGTTGACGCCCCGGTGCATGTCCGCATAGCCGGTGTTGATGTCGTCCAGCTTGTAGGTCCTGGTCACCAGGTCGTCCAGCGGCAGCCGCCCGGCCCGGTAGAGCGCGTAGATCTGGTCGATATCCACCAGTGGCCGGGTCAGCCCCATGACCACGCCGACCAGGTTCTTAGCGGACATGGCGAACTCGACGAGGGGCAGCGCCACGGTGTCCTCGGTCATCGGCGCCACCGAGGTCACGACGACGTTGCCGCCTTTGCCCACCAGCCGGGATACCGGCCCGATCAGGTCACCGTGCAGCACCCCGACGGTGATGATGGCGGAGTCGGCCATCCTGTTCCTGGTCAGCTCGGACACCAGCGCCTGCGCCTCCTCGGCGCTCGGCGCGGTATGGGTGGCGCCCAGCTTGAGGGCCTGCTCCCGCTTGAAGGCGACCGGGTCCACGGCGACTATATTCGCGGCGCCCGCGACGGCGGCGCCCATCACGGCGCTCATGCCCACGCCGCCGGTGCCGACGACGACCACGGTGTCCCCGTCGCGGATGCCCGCCGCGCGGACCGCCGAACCGTAGCCGGTGATCACGCCGCAGCTGGTCACCGCGGCGACCTGCGGCGGAATATCACGTTCGTAGCGGAGCACCCTGATCTGCTGCACCAGCGTGTACTCGGAGAACGTGCCGAGCTGGCCGTAAGCCCCGAGCTCGCGCCCGTCGCGGGTGGTGAAGGCGAACGATCCGTCGGCGCGGGCTCCGGTCAGCACGTCCAGGTTGGCGTCGCAGAGATACGTCCGGCCGTCGGCGCAGTACCGGCACTTGCCGCAGGTCGGCAGGGGCAGCAGCATCACCGAATCACCCACGGCGACCCGGTCGACGCCTGCGCCGATGGCCGTCACGATCCCCGCGCCCTCGTGCCCGCCCACCACCGGGAGAACGGCCGGGAAGTCCCCGGTGATGTTGTGGTCGTCGCTGTGGCACAGCCCCGCGAATTCCAGCTTCACCAGGACCTCACCCGGCCTGGGATCGGCCAGCGTGCAATCGACGATCTCCCAGTGGCGGCCGACTTCCCAGCAAACGGCGGCACGGGTATTGGTGGGCACAGCGTCGCATCCTTTCCGGCGGACCCAACGGCCCGCGAAATAAGCGTTCAGAGCCTGATGAATACCGATTTGAGCTCGGTGAAGCTCTCCAGCGACTTATCGCCGAGCTCCCGTCCGATGCCGGACTGCTTGTACCCGCCGAACGGAAAGGTCGCGTCAAGCTCCGAGTAGGTATTGACCCACACGACGCCCGCGCGCAGCTTCCTGGCCAGGGTGTGCGCGGTCGACACGTTGCTCGTCGCCACCGCGGCGGCCAGCCCGTACTCGGTGTCGTTGGCGATGCGTACGGCCTCGGCCACGTCACGGAACGGGATGAGCGCGGCGACCGGGCCGAAGATCTCCTCACGCGCCAGGCGCATGTCGTTGCGGACTTCCGTGAACACGGTCGGCTCCACGAAGTAGCCGGGGCCGTCGAACCGTCCCCCGCCGAGCGCGAGCCGGGCCCCCTCGCCGGCACCGATGGCCACGTAGGAGTTGACCCGCTCGAACTGCTCCGCCGACACGACCGGCCCGACCATCGTCTCTTCGGCGAACGGGTCGCCGACGCGGAAGGCGGTGACGGCCTTGGCCAGCTCGGAGGTGAATTCGTCCAGGATCGACTCGTGTACCAGGATCCGGGTGCCGGCCACGCATACCTGCCCGGTGAGCATGACGAAGCCGGCCGCGGCGTTGCGTGCCGCCGCGCCGATGTCAGCGTCGGGCATGATGATGTGCGGAGACTTCCCGCCGAGTTCCAGGGTGACCCGCTTGAGGTTGTCCACCGAGGCGTGCAGGATCTGCTTACCGGTAGCCGTGGAGCCGGTGAACGAGACCTTGTTGATGCCCGGGTGGCCGGCGATCGCCGCCCCCGCGGTCTCCCCGAAACCGGTGACGATGTTGACCACCCCGCCGGGCAGCCCGGTTTCGGCCAGGATCTCCCCGAACCGCAGCGCGGTCAGCGGTGTCTGCTCGGCCGGCTTGAGGATCACCGTGTTGCCGCAGGCCAGCGCGGGCGCGATCTTCCAGACGGCCATGGTCAGGGGGCCATTCCACGGGATGATCCCGGCGCAGACACCCAGTGGCTCACGCACCGTGTAGCAATGCACCGACGCGCCCACCGGATTGACCGTCCCGGCGATCTTCGTCGGCCACCCGGCGTAGTAGCGCACGGTCTTCGCCGCGTCGGCAACCATGCCGCGGGTCACCGTGATCGGAATGCCGCCGTCCAGGGATTCAAGGGTCGCGAGCTCTTCGCGGTTGGCCTCGATGGCATCGGCGATACGCAGCAGCACCAGCGTCCGCTCATGCGGGTTCATGTCCGCCCAGGACGGCTCCTCGAACGCCCGGCGGGCGGCCGCGACCGCGCGGTCGACATCGGCGGCACCGCCGGACGCGACGGCGGCCAGGACTGAGCCGGTCGCCGGATTGACCGTCTCGAACGTCTCGCCCGACTGGGCCTGCGTCCACTCCCCGCCGATCAGCATCCCTTTCGGGCTAGGTCCCTTGATGAAATCCGGGGCCGGTATCTCGCTGACCTCGATCGTCTGGATCACTTCTTACTTCCCGCCGGATGAAGGAAACCCCAGGCGCCCGCGCCTAGCGGCTCAGCCTGATTATGCATACAATTTTGTATGCCATACGCTAGGCGGTGGTTCCCGGGTTCGTCAAGGCCTGGCCGCCGGTCACCTGCGAAGGAGTTGCCATGGCGCACCGGGTCGTCATCGTGGGCTCGTCCGTCGGAGGCGTCCGCGCCGCCCGGGCTCTGCGCGCCGAGGGGTATCAGGGCGGCATCACCCTGGTGGGGGAGGAGCCCGACCTGCCCTATGACCGGCCGCCGCTGTCCAAGCAGGTGCTGACCGGCGCATGGCCCGCGGAGCGCGCGAGCCTGCTCACCGCGCAGGCGGCGGCGGACGCCGGGATCGAGCTGCGCCTGGGAGCATCGGCTCGCGCGCTGGATCTGCCGGCGCGGCTGGTGCGGCTGGCGGACGGCGAGTCGCTGCCCTACGACGACCTCGTGATCGCGACGGGCGCGTCGGCCCGGCCATCCCCGTGGCAGCCGCCCTCAGGCGTATATCAGCTGCGGAGCCTGGCGGACTGCCTGGCCCTGCGGAAGCGCTTCGCCGGCGGCGGCACGGTGGTGATGATCGGGGCCGGTTTCATCGGTGCCGAGGCGGCCGCGGCCGCGCGATCGGCCGGCTGTGACGTGACCCTGGTGGACCCGGTGCCGGTCCCGATGAAACGCGCGGCGGGTCCCGTGGTGGGCGCGCTCCTGGCCGACGTGCATCGTCGCAACGGGGTCCGGACGCGCTTCGGGGTCGGCGTGCAGGCGGTCAGCGGACGGACCGGTGATCTCACTGTCACGCTGAGCGACGCGTCGGAACTGCAGGCCGAGACGGTGACGGTCGGAATCGGAGCGATGCCGAACGATCGGTGGCTCCACGGGTCGGGACTGCTCATCGAGGATGGCGTCGTATGCGACGCGTACCTCGCCGCGGTCGGCGCCGAGCACGTTTTCGCGGCGGGCGATGTGGCCCGCTGGCCGCACCCGGAGTTTGCTGCCCTGGTCCGGTCCGAGCACTGGACGAACGCGGCCGATCAGGCCCGGTGCGTGGCGCGCAATATCGCCCGTCCCGGAGCGCGGCAGACCTTCTCACCTTCCGACTACGTCTGGTCGGATCAGTACGACTGGAAGGTCCAGCTGGCCGGGCACCGGGCCCGCGCGGTAGCGGAATGGGTCATCGGCACGCCCCAGGCGGCGCGACCTCAGGTGACGGTGCTGCACGCGGACGCGACCGGCAGGCTGTGCGCCGTGGTCTGCCTGAACTGGCCCAAGGCGTTCGTACAGTGCCGGCGGCTGCTCGACGAGCGGGCGCCCGCGGCGCAGTCCAGGGAACTGCTCAGCGGATTGTAAGGTCAGCGGGCCCGGACGCCCCAGTCCCGCAGGATCGACTCCCGGTCGCCGTCGAGAACCGGCCCGGCGGCCACCGGCTGCTCGTAGTCGGACAGGGTAAACGGCAGCGATACCGTGCGCAGGCCGTCGCTCAGCGTGGTCAGGTAGCCGTTGGCGGCAACGTGCTCATCGTCGATGACGTCCTGCAGGTGGTGGACCGGACCGCACCAGACTCCGCGCTCGCGCAGCCTGGCCAGCCAGTACCCGGCGGACTGGGTTGCGAAGTGATCGTCGAGCGCCACCCGCATGGCACCCGGGTGCGCCAGCATGTCGGCGTAGCTGGCGAAGCGCGGGTCCTCGAGCAGGTACCCGATCTCCGCGCCGGCTACGAAGCCATCCCACCCGCGCGCGTTGATGGCGGCGACGGCTATCCACTTGCCGTCACCGGCCTGGTACTGGTTGACCAGGGCGTTCCGCGGGTCCGTCCGCGGCCGCCCGCTGGTCGATGAGCCGGCCGTGTTAGCCGCCGAGCCGACGAGCAGGGTCTGCGTCCACAGTGCGGTCTGCAGCAGCGAGCCGGTCACGGTCTCGCCTCGCCCCGTCTGGGCGCGCCGCATGAGCGCGGCGAGGATTCCGCCGAACAGGTAGGTGCCCGTGATGACGTCGTTCATGGCGCCCGGCGGGGCGAACGGCTCTGCCGGGTCCGGGGACAGGGTGAACAGCATCCCGGCGTACGCCATGCCCGTCATGTCCTGCGCCAGGTCGTCAGCGCGCGGGCCGCTGGTGCCCAGGCCCGAGCCGTAGGCGCACACCAGCGAAGGATTTCGCGCGTGCAGGCTGGCCTCGTCGATCCCCAGCTTGCGGATCGTGGCCGGGCTCAGGTTGCTGACGAAGACATCGGCCGCGGCGATGAGCTGGTCGAAGACTTCACGGTCGGCCGCGGAGCCCAGGTCGAGGGCGATGGAGCGCTTATTGCGATTGCAGGTGGAGTAGGAGATGGAAGTGCCGGCCGGGACGCCCGCCGGGTGGCCGGCGGTCGGCGCGGTGTGCGAGCGGGTGGGATCGCCGCCGCGGCCCTCGACCTTGACGACGTTGGCGCCCAGGTCGGCCAGCAGCATCCCGCTGACCGCCCCGGCCATCCAGATCGTCATGTCTACGACCCGGATGCCGGCCAGCGGGCCGGGCCGCGGATCGAGCGGAACCTCGTCTGACAACGTGCCCCAATCCTTGCTGTTCCTCTTATTGTAGGCTAAAATGCATACAAAACCATAGGGACGGGGCATGGCGCCGTCCCTATGGCCAGCTCTCCCACGAGGACGCCGCAGCGCGCAATGACGATCACCAGCTTGCCCGACGTCGAACGGCGGCTACGAGACGTGCGCAGCGTCGCCCTCGGCGGCATGCTCCTGGAGAACCGGCCAAGCACCCTGGTGCGGGCGCTGCTCCGCTCCGGGGCGGTCGGCCTGTTCCTGTGCTCGGCGCCGGCCGCGTCATGGGATGCCGACGTCCTGCTCGGCGCGGGCCGGGTCGCCACCGTGCGGATCCCGCACATATCGCTCGCCAGCCTCGGGCTGGCGCCTGCCACCCGGCGAGCGGCCGCCGCCGGCACCGTCGTCTTCGAGGACTGCGACGAGGCCCTCCTGCTCGGCGGCTACCTCGCGGCCAGCCACAACGTCCCTCTCCAGGTCCTGCACAACCTCGGGACGAACGACCTCGTCGATGACAACCCGCTGCTCATCCGGTCCGGCGACCTGCTCGGCGTGGGCCCGCTGCGGGTGGACGTGGCGCTGCTGCACGCTCCGCTTGGCGATCCGGAGGGCAACCTGGTCCACTTCGGCAGCCGCTGGGCCGACCTGCTCATGGCCCGCGCCGCGGGGCACGTGATCGCGCAGGTCGATCACCTCGTCCCGACCGACGTGGCGGCCCGGCTAGGCGTGTCGATTCCCGGCTACCTGGTCGACGAGGTGGTGGAAGCGCCGTTCGGCGCCCACCCGCTCGGCAGCGTCGGCGGCTACGTGGCGGACTTGGACCACCTAGCGGCCTACCAGGCCGCGGTGAACGCCGACGGCTTCGCCGCCTATCTCGCCCGCTACTGCGACGTCGATCACCCCGCCTACCTGGACCAGCTTCGCCCGGCGCGGCGGCGCGAGCTGGAACAGGCGGCTCACGCCGGCTGACCTCACCGGCCGGTGAATCGCGGCGCGCGCTTCTCCCGCCGGGCGGCGAGGGCCTCGCGGGCGTCGGCGCTGCGCGCCAGCCGGAGCGTGTAACTCTGCTCCACGGCGTAGCCCTCCTGCACCGGCAGCGGCTCACTCTCGTTGAGCGCCGCCTTGCCCAGCCGCAGGGCCAGCGGGCTGTGCGCGGCGATCTCCCGCGCCCTGGTCATCGCCGCGCGGTCCAGCTCGGCGCGGTCGTGGACCGAGTCCAGGAAGCCGAACCGAAGTGCCTCCTCACTCGTCAGCGGCTGCGCGGTGAAAAACATCCGCCGGACCACGCCCTGGGGCAGGTGCCGCATCAGATGCCGGCCCCCGCCGCAGCGCCCGACCGACACCTCAGGGAGCACGAAGCTGGCCCGCGGCGAGCCCATCCGCATATCGGCGCACGAGGCGATGACCGCGCCGGCTCCGATGGCCGGCCCGTCGAGCACGGCGATGGACGGCTGGGGCAGGTCAAGCAGCTGCCCGAAGACCCGGCGGGCCAGCTCCTGGCGCCGCGCATCGGCATCGGTGGCATCGGCCCCGGACAGCGCGGCTAGCTCGGTCATGTCAGCGCCGGCGCAGAACGCCCGGTTGCTCGCCGACATCAGCACCATGACCGAGACACCGGCGTCGGCTCCGACCCGTTCGATGGCGGCGCCGATCTCGGTGTACAAGCCCGATGACAGCGCGTTCACCGGCGGCCGGTCGAGCGTGACCGTGGCCACCCGGTCCGCTATCTCGACCCGCACCTGGCCGCTCACGAGCCGGCCTCGGGCTCCGCCGACCGGACCACGCCGTCCTCGATCAGCGCGTCGACATGCGCCCCGTCCAGACCGTGCTCGACCAGGACCTCGCGGCTGTGCTGGCCGATCCCGGGGGCCGGCGTCAGCCGCGCGCGGGAGGCGAACGCGCCGAACGCGGCCGGCCACTCGGCCACCCGCGGCTGGCTCTCGCCGGGTACTTCGTAGATCATGCCCCGCTGCCGGAACTGCGGGTCGCGCACCGGTTCATGCAGGTCGTTCACCGGGGCCACCGGGACGTCATGGCGGGTGAGCAGTTCGATCAGCGCCGCGCGGTCATGGCTGGCGATGCGCTCGCGCAGCGGGCGCTCGATCTGGCCGATGCGGCACCGGCGCTGCTGGTAGGTCGTGAACTCCCCGCCGGACAGCTCATCTAGCTGCAGGGCCCGGACCAGCCGCTGCCAGAAATGATCTTCGAGGGCGCCGATGCTCACGTACCGCTCGTCCGCGGTCAGGTATACGCCATAACCGGGACGAACGAGAGCATCGGCGCTGGTCGGCTCGCTTAGCGCCTCAGCTATCCGCGGCTCCATCAGCGCCAGGGCGCAGTCCGCTATCGCGACGTCGAGGTGACGGCCGGCGAAGCGGGCCGGCCGGGCCAGCTTCTCGTGCAACGCCAGGACCACCGCCAGCAGCGAATACAACGACGCGCCCAGGTCGGCCGCGGGCAGCGTCGTCGGTATGTAGTCGGCGGCGAAGTATGACTTAGGGGGCGGGATGGCCCCCGCGAACGCCAGGTACTGGAAATCGTGCCCGGGCAGGTCCCGGTACGGGCCGGTGGCGCCGTACCCCGAGATCGACAGGTAGATGATCTGGGGGTTCACCTCGAGCAGCGCATCGAAGCCGAGACCCAGGCGATCCATGACACCGGGCCGGTACGTCTCCACCAGCACGTCGGCCGCGGCGATCACGCGCAGCAGCGCGGCCCGGCCGTCGGCCGACTTCAGGTCGATCGACAGGTCCCGCTTGCCGCGGTTTTCCGCGGCGAACATGACCGGGCGCTGGCGCAGCCGGTCACCGGTATCGGGCCGCTCCACCTTGATGACATCCGCGCCCAGACCGGCCAGCATCCGGGTGGCATAGGGCCCGGGCACCTGCTCCGACAGGTCGACCACCTTGATGCCGCCGAGCACCCCGTCCGATGCCATCACGTCCTCCGCTTCCAGCGCGTCGCCAGGGATAGTATAGTAACTACCACAGTAGTTACTATAGATCTAAATGCAGGAAACCGGAACGGCACGGAGGCCACCGCATGGCGACTGACTACGTCTCGGAGTGGATGACCGACGAACTGCAGGCGCTGCGCGACGTCGCGCGGCAGTTCTTCGAGCGCGAGGCCGCGCCGCAGATGGCCAAGTGGTCCGAGCAGAGGTACGTCGACCGGGAATTCTGGGTGCAGGCGGGCCGGGTCGGCCTGCTCTGCCCGACTGTCCCCGAGGAGTACGGCGGCCCCGGCGGCAACATCCTGCATCAAGTGGCCATCACCGAGGAGCAGTCACGCGTCCTGGAGAAGGGCTGGGGCAACAACGTCCACAGCGGGGTGGTCACCGACTACATCCTCAGGTACGGCAGCAAGGAGCAGTGCGAGCGCTGGCTGCCGTCGATGGTCGAGGGCACCGTGATCGGCGCGATCGCCATGACCGAGCCGGGTGCCGGCAGCGACGTGCGGGCGATGACCGGGCGCGCGTGCCGGGACGGTGACGAATACGTGATCGACGCCGCCAAGACCTTCATCACCAACGGCCAGACCGCGGACCTGATCATCGTCGCGGTCAAGCTGGAGAACCCCCGGGACCCTGCCGCCGACCCGAGGGCGATCACGCTGATCGCGGTCGAGGCCGATCAGGCCCCGGGCTTTCACCGCGGTGCTCCGCTGCGCAAAATCGGCCAGCACGCCGCCGACACCTCAGAGTTGTTCTTCGAGGGCTGCCGGGTGCCGGTGGCGAACCGCATCGGCGCCGAAGGCGCCGGCTTCCCGGCGCTGATGAACCAGATGCCCCAGGAGCGGCTGATCCTGGCCGTCAACGCCGTGGTCCAGACGGAGAAGGCGGTGCGGCTGACGCTGGCGTACACGAAGGAGCGCAAGGTCTTCGGCAAGCCGCTGTACGACCAGCAGAACACCCGGTTCGTGCTGGCCGAGTGCGCGACCCTGGCCACGGCGGGCCGGCTCTTCCTCGATCACTGCATTGTCGCGCACGCGCGCGGGCGGCTCGACAACAAGACCGCCGCCATGGCCAAGTGGTGGCTGACCGACGTGCAGTGCCAGGTCCTCGACGAATGCGTCCAGCTGTTCGGCGGATACGGCTACATGGAGGAGTATCCGATCGCCCGCATGTACGCCGACGCCCGAGTGCAGAAAATCTACGGCGGAGCCAACGAAATCATGAAGGAAATCATCGCGCGGGCCCTCTGAGGCCGCCTCGTCTTCCCGCTCAGCACGCAACCGTCAACCGAGAGGAATGAGATGCCCAACCGGCTGGACAGCCTTGACGGCCAGGTGGCCCTGATCACCGGCGGCGCCGGAGGGCTCGGCAGCGAGGCGGCATTGTGGCTGGCCGCGGCGGGTGCGCAGGTGGTCATCGCCGACGTCAGCGCCGCTTCGCTCGAGCGGGCCGCGGACAGGCTCGCCGGGACGCCCGCCGACGCGAAGAGCTTTCACTACGCCGCGCTCGACGTGACCGACTCCGCCGCGGTGCGCGCCCTGGTCGCGGACATCGAGAGCCGTTACGGGCGCCTGGACATCTTGCTGACCAGCCACGGCTTCCCCCGCGACCGGCGGCTGCGGGATATGGCCGATGACGACTGGAACGACGTCATTAGCGTCTGCCTGACCGGGACATTCATGTGCATCCGCGAGGCGGCGCGGCTGATGACAAGCCAGGCCTACGGCCGCATCATCACCGTGGCGTCACGCGCCTGGCAGGGCAACCCCGGCCAGGCCAACTACTCGGCCGCCAAGGCCGGCGTCGTCGGGCTCACCAAGTCCGTGGCCAAGGAACTCGGCCGCCACGGAATCACGGCCAACGCGATTGCTCCCGGGCTGATCGAGACCGGATCGCTCCGCGAACTGGCGACCTTCGACCAGATCGCCGAGCGCGCCATCCGTGACAACAGCATCAAGCGCATCGGCCAGCCCGGCGACGTGGCCGCGGCCGTCCTCTACCTGGCCTCCCCCCAGGCCGGGTTCATCACCGGTGAGGTCATCCATGTCTCCGGGGGGCGGTTCGGTTGACCGCCCCGCAGGCTGGCCCGGCGCACTGGGCCGAGCTCGACCCGGACTGCGTCGGGCTGGTCCGGCGGGCCCGTGGCTACCTGGACGAGATCGCGCCGCTGATTCCGGCCGCCGACCGGGACGGGACCCTCCCGCTCAAGGTCATCCCGGGGCTGCTCGACGTCGGCTTCGTCCGTGGCGCGATCGGAGTCCGTGACGGCGGCCTGGGACTGTCACACCTGCAGACGGCACTGCTGATGGAGGAGGCCGGCCGCTGCTGGGCCAGCATCCGCACCACGGCCAACATCCTTACCCTGGTCGCCGAGCTGCTGTCGGCGGCCGGGAGCGAGGAGCAGAAGCAGCGGTTCCTGCGGCCGCTGCTGGCCGGCCAGCGGATGGGATGGTTCGCCATCACCGAGCCGGAGGCAGGCTCCGACGCGGCGTCCCTGACCACGCTCGCCGACCGGCTGCCGACCGGCTCCTACCGCTTGACCGGCCGCAAGGCCTACATCACCAACGCCAGCTACGGAGACTTCGGGGTCGTGCTCGCCACCGTGGACCCCGGTCTCGGCGCCCGCGGCATCACCGCGTTCCTGGTCGAGCAGGAGGCGCCCGGCGTCCGCGTCGTGGCCCGGCGGCAGCTGTCGGTCCGCGCAGCCAGCTGCTGCGACGTCGTGCTCGACGGGGTGGTGGTCCCGGCGGGCAACGTGCTCGGCGACGTGGGCCGCGGGCTGTCGCTCGCCATGCGGGCCGTCAACTCCGGACGGCTCAACGTGAGCGCAGGCTGCACCGGTATCGCCCAGGCTGCCCTCGAAGCCGCCAGCTCCCACGCGGTATCCCGGGCCCAGTTCGGCAAGCCGATCGCGAGCTTCCAGCTGGTGCAGCAGCTGATCGCCGATATCGCGGTGCAGACCCATGCCGCGCGCCAGGTGTACCAGTCGGCGGCGCGGCTGCTCGACCGGGGAGCCGACGCTCGGGTGGAGTGCTCCATGTCCAAGTACTTCTGCTCAGAAGCAGCCAATCAGGCGGCGACCAAAGCGGTGCAGGTGCTCGGCGCGGCGGGACTGATGGAAGGCAACGTCGCCGAGCGGCTTTTCCGAGACGCCCGCGAGGCCACCATCCCGGAGGGAACATCACAGATGCAGGTCCTGCAGATCGGCCGGGCTCTGCTCGGCGTCTCGGCGGTGCGGTGAGCGATGCCGCCCTCATCGATCCAGCCCGGCCGGTACCCGCGCACAGGCATTGTCGGGTACCACGCCTACCTGCCCGGTTACCGCCTCGAGCGCAGCGAGATCGCGGCCGCGATCGGGTCAACCGCCCGCGGGGTGCGCTGCGTGGCTGGCTACGACGAGGACAGCACGACGCTCGGCGTGGCCGCGGCGGTGCCGGCGGTGCGCGGGCGGGAGCCGGCGGTCGGCAGCCTCTGGTTCGCCACCACCGACCCGGTATACGCCGACAAGACCAACGCCACGGCGATCCACGCGGCCCTGGACCTCCAGCCGGGCATCATCGCCGCGGATCTGGGCGCCAGCCTGCGCTCCGGCATCGCCGCGCTGCTGGTCGCGGCCCGGGACGGCGGCCTGGCCGTGCTGGCCGACCGGCGCGGCGGCCCGGCCGGCGGCGCCGACGAGCGCGAAGGAGCCGACGCGGCGGCCGCCTTCCTGTTCGGTGCGGAGGATCCGCTCGCCGACGTCCTCTGTACCGCATCGGTCACGGCCGAGTTCATCGACCGGTGGCGCGCACCCGGAGCCCAGGACGGCGCGGCCTGGGAGGAACGTTTCGGTGAGCAGCGCTACACCGAGCTCGCCCGCCAGCTGCTGGCCAGACTGGCCGGAGCCGGAGCCGGGGCCCGCGTCGAGCTCGGCGACATCCGGCGGTTCGCCGTCACGGGCAGCAACGCACGCGCGGTACGCAGCGTCGCGAAGATCGTGCAGGAGGCGACCGGGGCGCGGCTCGAAGGGGCCGGCCTGGCCGACCTCATCGGGAACGCGGGAGCGGCGCAGGCGGGCCTCGCCCTGGCCGACCTGCTCGACGCGGCCAGGGCCGGTGAGACGCTGCTGCTGATATCGCTGGCCGATGGCGCTGACGCGCTGGTCCTGCGGGCTACCGAGGCCATCGCGGCGGGCCGCGGCGAGCCGCTGCGCGCGCAGTTCGATCGCGGCGTGACCATCGGCTACCCGCAGTACCTGGTGTGGCGGGAACGGCTCGTGGCGGAGCGGCCGCGCCGTCCCGATCCTGACCGTCCCTCGGCACCGTTCGCGTGGCGCAACCGGCGGTACAAGCTCTCGATGACCGGCGGCCGGTGCGGCAAGTGCGGGGCGGTGCAGTTCCCGCTGCCCAGGGTCTGCTACCAGTGTCACGCGGCCGATGACTTCGAGCCGGTAGCCGCCTCCAGCCAGACCGGGCGCGTCGTGACGTTCACGGTCGACCGGCTCGCGTTCTCACCGAGCCCGCCGCTGGTGAGCGCGATCGTCGCCTTCGAGCTCGGCGGGCGCCTGCAGTGCGAGCTCACCGATGTCCGTGGGCCGATACAGGTAGGTGACGAGGTGGTGCCGACCTTCCGCCGGGGCGCCACGGTCGGCGGAATCCGCAACTACAGCTGGAAGGCCCGCCCCGTGTACCCGACGACGACGCCGGACGCCGCAGCACGGCCCGGCGCCGTACCTGAGACCTAGGAGGCGCTCGTGGCGCAGCACAGCCTGAGCGATCGTGTCGCCATCATCTCGATGGGATGCACGCGATTCGGGGAGCACTTTGACCGCGGCGCGGATGAGCTCGCCGTCGATGCCGTCGCCGAGGCGCTGGACGGCGCCGGCCTCACCAGTGACGACATCGACGCGTTCTGGCTGGGCACCTACGTGTCCGGGATCAGCGGCATGGCGCTGGCCCGGCCGCTGAGGCTGGTCGGCAAGCCGGTCACGCGGGTGGAGAACATGTGCGCGACCGGCTCCGAGGCGCTGCGCGCGGCGGTCTACGCCGTCGCCTCCGGCGCCGTGGACGTCGCCATGGCCGTCGGCACAGAAAAGCTCAAGGACACCGGCTACGCCGGCTTGATCTCGCCGAAGATCCAGGATGACGGCACCCGGGTGAACACCTCGGCGCCAGCCAACTTCAGCCTGCTCGTGCCCGCGTACCGGGAGCGCTATGGCGTCGCGCCGGAGGAGTTCCGGGCCGCCATGACCCACGTGGCCGCCAAGAACCACGCGAACGGCGCCCTGAACCCCCGCGCGCAGTTCCGCCGGGCGGTATCGAAGGAGACGATCGAGCGTTCCCCGGCCGTGGCGGGGGAGCTTGGGGTGATGGACTGCTCGGGCGTGGCCGACGGCGCCGCGGCCGCGATCGTGACCCGGGCGCAGGACGCGCGCAAGTACACCGGCACGCCCCTGTACATCAAGGCGCTGGCGCTGGTCACCGGGGACGGCTCCGGCGCGGCGGACCCCCGCTACGACTACACCAGCTTCCCCGAGGTCGTCGACTGCGCCCGGCGGGCGTACGAGCAGGCCGGCATCACCGACCCTCGCCGCGAGCTCGCCCTCGCCGAAGTCCACGACTGTTTCACCCCGACCGAGATCATCCTGATGGAGGACCTCGGCTTCGCCGAGCGCGGTCACGCCTGGCGGGACGTCCTGGACGGGGTCTTCGACCGGGACGGCGAGCTGCCGGTGAACCCGGACGGGGGCCTGAAGAGCTTCGGCCATCCGGTCGGGGCCAGCGGGCTGCGGATGATCTACGAGTGCTGGCTCCAGCTGCGCGGGCAGGCCGGGGCCCGCCAGGTCGCCACCGCGGACCGCGGGCTGGCCCTCACCCAGAACCTCGGGGGCGCTCCGGGCGACTGTGTCTGCTTCATATCCGTGCTGGGCAGCAAGCCGACGTGATCCGCTCGCGGTTCCTCGGCGCTCCGGCCGGTCCGCCCGGAGGATGCCTCGCGGGGGGAAATAACGACCCTTGTGCATACAAAAATGGATGCGATAATGTAAGCGGGAGCTGTTAGCGCCAGCTCCGCCCGGTGGCCAGGGACAGGCGGATGCCCGCCGTCGCCCGGCACCTCCTTGCGCCCACACGGCGTGCGGTGCAGCCAGCAGAGACGGGATTCGGCATGTATGTGATCGAGACGGCAAAGATTCCGTGGACCTTGGTCAGCAAGAGCAACCGGCCAGGCCGCGTCCACCGCAAGCTCGTCCACGAGGGCTCGGTCTCGCCGGGTGTCGGGTACACCGCCGACCTGGTCCGCTACGAGGGCGGGCACGGCACGTTCAGCGCGCCGCGGCACAAGCACAACTTCGATCAGATCCGCTACGTGGTCAGCGGCAGTCCCGACTTCGGCCACTACCAGGTCGCCTCGGACGGCCAGTCGGCGTTCTTCCCGGCGGGCGCCGCCTACGGGCCTGAGACCATCGAAGCGGCCGAGGTCCTGCTGATCCAGTGGGGCGAACACTGGATGACGCGGGCCCAGCACGACGAGACCTACGCCAGCATGCAGCAGGCCGGCGAGTTCAAGGACGGCTACTACGTCACGGTCGACGCCGCCGGGAACGAGCAGCGCGCCGACGGTCGCAACGCGGTCTGGGAGACCTTCAACGGGCGCAAGCTTCTCTACCCGACCCCGAGGTACCCGCAGCCGGTGATCATGGAGCCGGAGGGTTTCGAGTGGCGCCCGGTCAGCCGGGGTGTCTCGGGCAAGGTCATGGGCCGTTTCACCGAGGACGACGTATACGTCGGGAACTACCGTTGGGACGAAGGCGACGGCCTGCTCACGATGGGTCCGGAGCGCACCCAGCTGGTGTGGGTCATCGACGGGAAGCTGACCGTCGACGGCGTCTCCTATGACCGTTCCACGGTCATCTTCTCCGAGTTCGGTGAGACCACCGGACTGGCCGGCGCGGCCCGCACCGAGGCGGTCGTTTTCGGTCTGCCGCTGCCTGTGAGCATCCCGGCCTGACATGGTGACGGGACCGCTCCAGGGCATTGTTGTCATCGACCTGACCATCTGGATGTCGGGCGCGATCGCCTCGATGCTGCTCGGGGACCTCGGCGCCGACGTGATCAAGATCGAAGGCCCGACGGGGGACCCGGTTCGCCGCTATGTGCCGATCGGCCTGACCGAATCAGCCGATACTCCGGGCGGGGTGAACTACGCGTACGCGCTCTGCAACAGGAACAAGCGGCAGATCAGGCTCGACCTCCGCGACCCCGCCGGCCGCGACCGGCTGTATGAGCTTGTCCGGGGCGCGGATGTCTTCATCACCAGCATGCAGGCGCAGACGCTGCTGGCGCTGGGCGCCGACGAAGAATCCATCAAGTCGGTCAACCCCGAAGTGGTGTACGCCAGGGCAGCAGGGCTGGGCGCGGCCGGGCCACGGGCGAACGACCGCTGCCAGGACATGCTCGGGATGGCCTACGCGGGCCTGCTCTTCACCGCCTCGCCCGAGGCAGACGAGCCGTTCGCCCCGCCGGGCGCGACCAATGACGTGCTCACCGGCACGATGACCGCGTTCGGCGTACTGGCCGCGCTGATGCAGCGGCAGCAATCGGGAACCGGGGGAACCGTCCGCACGTCGCTGCTGCATACGGCGCTCTGGACGCAGCTGATCCAGTTCGGCACCGTCGCGAACGCCCCTCAGCTGCTCCTGCCGGCCCGGTCGCGCCGTGAGCCGCGCAGTCCGGGGGTTAATCAGTACAAGTGCTCGGACGGGCGATGGATCGCCGTCGCTGCCGTCACTGCGGACGCGTGGGGCCGGTTCGTCAAGGCGCTTGATCTTGACCTTATCGATCCCGAGACAGGCGGCGAGCTCTCCTATGCCTGGGTACTCGCTCATGCGAGCCGGATGCGCGAGAGGCTCGATGAGCACTTCGCCGGGCGGCCTGTGTCCTGCTGGCTCGAGCGCCTCGAGGCCGCTGGCATCTGGTGCACGCCGGTGAACACGCTGGCCGACGTCATCGACGACGAGCAGGTCAACGCGAACGGGTACCTGAGCACACTCGACGACGGCTCGAAGACGGTCGCGATGCCGTTCGTACTGGCCGGCTACCAGGCTCCGGCCCGCGCGGCCCGTCGTCCGGGGGAGGACGACGACGCCGTGCTCGGCGGACGCTGATCGTTCCCGGAGATGCTGATCATTCCCTGAGATGGGGGCGACTCGTCAGGAGAAGCTCAGCGGCAGGTGGACCCAGCCGTTGCGCAGCAACTGCCGGATCTCGATGACCGCACCCGTGACCTTGATCGTGTCGAACGAATCCAGCAGCGCGCCCCATAGCTCGCGCGCCTCGAGCCGGGCGAGGTGGGCGGCGATACACAGGTGCGGGCCGTAGCCGAAGCCGAGATGGGCGTGGGCATTCGGCCGCTCGACGTCGTAGTTCCACGGGTCCGCGAAGACCTCCGCGTCCCGGTTGCCCGCGTCGTAGAGCAAATAGACGCGCTGGCCGGCCTTGATGTCGACACCGCGGACACCGGTATCCACCAGGGCCGTGCGCAGGAACCCGCGGGCCGGCGTGGTCCAGCGCAGCGACTCCTCGATCGCCCCGTCGAGCAGCTCGGGATTCGCCTTGAGCTTGCCCAGCTGATCCGGATGCTCAGCGAGCGCGAGCGCCATTCCGGCGATGAGAGAGCGTGTCGTATCACTGCCCGCCGCGAGAAATGTGCTGCAGTAGGTGAGCAGATCCGGTTCTGACAAGGGCTTTCCGTCGAGCTGCGCGGCGAGCAGGGTCGAGATCAGGTCATCGCCCGGGTTGGCCCGTTTGACCGTGAACTGAGCCAGGAAGAACTCGTTCATCTCGGCGAACTGCCGGACCGTGGCACGGATGTTGTCCGGCCCCCGGACCAGCTTCATGGCCTCCAGAGCGTCGCTCCACCGGCGTATGTCCTCCTCGTGGCCGGACGGCAAGCCGATGAACGCGGCCGCCACCCGGATCGGCAGGACCGCCGCCACCTCGTCGACGAAGTCGAGAGACTGGCCCGGCTCGATCCTGCCGGTGAGCTCCGCGACGTCGCTCCGCACCTGATCGGTCAGCCTGGCCAGCGGCCGCGGGGCGAAGGCCCGGGTGGCCACGCCGCGCAGCTCGCGATGCCGGGGCGGGTCGGCGAAGGCAAATTGCTCGCCTCCGGCGTAGAGCGTGGCGTACGCCTCCACCTCCGAAGGCGTGAGCCGGAGCTGGTGCAGGTGCAGTCCGCGGGAAGAGGAGAAGATCTCCGGTCTGCGGGCGGCTTCCCTGATGTCCTCGTGTTTGGTCAGGACGAAGAGATCGAGCGGTTCGTAATAGTAGACCGGGCACTCGGCCTGCAGTCGCTGGTAGCTTTCGCGCCGGCCTTCGAAGTAGAAATCAGGATCTTCGAGACGTACGCTCTGGATGGTCGGTCCCATTATTCGCCTGCTAATTCGAGGATGACACGTCTGGTGCGTACGTCGTCGGCTCGCGGTTGAGGATGACGGCCTTGGTCTCCAGGTACGGCAGCAGACCCTCGCGGCCGCCCTCGCGCCCGATACCGGACTGCTTGAAGCCGCCGAACGCGAAGGCATGAGAGTTGCGGTGCGCGTTGTGCCCGACCGTGCCCGAGCGTATCTGGCGCGCGAACGCCCACGCGCGGTCCTCGTCGTTGGTAAACACCGCGGAGTTGAGGCCGTAGATCGAGTCGTTGGCTATCGTGATCTGGTCCTGCTCGCTCTCCGCCGGGATAACGGTCAGCACCGGGCCGAAGATCTCGTTGCGGGCGATCGTCGAGTGGTTGTCCACGTTGCCGAGGACCGTGGGCTCGATGAACCAGCCGACGGGCAAGCCGGCCTGGCGCCCGCCCGCCGCCACCACGGCGCCCTCCCCGCGGCCCGCCTCGAGCAGCCCGCATATCTTGTCAAGCTGCCGCTTCATGGCGACCGGCCCCATGTCGCTGTTCGCGTCGAACTGATCACCGACCCGCACCTTGGCGAATTCGGCGCTCAGCGCCTCGACCAGCTCGTCGTGCCGGTCCTTGGTCACGATGACCCGGGTGAGCGCCGAGCACACCTGGCCGGTGAGCTCGGTGGCCGACTCGGCCAGGGACGCGGCGGCGGTGCCGATGTCGTAGTCGTCGAGGATGAGCGCGGCCGACTTGCCGCCGAGCTCGAGATTGACCCGCGCCACCCGCTCCGCGCAGATTCCGGCGATCCGGCGGCCCGCGGCCGTCGAGCCGGTGAAGCTGACCTTGTTGATGCCCGGGTCGCGCACCAGTTCCTCGGAGACCTCACGGTCGGCGGTGATGATGTTCAGCACCCCGGGCGGCAGGCCGGCCTGCTCGGCCACCTCGGCGAGCAGGTAGGCCGCCACCGGCGCTTCCGGCGCGGACTTCAGCACGACGGTGCAGCCGGCCAGCAGGGCCGGAGCGATCTTCCAGCTCATTGCGACGATGGCCGCGTTCCACGGGATGATGGCGCCGACGACGCCGACCGGCTCCCGCACGAGCCACCCGTAGCCGCCCCCGGCGGGCTCGTGCCGCTCGACGAACTCGAACTCCTCGGCTAGCCCGGCGTAGAAATCGTAGATACCCGGAATGCGGGTGCCGCGGGCGACCGCATCGACGTGCAGGATGCCCATCTCGGACGACCAGATGTAGCTCAGGTCCCCGGCCCGCTCCCGCAAGCCAGCCGCGATCGCCCGCAGGTACTCCGCCCGCTGGGCGTGAGTCAGGCGTGGCCACGGTCCCCGGTCGAAGGCCTGCCGGGCCGCCGCGACCGCCCGGGACACGTCCGCCGTGCGGGCGGCGGCGATGCGCACCCAGACGTCCTCGGTGGCGGGCTGGATCACGTCGATGAGATCGGCGCTGCTTGGCGTGACCCATTCACCGCCGAGGTAGAACCGGTCCGGGCTCTTGACCGGCACGTCATATGTCTTGCCGACAGGCATTTCTACGGGCCTTTCTCCAGTAATTGAATGCATGGCGTCAGTCCGCCGGGCCGGGCGACGCCCAGGCGGTCACCGGCCCCAGGATCTGGCCTCCGTCGACGACCAGCGAAGTACCTGTGACGTAGGACGAATCGTCGGACACGAGGTAGAGCAGCGCGTCGGCGATCTCGTCCGGCTGGCCGATGCGCGGAATGGCCATCCGCCCGAACCACGCGTCGCGGTCAAGGGCGCCGAAGTCAGGGCCGGAGTTCATCGGTGTCTCCACCCCCCCGGGATGCAGGGCGTTCACCCGGATGCCGAGCGGGCCGAGCTCCCGGGCGGCGCAGCGGGCATAGGTGGCGTTGGCCGCCTTGCTGCTGGCGTAGGGAAGAAAGCCACCGCCGCCGGTGATCGACGCGATGGACGACACGAAGACGATCGCGCCCCCGCCGGCGGCCCGCATTCCCGGCACGCATGCCGACGTACCGAGGGCAGGCCCGAGGACGTTCACCTCGAAGGCAAGTCGCAGGCCGGCCTCGTCGGCGTTCTCCGCGGTGCCCCGGACCATCACGCCGGCGTTGTGCACGAGGATGGTGGGCGCGCTCCCGAAGCGGTCCCGGCCGGCCCGGATCGCATGGGCCCACGCGGCCTGGTCCCGCACGTCCAGGTGGACGTACAAGGCCGGCTCGCCCAGCTCGGCGGCCACCGCGGCACCGTCGTCGTCCAGCACATCCGCCACCACGACCTGGGCGCCCTCGGCTGCGAAACGGCGGGCGGCTGCCGCCCCGATGCCGCGGGCGGCGCCCGTCACGAGGGCGACGCGGCCGCTCAGGCGGCGCCAGCAGCCGCTTGCCATCGCCACTCAGCCCGCGAGCACATCGGCGGCCGCGATCCGGTGCCGTAGCGGGGCCGTGATGAACTCCAGCAGAACGACCGCTCCGGCCTCGGCGCTGGCGATGCCGCCGGCAATGGCCGCGGCGACCTCCTCGGGCCTGCTGACCCGGGCGGCCTCCGCGCCCAGCGCGCTGCCGATCTCGGCGTAACGGCCGGTCAGGGTCTTGAGGCCGAACCGCTCCTCGGCCAAGCGCTGGTGATCCCCGTAGCCGGTCATCTCGGAGTTGTTCACCAGGATGCACAGCACCGGGATCTTGTTGCGCACCGCGGTCTCCAGTTCCAGGCCGCACTGCCCGAACGCGGCGTCGCCGAGGAAGCAGACCGACAGCTTGTCCGGCGCGGCCACCTTCGCGCCCAGCGCGAGGCCCAGCGAGGAGCCGAGCGGGGTGGAGTTGCCCCAGCCCAGGTAGCCTCGGGGCCGGGTGCTCACGTAGTGCGGGGCTAGGTGGTCGCGCGGGTACCCGGAGTCGTGCGTGATGACCGTGCGCGCCGGGTCCAGCGCCCGCATCAGCTCGCCGATCACCCGCAGCGGGCTGATGGGCATCTCGTCTGAGCGGAATCGCGGGTTCCATTCGGCCGCGGTCTGCGCGGCGACGGCGGCGACCTCGGCCCGCGTATCGCGGTCGGCGCTGGCCGCCTTCCGCGACTTCATCCGGCTGCGCAGCTCCTCGGTCAGCTGCTGAAGAACCAGCTGGGCATCGCCCACCAGACCGCACGCGATGGGATACTGCTGGGACAGGTCATCGGCGTCGTTCGTCGCCTGGATGATCGTCTTGCCCGGCGGGAGCTGGAAGGAACCGAGCGTCGTGATGAGGCTCGCGCCGATGCTGAGGACGACATCGGCATCAGGAACGAAGGCCCGGATCCCGGGACTGACCGCCGTCCCGCCCGAACCGACCGACAGCGGGTGGTCCTCGGGGAAGGCGCTCTTCCCCACGTAGGTAGTCGCGACCGGCGCGTTGATCAGCTCCGCGAACTCGACCAGGGCGTCGGTCGCGCCGGCCCACAGCACGCCCTGGCCGGCCCGGATCAACGGCCGTTCGGCGTCGATCAGCAGCTCGACAGCACGCTCGACGTCGCGCGGGTCGGCCGCGCTGCGGTACCGGAGCGGCGGCGAGTAGTCGAACCGCGCGTCGTCGAACTCCTCCTCGGCGACGTCGAGCGGCAGCTCAAGGACGACCGGGCCGGGACGCCCCGAGCGCATCAGCTGGAACGCCCGCCGCATCTGCTCATGGACGGTCTGCGGCGAACAGAACCGGGCCGCCCACTTCGTGATGGGCCGGTAGGCCTCGACCGCGTCGAAGGTGGTCCGCAACCCGAGCTCGCGCAGGGTGTTGCCGTTCGGCAGCAGCAGCAGCGGCACCGAATCGGCGTAGGCCTGGGCGATGCCGCCGAACGCGTGCTCGGCGCCCGGGCCGTGCTGAACCATCGCGACGCCGATGCGCGTTCCGTTCGAGATCCGGCTGTACGCGTCGGCCATGTTGATGACGCTGCGCTCTTGCCGTCCCACGACCGGCCGGATGCCCGCCGCCGCCGCGGTGTCGATCATCTTGTTGGCCGGGAAGCAGAAGACCTCCTCGACGCCCTCGCGCCGCAGTACCTCGGCGACCGCCTGGCTACCCTTCATGCGCCGATCCCTTCACCATCGAGATTACATTAATTATTGCATACATTTTTGCTTCGGTCACCAGCGCAGGGCGACGATGTCCAGCGCGACACAGCTGGTCTGGCCCGCCTCGACCACGACCCGCAGCGGATTGATCTCGATCTCGGCCAGCGAAGATGCCGTGGCCAGGTACACCTCGGCGATCGCGTGCGCCACCGAGGCGAGCACGGAAAGATCGCAGCCCGGTTTCCCGCGAAAGCCCGCCAGGTGCGGCCACAGGCGCAGGCCTCGCAGCGCCCGCAGGAGTTCTTCGCCGGTGAACGGAATCGCGAGGTGGACGACGTCCAGCTCGACCTCGGTGGCCACGCCGCCCGCCCCGACGGTCAGGACCGCCCCGAACACCTCGTCGTCATGGGCACTCATCAGTAGATCCAGTCCGCCCGCGACCATTTCCTGGACGAAGACGCCGTCCGCTTCGATCCCGAAGGACGCCAGCCGCTCCGGCGATGCCATCTCCGCGAAGGCGGCCCCGGCCTGCTCACCCCCGCGGATGCCGAGCCGCACCCCGCCGACCTCGGTCTTATGGATCAGGCCGGGTGCGCTCAGCTTCATCGCGACCGGGCCCCCGATCCGTTCGGCCGCCTCGGCCGCTCCCTGCGCGCTGGTGACGAACGACTCGCGCGGGACACGCACCCCCGCGGACGACAGCAGCTCCCGCGACTGCTCGTAGGTCAGCGCCCGCTCGCTCGTCGCCGAGGCCGGCCCGGGCGTCCCGACGCCAGGCCCCGGCGGGCCCGTCCCGGCCGGAGCTCGCCACTCGGCAAAGCGCCGCAGCGCCTGCACCGCGCGGTAGATGCCATCCATCGGCGCCAGCCCGGCCGCGTGCAGCACCTGGTATCCACCGCCGCGCCGGGGCGACATCCACACCGGGATCAGCAGCGTCCCGGTGGCCTGCGCGATCTCGACCGCGTCCCTGGACACCGCCACGGTGCTCTCGCCGTAGTCCGCCGGCATCGCGAACAGCACCGAGCCGACGTTCGGGTCGTTGCAGACGAGTTCGAACACGGCCCGGTTCAGATCGGCGTCGGTGAAGACCTTGGTCGTGAGATCGACCGGATTGTCGACAAACCCGAAGGCCGGGGCCCGCGCCGTGAGCGCGGCCAGGGTCGCCGGCTCGAAGGCCGCCAGTTCCAGGCCGGCGCTGCCCACCAGGTCCGCGGCCAGCGACGCCGTGCCCCCGGAGAACGAATACACACAGGTCCGCGTGACGTCGCGGTCGGCCACGGCCAGGGCCCGGGAGAACAGGTGCAAGGTCTCGCCCAGCTCATCGACGTCGTTCACCCGTACCACGCCGTACTGGGCGAAGACCGCGGATGCCACCGCGTCGTTCCCGGCGATCGATGCGGTGTGCGACGCGGCGGTCTTCTCCCCGTACTCCGAGCGGCCGATCTTCAAGATCACGATCGGCTTGCCGGCCTCACGAGCGCGCCGTGCCACCTCGAGGAACTTCCGGCCCTGACTGAAGCCCTCGACCACAGCGCCGATGACCCGGATCCGGTCGTCGTCGACCATGTGGTTGATGAAGTCGGCGATGTCCAGGTCGGCTTCGTTGCCGGGTGAACACCACAGGCCGATGCCGAGCCCGCGATCCATCCACTGCATGAGCGCGCGACCGAGACCACCGCCCTGAGTCACCAACCCGACCGGGCCGCTGGTCACGTCCGCGCCGGCCACAGGCGACAAGCTCAGCAGCACCCGGTCGGCGATGTTGGCCAGCCCAGGCGAGTTCGGCCCGTAGACGCGCATCCCGGACGCGCGGGCGAGCCGGACCATTTCCTCCTGCAGGTCGCGGCCGGCCTCGCTGGTCTCGGCGAAGCCCGAGCTCAGCACGACGAGGTACCGCACTCCCGATGCCGCGCAGTCCTTGACGACAGCCAGCATCCGTTCGGCGGTTACGAGAACGATGGCCACGTCGATCGGGTCACCGGGGATGTCCGAGACCCTCGGGTAACAGCAGTCTCCGAGCACCGCCTCATACCGCGGGTTGACAGGCACCGCGCCAGCGGAGATGACCGAGTTATTCCGCACGTTGTGGTAAGTCGAGTACCCGAGCGACCCTGGCCGATCGGAGGCACCGACCACGGCGACCCGGTGCGGGCGCACGAGCCGGGATATATCGGCGAAGGCTACCGGCGGGCTCACCGAACCCCGATCATGCGCCGCCGTCGACTGCTGCAACGTGTCTGCTCGCACCGGGACCAGCCTTCGTGTGATGGCTTCTCCGGCAAAACTGTACACCAAAATGCATACATTTTGAGAAAATGTTGTCGGCAGACTATGAGCCCGCGATGGGCGTGGTGGCCGCTGAGGCGTCAGCGCCTGGTGGTGCGGGTGAGCCCGCTCAGCGTTCCCTCCCAGCCGCCGACGCGGTGCGCGTCGCAGATCTCCACAAGCCGGTCCAGGTCATACCGCCGCAGGGCGCTGATGATCGCTTTGTGCTCGGCGTTAATGCGCTTTCTCGCCTCGGGCTGACGCCACCACCATGCGGCGCTGTAACCCTCCGACATCTGCCAGAGCCGACGTACTTCGCGGCGGAACTGGTTAAGCGACGACAAGTCGAAGATGGTGAAGTGGAATTCACGGTTGTACCGCAGCACCTCAGGGACGTTGTGCTCATCGATCGCGACCATCATCTTCTCGTTGAGGTCCTTCAGATCGCTCAGCACGGCCGCATCCGGGCGCTCCACGGTGCGCAGCAACTCGTCCTCGAGCAGCGTGCGCATCCGGTGGATCTGGCCGAGGTCGTCGTCATCGAGCTTGGCCACGACGTAGCCCCGGTTGATCTCGTAGGCGACCACACCTTCAGACTCAAGCGTCCTGAGCGCTTCGCGCAGCGGGCTGCGGGAAACTCCGATGCGCTCGGCCAGCTCGACCTGCCTGATCTTCTCCCCGGGGAGCAGCACGCGGTCGATGATCAGACCGCGGATCTGCGCCGCGGCCTCCAGAGTCAACTGAAGCGGTTCGGCGTCGGTGGACTTAGGAGAGATGAGTCCACTCGAGGCGGTCCCGCCTTGGCTCGAGGCCGCGCCGGGCGACCGAGAGTCTGCGACCATCAGAAGACTCCTTTTTGAGGGCAAGGTTGCATTCACTTTACCGCAGCAGCGTGTGCCACCCCGGAACGCGGCGCC